>WFYG01000014.1 GCA_015490195.1 Thermovibrio sp.
CTCCCATTCCGGCGGTTATGAAGACCATGTCGGAGCCTTCTAAAACTTCCCTTATCTTGGGTTCATCCTCTAAGGCCGCTTGTTCTCCGATTTCAGGCTTTCCTCCGGCTCCTAAACCTTTTGTTAACTTCTCTCCTATCTGAACCTTTACAGGAACGGGCATTCGAGAGAGAACCTGAGCGTCTGTGTTTACAGCTATAAACTCAACTCCTTCAATTCCCCTTTCGTACATCCGGGCTACGGCGTTTCCCCCACCGCCACCTACGCCGATTACCTTTATTACAGGTCCCTGGAATTGGTCGTCTGCTACGTCAAACATGGATGTCCTCCACCACAATTCTGGCTGGTTTAGAATTTTATGTTAAGGAGGCGGAAGGTGGCAAATCTGTTTTTGGGTGTTGATATAGGGAAGGGAACTCAGGACATAGTGGTTCCAGACTTCTCACTTAACGAAGAGAACTGGCCGAAGGCTATTCTTCCCTCTCCTACAGAAAAGCTTGCCAAAAAGGTGGCAGAACTATCAGGCGACATCGGCGTGTGTGGCTATGTTATGGGAGGGGGTCCCGTTAAGAGAGCTCTCGTTAACCATCTGAAAAGGGAGTTCTCTGTCAGGATAACGGAGAAGGCGGCAAGGACTATAAGGGACGACATTGATGAGGTTAAAAGACTTGGGTTTGAAGTCGTTGACTCTCTGGATAGGTGCGACATTTACCTGAGCGACCTGGAAACTGAAACTTACCAGAGAATTTTATGGTCAATTGATAGGGGGCTGGAGCTCTCCCAGTTCACCATCGGTATTGCCTGTCAGGATCACGGCTTCGTTAAGGGGCAGAGCGACAGGGTGACTAGGTTCCGTTACCTGAGGAAGCTCCTTGAGAGGGAGAGACGGCCTGAGAGGATGGTTGTGACGGAGAGGACAGGTTTCTTTACGAGGTTTGACTCTATACTGGAGCAACTATCAGAGATTGGGCTGAAGGGTTTTGTTATGGACAGTAAGATTGCCGCCGTTGCCGGTATGGATGGCTATGCTAAAAGGTTGGGCGTTAAAGAGTTTGTCGTTTTAGACGTTGGTAACGGCCACACACTGGGGGCTTCTGTGAAGGAGGGAGAGGTTGTCGGCCTCTTTGAACACCACACCAAAATGTTAGACGGTAGTAAGTTGAAACTCCTCGTAGGAAAGCTGGTAAGGGGGGAACTCTCCTTTGAGGAGGTCTTTGAGGATGGAGGACACGGAGCAGTCGTTTTTGAGAAGATAGAGCCTGAGAGAGTTTTCGTTGTGGGGCCCAACAGGAGACTTGCCGCAAGGGTTGGAGAGGAGGCCTACCCCCTTGGAGATGCGATGCTCTACGGTTGCGCCGGTCTGGTTGAGGCGTTCAGATTTCTAACCTCCAAAGACTGAGTCAACAACTTTGAACATCAGGTCGTCTCTCACCTTTGCGTAGCGAGCAGAGGTGTTTGGAGAGGCGTGGCCTAAAAAGGCCTGAATTACCCTTATGTCAACTCCTTTGTCAACCAAAAGGGTAGCGAAAGTGTGGCGTAATTTGTGGGGGTGGAGGTCAACTCCGCTTTTCTCCTTGATTTTGTTGAAGATGTACCTGGCTCCCTGGTAGGTAAGGGGAAAGAGCCTTTCAGTCTGGCACTTTTCTGCGTAAGAGAGGAGCTCCTTGGCAAACTCCTCTGTAAGGGGGATAAAACGCTCTTTCCCTCCCTTTCCGATGACTCTGAGAACCTTCCTTCCTCTGTAGTTAACTATGTTCTCTTTCGTTAGTGAGAGGAGTTCTGAGATCCTCAGACCGCACTGGAGGATCGTTTTAATCATCAGGTAGTCTCTATAACTCTGCTCCCTTGCTGCATAGAGAACCCTCTCTACCTCTTTTTCAGTTAGAGCTTCAGGAACTCTCTGCTTAACCTTTTTTATTCTGAGTGAGGGTTTGAAGGGGTTTTTCTCAATCAGTTCCATATCAACCAGGAAGTTAAAAAAGGAGTTCAGAGCCGACATGCGTCGGTTTATCAGTGAGGGGGAGCAGTTGAGGGAGCTTCTGAATACCATAAGGTGGGCGGTTTTAACGCTTTCAACTGGAATGTCGCCGACGCTTTTTGCGAAGAGGTTCAGGTCGTTCCTGTATTCTTTGAGGGTTCTTGGGGAGAGTTCCCTACTTTTAAAGTTGATGAAGAGCTCTATCGCCTCTTTTATCTTCACTTCTCTACCTCCGCTGCGGTGACTTGCTACCGTTTATATATTTCCTCTTACAGCAGTTACAGGGTATAAAGGTATTACTGAATAGCCTCAGGCGAAATATATCAACGTTTTGGTAAAGGCTGCGTAAACCGGCTCTCTGCTTCTCTATCTCTTCCCTCTCTAGCTCTTCTTCACTGCTATTCTAACTGTACACCACAACAAATGTCAATTTGTTGTGGTAAGAAGAGACCCGAAGCTCTGTAGAGGTGGCATCTTAGAGGGCTACTGCGGCAAACAGATTTACGCACTGAGAAGTATGCGGCCTTAACCTAGTAAGATGGAAGCCGATAAACCAGGCACGGGTTTTGCTTATATTAAAGATACGGCCGTCATGGAGGTTGGGTCAGCATTCATAAAATCAAAACGAAGGAGGAAAGGGATGGCTACTGTAAACCAGGTAAGCAGTGCAATGGCACAGTACATGTACGGTGCAGGCAATAGTAGAGGAATGGGAAGAATAATGAGGGAACTCTCTCCCGACCAGAGGCAACAGGTCAGAGATCTCCTTCAGTCTCTTCCGCAGGAAGAGAGAAAAGCCGTTAAGGATCGGCTTCTTCAGCTAAACCTAGAGGGACTAACTCAGGAAGACCTCTTCAACCAGGTTATGAGCATACTGCAGCAGGCCGTTTCAACTACAACGACCCCTTCAGACACCACCTCATCCGTAAGCATCTACGCTTAAGCTGTCGCCTCCATGGCGGCCGCATCCGGAAAAATTTCCGAATCTAAGCTGTTTCCAAGGGAAAATTTTCCCCTTATGGGAGGGCTGGATAGTTTGGTGAGGTTTTCGGTATCATATTTACGAAAATCTTTCCGGGGATAACATGTTGAAGAAAAAATTGAGAAAGGCGACTTTGAGAATTCTTACCTGTTTTTTTGTAGCGGGTGTCCCTGCTATTCATGCTTCTGCTTCAGGTCTTGAGAGCTTCCTTTCAAAAAACCAGCAGTTCTGGCAGAAAGGACTTGCAGAATTTGTGGAAGACGCAGACCTCCACATCAAGCCAGCTGATTTAGACCCTGTTGTCGTTTCAAAACTTGAGTTTTTCACACAGATAGCAAACAGCTACCAGATACCTGTAGAGGAGCTCCAGAAGGCCTACTCAACCGCGGCTTTTAAAACTGCAGAGATATGTCTGAAAGACCTACAGGAGAGAGTTGCGGCAGACATAAGACCTTCAGACGGAGATATAGCCTTTCTTATGGAAGACCTCACAGGATACTTGAAGTTCCAGTACGGTGATTACATCAGAAACTGTACGGTAAAAAACGGAAGGAGAGAGCTTGAAAAGGCTTTAAGAGAGTGTGAAACCCTCAGGATAAGCCCAATGATAGATGCCTTCCTGAAAAGTGTAGAGTGTAAGGAACTCCTGAGGGAGCTCCCCTACGACGTTGAAAGTATAGTCTTCAGCCAGATGGAAAACAGAGAGAAAACGCTGGCCAACAACCCCTGCCTGACAACAGAGCCGGTTCTGCGCTATATACTTGTAGAACTGAAAAAATACGGACTTATAGGAGGATAACGTGGAAATTCTCTGGGCGCCGTGGCGTCTCTCTTACGTTTCAAGAGCCGGAGAAGAGAAGGAAACGGGTTGTTTTATCTGTAAAGCCCTTGAGGAGCACCCTGAAAAAGACAGAGAAAATCTCCTTCTTTACAGGGGTGAGAGAGCTCTGGTTATACTGAACCGCTTTCCTTACAACACAGCTCACCTTATGGTTTGTCCTGTAAGACACACAGGAAACTTTCTATCGCTTCTCCCAGAAGAACTCGCAGAAATTGATTCACTGATAAAACGTTCAATTGAAACCCTGAAGAAAGCCTACAACCCCGACGGTTTCAACGTGGGACTCAACCTCGGAAGAGCTTCGGGGGGGAGTGTAGAAACCCATATTCACTACCACATAGTTCCTAGGTGGGTAGGAGATACCAACTTTATGCCTGTAACAGGCGGCGTAAAGGTGATTCCTCAGTCTTTAGATGAAACTTACGAAACTCTTAAACGGTTCTGGGAATAATGATAGATAAACTGAAATCTCTTTTTTCAAAAGAGAAAAGATTCTCTGTTGAAACTTACCTGAAAAAACTTTCAATAAACAGACACGACCTTATAAAGGAGATATCAGATGTTGACGTAGACAGTCCCGTAAACGCCCACCTTACCCTTGCCATTTTGCTGAGGGAAAAGGGGGAGTACTATAAGAGTCTGAAGATACTTGAAAAGCTAAAAACGGAGAACCTCTCTGAAGATGAGAAAAAATTGGTAGTTCTTAACCTTGCCCTTGTTTACAGAGCTGCAGGTTTCATAGACAGAGCAGAAGACGCCCTTAAAGAAGGGATAGAGCTATACCCGGGAGAGAGCTTCTTTTACTACGAGCTGGCTCAGCTGAAAAAAGCCTCAGGTAAACTGGAAGAGGCAGTTGAACTCCTTGAGAAGGCCGTCAAACTTAAGGAGGAATTCAGAGACGACCTCATCCATACGAAACTCTACCTTGCAAACAGGTACATTGATTACGGAAGATCCGACAAAGCCTTTCGTCTTCTTAGAAAACTGGAGCTCCAATTTCCGGTTCCTCTTTACTACTATGTTCTCTCAAAACTCTTCTACTCTGTTGGAGAAGCAGAGAAAGGCTACAGCAGTGCTCTTAAGGGAATAAGGCTTTCACCCCAAAAAGCTTCCCCTTTCATAGAGGTTGTTGAAAAGTTTGATAAGCTTACAGAAGAGAAGCTCGTACAGCTTGTTGAAGAATCGGAGCTCTCTCCCCCTGCCGTTGCCAGAGCTGTAAAGTTCTGGATAGAGAGGAGAGAAAACAGTAAAGCCCTTTCCATGTTAAAGAGGTTCTGGGAGAGCGGTAAGTTTGATCCCGAACTCTTTGACACCTACATAAAAATTTTATGGGAAACCGGAAGAAGAAAAAAAGTTGCTGAAGAGGTTATATTTCTACTTTCAAGGTTAAAGGAGAAGAGAAAGCTCTACAAGTGTGAGAGCTGCGGCTTTAGAACAAATACCTTTGAATGGATCTGCCCCAAATGTAGAAGCTGGGAAACTCTGGAGATAGAGTGTGAGATTTAAGGAGTTCTTAAAGGAGTTTGGTAAGTCCCTTAAAAGTGGACGGCTCCACAAACTCCTCAGGCTCTTTTTGGTTTTTCTCTTTCTCTTCTTTGGGTATAAGGCCTCCGTAAATGTTTTTAAGTACTGGCTTAAGAAAAAGGAGCAACTTTCCCTTGTTGAAAGAAACCTTAAGTGGAACTTTAACTGGCAAAAAGGGGAATTATCCCTGAAAGCTGATTTTCTTTACGTTCAAACGCCAAAGTTCTCGGGTGAATTCTACCATCCGAAAGTAGACATATTAGTATACAGAAGTTTTAGGGAACTTAAACCGGTAATCTCTCTTGTGGCTTTTAACGAAGGAAAAATTTTTTTAAAAGGCAGTAAAGAGAAGAAAAGAAAAAAACTCTCTTTTAGGCTTCCTGTAGTTCTTCAGAAAATTAAAGCTGGTCGTTTAATTGCTGTATGGTCTAAAGGGAAACTTCAGCTTAACCGGCTGGTTGTTGATGATAACCACTTCTTCTGCGGTGGTGTTAACGGAAGAGTAGGCAACAGGAGGTTTTCTGTTTATCCGTTTAGTGGTTATAGAAAAGGAAGCTATTTTATAGTTCCGGAGCTCCTTGCATGTTACGATGGGATAAACGTAGAGGGAAGTTTAAAGTTAAGAGATCTGCAAATGTGGAGTTTTTGTGGAAGTATTTCTTCTAGTGTTTTTTTCTTAAAAACAACTGTAAAAAATTATGGTAAATTAGCCCTCAATTGGAAAGGAAAGATTGAAGGTATTCCCACCGAAGGATTTGGAACTATCTCTATAGACCGGATGATAAAGATTGAACAGCTAAGAGGGAGGTTAGGTGGAGCTCTCTTCACGGCACAGGGAACTGCTTCAAATAAGCTTGACATTAGAGGAGATGTAGATGCCGAGAATTTCAGATATAAAAACGTGGAAGTGAAAAACTTAAGAGGAACCTTTCAGATTACAGGAGAGTTGAGAAAGCCTCTTGTTGATTTAAGAGGCAACGCTAAACAGATATTAACTCCTATTGTGATCCTGAATGGTCCGAAAATTAAGGGAAACTTAACGATACAGCAGGGTAGATTTGAGTTAAACTCAGAAAAAGTTAAAGGTACTGCCACTATTTTATGGAAAAGTAGAAAAGTGAAAGGGAACATAGAACTGAACAACTTTAATCTATCACTGCTTACACCGGTAGAAAGGGAAAAAGAAAAGCTAAAGAACTGGATACCTACCGTTGTAGTTTCCGGAAAGACAGAATTCTTCGTAAGAAACAGTAAAGTAAATTATAGAGGAAAGTTAACAGTTAACAAGCTTTTCTTCCAGGGAGTCAGTGGAAAAGGAAGGATTGAATTTAAAGGGAATAGAAAGCAGGTTGAGTTCTACGGAAGCCTGAACGGTAAAGAAGGGGAAAAGGTATCGGCAAAGGGAGTTCTCCTTATAGATAGAAGGGAGATAGAGAGCTCCCTCGTTGCAGCTGAAATACCGCTGGAAAAGATGGCATTCCTGAGAAAGCTGGGGTTCTCTGGAAAGGTTAACGGTAGAGGCAGACTCTGGGGAAGCCTGAAAAACCCCTGGGGAGAGTTCTCTATAAGTAGCAACTCTATGGGATTTAGAGGAATCTACCTCGGTGAAACAGAAGCAGATTTAACTCTTAAGAACTACACCCTTCAGGTTGTTGCAGTTTCAGAAAAAGGTACCCTTGATCTTCTAAAAGTTGGGCTGAGAGGCAGGAGGGAGCTCTTTGCCAGCGGAAAAGTTAGAGACGTTAAAGGCAGTGAAGTGAAAAGACTGCTTCAGAGCTTTAAAGTCAGGCTGCCTTTCAGCTTTAAAGGAGAGGGAGACGGTAGTTTCCAGATAAGCGCTGCAGACTTAAAAAAGAAAAACAGTTTGGTTGTAAAAGTCCACATAGACGGCTTCAACGGAGAGTTTAACTACGACGGACTAACGGCAGAAGGCTCTGCAAGTGGAGAAATCAAGTACGCAAAGAGAAAGATCTCCGCCAGAATCGGAGGAGAATTAAGAACCCTCTCCTACAGAGAAAACAGGTTCAGAAACGGTCGTTACAACGTAACGCTTCAGAATTCTGTATTAACTATAAGGGCAGAAGGAGTTTCCTATTTCATGAAAGGCGGTAACGTGAAGAACGCCATAGCGGGTATTGTCTCTATAAACCTTAAAACTAAAGAGATTTTAGGTAAAGGAAAAGTAGAAGTAGAAATTGCCAAGAAAAGCACTGGACAGGTTAAGGGGGATATTTCTGTTGGATTTTCTGGTTTGATTTCTAAATTTACTGTAAAAATTTCTGGTAAATTAAATACTTACTCCCCATTCACCGGAACAAGAACGGCAGAAATTAAAGGAAACTTAGTTGAACCAGAAAACTATGGTCTCATAGTTGTTAAAGGAAAAGGAATAAACCTTAAGATCATAGCCAACGGCAAAAATTGGTTCTCTGTTGGGCTCATTAAAGAACTGGAAATAAAGAACCTAAAAGCAAAAGTTGTAGTAAACATGGCCTTTGTTAACTTAAATCTAACAACTATGTCAGGAACAATTGCTATTCCGGCCTTCAAAATCTACCCTACCGGGTTTTATCCGCTATATTCAGTATCTGGACTCTACATAAACCTCAAAAACGGGAAGCTAGACATCTCAAATCTAACCCTATCTTATCTTGATGGCTGGATTAAAGTTGAAAATATTAGTTTAGAAAAAGGAATCAAGGGAAACTTTGAAGGAGATATAGGAGTAAAAGGGCTGGTTTACCTGACCAAAGCTCAAAAATTCGTAACTTTTGCAAGAAACAGTCTAAAATTAAAGGGGAACTTCAGCTACGAAAAGGAGTTCCACTACAGCGTCAAAGTCAACGGAAGCGGAGTTGAAATAAAAACCAGATACCTCCTTGACAGAGCAGTTGCAAGTTCTCTGAAGGCCGTTGTAAAAGACGGAAAAGTGGAAGAACTCTCTGGAGAGTTAACTGTTGGAGGAGGAGAAATCATCGTAAAAGGAAAAGGAGGAAACTTCAACATAATAACTTCTCTCGTTCCGGTAGGAGAGATAAACAGGTGGAAAGGATTGATATCAGGAAAGCTAATCTACGAGAAGAAGAGCTTTAACGGAACGCTAACGGTATCTAAAGCTAGAGTAATTCTAGGAAAAGAAAAGAAAAAGAGCAGAAACACTGGCAGCATAAACGTTACGGTTCCGATAAATATAAACATAAATATTTTGTTTGATGAACCTTTAAAAATAAAAGGAGAACTTTTCAGTTTAACAATAGTTCCAAAACTGTGGATAAAGACAATTTCCCAGAGGTTAACTGTAGGTGGAACGTTCTACGTAACAGATGGGAAGATAGACTACATGGGAAAAATATTTAAGGTAATCTATGGAAACGGAACCATTGAGGATTTAATAAGACAGAAAGGAAGGATAAGTATTCTGGCTAGTGCTTACATATCAGGATACTATGTATACATGAAGATAGAGGGAGAGCTCAACAACTTAACAATCTACCTTTCTTCTGATCCCCCACTTACCAGAGAGCAGATACTTAACCTGATAATGACAGGGGCTTCCCCGGAAGAGATTGAAGCAAGCTCAGAACTCTTCCCGGCGGTTCAGGTTGCATATTACGCAACAGCCTCTCTGTTTAAACCTGTTGAGGTGAAGTTCAAAAAAACACTAAAGCTTGAAAACTTCTCTATAGAACCTTACATAACAAAGTACGGAGAGACTGTAGCAAAACTTACAATAGCTAAAAGGCTGGCAAAAAGGATAAGACTTGTTGGCTACGGAACAACAGGTCAAAATCCGGAGTACGGAGGCAGCATCCAGATTTTCCTGAATAAAAACTACCACCTTGAGCTGAGATACAATAGCTACTACGGACCGGAAGCCGGCGTAGGCGTAGAGGTTATCAGAAAATGAAACTGGAGAAAGAAAAAGCCAAGGAACTTGTAAAGCGACTGAAAGAGAAGGGAGCAAAAGAGGAGAAACCTCCTGAGTACGCAGCGTACAGGCTGAAACTCGGAGGAGGAGAGTTAACAATCTACGACTCCGGTAGCATTGTCTACTCCGGGAAAGGTAGAGAGAAAGTTAAAGAAACGGTTATTGGGGAGCTCCTTAATCTGGAAGGAAAACTCCCGAAAATAGGGTGCGACGAAGCCGGTAAAGGTGAGTTCTTCGGGCCTTTAGTTATTGCCTGCGTGTGTTCTGACAAAAACTGTTTAAAAGAGCTGCTTAAACTGGAGATTAAAGACTCAAAGAAGTTAAAAGAGGAACAGATACTTAAGCTGGCTGAAAAAATAAAGAGCGCTTGCACAGGAGTTGTTAGAGTAGTACCTCCTGAGAAGTACAACAAAGAGTACGATAAGTTTAAAAATCTTAACCGATATCTTGAAGAGATATACAAAGAATTACTGGAGAAACTACTGCACAGGTGTAGAGCCAGAGAAGTTGTAGTAGACAGGTTCAGCAATAGAGTTGAAAAGGTACTAAGAGAGGAGTTTAAAGGTATGGAAATTTTCGCCAAGGTTAAAGGAGAGGCTGACCCGGTAGTCGCTGCAGCTTCAATAGTTGCAAAAGCCGAAAGGTTGAAGATGCTGAGGAAGCTTTCCCGTAAACTGGGAATTGAGGTTAGAGAGGGGAACTTAAACAACAGGGAACTTCTTGAAAAAATCCCTCAAGAAAAGCTTCCTTCATTTGTAAAACTCCACTTTAACGTCAGGGAGAGAGGATGAAAAAGATAAAAACGCTCCTAATAGTTATAGCTGTAATTATTTTCTCATCTTTAATTACCTTCACAGTCTACGGTCTGTTAAGAAAACCGGTAGATGGAATCGGCATAGGCAGAGGAGAAATAGCAGTAATAAAGGTAAACGGCGTCATTAGTGACGCAGACAGGTACCTTCAGATGTTGGACAGAGTGGAAAAAAACAGTAATATTAAGGCAGTAATAATAAGGGTAAACTCCCCCGGAGGAGTTGTTGGAGCGTGCCAGGAGATTCACGACAAAATTGTAGAAATTACAGAGAAAAAGCCTGTTATAGCCTCCATGGAGTCTGTTGCGGCTTCTGGTGGGCTGTACATATCTGTCGGCGCGACAAAAATAGTGGCCAACCCCGGAACAATAACGGGAAGCATAGGAGTAATACTTCAGACTTACAACGTTAGTAAGCTGATTAGAAAGATAGGAATAGAAGTAATTACTGTTAAAAGTGGACCTTATAAGGATCTTCTAAATCCGTTTGAGAAACCAGATCCAAAGCAGATAGCTGTTGTTCAGAAACTAATTGATAACTCTTACATGCAGTTTGTAAAAGCAGTTGCAAAAGGAAGACACCTTCCTGTAGAGAAGGTTAAAAAATTTGCAGATGGAAGAATATTTACAGGAGAAGAAGCAAAAAGACTGGGATTGGTTGACTATCTGGGCAACTTTGATAGGGCAGTTGAGATAGCCAGAAAGCTTGGTAATTGCCCCAAAGCAAAAGTTGTCTTTGTTCATCAGGAAGTAGGACTTCTTGACAGGATACTCGGCAAAGGGAGTGAAAGCGTTTTAAGAAATATTATTGGAGCTTTAAACGGAAATGTTGAGAAAGTTAGGACTATGTATCTGCTTAATTAGTTTTTTAGTTCCCCAACAGGCTTTTGGCTGGATAAAAGTCTACAAAAGAAACGGAGTAATCTACATAACAGGTTCGGGAGAGAGAGAATTTAAAAGACCTAAGAACCTAAAAACAATTGACGAGAAGATAGTCTATTACGCCAGAAAGTACAGGTTACCTGTAAGAATATTCAGAGAACTGGTTAAAGCAGAATCAAATTTTAACCCAAGAGCAGTTTCAAGAAAAGGGGCTATGGGACTATGCCAGCTGATGCCGGAAACTGCAAGGAAACTGGGAGTTGAAGACCCTTTTAACGTTGACGAAAACCTGAACGCAGGAGCAAAACTGCTGAAAAAACTGTACCAAAAGTACAGAAACTGGAAACTGGCACTTGCAGCGTACAACGCAGGAGAGAGAGCGATAGAAAAATACGGTGGAGTTCCTCCTTACAGAGAGACGAGAAATTACATCAAAAAAATTCTCAGAAACGTAAGATCGGGAAAAGAAGGAGAAAAAAAGAGAAGAAGGTATAAAATAGTTGTATTTAGAAGGGGAGGTACTGTTATAATTGCCCAACAATTTATAAGTCAAGGGGTAGGCCGATGAAAGTTTTAATAGTTGGCGGCGGAGGAAGGGAACACGCACTTGCCTGGAAGGTTGCACAGAGTGATAGAGTAGAGAAGGTGTACGGAGCTCCCGGCAACCCGGGAATAGCTCAGGTAGGAGAATGTGTAGATATAAAGCCGACGGAAGTTGAAAAGCTGGCAGACTTTGCAGAGAAAGAGGGAATAGACCTTACGATAGTGGGACCAGAAGCTCCACTGGTTGCAGGAATAACAGATGAGTTTGAAAAGAGGGGACTGAAGGTATTTGGACCCTCTAAGGCAGCTGCACAGCTTGAGGGAAGTAAGGCCTTTGCAAAGGAGATGATGAGAAAGTTTGGAGTTCCTACTGCCGACTTTCAGGTATTTGACAACCCGGAAAAGGCAAAGGAATACATTAGGAAGGTGGGAGCTCCCATAGTTGTAAAGGCAGACGGACTGGCGGCAGGAAAAGGAGTTGTTGTGGCACAAACGGTTGACGAAGCCATAGAGGCCGTTGAGAAGATAATGGTTGAAAAGGTTTTTGGAGAGGCCGGAAACCGAGTTGTTGTAGAAGAGTGTTTAAAGGGAGAGGAGGCCTCTTACCTTGTTATAACAGACGGGGAAAGGTTTGTTCCACTTGCAACGGCTCAAGACCACAAGGCCGTTTTTGACGGAGACAGAGGGCCAAACACAGGAGGAATGGGAGCCTACTCTCCGGCACCGGTTCTCTCTGAGGAGATGGAGAGGGAAGTTCAGGAAAAGGTTATAAAGCCGATACTGAAGGGAATGGCTGAAGAGGGAATGCCGTTTAAAGGAATTCTCTACGCAGGACTGATGATAACAGAGGAGGGGCCTAAAGTTTTAGAGTTTAACGTAAGGTTCGGAGACCCCGAAGCTCAGGCAATACTGAGAAGGCTTGAAGATGACCTCGTTGACGTTGCGCTTAGCGCCGTTGAGGAAAGGCTTGTTGAGGAACTCCACTGGAGGCCAGAGACCTCAATCTGCGTTGTTCTGGCGTCTAAAGGTTACCCCGGAAAGTACGAAAAGGGAAAAGTTATAACGGGAATAGAAGAAGCTGAAAAAGTCCCTACAGTTGTTGTTTTCCACGCAGGAACGGCTGTAAAAGACGGAAAACTGGTAACTAACGGAGGAAGGGTATTAAACGTTACGGCACTTGGAAAAGACATAGTTGAGGCAAGAGAGAGGGTTTACGAGGCTGTTAAGAGAATTCACTTCGATGGAATGCACTACAGAACAGACATAGGACTGAAAGCCGTTAAAAGGCTAAAAGGTTGAAAGAGATAATCAGAAGGCTAACAGTTAAACCTTTTGCCGTTGTAGGGCACAGGGGAGCTGGAGGGGAGCTCCCCGAGAACACACTAAAAGCTTTTGAAAGGGGAATATCGGCAGGAGCAGACGTAATTGAGTGTGACGTAAGGGAGACGGCCGACGGAGAGTTAGTTGTAGTCCACGACCCGGACTTTAAAAGAGTTGCTGGAGTTGATAGAAAAGTAAAAGAGCTGACGCTGAAGGAGATAAAAGAGAAAATAAGAATTGCCGGAACAGAACCGGTTCCGACTCTAAGGGAAGTTATTGAAACGGTTAACGGAAGGTGTGGCCTCTTTGTTGAAATAAAGGAGCCAGAAACTGTAGAGAAAGTTGTTAAAGAGGTTGTCTCTCTATCTGAGTTCCCCAACTGGATAGCACTTATAAGTTTCTACCCTGAAGCTCTAAAGAGAGTGAAGGAGATAGAAAGAGAGTTGACAACGGGGCTCATCTACTCAAGGCCTCCTGGTGGAATAGTAACGGCAAAAGAAATAGGAGCAGAGATAGTCCTCCCCCGCTGGCCTTTAGCGACAGAGAAGGCCGTAAGGTTTGCTCACAGGTTAAAAGAGGTGGTTGTAGCGTGGCTGATAGACGACGAGAGGAGTTTTGAGAGAACTCTCAGAAACGGCGTTGACGCAATGGCTACAGACTTCCCCTCCTGGCTGGTAAAAAAGAGAAAAGAGGTGGGGAGCTCCCCGGTCTAATCACCCACTTTACCGCCGCTTTCCTTGGTAGAATTTTCTGTATTCGGAGAAGTGTTTTCCGGTGTTTTTCTCTGGTTAACAGAGGAAATTCCCTTTGACTGGGTTGATTCTGAAGATGTCAGTTTCTCAAGGTATTCCCTGGCGACAACGTTCTCAGGGTCAAGAATGAGAACGTTCTCAAAGATGGTCTTTGCGTAGAGTTTCTTTCCCTCGCCTAAAAGTGAGAGAGCAAGCTCGTTGAGGAAGTTTACATCTGTAGGGTAGAGGGTCAACATCTTCCTGTCTACTGCTTCAGCCATTGAAAATTTGTTCTGATGGCGAAGAGCAACAGAGAGACGGAGATTTCCGTAATAGTTGTAGTAGTCGGTCTTTAAAATTCTATAGGCCAAGGACTCAACCTGAGACCACCTGTTCTGAGCCATAAGGGGAAGCATGAGGCCTAAAACGGCCTCAACGGAAGTTGGTATCGCCTGAAGCGCCTTTTTGTAGTGGTACTCAGAGTCTGCATACCTACCTGCAAGGTAGTAGAGCCATCCAAGGCGCAGGTTAACGGTGTAGCCGTTTGGATAGCTCTTGTAGACCGGCATAAGGGCTTTAATTGCGTCTGCATAGTCTCCGCTTTTTTCGTAGATGTAGGAACGGTGGTAAGCCTCTTTTATATCCGTATAGGTCAGCGAGAAGGCAGAAACAGGAATAGCTAAAGCTATTAAAAGAGAAACAATTAGTCGTCTCAAGTGAACCCCCAGGTTAGAACCTGTAACCTACAGAAACTGTTCCAGCGGTCTGGGTGACGTTATTGCCCTCTTCGCTGAATCTGTTAACGGAAAGGTTAAAGGCAAGCCTTAAGCCGTTTTTAAAGGTGTAGCCTATCTCTGTGTAGGCTCCACCTTTGTACTTTTCTTTGAGGTTATAAACGACGAAACCGCCGTTCTTAACCGCAAACATCTGCTGACCTACCCAGCCGCCGATTTTAAAGTCGTAACTGCCGTAGTAGTAGCGAAGGGCTAAATCAAGTGAGTAGTAGTTGCTCTTATCAATTCCAATGGTATCGGAATCTGTAACGTGGATGTAGTAGCCGGTTACATCTGTGTAGAGAGCTCCCCTCCTGTAGTCTGAAAAGAGTTTAACTGTTGTATGAGAATTGACCTGGTAGACGTTGAAGTCTGTGGTGTTTGTGTAGCGGCTGTAGTAGAGTCCTATACCGGCGTTCCACTTGAAGTAGTAGGGATAGATGGAATTAGAGTATGTTCCGTCAAAGAAGAGGGTGTAGCCGCCGTCTGTAAGGTCGTCGTCGCTGTTTATGTAGTGGGCTCCAAAAGTGAAAGTGTGTTTTTTAAGGAGCTGGTTTGTGTTTGTATAGGCAATTGTGTAGTCTTCCTGGTTGAGGTCTGAGTAGCCGTCTTTGTAGTTGATGTGGGTATACTCAACGCCAAGCTTAAGAGTGTTGTGGAGGCCGTCTCCAAGGCTCAGGTAACCTGTTGTGCTGTAGCCGTCCTCTTTGTATTTGGAGTTATTGTAGTCAAGGTAAGTTCCGTAGAGAGCTCCGTAGGCGTAAATCTTCTTACCCTGCTCTGCAGCAAGTGAAGGTGCAGCAAAGACAACTGCAAGACTAAGAGGTAACAGAAGTTTCTTCATCTCTCACCCTCCTGATTTCTACGTTGTTGAATGTGATTCTCTCAAATCCCACGTCTTCTGAAAGTTCTACCTGAGCTTTCAGCGTCTTTCTCGGCTGGATTATAACAGTTTCCAGGCTGAAATGTTTTAACCAGGAACTTTCTGTAGATACAGAAAACAACTTCTGGTTAATTGAGGAGAGAAAGAGATAGAGCTCTCTCTTCAGTTTAGAGGAGATAGAGATAAGGGGAAGGTAGTCATACCAGTGAAGTTCCCGTGAGTAGAAAAGTGGAATTTTCGGAGACGAGAAGAAGAAGTATTTCAGTGGAGAGCCAATATCACCTTCAAAGTGGTAGAAGTAAAAGGTAGCGTTCTGTATTCCAAAGTAGAGTTTAGCTCTGCCGTCTGTCAGGTAAAAAGTCCCGTCTGATGCCATCTTAACAGTTGCAGTGAATCGGGAAGTCTTCCCGTTCTCTGTTATCAGGTAGTCAAAAGACTGGTCTATCAGCATGTTGAGTCGGTGGTAGAGGGATTTATCCGGGTAAACCGGCTCAACCACTTCTCCCTCTTTTGGAATTCCAACGTCGTGGAAGCGGTTCTGAGAGATGTAGGAAGTGA
Organism: Thermovibrio sp.; assembly: GCA_015490195.1. Lineage (GTDB taxonomy): Bacteria > Aquificota > Aquificia > Desulfurobacteriales > Desulfurobacteriaceae > Balnearium. The sequence goes on from WFYG01000014.1 coordinate 15,755, forward strand.
AGTTAAAGGGGACGGTGGGAGCTCCCACGTAAGAGAGAAGCTGAACGTGGACATGGATGTGGGGTTGTGGGGAGTAACCGGAGTTCCCGCACAGTCCTAAAAGGGTTCCCCTTACAACGGTGTCTCCAGGCTTTACTTTTATAGAGTTTTGCTTAAAGTGGCAGATGAGAACATAGAAACCCCGTCTGTCGTAGATAAGGACGTAGTTGCCCCAGTTGTTCTCCCTGTCGGCAGTTCCGGGAGGATTGTCGGGAAGATCTGAAACTACAGAGACAACCTGACCGTCTACGGGAGAGAGAACCGGTTTTCCAAAAGCGTAGTAGTCTGTCAGCTGAGTTCCTGAACCGGAGTAGGTCTTTCCCTTCTCGTCGGTTATCACAAAGTCTACTGCAAACCTCCAGGGGCCTTTGTGAGTCCACTCTCCGTTAAAGGACTGCCAGACAGTCCACTTCCCTGAGAACGGAAGGCCTATCTCACGGCCTGTAAAGGGAAACCTGCGATAGTAGGTGAGGTAGTGGTCAAGGGTTCTCTCTGGCGTTCCTTTGTAGATTTTGGTTACGTAACTCCAGCCAATAGTGAAGAGAACGTAGAGGAAGAGAAGGGAGACTACGTTAAAGGGAAGGGCAAATACCGGAAGTCCGTAGCTTTCCCAGAATACCTTAGAGCCTTCAATAACCGGAACGGAAACGATAGAGGCGGTGAGGGCAAACTTGTAGCTTCTCAGGGAAGGTATGAGGAAAACGCCGCCTACAGCCATAGAGGTAAGTATGTAGTTGAAGGCAGAAGTATCTGTAAAAACCTTATACCAGGAACCTGTAAAAAGGTAGGCGGTCAAAGTTCCAGAGAAGTAACCTAAAAGAGAAAGGAAGAAAAGGATTCGGGAAACGAAAAAGAGGAGAAGAGCCATAATAAAGCCGGGAAGGGGATAGGGCAGGAAGAAGATGGCTCCAAGGGAGCGGAAATAACCTTCAACGGGAAGGGGAAGGTTAAGGGAGATTAGAATGGGAGAGTGGGAGTAAAGGTTTGAGACAAAGAGCTGGGAGAACTTGGTTGAGGCAAGGTAGAAGATAGAACTGACAACGACGAACGGAACGCTGAGAACGGGAAGGCGAAGGTAGGTATAGAAGATAGACGAAAGAGTATAGGTGAGGAGAAAAGTCAGAATCCCTGCCGTAGCCAGAAAGAGAAGGCTGAGAAGGTTCAGCTTGAAGAGGTAACCGAGGGATAAGCCGACAAGAAGGGGATTGTAGATATAGTAGTCAAGCTGCAGGAAATCTTCTTTAAAACCGATGAGCCTTGCAAAGATGTAGGCGGAAAGGAGTGAAACGAGGCCTCCGAAGCCTAAGTTAGGGTTGATAAAGGTTAAGAGGAGGAGGAGAGCTCCCCCCCACAGGTTTGAGTTAAAGAGAACTGCCGAGTAGCTCCTTAAAAGGGGAACGGAGAACTTTTTAAAACGTGATAGGAGCTCCGTTACCATTCCAACTTCAGCCTCTCTGGAAGTTTTTCCCGTCTCACAATGTCTGTAAGGTCTTCAGCCTCCCTGATAAGGTCAACCTCGCCGTTCTCTCCGATGAGAACAACGGCAGGCCTGTAACGGATAAACTGCATCCACTGGGTAACGTTGTAAGCACCAACAGGAGAAAGAATAAGACGGGTTCCCCTTGGAAGAGGAGGAAGGTAGGTAAGGTCGTCAACAACGTCTATGTTCATACAGAGGGGCCCATATAATACGCAGGGTTCTGAGGTTCCGTAAACTTCCCTGTCTATCTCAATATTGAACTTGTACCAGAAGGCGGTAAAGAGAATGTTAACGCCGGCGTCTAAAACGTAGGCTTTTAGGCCTGAAGGGAGCCTCTTTGCGGCGTGAACAGTTGTTATCAGGTACCCCGCCTCGTCAACTATTGCCCTTCCGCTCTCTAAGATGAGTTTAGGGTAGTCTCCGGGACGAAGACTTGAGAGAAGTGCCGAACAAACCCTCTCTGCGAACTCATCAACGGAAGGAACGGCAACTTCCGGAGGAAGATAAATGCCTTTCAGTCTGTTCTTTGAAGGAAAACCACCTCCGATATCAAGGTAATCAATTTTAAAACCGAACTGGTCTTCAACTGTATAGGCAAAATTAACGAGTTTCCTAACCTCAACCTCGTAAGCGTGTGGATCAAGGATAAAGGTTCCTATGTGGCAGTGAAGACCCACAAGCTCCAGTTTTCCACCGGAGGCTATTCTCTTAACGGCATCAAGGGCCTGCCCAGATTCAAGGTTAAAACCGAACCGGCTCCACTGGGGGTGGATGCCCGTATCCATGTTGAGCCTTATGCCGACTCTGGGCTTTACACCAAGCTCATCGGCAACCTTTTCAAGGTCTGCAATCTCCTCAAAGTGGTCAATGTTTATACGGGCTCCCTCCTTCACAGCTGTAACAAGAGAGTCGTAGGGCTTGTAGGGGCCGTTGTAGATGATTTGGTTCCCTGGAACTCCAAGACGACGGGCCTTCTCGTACTCAAACTCAGAAACCACTTCTGCAGTTTCACCTTCCTGGTGGAGAACGGCACATATGGCATCAAGGTAGTTGGTTTTGTAAGACCAGCTGAACTCAACGTTTGGATACCTGAGGGTAAAGGCGTTCTTCACCTCTCTAAACTTCTGGCGGAGTTTCTTCTCAGAGAAGACAAAGAGGGGGGAGCCGAACTTCTCAACGAGTTCCTCAACAGGAACTCCGTCTATCTCCTTTCGGATTTTGCGGATATAGGCCGGAGACGAACCGAACTTGTTCATCATTCCGGTTTTCAGTTTCAGTATTACAGGTTTCTCGTATGCCTCTTTCACTTTGTACCTCCTATAAATTCTTTAGTTTCTCAGTTTTCGCCTCTCGTTACAACCCTCTGGAACTCAGACATATCTGTAACGAAGTCGTCTGTAAACCTGACGTAGAGTTTCCCGGCAGGGTAGTCCCAGTCTCTCTCCGGCTCAAGGCCGAGGGCTGCTTTAAGGAGCCTATCGGGAAGGTTAACCCCAACCCCTGTTGCAAAGTAGACCCATGCAGGGAAGCGGGGATTTACCTCTATGAGGTAGATATCTCTGTTGCTGACTATACACTCAAATTCAAAGGCTCCACGCCACTTAAACTCAGAGACGAACCGCTCTGTTGCCGAAAGGAGCTCCTCGTTCCTTACAGTTACTCCCGTCCAGATCTTTCCGAGGCTCGTTATCCAGAGTTTCTTTATGCCTACAAGTCCAAAGTGGCCTCCCTCGCCGTCTCCAACTCCCACAACGTTCATCTCTTCCCCTGTTACAACCTGCTGAACGATTATCGGGTATCCCCACTCGGCAACAATTGAGTTGAAGTAGGAGGTAGCCTGAGAGATGTTGAAGGCTTTGTAGGCTTTGTAGAAGATACCTTTTATCATTACAGGGAAGCCGAGCTCCTCAACAGCTTTGCTGAGCTCCTCGTAAGAGGTAACTATCCTGGTTTCAGGAACCTTTACCTCTATCCTCTCTGCAATTTCGGGAAGGTGGTCTTTCCCCCTCAGTTTAAACTGCTCCTCTGTGGGAAGGAACGTCTTCACTCCGTAGCTCTCAAGGAGGGAGGAGCTCTTTATAAAGAGGGGGAGCTCCGCGTCTAAGGCAGGGATGACGGCGTCAAGACCGTAGTTTGACTTAATGTAGAGAAGCCTCTCTATGAAAGGCTCCTCTCCGGCAGAGGGGTAGGGCATAATAAAACTCTTTTCAAAGAGCCACTTCATGTAGATACCGGGCTCCATGGCATCGTAGGCAAGGCCATAGATAGAGACTTCTAAAGAGCCCCCCTTTAAACCCTTTGCTATACCAACGCCGGGGCCCGGATTGTCAACGGCGTTTATTCCCGATACGGCAACCCTATACATTCTCACCCTCCAGAAGGCCGTAGAGTCTCAGCTGCTCCATAAAGTCAACTAAGTCTCTCCTGGCGTCTTCCTCGCTTACGTCAAACTTCTCAGAGAGGGCTTTAACTATCTCCTCTTCAGACTTACCCTCTTTAAGGAACTTGATGATGAATAGGCCGGTCTTGTTGACCGTATAGCTGTTTCCCGTTTCAGGGTCAAAGATGAAACCCTCGTCGTTAATTGCCAGTCTCTCAAGTTTTCCCATTACTTTCCTCCCTGAAGAATTTCAATTAACTGGTAAGGATAGAGGTTATTCCTGAATGCTATTTCCCTCAGAGTTTCATCAGGCTTTGCAGAGATACCCCGGGACTGAAGGTTTGAAAGACACATCTGAAGGGGAATATTGAGCTTCCTGCAAACATCCTTGAGGGTTATTCTACCAAGTCCTGAACCGGGCTGAAGGAAAGAGGAACTCTTTCCTCCAGAGTGAACAGATTCAGACAGGATCTCGTAAACCCGGGCAGGGGTTGTCCCGTTTCTGGCAGCAATTTCTTTCAGGGCCTCATCTGTTGATGAGACTTTTAAACCCTTAGATTTCAGTATGTTAAGTGCCTGCTGAGGAGTTATGCCTAAAAGCTGAGCAACCCTTTTTAGTGAGAAGAGTTCCGCGTGTGGTGCCGGAGGCATGATTTTAGGTTTCGGCCAGCTGTTCCTTATCTTCTCTCCAAAGTCTATGAAGTTTTTAAAGGGAGAAACGTTAAGGAGAGTTCCTGTTCCAACAAGGAAAACGATAAAAGTTGTTACTAAGAACTCTTTTGAGGTAAAGAGGCCTGCCTTTCCTTTCAGGTAGTTGACTATGCTCCTCCAGTTAAGTGCAACGTGCCAAATGCCGAAGAAGACCATAAGGAATCCGAAGATTATGTGGAGGTTGTCCCACTGGTCTTTGTCAAGTCCTAAGAATCGCCAGCCGGTCCAGTAGGCAACCCTGCCGTGGGGCATTGTAAAGAGAACAGTTCCTGTAAGCGCCATAAGGAGAAGTGAGTAGAGAAGAAAAAGGCTTACGTACTTCCTTAGCATTGGTTAACCTCCTTTACTTTGTTCTGCAGAAACGCCGGAACTTTGAGAAGTCGTAAACTGTGCCGTTTGTCCTGTCTTCTACCATGCAGGCCATAAGTCCGTTTATCCTTTTCATCCTCCAGAAGGGGGGAGTAAAGCCTACAACCTCTACGGTATCTCCCCTCCTGATGTTGAGGTCAGGATACCACCAGGTTGGAGCAACTCTTACTTCAACAGTTCCGCTGGGAGTTTTAACCTCTATGGCCCACCAGGTTATATTCCTGCGCCTGAAGCCGGGGACCTTTTTAACTCCTACAACTGTTCCGGAAAATGTTCTCCTTAAAGAGCTGCCGGTCGGAGTCCCAGCGGAGCTGTAAAAACCGGCCTCGTGTTTTACCGACAGTATTTTGTTGAACTCGCCAGTTGAGATGTAATGGGGTTTGTAATCGCTGCCGTAACGCCTGAGGAATCTTACAAAGGCTCTTATATGGTTCCTTGAACCTTTCATGAGGTTCTGATAAACAGTTTTTATGTCCTGGTTGTCGGTTCTACTTATCGCCTCCTCAAGGTCTTTGATGTCAAGGTCTTCTATCGTCGCTCCTACTTTTAAGGCATCTACGAGGGAACGCTTTCCCTGGGCAACCAACCTGTTGTATAGCTCTTGAAGTTTCCTGTCTTTGAAAATTCCTACCCGATCTCCCGTTTCAGAAACGGGATCCGGTAAGTTGTACTTACGGAGGAGGAGGCCGACCATTCTCATGTGTTGTTCCTCAGAACGGGCTATGTTCCTAAAAACTGAAAGGGGATAGAACTTTGAAAGTGTTAGGTAAACGTCTCTGGCAAGTTTCTCCTCCTCTCTCATGTGGAGGAGGTCGGCAATTTCCTCCTTACTTAAAGGCTGTTTCGGTAAGCTCTGGACGTAATAATAGCCGTAGGTCTGCTGACTCTGGGAGGGGAGTGCGGGAGCTCCTAAAAGAAAAACAGTGGCAGCTGAAACTCCCAGCAGTTTTCTCACTCTCTCAAATCTCATCTTCAACCTCTCTTATACGAGATCAGCAGACTTAAATAAGCAATAAACATACCATTTCTCGGAACGGAAAATAGAAATTGAAGTAGCCAAGAAATGTGAAGGAATTTCAGGATCAAGGAGCAATACAGCACTTCTTCCGCAGGGAAAATCTTCCGACCTCTACGCAATCTATCGGAAAAATTCCCGTCGGTTCAGAGGAACGGAGACTTTGAAGACCGTCCAGCCTCCCTCTGTGTAGGCAGAGACCTCTCCGCTGTGGGCTTCGGCTATCCGTTTAACGTTGTAGAGCCCAAGGCCGAAGCCCTTTTCTTTTGTTGAGTAGAATGGTTTAAAGATGTCGGATTTAGGGAGCTCCCCTCCGCTGTCCATAACGTAGAAGGTGTAAAAGTTTCCCTCTCTCTTTCCCACTACCTTCAGGATTTTCTTGCTCTTCCCTTCAAGGGCTTCAATGGCGTTCTTAATAAGGTCAACAAGGAGCGAGGTAAACTTTTCAGGATCAACGTTAAGGGTAACCTCCTCAACCGAAATTTGAAGTTTAATTCCTTTTGTTTGGAGGAGCTCCTCAAACTTTGAAAGGGCATTCTTCAAAAGAAGTTCAGAAGAAACGGGTCTTTTAGAGACTTTCAGGGGACGCCTCAGGTCTGACGTCTCTTCAAGGTATTTCCCGAGGTTGTCTATTTCAGTTCTCAGTTTTAAAAGGTAGTTGCTACAGTTTTCACCGGAGCAGTTTTTCTCAAGTCTGTAAGAGAGAAGCCTTAAGACGTTCAGCCTGTTCTTTACCTCGTGGATGAGGGAGTGGATGACTAGGTTGATACTTTCAAGCCGTTCCCTCTCCTGCCGCTCTTTCTGTAAAAAGAGCTGTTTTTTGAAATATTCCCTGACAACCAAGACTGTAACAAGAGTGAAGAGAAAGCTGAAAAGGAGAAGCGAGAAGAAAATATAAAGCAGGTGTCTGTTAAGCTCATCCAGAAAAGAGAAGTCAAAGTAGAGGGTGAACACGAAGGGTTTAAGGTTTACAGTCTCTTTATGGTAGTCTGGAGAGATGTCCGAACCGGGAATAGGAATATTCCTCCCTTCAAGGTTGAAGGTTGCACCTTTAAGGAGCTTAGACCTTTTCATGTAAGAGTAAATGGCTTCTACAGGGTCCCCTCCGCCAGCCACGGTTCCTTCAACTACAGATTTAACTCTTGCAGTCTCTTCTCTTATTAAAGAGAGGTAGAACTGGTGGAGCTCCCTATGCAACACGTAGAGGTTGATAACTATTGCCACAAAGAGGAGAGAGAGAAGAGAGGCTGGAAAGAGGAGTTTCCTCATATTCCGTACTTCCTCCGCTTGTACCTGAGGGACTTCTCATCTATTCCAAGGAGTTTTGCAGCTTTCGTCTGAACGTAACCTGTTCTCTTAAGGGCTTCCTCTATCATCACCTTCTCAAGGCGGGCTACTTTCTGAGGCAAGGGTTCAGAAAAGTCAAGGGTGATTTCTTCAGGCGATTGGGATTTTGAATCTGTCAGGTCTTTCAGGTCTTCCGGTTTTATCGTGCCGTCTGAAGTTATTACGAGTCTGTGGATGAGGTTCTCAAGCTCTCTCACGTTCCCGGGAAAGGAATAGGAGAGGAGAACTTCAAGGGCTTCAGGGGTCATCTCTACCTTTTTTCCATATTTTGATGAGAATTTCTTGAGGAAGTAACCGGTAAGGGCGGTGATGTCTTCAGGCCTTTCTCTAAGGGAAGGAACTTCAAGAGTTAGAACGTTGAGCCTGTAGTAGAGGTCTTCTCTAAACTTACCCTGTGAAAAAAGCTCTTTTAAATCTTTGTTTGTTGCAGTAACAAGTTTTACGTCAACTTTTTTAGTTCTGTTACTCCCAAGGCGACGAACCTCTCCCTCCTGAAGGACTCTGAGGAGTTTTGCCTGCAAAGATAAGGGGAGCTCCCCTATTTCGTCCAAAAAGAGGGTTCCGCCGTCTGCCTCCTCAAAAAGACCCGGTTTGTCTGAAAGGGCTCCTGTAAAGGCTCCCTTTACGTAGCCAAAAAGCTCGCTCTCAAAGAGGTTCTCAG
>WFYG01000015.1 GCA_015490195.1 Thermovibrio sp.
AGCTTTACAGTTATCTTCTTACCGATAACGGCAGCTATGTAACCTACAACGGCTATCACCACTGCTTTAAAGGCCATCACTGCGTAAGGCATGATGGCAGCCGTAGAGAGCTCCATTTTCCACCTCCCTTCGTTTTGTTCAATTTTTCCGAGCACAGATAAGTTATAACTTTTGACTACAAAGTCCAGTAAACCTAACTTAAAGTTCCGCCAGATTTCATAAGGAGTTAGAGAATGGCGAAGAAAAAGCTGCTGATAGTTGAATCTCCAGCAAAGGCCAAAACGATACAGAAGTACTTAGGAAAAGATTTCATAGTAAAAGCCTCTATGGGACACGTTATAGACCTTCCGGAAAAGGAGTTTGGAGTAGACATAGAAAAGGGATTTAAACCGAAATTTGTAACAATAAAAGGAAAAGACAGAATATTGAAGGAGATAAAAGAGGCAGCAAAGAAGAGCGACGAGATCTACCTTGCAACAGACCCGGACAGGGAAGGAGAGGCCATAAGCTGGCACATAGCCAACGCCCTGAAGAGGGTAAAGAAAGACAACATCTACAGGGTCCGTTTTCACGAAATAACGAAAAAGGCCATTCAGGAAGCCGTTAAGAACCCCGATAAGATAGACGAAAACAAGGTATACGCCCAGCACGCAAGGAGAATACTTGACAGAATAGTTGGATATACCATCTCTCCGCTTCTTTCCAGGAAGTTTAAGAGAGCTCTCTCTGCAGGAAGAGTCCAATCGGTAGCCCTGAGGCTCATCTGCGACAGGGAAGAGGAGATAAGGAAGTTCGTTCCTAAAGAATACTGGACGGTTGAGGGAGTTTTCAGAAAAGAGAACAAAGAATTCCCCGGGAAGCTCTGGGCGGTAGACGGAAAAAAGCTTGATAAGTTTGACATCCCCAATGAAAAGGCGGCAAACGAACTTGTTGAGAAGGCTAAAAAAGCTCCATTCAGAATAACAAAAGTTGAGAGAAAAGAGAGGAAAAGGAAACCCTTACCGCCCTTCATTACTTCAACACTCCAGCAGGAAGCCTCTAAGAGGTTCGGCTTTCCCGCAAAACTGACGATGCAGATAGCCCAGCAGCTCTACGAAGGTATAGACTTGGGAAATGAAAGAGTTGGTCTCATAACCTATATGAGAACAGACTCTACACGGGTTTCAGATGAAGCAGTAAAAGAGGTGAGGAAGTTCATAAAAGAAGAAATTGGAAAAGATTACCTGCCTGCAAGGGCAAGGAGCTACGAATCTAAGAAACCCTCTTCAGCTCAGGACGCCCACGAGGCCATAAGGCCAACATCTGTTTACAGGACCCCTGAAAGTGTAAAACCCTACCTGACTCCCGAGCAGTTCAAACTCTACGATCTCATCTGGAGGAGGTTCGTTGCCTCTCAGATGAAGGATGCCGTTTTTAACACAGTTTCTGTTGATATTGAGGGAAACGGACTCATTTTCAGGTCAACAGGTTCAACACTTAAAGAGGAAGGTTTTCTAAAAGTTTACCCTATAGAGTTTGAGGAGAAGCTCCTCCCTGATTTAAAGGAAGGTGAAACGGTTGAAGCAAAGGAGATAAAGGGAGTTCAGCACTTTACAGAGCCCCCACCCCGCTACACCGAGGGAACCTTAGTTAAAGCCCTTGAGGAAGAAGGCGTTGGAAGGCCGTCAACCTACGCAACGATAATCTCTAACATTATCCAGAGGGGGTATGTAGAGAAGGAAAAGCAAAAGCTGAAACCGACAGAGCTTGGAGAGTTCATAAACTCTCTCCTTAAAAGGCTATTCCCAAAGGTTGTTGACGTTAAGTTCACAGCCTCTGTTGAGGAAGAACTTGACAAGATAGAAGAGGGAGTGAAAAACTGGAGGGAGCTCCTTTCAGAGTTCTACTTCGGCGAGTTTAAAGACCTTTTAGAGAAAGCCAAAGAAGAACTTAAAGGAGTTAAGGGAGAGGAGATTGGAAGAGAGTGCCCTGAGTGTGGATCTCCCCTCCTAAAGGTCCACGGCAGGTACGGAACCTTTATAGCCTGTTCAAACTACCCGGAGTGTAAATACAAGGAGAGCCTGAAGGAAGAGCCCCAGAAAACGGGAGAGAAGTGCCCCGAGTGTGGTGGAGATCTTGTTATAAAATCGGGTAGGTTCGGCAGGTTCATAGCCTGCTCAAATTACCCACAGTGTAAATACACAGCCCCGGTAACCTACGGAAAGTGCCCAAAGTGTGGAGAGGGAGAAGTGGTTGAGAGGAGAAGCAAAAAGGGCAGGAAGTTTTATGGTTGCAGTAGGTATCCTGAGTGTGACTACGTCTCTTCAAAACCTCCTGAGGGGAGCAAAAAATGAAGATTGCCGTCGTTTCAGACTCCCACGACAACCTTGAGAAAATAAGGAAAACGGCAGAGATAGTTAACGGTGAAGGAGTGGAGCTCCTCATCCACTGCGGAGATTTCGTTTCCCCGTTTGCAGTAAAAGAGCTCTTAAACCTGTTGAAGTGCGACTTCTTAGGAGTTTTCGGGAACAACGACGGAGAGGTTGCGGGCCTCTTAAAGGTTTCAGGAGGAGTAATAGAGAAACCGCCTGTGGCAAAACTGATAGACGGCCAGAGGTTTGCTGTAATGCACGAGCCCCTGTTCGTTGATTCACTCGCAAAATCTGGAGACTTTGACTTTATTCTCTACGGCCACACCCACGAGGTAGACGTGAGGGTTGTAAATGGGTGCCAGATTGTGAACCCAGGGGAGCTCTGCGGTTACCTCACCGGAAAGAGCACCTTTGCTATACTTGACACTCAAAAGCTTACGGTGGAAATAGTAGAGGTAAAATGAACCCTGTTAAAGTTATAGAGAAACTCCTCTTAAAAGAGTGCAGAACCAGAGAGCCGAGCAGCTCTTACGACTGCTGTATTGTGTGTGCCTCTAGTGTAGTCTGGAGAATATCAACCCTTTTCCCCGAAAGTTTCATCATCTCAAACGCAGCGGCTCAGGTATTCCCGAACCTTGCCTCTATCTACCACGCAGTAAGAGACTTAAAAGTGCTGCTGATAGCAGTTGTAGGAACCACCGCCGTTGACCTTGAAAGGCTTATATCACTTCCAACCCAGTCGGCAGAGGTTGAATTTAAGCTTCTCAGAAAGACTTACGAAGAGAACGCAGAAATCCTCCTCTCTCTCTACGACAACCCAAAAGTCCTTAACGCAGCTCTCATGGAGATAAACATAGACGACCAGATAGGAAAACTCCTCTCTATTCCAGAGATAAAAGAGCCCATATCTGAAAACAGACTGGCAGTTTGCGGACTTATCCTTGACGAAGACAACCTGTACGGTGAGAAACCGAGCTTTTACCTCATCAACTTCAACGGAATAAAAGACCCGGACGAGATAAGAAACTCCCCGGCCTTAGAGGAGATCCCGGAGTCTATAAGGAAACAAAAAGTAAAACGGATTCACGTTCAGTTCTGAGAGAGGAACTTCTTAAGAGCATCAACTCCAACGATTACCTTTCCGTCGTCTGTTATAAAGACAGGGGTTCCAGTTATTCCCATTTTCTTAAATTTATCTGAAACGCTCCAGACCTTTAACTTACCCAGGGAACAGATATTAAAGGGAGGCTTTAGATTGAAGAACTTATCACCTGTCGCCTTCTCGCAGTAAGAGGCAACGGCAGCTTCAAACTCCTTACCCTCAAAACCCAGGGGAACGAAGTAGAGCCTGAACTTCTTTTTAAGTTTTTGAAGGAGCTCCCTGTTTTCCCTGCAAGCCTCACACATCGGGTTCGTAAAGACGAGGAGCTCCCTCCCGCTCCCTTCAGAGAAAAGAGCCTTCTCTTTAAAGAAATCAAACTCCTCCTTAGAGACTCTCAGAAGAGGAACCTCAACGAGAACCCCCTCAATAAGGAAATGGCCGTCTTTAGAGAGAAAGTAGGTATCACCCGATGCCGTTTTAACCTCACACGCGTTAAAAGGTTCAAGGTAAGAAACAGACTTAACGACTATCGGAAACTTTAAAACTCTGTTAAGGATAGGTTGAACCTCGGCAGGAGACGGGCAATCAGAGGCAAGAAGCGGCGTTGCCGAAAGGAGGTAGAGAAACGAAATTATTAGCCTCTTCATAAAAATAAATTTTACCACAGGAGGCAGTTTGAAAAAAGAGGAGATAGAAAGAATAGAGCAGGAGCTCCACCAGATAGAAGAGCAGATAGACGCTATAAACAGAAAGCTCTCAACCGAAGAAGCAGACCTTAAACTCGCCGACATCGTTCAAGAGGCAGCAGGAGCAGTTCTCCTTGCGTTCCCTTTTGCGGCAAGTGAGGACGTATGGGAGCTCTCCCAAAAAATGTCAGTGAAACATGCACTATTCCTCCTACTTCTAGCTGTTGCAGGCCTCTATGTTGTAATACGGTACGGTAAAATAGGAAATTGGAAACTCCAGAAGTTAGGAGGATTTCTCCCCTTAAGGCTTCTAACGATAACTGCGATCTCTTTTACAGTGTCGGCCCTCTCCCTCCTCATTCTGGGAGTTTACCCCTCTGTAATAAACTCCCCCGACTGGTTCTTTAAAGCCTCTGTTCTGGTTTTCCTCTTCTCAACAATGGGTAGCTTCGGTTTAGACGCTGCAAAATGAGATAATTAACAAAATCTGCAAGGAGGGGTAGCGTGTTTAAAGAGCTTGAAGGTGCAGTAGTTTTAGTAACTGGAGGAACAAGAGGAATAGGAAGAGCTATTGCAGAAAGCTTTAAAAAGGCAGGAGCCATAGTTTACATAACAGGAACGAACAGGGAAAGGACAGAGGCCGTTGCAGAAGAGATCGGAGTAAACGGTGTAAAGATGGACGTAAGCAACAGGGAAGAAGTTAAGAAAGTTGTAAATGAAATAGCTGAAAAAGAGGGAAAAATTGACGTTCTAATAAACAACGCAGGAATAACGAGAGACACTCTATTTTTGAGAATGAAAGATGAAGACTGGGACGCTGTAATAGACACAAACCTCAACGGCGTTTACAACGTTACAAGGGCCGTTGTTCCACTAATGGTTAAAAAGAAAAAAGGAGTAATCATAAACATCTCGTCGGTTGTAGGTTTCACAGGAAACGTTGGTCAGGTTAACTACTCAGCAACAAAGTCTGCCCTTGTAGGATTTACGAAATCTCTCGCTAAAGAGCTTGGAGGGAGAAACATTAGAGTTATAGCTGTAGCTCCAGGATACATCACAACCGACATGACAAAGGCAATACCGGAGAAAATAAAAGCGGAGCTCCTTAAGTCCATCCCCTTGAGGCGCGAGGGAGAGCCAAGAGAAATAGCAGACGTTTGCCTCTTTTTAGCTTCCGATATGGCCTCTTACATCACTGGAACAACAATACACGTAAACGGTGGACTTTTCTAAGCGGTTGCTTATAATTCCAGTTGGCTATAAAACCATAGGGAGGTCTAAAATGGAGAACATTGAACAGAAAGTAAAAGAGATCATAGCCGATAGGCTCGGAGTAGATCCTGACGAGGTAACACCTGAGGCTTCATTTGTAGAAGACCTTGGAGCCGACTCCTTAGACACAGTTGAGCTCGTTATGGCACTTGAAGAGGAGTTCGGAATTGAAATTCCAGATGAAGATGCAGAGAAGATTCAGACAGTTGGGGACGCAATAGAGTATATCCAGAAACACCTTTAACCTTTTGGCCCCTTCCGGGGCCCTTTCAGTATTAAGACAACTTCCTGAAAAAGAACAACAATAATCCAAAATCAGAGGAAAGTCATGGTAGGTCTATTCTTTGTTGATAACACAGGAGAAGATTGGATAGAGGATATGAAAGAAATAATCTGCAATAATGAAAAAAACAAAGATCGTAAGCCCGTGCTTTACTTCTGGTGGCATCAAAAGCCTGAAGGAAAAGACGAAACACTTTCTCTCCTTAGAGAACAACTTAAAAAGTGTGGATTTTTCCCCATATTTGCCAGAACTAGGAACAAATGTTACGCTTTCACAGCAGTAGATTGCATAGTTAACCCAGTAGAAAACCTCAGTAAAATCCAGTCTGAATGGAAATCAAAATACTTCCTACATACCTGGGGAAAACCTAAAGAAGAACTACTACAATTAATTGAAACGTGGATAGAAGAAAAACAGAAAGAAGGCAAAGCTGGCAGAACTGCCATTCCTGGTGTTCTTTTTGTTGTCTCCTCTGTTACTGAGGTAGACTGCTCCAAAGAAATTTTCAGCACCCAGGGTAAACGGGCACATTTAGTAAGGGTTGACTGTTAGATGGTGGGAGCTCCCACTCCCACCAGACTAAACTCCTCTCTTTTTACTCTTTCTTCTCTCAAGCCTGTTTATAGCCTCTAAAAACGCAAGAGCTGAAGCTCTCACTATATCAGGATCTACACCCCTTCCGCTAACCCTGAAGCCGTTTCCTTCAAGGGTTACATAAACCTCCGCCTGAGCGTCGGTTCCGGCAGTTAAAGCCCTTATCTTAAAGTCCTTCAGGTTAACCTCATCTCCTACGCCAAGGGCGTTCTTTATGGCTCTATAGGTTGCGTCAACAGGCCCGTTTCCAACGGCAAGCCCAAGCTTTTCCCCTTCCGGAGTGTTTATCTTAACGGTAGCAGACGGAATTATCCCTTCACCGCTAACCGCCTGGTTGTAGAGAAGCTCGTAGTTTTTCTCCTTTGTACCCTCCAGACCCTCAACGAGGAGCTCTATGTCAACGTCGTAAATTTCTTTCTTCCTTGAGGCCAGCTCTTTGAACCTCTTAAAGGCCTCTTCAAACTGTTCCTCTGAAAGCTCAATCCCCATCTCCTCAAGCTTCTTCCTGAAGGCGTGCCTGCCTGAGTGTTTACCTAGAACAATCTTTGACTCCTTCAGACCTATATCCTCAGGCCTCATTATCTCGTAGGTTTCACGGCAGGCAAGAACCCCGTGCTGATGTATTCCAGACTCGTGGGCGAAGGCGTTATCTCCAACAATCGGTTTAGTTTTAGAGATGAGAACTCCCGTTAACCTGCTGACAAGTTGAGAAGTTCTGTAAATATGCGTCGTATCTATGTCGGTATAAACGGGAAAGTGGTCTGAACGAACCTTAACAGCCATAACTATCTCTTCAAGGGCAGCGTTTCCAGCCCTTTCACCAAGGCCGTTTATTGTACACTCAACCTGCCTTGCTCCCGCCATAACGGCCATAAGGGAGTTTGCAGTTGCAAGGCCTAAATCGTTGTGGCAGTGCACGCTAATAATCGCATCGTTAACGTTTTTCACGTTCTCCATAACGTAACTGATCTTTTCATACCACTCGTCGGGAACTGCATAGCCAACGGTGTCGGGGATGTTTACAACGTCTGCCCCAGCTTCAATAACAGCTTCTATTACTTCACACAGGTAGTTAAGGTCTGTTCTGCCGGCATCTTCTGCAGAAAACTCAACCTCTGCTTTCTCTCCCATAACCTCTCTGGCAAACTTTACAGCCCAAACAGCCCTCTTTAAAGCTTCTTCACGGCTCATCTTCAGCTTGTACTTAAGGTGAATGTCTGAAGTGGCTATAAAGGTGTGTATCCTCACCCTGTTCCCCTCTTTAAGGGCTTCCCAGGCAGTTCTGATGTCCTCCTCTTTCGCTCTGGCAAGGGAACAGATGGTTGAGTTCTTAACCTCTTTAGCAATACGCCTTATAGCTTCAAAATCTGCAGGGGAACTTATGGCAAATCCAGCCTCAATTACGTCAACCCTCAACCTTTCAAGCTGTTTGGCTATCTGTACCTTCTCGTCAACAGTTAAGTTAACTCCGGGCGTCTGCTCTCCGTCTCTGAGGGTCGTGTCAAATATGTAGAGCTTCTCCTTCTTCAAGATTACCTCCCGGATACCGTTCAAGTCAATCTAAAATTATTTTCATCTGCAAAATAATGCCAGTTTCTACCCGACCATAGCCAATTATAACCGTTTGAACTGAAAGATAAACTTTAAATATATGGCGGACATTCAAAGGGAGAACGGTTAATTTTCTAACAGAGCAAACTTAAAAGGAGGATAGAGATGATAATAAGAACCCCTTCTTTCCAGTCTATCAGGAAAGAGATAAAACTCAAGTTTGTTACCGACAAGGATGAGTACGAGAAGTCTTACAAGATTTCGTTTCAAGGGATGCAAGGTAAGAACTTCTACTATGAGGTTGAAGACGGATTTCCCAGAGAGATGGTAAGGCTACTGTTTGGAGCAGACGCCGTTATAGTTAAGTAGTAAGAGCCCTCCTACTGGAGGGCTGAACTAAGTAAGCTCCCTTTCTTCTGCGGTATTTCTGAAAAAGAGCTTTGCAATAAGGACACCGGTCAGGAAACCACCTATGTGGGCGTACCAGGCAACCCCTCCCATTGAAAGGTGGGTAACGGAAATAAGGGCGCTGAAGAACTGAATAAAGAACCAGATGGCTATCCAGAGTAAAGCAGGCAGAATGATAATGTCAACGAAGAAGAAAATGAAGATGAGGGTAACTATCTGTGCTCTCGGAAAGAGAACGGCGTAAGCCCCAAGAACTCCGCTGATGGCTCCTGAAGCTCCTATCAGCGGTATTTGAGATACCGGGTAAACGATAGACTGTACAAGAGCCGCTACCACGCCGCAAAATGTGTAAAAGAGAAAGTACTTCACCTTACCAAGCCTGTCTTCTACGTTGTCGCCGAAAATCCACAGGAAGAGCATGTTTCCGAATATGTGAAGAAGACCACCGTGGAGGTACTGATAGGAGACGAGATTTCCGTAAGGTGTGAGAGGATCTGGAGGGGGAATGTCGGTTCCTGTCATTATTTCGTAGGGGATTACTGCAAACATCCTTATGAATATCTCTCTGTAGTCGGGAGGTAGTATCATCTCGTAGGTGAAAACCAGAATACAGGCAAAAATTATCAGGATGGTTACTACAGGTATTGAACGGCTAGGGTTGAGGTCTTTTATAGGAATCAAAGCCTCCTCCTAACCAGTGCTGCCGAAACCTCCTTCTCCTCTAACTGTTTCCTCTAAGTTTTCAACTTCTTTCGCTTCCAACGGGTAAAAACGGCGGGGTATGAGCTGAACGGCCCTCCAGGGGAGCTCCGGCACCTCCTTTTCAGGATTAACCTTAACAAGCGGAACTTTTATCGTTCCTCTGTAGGTCATGTCTATTATTCCAACTGAGTTCGCAAGGACAAACCCGCTCTTGTAGATGGAAGACCTTGGAACGAGGTCAAAGTAAAATCCCGGCGGAGGAGCTACCCTTACGCCGGTATCAAAGAAGTAAACGTTTCCGTCAACTTTTAAGAGCTTAATCAGGTAGAGGTCAAAGCCGCTGTCTGAAACTCTCTTTTTGAAGGGTGGAAGAGCTCCCTCTTCTAAAGAGAATCTGAAGGCCTTTCTCTCCCACTCTTCGCCGGTTAAGTAGCTCAGGAACTTCTCAAAGTAAAACTCTGAACGCTCTTCCGTCTCTTCATCATATAAGAGGTGGAGGAGGAGGTCGGCGGGAGCTCCCACAACAAAAAAGCCCTCTTCTGTCTCTTTTGGAGAAAATGGTTTCAGAAACTCCCTGAGTTCATCTCTAACGCTTTCCGGAGCAGGAATAAAGAGACTCCTGTTGCCCCAAACGCCGTTTGACTCAAAGAGCCCCCTTACAAAGTCTATATCAACTGCTGGTTCAGGAAGAGCAGACCCTACCGTAAGTCTGAAGGCTTTACCGTTTATCCTCTCTAACTTCCCGCCTAAAAACTGATAGAGCTTAAGGGCAACGTCTAAAAACCTCTCCTCAAACTCAATTACGCTGCCCCTGCCGTAAATCCAGCCGAGTGCCCAGTTACTCATTCTTTTCTTCTCCCTCCGGCTGAGAGTAGAAACCGCCCTGCTGACGGAGTTTCTTTTCCTCCTCAGGAGTAACGTCTACGCGGCTGAGCTTTGGTCTTCCAAGCTGGTCAAACTCAACGATTTTTACGGGGATAACGTCTGAAACTTTAATGTTCTCAAAGATGTTCTCCCTTATTTCAGGTGGAAGTTTAGAGATGTGAACAAGGCCAATTTTACCGGGAGCAAGCTCAACAAAGGCTCCGTAGTTCTCAACCCTTGTTACTTTTCCAAGGTAGGTGTTTCCTACTTCAAGGTCTTTTGTAACGTCCTCTATCATCTTGATGGCCTGAGCGGCGGCCTCTTCGCTTGGAGCAGAAACAAGAACTGTTCCGTCTTCCTTGATTGTTATCTTAACGCCGGCCTTGTCTATTATTGCTTTAATCGTTTTACCGCCGGGTCCTATAAGGTCTCTTGTCTTTTCAGGGTCTATGTGGGTCGTAACAATCCTTGGAGCATATGGGGAAACCTCTTCCCTCGGCTTGCTGATTACAGCGTCCATCTTATCAAGGATGTAGAGCCTTCCCTGTCTTGCCTGCTCTAAGGCCTTTGAAAGAACATCTCTGCTAATTCCTTTAACCTTCAAGTCCATCTGGATTGCCGTTACGCCTTTCCTGGTTCCGGCAACTTTGAAGTCCATATCTCCAAGGTGGTCTTCGTCTCCCAAAATATCGGAAAGGACTACAAACTTATCTCCCTCCATAATGAGACCCATTGCAATACCGGCAACCTGAGCCTTTATGGGAACGCCGGCGTCCATAAGGGAAAGGGAACCACCGCAGACTGTTGCCATAGACGAGGAACCGTTAGACTCAAGGATGTCTGAAACAACCCTTATAACGTACGGGAACTCCTCTTCAGGAGGAATGACGGGAGCAAGCGCCCTCTCTGCCAGAGCTCCGTGTCCAATTTCCCTCCTTCCGGGCCCTCTCATAGGAGCGATCTCTCCAACGCAGAAGGGCGGGAAGTTGTAGTGGAGCATAAATCTCTTCTGCTCTTCAGGCATTAAGCCTTCAACTAACTGATACTCTTCTGGAGTTCCAAGGGTTGTTGTAACAAGTGCCTGAGTTTGACCCCTTGTAAAGAGAGCAGAACCGTGGGCCCTTGGAAGAACTCCAACCTCTATTGAGATAGGCCTTATCTCGTCGGGCTTCCTTCCATCTATCCTTACGCCCCTCTCAAGAACCATCTTACGGACAAACTCCTTTTCGGCCTCTGCAAAGGCTTCTTTTGCAAGGTGGTGCTCATCTTCAGGGATGTTGAGCTCTATGAGCATGAGCTCGCGGAGCTCCCTCAGCTTCTCGCGCCTTTCGTGTTTATCGGGAATTGTGATGATGGGCTCAATCCTCTCAAAGACCCACTCCTTAATTTTCTCTTTGGCCTCTTCACTTAAAGAGGGAGCTATGAACTCATATTTGGGCTTTCCTGCAAGGTTACGGAGCTCTTCCTGAGCCTTAACAATCTTCTTAATCTCTTCGTGGGCAAACAAAATTGCGTCAAGAACTTCCTCTTCCGGAACCTCCTTTGCTCCACCTTCAACCATAACAACGGCATCTTCAGTTCCAGAAACAATAAGATTTATATCAGCCCTGTGCTGCTCTTCGTAAGAGGGATTGATAACCAGCTTTCCGTCAACTCTTGCAACCCTTACAGCTCCAACAGGCTTTTCAAAGGGAATCCTTGAGATGTGGAGGGCTGCAGAAGCTCCATTAATTGCAAGAACTGCAGGGTCGTTCTCTTGATCAGCGGAGATTACGAAGGCTATAACCTGAACGTCGTTTTTAAAACCTTTAGGGAAGATAGGTCTGATAGAACGGTCTGTTACCCTTGCCTTCAAAACCTCTTCGTCTGTGGGCTTTCCTTCTCTCTTTATAAAACCACCCGGAATTTTACCTGCAGCGTAAGCCCTCTCTCTATACTCAACCAAAAGGGGGAAAAAGTCTATATCTTCCCTCGGCTCATCGCTCATAACGGCAGTAACCAAAACCATAGTGTCGCCCTGAGAAACAACAACGGAACCGTCGGCCTGCTTTGCCACTTTTCCGGTTTGAAACCGCATTGGCCGGCCGCCAACCTCTACAGCTACCTCTGAAACAGGCATTTTTAACCTCCATTATCTGTTTTCTTTCCCCACTCTATTGACAGGATAATAGCACAGGCGGTAAGGGAAAACTATCTGGAAGCATATTGATGAATTTTCTTTAAAATATATTTAATCTAAGGTAGAACTTCTTTCAAGGAGGAACGGAGATGAACAAAGGTAAAAGGTGCTTTAACAGTGAAAGCTACAGCTTTGCCATGAGGCATGTAATAAACAGAACGGTAAAGGAGGAGAAGCTTAAAATAGCAAAATCGCTGATTGAGAAAACAGATCTTTCGCTTTCGCAGATAGCAGACATTGTTGGCTTAAAGAAAGATGAGCTTGAAAAAGCCTTTCGCCACGTTCAAAGAGATAGTAAAACCGTTAAATATCGCCTACAATCAACTATTTCAAAAGAAGAATAACTCTTTAAGGATTTAGACAGCAACCTGTTGTCTATAAAGACAAAACAGGAAGAGTTTAAGAAAAAATAGTAAAGGGGGAGGAACTCCTCCCCGCAGCTCTGTTATTTTCTAAGACCCAATTTAAGAACGATGTTCTGATACCTGTTAAAGTCTTTCTCCCTCAGGTACTTAAGGAGCTTCTTCCTTCTACCAACAAGTCTCTGGAGAGCTCTCTTGTTGTAGTTGTCGTGCTTGTGCTCCTTAAAGTGCTCTGTAAGGTTCTTAATCCTCTCTGTTAAAATGGCAATCTGAACTTCAGGTGAACCTGTGTCCTTCTCGTGGAAACCGTACTTCTTAACGATCTCCTGAACAACGTCTTTGTCTATAGGCATCTCTACCTCCAATTTCGTTTCACCGGTGGCAAAAGGCAATGGGAAATTTAGCAGAAGGAAGAGTAATTGTAAAGAGGTTACTACTGCTCCCGATCAAAAGACGAGGTTTGAGATTTATCGAAATTAGTGCTAGAATTAATTAGGTTTTTGAAAGCAGAATAGGGCAGAAAGTTCTCAAAGCGAATATTAAAATCATTACAAAATAGTACTTTCATGATTATGTATAATATACTGTATCCCAATATCCCCAAAAGGTACTCTTGAAATGCCCTAAAAAGTGGAAGGGATTACAACAAACACAGCATCTATTATTCCTGCAATAAAGCCTGTAAATCTTGAAATGCCCTAAAAAGTGGAAGGGATTACAACCCACTCATAGGAGAGTTTTCCTTTTTGCAGAATAACGCTTGAAATGCCCTAAAAAGTGGAAGGGATTACAACTTTAATGAGCTCTTTAAATTCTTTCTGTCCGTAGATGGCCTTCTTGAAATGCCCTAAAAAGTGGAAGGGATTACAACAACAGGATTACCCTCTTTTTCTGGGCGAGGTGGAAAGGTTGAAATGCCCTAAAAAGTGGAAGGGTTATTTTTGGAGTTTCTTTTAAAAAGGGGAAATTACGAAAGTTAGACTTCTACACCGAGGATTTTGCAGATTTTTTTAAGGAGCTCCGGCCGGTTTAAGAGCCGATAACTTCTTCCTTTTAACTTCAGGTTGTATAGAAAGTCAACGGCCTCTGTGTCAACAAACCGGCAGTTTTTAAGGTCAACAATCAGTTCTTCATCTTCTTTGAGGAGCCCCCTCACCTTTAAAACCCTTTCGTAGTTGAAATCGCCGAGAAGTTCCACCTTCAACCTACCCTTTTCTCTTTCCCACCTCACGGAGCTCCCTCCCAACTATCCGTTTTATCTTCTTTGAAAGGTCAGAGTAAACCTTAACTTTGGACATATCGTAACTTCCCTTAACAGACTGAAATCTCAGGTAGTCTTTTGAATCGTGGAACAAGGGCATTAAACCTGCAAAAACAAAACCGTAGGGCTTTAAATCTGGAATCTCTTTCGTTTCAGGTCTGAAAAGAGGGAAATCTACGTAAACAACTTCTATTCCTTTTTCAAAGAGCCTGTTTCTCTTTTTCACTATCCTGTCAATCAGATCTTTGCCGGCCTTCTTAACAACTATTTCTGCCGTTCCAAGAGAGGAGTTCACGTTCAAGGAGAGTTTTGAAACAGAGGGGAGCTCCCCTACCCTTCCCCTGCCGGCTTTAGCCTCAACCCCAAGGCCTCTATAAATATCTTTCAGAATTTTCCTATATCTGACCGGAGCATAGAAAACCTCTTTCTTTCTCTCTATCAGGTGCAGAAAGTCAATAACTACTGAAATCCTTTGACCGTAGTTGCTCTCAATTCCAACAATTCTTGCAGAAGGGAAGGTTCCAAGGAGCAGTGCCGTTGAAGAGAAGCCGAACTTTGCATTTACCCTCTGGCTTATTGTGTGAACCGTAATCGCCTCTCCGTAAAGTCCTAAAAGGCCTCTCTCTTTCGCCATCTCTATAAGAGAGGCCATCATTCTTTTCATTATCCCCTTTCCTCTATGAGCCGGAGAGACAACTGCCTCTCCCACTTCGCCTATGGAAGAATCGGGCTTTACGATAACTGCAAAGTAGCCTACAGGCTCTCCCTTTTCGGTTCTCACTATTACGCCAAACTTCTCTCCCCTCTCTATGTAAGCTCTAACCCTTTCAGGATAGTAAAGGTCTTCTTTAGGGTAGGTGTAGCGGTAGGTTCTGTAGATGAGGCGGGAGATGTCTTCTGCATCTTCAGGTGAAACGGGCTTAAGAACGTAGTTTTCAGTTGCTGTCGGTTCTTCGGTCAACCGGCTTTCGGGAAGGAGCTCCGTTATGTGCTTTGCAGGAACCCTCTTTACAATTCTGAACTCCTTTCCAGCCCTCCCCTTGTTCAGGAAGAGGAAGTGGTCTGAAAGGTGTTTTACAACCTCTATTCCCGCTCCTTCAAACTTTCCCTCTTCCAGAGCTCTTTCTCTGTTGTAAGGGTGGGCATCAGGGTCAAAGGGTTCTCCGAGTTCCCTTAAAACAAGTTCAATTTCAGAAGGCCTTATCTCAACAGAGACAACAAAGAAGTGCTCCTCGTTAGGTGGAAAGGCGAACCGGACAACGTCTGTGATTATCTCATCGGCACAGAGGGCAAGTTCATCGGCTTTCTCGGGAGTTAAGCCGGACTTCAGCCCCCAGCTCCGAACGAACTCAACCGCCGGCTCAATTGCCGGAACTCTGCTTGGAAGAACAATCTCAGACTTCAAAAAGAACCTCTAAAACCCTATCGGTTATTAAACTATTCTCCTTTCCCTTCGTATTCCAGCTTTATTCTGTTGAGGTTCTCAAGGAGCTCCGCGCAGCTCTTACTCCTCATAACGGCGTCGTTGAGCTTTGCCTTTCCCCTTATTCCTTTAAAAATCTGGCTTATCTGGGCTTTTATGGCTTTACAGGCCTTCTCCTTCGGGAAGAACTCCCACATGAGGGAGAGCTCCCTCAAAACAAAGTCAATCCTTTCCGGAACAGATGGGTTGTAGTCTCTTTTTTCTTTGTACTCTTTAAATATCCACGGGTGTGAAACGGCAGCCCGGCCTATCATCACTCCGTCGCAGCCTGTTTCCTCAAACTTCCGGTCTATCTCCTTCCAGTTTCTTATATCTCCGCTTCCTATAACGGGAACATCTCCGGCCAGTTTCTTTAAGTCTTTTACCCTTTCCCAGTCTGCACTTCCGGAAAATCCCTGTTTTGCAGTTCTCGGATGGAGGGCAATGGCCGAAACACCGGCCTTTAAGAGGTTCTCTGCAATCTCTTCCAGATTGTCTTCGTAAAAGCCCAGCCTTATCTTTGCAGTTACCGGAGTGTTGTAGGGCTTCAGCGCTTTAACGGTCTCCTCAACTATTCTCCCCATCTCTTTCGGAAACTGAAGTAAATAACCGGCAGCCTTTGCTTTTAGAACCTTTTTAACGGAACAGCCAAAGTTTATATCTATTGCTTCGGGTTTATACTTTTCAACCATTTTAACGGCAGCTTGGGAAATCTCTTCAGGGTTTCTGCCGTAGAGCTGAAGGTGGATAGGCCTTTCTTCGTCTGTAAAGTAGGCAAGCTCTATCTCTTCACCTCTGTGGATTATTCCTGTTGCGTTCATAAGCTCAGAGTAAGTTCTGTCTGCTCCAAGCTCTCTACAGAGCCGCCTGAACGCAGAGTGTGTGTAACCTGCCATCGGCGCAAGGATTACCTCTCTTTCCACCTTCATTACATTAAACCTCATTAATACTTTTTTGCTATAGTTGTGATAGCCCACAAATCTTCCCCGGAGGTAAGAATGTCCGCCTCAAACAGAGCAAAAGAGGAAATACCTTTTATAGTAGGCTACGCTGCCTGCAGATTCAACGGAGAGGTAATAGAGAGCTTCGGGAAGGAGACGGAGGAAATTCTGGAAAACGTAGGGAGAATAGTAAAAGAGTACCTGGAAATTTACAGAAAACTGGGTGAGTTTTCTGTGGGAATTCCAAAGGAGATTCTCATGAGCACAACGGAAATTTTTATCTTGGTAAGGCTCTACTACAACGAGGAGCTCTTCCAGATGGCGCTTCTGCAGAGCGACGCAAACCTCGGATTTACAAGGTTTAAGTTTCAGGAGTTTCTGAAAGAGCTCTCTCAGTAAAGCAAACGGGAGTAAGAAAATGGGACTGAAGATAGAAGAGCTAAAAATGGGAAATTTCAACCTTAACGAGCCGGTAGTTCTTTACGATGACGGAGAGCACAGGGTTGCATGGGTGGGGAGCTCCGAAAACTCCCTCTTCCGCTGCAACGCCTATCTTGTCTCTTCAGGAAACGTAAACGTTCTGATAGACCCGGGAGGAATTCAACACTTTGACCAGGTGAAAGAGAGGGTGTCTCAGCTTATAAATCCCGAAAAAGTCAACTACATCGTCTCCCACCATCAGGATCCCGACGTTGCAGGCTCAATCCCCATGTGGCTGGAGATAAACCCCAACCTGACGATCGTTACAACTCCAAGAACAAAAGTTCTTCTTCCCTACTACGGATTTGACGCCCAAAAAGTGAAGTGGATTGACGTAAGCCAGTTAGATGACACTATGATTGAGCTTCCAGACGGTGGTGTTCTCCTTTTCCTTAGCTCCCCGTTTCTCCACTTTCCCGACGCTTTCGTTACCTACGACTCAAGAGCCAAGCTCCTCTTTTCAGGAGACATCTTCGCAGCCATCCAGCAAAAATGGGAGCTCATAGTTTCAAACTGGGAGAGGCACAAAACCGAAATGATGTACTTCCATGTTTACTACATGGCCTCAAACAAAGCTCTCCGTTTCTTCGTCAACAAGGTCAGGCCGTTTCCCATAGATGCAATTGTGCCACAGCACGGTTCCATAATCCCTGGTGAGTATGTAGACAGAGCTTTAGATTTTTTGGAAAATCTCAAGTGTGGAGTAGACCTTCTATACGAAGAATCTCCTGTCCAATCAATACTCAACGACATTATCTAAGGAGGGGAAATGGCCAGTAAAAAGGAGATGTTAGAACAGGTTCTCTCTGACCTTGCAGACTCTCTGGGAAGCGACCTTTTAGGAGCTCTGGTTGCAACCCCAGACGGTCAGGTGGTCGTCTCTCTTATTATGAAGGGGGATTTAAGCGCTCCGAAGCTTGCTGCAATGGCCGCTGCCGTTGTTGGAACTTCAGACAAGCTCTCAAAACTCGTCAACGCCGGAGAGTTTCAGGACGTTCTCATAAGGTGTGAGAAGGAAAACGTTTTAGCAAAGAGAACAGGAAGGAGAGCCATTCTGGTTACAGTTGTTAAGAAAGATGCAAACATTGGACTTCTCAATATAGAGATTGAAGACGCAACAGAGAGGATAATCTCAATTCTGGGAAGTTAGAACAGAGAGGAGCTCCTCATCTATGGCGGGTTCGTCCAGCTCGTAGTTGGGGAGCTCCCCAATATCGGCCACAACTGCACAGTAGTTCTTATCTTTGGTAAGTATCAAACAGAACAGTTTCTCAAGCCTGATAAGTAATTTTTCTACCCTACAGGGAGTTTCTTCTTCACCTTTGGCAAGTTTCTCTATAAGATTTAAAACCTCTTCCGTGTTAGGTTCCCGAGAAAGTTCAACCTTACCGTTAACGACTATTAGCTTTAACCCCTCTTCACTGAAGTACTTATCACAGATAGGCAAAAGCAGTTTCTCACCTTCAGGTTCAACTTTAGCCTCTACACTCTCCACTTCAAGCTCTGTTTCAGTTTCTTCACCTTCGCTCTCTTCTCGGGGAACGACAAGGTTAAAGAGCTCCATCTGGCCAACATTAAGGTTTGGCTCTTTCTCCTCAAATGGACGAAACTCTACTCTTCTAATCTCACTCTGGTTCTCTATCATAAACTTTAGAGCCTCTAATCCGTATAGTTCCTCTTCTTCAACCTCCGCCCTTACTATTTTGTTTCCCTTTATAAGGAGCTCTCCCTCCCAATCCCAGGCTATAACCTTTAAAAGCTGATTTTTTCGGGTCTCAATTATGTTTATAAGCAACTCAACAAAAGTCATCTTTCCTTTCTCCCAACCATTACCTCGTCTATCTGTTTAGAAGTTCTAAAAAGCCAGGAGTGAAGCTTCTTAACGGTTTTATCAAGGGAAAAGTGGGGAGAGAGCTCAGGATCAGCAATGTAGATCAGGAAAAATTCCAGCTCCTTTGAAAAGCCTTTCATAACAATAACGATTTCTCTCGTATCCATCTGGTATATGAGAGTTCTCGGAGGTTCAAAACCCCCAACCTTAAGTCCGGGGTGCGCCTTGTCGTGAAACTTCTGAGCTGTTTGAAACAGCCTAATAGCATAGGGGAAAATCTTCTCAACCTCGTAATTCTCATTTCTCTTCTTAAGGAACATTTTTAGGCCATCGGTGGTAAAAATGGCTGTAGCAACCCAGCCGGTACTTTCCACCTCTCCGCTCTTTTTCTCTAAGAGCTCCCTCAAGTTTTTCGCCTTCTCCTCTTTCCGTTTAAAAAACCAGAGCATTCCTTTACCTCTCAAATCCTGGCAGCTATTTCAAAAGCTACAGCCCTTACGATCTGCTCGTCGGTAGGATCAATAATCCTCACCGGCAGGCCCAAGGTATAAAACTTGTCTACTTTACCCCTATCAGCTTTTTTTGGATAGGTTAAAAGAAGCAATTTATAGGCATCCTTGTAAGAATCAAGCTGCGAGAAAAACTCTATATAAGGCTTTATCTCTTCTGGCTCAGCAAAAGATGGAATCATGAATACTATACCGTCAAACTGGCCTCCAATAACTTCCCATATAAAGTCAAAACGGAACTGCCCCGGAACGCCAACAAACATAACGTCTTTGTTGGCAAGCTTAACAAAATTGACCTCAACCCCTACTGTAGTTGTAGTTTCAAGCTCTTCAAACGAAGAAAGGTCAATTTCCGGCTCGTCGGTTCCTATAAATTCCTCCCTGTTAATGTTCTTCACAAAAGTAGTCTTCCCTGAGTTGTAGGGTCCACAAACGATAACTTTCTTCATACTTCCCCTCTAAACAGCAAGCCTCAATCCTAAACGTTTGGCGTAATTATAGACTTCCATAAACTCTTTCTCCGTCAATCTGCGGCAGATTTCGGGGTATTCACAAGCCTTGTAGTAGGGAAAATACTGTTCCATAACATTTACATAGGTCTCCTTTCCGAGGTTCTCTGTTATCCATTTCAGTATTTCTTTACTGTCTTCCGTCCAGTTTGGCATTACAAGGTGGCGAACAATTAGCCCTTTCTCGGCGATGCCGAACTCGTTGACTTTTAAAAAGCCCACCTGCCTCTGCATCTCAAGAACAGCCTCTTTAACAACTTCCGGGTAATCGGGAGCTTTTAGATACTTAGAGGCAAATTCTCGGCTGAAGGTTTTAATATCTGGCATGTAAACATCAACAAGCCCTTCAAGCTCTTTCAGAACTTCAACGCTTTCGTAGCCGCCACAGTTGTAAACTATGGGAATCGTTAAATCTTTCCTTTTTGCAATATCTACAGCTTCAAATATCTGTGTGACCTGATGGGTTGGAGTAACTAAGTTGATATTATGGCATCCTCGGTTTTGCAGGTAAAGCATTATGTCTGCCAGTTCTTCAACAGTTATGTACTCTCCTTCCATAAGATGTGAAATCTGGTAGTTCTGACAGAAAACACACCCAAGGTTACAGCCTGTGAAGAAGATGGTTCCTGAACCGCCAAAGCCTACAAGAACAGGCTCTTCTCCGAAATGAGGACCAAAAGAGGAGACTATAGGCTTGTCTGTTACTTTACAGAAACCAACCTCTCCCTCAGAGCGTTTAGCATTGCAATCTCTTGGACAGAGACGACAGGGGGAGATGAGCTCTTTGAGTTTCTCCATCTAAAACCTCAGGTTAAAACGTGCTTTAGGAACATAGTAGCAAAACTCCCTTTAGGCAGGAAGAAAAAGAGATAACGGCCAATTTTCTTAACATCCCGTGGAATGACGTAAGTCATTCTGTAGTCTCCCTTTATTCTTAAAAACCGCAGGAGCTCTAAAAGTTCCTCCAGTCCAAAACCCTCTTCCCTTAAAACCTCTCTGTAAAACTCCTCAGAATCAAAGAGTTTCTTCTTATAGCCTAAAATCGTCCAGAATTTTGGGAGCTCCCCCACATCAACCTTTTCCGGAATAAAGAACCTCTCTTCTCCATCTACCACGTAGTAGCCCGAGAGCCTCTCCTTCAGGTAGAGCTCCAAACTCCGGTTCCAAAGGTATGATAGGTAAGAATCTATCAGGAAGTTCTGAGTCCAGCTGAGCCTCTTTTTCGGTTTTTCAAGGAGTTTAAAGAGAATTTCCTTCCCCCTTTTCCAGTTCCCCGAAATCCTTTGAACGTCATAGTAGTTTATAAATGCCGGAATCTTTTTAATTTCAAAACCTGAAACGTTAACGGCAAACCTGTTCCCTTTCAGCTGGCCGATTTTCAGCTTCCTTTTAGTTTTTCCCAGAAATTTCAGAATAAACCAGCTTTTACTGTCAATCTTTTCCCTTAAAAACTCTCCTAAGAATCTATCTGATGAAACCTTTTGAAACGTTAAGGCCGTTTTATCTTTCATCCCTGCATAAGAAAGGTTTAGCTTTCTGGCAATTTCTTTCGTGGTTAAGTTCCTCTTTGCAAGAAGATATAAGTAATGGTTCCCAGAAGAGTCTAAAGGAATTTCAGAAACCTCTTTAACTATAAAATCTTCCGGATTTTCTCTCTTCCACTTAAATTCAACCTCTCTCAACCAGGCCTCCGATGTAGAAGGATCCTGTAATGATAGAGGGCTTTTTCAGTTCTTTAACTTTTACTCTGTCAATAATCTCTATATTTTTTGTTCCTGATTTAACGGCAATTTCCCTCAATTTCCCAACATTTTCAGCCCTCTCATTTTCAATCTGGAGAAGATATAGAGTTCCCCTACTTTTTTTCAAATACTCAGAAACGATTTTCATGTTTTTCTCCTGCTCTTTATCTTTGAGGCCTGAGTAGTAAACATCTCCCGAAATTCCAAGTCTCTCAGCAGTTTCAAAGAGTTTTTTTAAAGCTTCTTCGTTGTGAGCGACGTCAAAGATTACAGGCGGATTTTCCCTTAAAACCTCAAACCTGCCCGGCAGTTTAACTGAAAACTCTTTGGGAATTAAGAAGTGTTTTCTGAAAAACTCCTCAAAAAAGAGCTGAGAAGCCCTAACGGCAACAGAGGTGTTAACAGCCTGATACTCTCCAATTAGAACTGTTTTCAGCGGAACGGAGCCCATGTAGTAAAAGGAAGTTCCAGAAATAGAAACGTTAATTCCGTCTGCCCAGAAGTCCCTGCCGTAGAGGTGGAGCTCCCCGTCAAAAACGCTCCTTACCTCTTCAACAACTCTCTTTTCAACATCTCCTAAAACGCCAAAAGGAGCTCCCCTAAAGACTTCCGCCTTCTCTCTGGCTATTTCGGAGAGGGAGCTCCCAAGGTAGTTTGTATGGTCTAAAGAGACACTCGTTAAAACGGCAATCTGATGATTCAAAACGTTTGTAGCGTCAAGCCTCCCGCCAAGGCCAACCTCAAAAACCGCAGCGTCAACTTTTTCCTTTCTAAAAACTTCAAGGGCTAATAAAAGAGAAGCCTCAAAGTAAGTAAGCTCAAACTTTTCAATTAGAGGAAGAACAGAATAAAAAGCTTCATCAAGTTCCTTAGTTTCAACCTCTTTCAGGTTAACTTTAATCCTCTCGTTAAACCTGAAAAGGTGCGGAGAGGTAAACAGTCCAACCTTCAGGCCGTTTTTAATCAGAGCTTCAGAGATTAGATGGGAAACAGAACCTTTACCGTTTGTTCCTGCAACAATAATAGACGGATAATCTTTTCCTCCAAACTCCTCAACAGCTTTTTCTATCCTTTCTAATCCTGGTTTCCAGACAAACTCCTTATTCTCAAAATACCTCTCAAAAGCCGTTTTTACGCTCAATCTTTCACAGGCCTCACGTCGTAAGACTTAACCTTGTAGTTCTGAGTTGAAACATACTGAAACTCTCTGTCGTAGTAAAGTGTCATAAAGGCAGCAGCAATGGAATTTGTCTTCTGGCCACCGGTTACATCAATTATTACATCTCTCTCCTTTATGCCGCTGTTTTTCAAAGCCTTGTAAATAGAGTTAATTTCTTTAAAAATTTCCTTTACGCTCTCAAAACTCTTAAGTTTTCGCTCTTCCACATTCAGATCCTTCGGGAAAACTGTTCTAACAAGCTCCTTAAAAGTTGAAAACTGAGGCGATGATCTATTAGAAGTTATGACAACAACATTTTCAAGCTTTGGAAGATGGTAACTTATGGCCTCATACGGCATTCTCCACCTTTCAAATCTATTCAGGTCAAAATTTTTTAGAGATTCTTTTCCGGCCTTCAGATTTCTAATGACCTCTTTCATACTTTCCTCGTTCCTCAGAACACTCAGAAAAAGAATTAAAGCCTTCTTTTTGTCAGGTGGAGCTTCAAAGACGTCAAACTCAACTTCAGAAGCGTGGTAAACAGCAAACAGGTAAAGCCCAACCAGAATAAAAAAAGAAATACCAAGCATAAAGAAACTTCCTTTCTTTCCAGAAGGAAAAAAAGTTGCCAATGCATCTGGTATCCAGGAAAGAGCAATAGAAATAAGAACTAAAATAACAAAAACGGCCAAAGCAGTTACTTTATCGCTGAAAAACACTCCAAACTGAGAATAGAAAGCCCTCTTAAACGAGCTCTTTAGCCTCATTTTTCTCCTCTAATCTCGTTTTTCCAAAGCCCATTGTTGATTTTCTACCAACTCCAGAAAATTCAGAAAATTTTAAAAGAGCTTTTAAATACTTTGTCTCTTCAGAAAGTTTATCGGAATAGAGATAAACTCTACCTCTAAATCCAAGAATTTTAGCCTTTTCAGAAACTTCTGTTTTATATGAGTTGATCCAGAGACCGGAGACAAAAACGTGCTTTTTTACAAATTCAAGGAGCTCCCACCCTATCTTCTCAGGGGAAAAGGTATTCCACTTTTTCAGGAGACTTTTAAAAATGAGCTCCGGTTCAGGGAGTATGTAATCAAAAGCTCCCCTCTTAAAAGAAGTAGGCGTGAGGAAATCAACAACAAAATCCTGACAAGCAGTTGCGTTTTCTAAAAGAGAGCTGTAATTGACGACACTTAAAGGTTTTACGTTTATGAGAGAAACCGGAATTCCCCCAATATTTAGCTCCCTTCCTCTATTCTCAATCAGAACGTCGTTTGAAAAGTGGCGAAAGAGTGAAATGTCAAGAAGGTTCAGCTCAACGGTGAATTTAGAAACTTCCCTTTCTGGAAATCGGAAGTAGGGAGTAAAGAAGAGGGAAAAGGGCTTTATTCTGCCTGTGTGGAAGAGCTCTCCCGTCTCCTCTCTAAGCAGTCCGAAAAAGAGGCCGTGAATGGTTTTAGGCTTTAGCTGAGAAACCTTTATCGGAGATTCTAAGCGGAAAACTAAAAGAACTTTTAGGGGCATTCAGTCAAGAACCTCCAGAAGCGCCCAGCCCATTGGTTTTCCGTTAATCACCCAGGTTGTTCCCGGTTGAGGCTTAAAACCACCTTTCTTAGGATGGGCTCTAACCTTCCTTATTGAATCATCGGCAACGGTTTTGGAGAGAGCTCCCGCATGAAAACCCAGTTTAACAATTGAAACATTCTTTGATTTATTATATCCACGAGGGACTTTCATTGAAAGGTCAAATTTTTCGTTCTCTATTTTAAAAACTCTATGGTAATGCTTTCGCAAAAAGTTAATAATGCTTTCCCAAGAAAGTTCTATTCCACAATTCGGAAAAATTCCTTTGAGATAATCAGGGTAGATAACAATCTCGCCTTCAAAAACGCCACTATTCACATACTCAAGGTTTACCGGAACCTTCTCTCCCTCTCCCGGCTTAAAGTTGTAGCTCACTCCAACCCTTACCTCAGATTCAACTTCCCTCAGGTCAGAAACCTTTATAAATCTCATAAAATCACGGCTGCTACGGCTGCTCTCAGCCCTAAACAATTTCCTCTTTTCAGAATCAGGTTCACAGAGTAGAGTAGCTTCCAGTTCCTTCTTTGCATCTGAAATTTTCCTTTCAAGAGCCTCTTTTATCTTTCTCAGCAACTCTTCTTTATTGGTGATTAAAGAGTTAATAATTGCCGTCCTGATTGCCCCTTTTAAGGTAGAACCGGGAATGTAAACAGAAATGTTTAAAGGATTTCTATAAATCTTTCTTACCCTTAAACGATTCAGAGTTTTTAAACTTCTTCTAAAGTCAACTAAGTTATCGGAATATTTCTTTACAAAATCTTCATCGGCAGGGAGCACGTAAACGGCGTCATCTTCAGTGGCCATGCTGTTTATCAGTTTACGGAGCTCCTGAATA
>WFYG01000016.1 GCA_015490195.1 Thermovibrio sp.
GGATACTTCTTGTGCCTTCCCTTGCAGTGAAAGGCAGTGGGTGATTGCTGCTGTAAGGGTTGTCTTTCCGTGGTCTACGTGGCCGATTGTTCCCACGTTCTTGTGGGGTTTCGTCCTTTCAAATTTCTGCTTCGCCATGGTTATTTCCTCCAAACAGGTCTTATTTATCCGGTCTTATTTATAAGGAAATCTGTTAAGGGAAACTTCAGGCAGGAAATTTAGCATAGGAGGGGAAAAATTCAAGGGGAGGAATGTTAATAGATGGTGCCCACGGGCGGAGTTGAACCGCCGACCTCACCCTTACCAAGGGTGCGCTCTAACCTCCTGAGCCACGTGGGCAACTATGCACTGGAAAATATAGACACTCCTGATAGAATTTCAAGAGACCAAAATGATATAAATAAAAAACAGCTTCAGTTTGCAACTTTGCAATAAAAAGGCTTACGCCCCAATGGAAAAACTTGACACTTCTGGTTAGCTGATGATAAATTTTCTGCTGAAGATGTTGTAACAACCAATTTAGAAAACTTTTATGGGGAGGTCCCAGATGAGGAAAGCACTGAAAGCAGTGACCCTGATGGGTCTTGCGGCAGCGTTAATTGCTCCTGCTGCTACAGTAAAAGCTGCCGATATGGATATGGGCAGCACAAAAGTAACAATCGGCGGCCAGTTAAGAGAAAGACTTGAGTGGTGGGGTCAGGAAGTAGGAAGCGGAAAAGGCGCTGAGCTTGGCGCTACATACAGAGCAAGGCTCAACATCAAAGCTGAGCTTGCTGACGGCGTAACAGCTGTATTTACTCCTCAGGCTGTAGGATACTGGGGTGAAAATGGTCAAGGTTTAGAACTTGATACTAACGGAAACTCTATATTTGATATGCACGAAGCTTACATGCTTCTTGCTAATCCTTTCGGAATCAACAACGTAATCGTTAAAATCGGTCGCCAAGAAGTTAACCTCGGTAACCAAAGGCTTGTAGGTGCTGTTGACTGGTCTCAGGCTGGAAGGTCCCTTGACGGTATCTTAGTTGGATACGTAGCTGGAGATTACGGACTTGCTGGCTTCTTCTACGGAAAACTCAAAGATGCAGGAACGCAGGACGCATGGTTCAGGCCAACAGTTGAAAACGAACCAGATATTGATCTTTACGTTGCCACATGGCAGGGTAAGTTCAAGCCGTTTGGAATCGGCGGAACTTACGAGTTAACTGACATATACGTTAACCCAACATCCAATGCACTTGGAGCTGACGCAAACGTTAACACACTTTACGGTCGTGTAACCCCAGCTTTTGAAACGGACATAGCTAAGATTAAGGTTAACATTGAAGGAGCCTACCAGAATGGAAGTTTTGGTGGTGATGACTTTGGCGGATACATGTTCAGCATAGGTGCTGGTGCTGACTTTGACCAGGTAGCCTGGACTCCAAGTGTATTCCTTGGATATGACTACTACTCTGGTGATGATAACCCTAACGACAGCGACCTTGATGCATTCTGGTCTGTTCTTCCAACAGCCCACAAGTGGCTTGGCCATGCAGATACAGTATGGGTAAATACTCCATTCTATCAGTTTAATGGTGTTGGTTTAGTTCATGTTGCTAATCAGTCTATAACTGGTCCTAACGGTGACTCTTACAACATAGCAGGAGTAAAAGATCTCTACCTTAAGCTTCATGCTAAGCCACTAGAAAAGGTGGCTCTTGGACTTGACCTTCACTACTTCAAGTCTGCTGAAGACGTTGTTGACATTACTACAAACAAGAACTATGGCAATGATATCGGATGGGAAGCTGACCTTGAGGCTAAGTACAAGTACAGCAAGAACCTCTGCCTCTCTGTAGGTTACGACTACTTTGATCCGGACGATGCATTCAAGGGCTACGTTGGAGATGACAAGGCTGAACACCATGTTTGGGCTCAAGCAGACCTCAGGTTCTAAGATCGGTTAAACTGACAAACGAGAAAGGGGGCTTCGGCCCCCTTTTTTATTTTGCAAAACAATGGAACAGAAGAGATTAAAGACTGGGCTTAAAGAAAAGGTAATGACGAATTGGTTCTTGATATACTGAAAGACAGGAACTTCCACACCAGAATTCATGAGAGGATTTCAAAGGTTTACATCCAGCCATTAAAAACATAGAGAACAGAATCTAAAACACTTGACACACTCTTTTTACCTGCCTATATTTTTCAGCGTCAGTTAGCGGGAGTGGCGGAATCGGCAGACGCGCCGTCTTGAGGGGGCGGTGCCCTTACGGGCGTGCGGGTTCAAATCCCGCCTCCCGCACCACTTAGTTTTCCTCTCCAGCCACCAGTTTTTTAAGTCTCTCAGCTTGCTCTTTCGTTCCTATAATAATTAGAGAATCTCCTTCAAGAACCATCGTCGTTGAAGTTGGATTAAGAATAAAGGAACCATCTTCCCGCCTTATTCCTATAACTATAACTCCTGTTTTCTTTGGAATATCAAGATCTTTTAAGAGCTTTCCGTGGAAGGGAGAACCTTTTGGAACTTTAACCTCTTCAAGCCTCAGGTCTATTTCTCCGTGGTGAGTAACGATGTCAAGGAAGCTAACAACGCTGGGACGAATTGCGAGGGAAGCCATCCTGAGGCCGCCTATTACGTTGGGAAGGATTACCTCTGTTGCACCTGCCCTTTTCAGCTTTATTACGTTTTCCTCCCTGTTGGCTCTCGTTACTATCCTGAGGCGGGGATTCAGGTTCTTGGCAGAGAGGGTTATGAAGAGGTTGTCGGCGTCGTCTGCCGTTGCGACTATTAGGTTTGAAGCAGACTTTACCCCTGCCTTTAAGAGAGTTTCGTCCTGGGTGGCATCTCCGTGAATGTAGATAAGGTTGGGATAGTGCCCTTTTGCCTCTTCAATTTTGGTCTCGTCTTTCTCAATAACGACAAAAGGAACTTTTTCTTTGTAGAGCTCCTTTATTGCAGCCTGACCGGTTCTACCTAAACCGCACACGATAGTGTGGTCTTTTAGCTTTGAAACCATCCTCTCCATCCTCTTAACTATCAGGATTTTCTGGAGCTCCCCCTCAAAAATCATAGCAGCAACGGTAGAAGCCCCATAGGCAAAAACGGCAAAGGCGACAACGATAACAAACATTGTAAATATTTTTCCGGTCGGAGAGAGGGGATGCACCAGGTGGTAGCCAACCGTTGAAATGGTTATTACGGTATGCCAGAGGCAGTCTAACCAAGGCCAACCTTCTATAAGGTGAATACCGATAGTTGAAAAAAGAACGAGAAGAAACAGAACAGTTAGAATTGTTATAAACTTCTTTAGCGGCTCTCTATAGTCCATCACAACCCTACACCGTAAAAAAGTGTAACAGGAGTTTAAAGTGAAGTTCAAGTTCTTTTTTGTGGGAAAAATTCCCAGCAAGGCGAACTATAAGAAGATATCTCACAGACGGGTAAACGGAGAAATTAAGCCGTTTATAGTTAACAATCCAGCCGTTCTGAAGTCTCAGAAGGAAGCACTATATCAACTTCACCTTCAGAAGCTCTCGTACGGCCCCTCAAACTTCCCCATAGAGAACCCCGTTAAGGTTTCAGTTACGTTTTTCTTGTCGGGAAGGGTTAAACAACGGGACATAGACAACGCCGAGAAGTTTGTAGGAGACATCTTAGAGAAGGGGGGAGTTCTGAAGAGAGACTCTCTCATCTATAGAAAGGAGAGGGTAGAAAAGAGAATAGGAATTAAAGGGTTCCCAGAAGTGGTTTACATAGAAATTGAGGAACTTCCTCAGGAGGAGAGGCTTGACCACGAAAAAGGAAGGCCGAAATTTCCAAAAGAGTTTTACCAGTTTCTTAAAAAAATGAAGATGGAGCTTCCCGATGAAAGTTGAGATAGAGGTCAAGGTTCCCCTGGAGTCAACACTTGAAGAGGAGTTAAAGAAGTTTGGAGTTGAGAAGTACAAAATTCTGAGGGAGTCTATAGACGCAAGGAAGAAGCCGATATTTGTTTACAAAATCCTGACAGACTTACCGGAAGAGAGGGCAAAAGAGTTTATCGGCAAAGGGATAGCAAGGGAACACAGACCTGTTCCAGAGATTCATATTCAGAAAATAGGTAAGAAAAAGAGGGTGCTGGTCGTTGGAACGGGACCTGCTGGCATCTTCTCAGCATTTGTTCTGGCTCAGGCAGGCCTTGATGTTGTCGTTGTTGAGAGGGGAAAACCGGTTGAGGAGAGGGTTAAAGACGTTGCAAGGTTCTGGAAAGAGAGGAGGTTAAACGAGAACTCAAACGTTCAATTTGGTGAAGGCGGAGCTGGAACCTTTTCAGATGGAAAGCTAACGACGAGGGTTAAAGACAGGAAGAAGTACTTTGTGTTTAAAACCCTCGTTGAGTGTGGAGCTCCCCCGGAAATCATGTACAAGAGCAAGCCTCACGTTGGAACAGACAAACTGAGAGTGGTTATCGCGAACTTCAGAGAGAGGTTGAAGAAACTGGGGGTTGAGTTCAGGTTCTCAACGCTGCTTACGGAACTCTCCAGAGACGGAAACCGCATAGTTTCGGTAAAACTTAAAGATCTGAAAGAGAGCAGGGAGTATTTAGAGGAGTTTGACTTTTACTTCCTGGCCCCTGGAAACAGTGCAAGGGATACCTTTGAGATGTTAAAGAGGGCTGGAGTGGAGCTCTCTGCCAAGCCTTTTGCCGTAGGCCTGAGGGTAATCCACAGGCAGAAGACTATCAACAGGATTCAGTACGGTAGGAAGTGGTTCAAAAACCCAAAACTCCCGCCGGCAGAGTATCTGTTTACCTATAAAAGAAAGAAAAGAAACGTTTATACCTTCTGTATGTGCCCCGGAGGTTACGTAATCTGTGCTTCTTCTGAAAAAAACACAGTTGTTACAAACGGAATGAGCAACCACGCAAGAGACAGCGGATACGCCAACAGCGCAGTAGTCGTCCAGCTTTTCCCTGAGGACTTTGGAAACGATCCTTTTGAGGCGATAGACTTTCAGCGATCCTTAGAGAGGGCAGCCTTTGTTGTGGGAGGAGGCAACTACTCAATGCCGGCCCAGACCGTTTGGGACTTTATAAACGGGGAGAGTTCCTCAGACCTTATAGAGGGCGGATACATTCCTGAAATAAGGAGTGCGAGGCTTGACAGGCTCCTTCCCTCTGAAATATCGCAGCCTTTGAAAGAGGCGTTCCTTCACTGGTACGAGAGGGTCTCCTTCTTCGTTCCGTCAAACGCAACTTTAGTTGGAGTTGAAACGAGAACCTCGTCTCCGGTTCGGATAGTGAGAAACGAAGACTTTACCTCTGTCTCTGCCGAGAACCTCTACCCAGTAGGCGAAGGAGCTGGCTACGCAGGAGGGATAACGAGCTCTGCAGTTGACGGGATAAACGGAGCTCTCTCTCTCCTTGAAAGGTTAACTTAAAAGCGGCTTTGTTCTATTAATTGAGGAGTAGAGGGACGAGAGGATAAAGAGGAGCGCCAGAGAGCTCATAACGACTTCAGGGATGTGGAAGAAGAGCTCAAGGAGCATCATTATTCCCAGAGCTCCTATCCCCCAGTGGGCGCCGTGTTCTAAGTAGGGAAGCTGGCTGAGTTTTCCAGATTCAACAAAGTAGAGGGTTAAAGACCTCAGTATGAAAGCTCCAACTGACAGACCGACGGTAATGATTATAAGGTTTTGACTGACGGCAAATGCTCCTACGGTTCCGTCTAAGGAGCAGGAGGCGTCTAAGAGCTCCAGGTAGATAAACGCACCGATCCCGCTGTCTATTCCTCTCTTCTCTTTAAAGTACTCAACAGCACTCTTAATGAAGTGAACTAGCTCAAAGAGAAGCAACCCTAGAATCATTGCAAGGATAATGTTGGGTTCCCTTTTAAGATAGCCAATCAGGAAAATTACAGAGAGGGCAACTATTAACTTAACCTCTCCAAGTTTTGCTATTTTTGAAGCAAATTGCTCAAGGAGGCTTATCCAGTGGAGCTCTTTTCCTGCGTCAAAGAGCCAGTTGACGAAGACCATGAGGAGAAAAGAACCTCCAAAGGCCAGTATCAGAGGCTCTGCAGATTCAAGGTAGTGACCATAAACTCCAGGCTCTTTGAAGGCAAGTTCTAAAACCTTCTCAACGGAGAGGCCGGAAGTCACAGTTACGATGAGAACGGGAAAGAGAAACCTCATTCCGAAAACGGCTATAACCATACCCCACGTAAGGAAACGGCGGCGCCACACAGGGGGAAGGCCTGAGAGTATAACGGCGTTCATAACGGCGTTGTCAAACGAGAGGGACATCTCAAGGAGGGAAAGGGTGGTTCCCTCAAAAACCCCCTTTATCTCCATGTAGAGGAACTCAATAATCCAGCTAACGGCAAATATAAGGAAAAACTCTAACAGCAGTTTCTTCAGTTTCATGTCAGCGAGATTCTATCAGAGATAGGAGTTTATCAACAACCGTTTCCGGTTCAATTTCAAAGCACTTCTGATCTCTGCAGCGGGTTTTTCCGTGTGGGGAACAGGGAGAGCAGGGCAGGTTTCTGGTTAGCGCCAGTCCCTCGTCTGGGTAGGGAGCGAATCCGAAGGCCGGATGGGTGGGGCCGAATATGGCTACGACAGGCCTCTTTACCGCTCTTGCCATATGGACGACGGCTGAGTCGTTTGAGATGACCCCTAGAGAGAGGGAGACGGCAGCTACGCTTTCCATGATAGAGAGCTCCCCTGAAAGATTAACGGCTCCCCTCTTTTCAAGGAACCTCCCAAGCTCAATTTCACCCTTTCCGCCGACAACAACTGGGCTGAAACCTTTCTCTTTTAGAATCTCAACTACTCTGGCAAAATTCTCTAAAGGATAACGCTTTGTCTCCCACCGAGCCCCCGGTGCAACAATAACAGGTTTTTCAGGAAGGAACTGTGAAATCCTTCTCTTTAGTTCCTCCTTCACAAAGAGATAAGGCCTTGGCCTCTCAACCTTTATGCCCGCCTTTTTCAGGGCAGTTGCGTAGAGCTCTGGAACGAAAAGCCACTTTGCTTTAAACGGCTTAAAGAGAACCATGAGGCGTCTTAGGAGTGCGTTTTTTGAGTAAGTGTAGAACTTAAAAGGCAAAAACTTCCTGAGGAGTTTTGTTCTGAGAACGTCGTGAAGGTCAAATCCGACGTCAAAGGAGGGGAGCTCCCCTGCAAACTTCCTGAGGTCTGAAAAACTTCTGAGCTTCTCCTTTTCTACCTCAATAACGCCATCTACAAAGGGCTGTTCCCTGAGAATCTCGCCAAAGGGCTTAAAGGTGAGAAAGTGAACCTCAAAGCCGGCCTCCTTCAAGGCCGGAAGAATAGATGTTGTAAGAATAATGTCTCCTAAAGAGGAGAGTCTGACTACCAAAGCTTTCATTCATCCACTGGCTCAAACTTGTCCTTTGTGGCTCCACACACCGGACATACCCAATCAACCGGTAAAGCCTCAAAGGGCGTTCCCGGAGGGATGTTGTTTTCGGGGTCTCCCTCGTCAATGTTGTAGATGTAGCCGCAAACGGTGCAGCGCCAGAGTTTATGCCTTATATCCACAATAACCTCCAGTTAAAGAGTTATAGTAATAAGTATAAGAAAATATGGAGAGAGAGATGGCTGAAAAGGTAAAAGAGAAAGCTCCAAAACTGGAAGTCTTAAAACCTCAGGCTCCCATAAGGCGGTTTGACGTTTTCGCCGAGTGGAACAGGATTAAAGCAATAAAGGAGTTTGGGTTTCCTGAAGACGAGGCGAAAGCCTACGGTCTGGCCGTGGCAAAGGTTGTTGCAGCAAGGAAATTCTACGGCCACAGAATAAAGTACAGAGGAGCAACAAAAGCCTTTCTTGAAGGAAAGACAGAAGAAAAGTGGTGGCAGAAACTGGCAACTCCTCAGGAGTTTGACGAAAAGATAGTGGAGAGAATGGGAAGAGAGTTCTACGAGAAGGTATTTCGGCCAGCGATTGAAAAGGCTTACGAGGAAGGGAAAGACTACATGGACATCAGGGACTCAATAAGGAAGGAGTGGAACAGATTACTGAAGGAGGGGTAGATGGCCTCCGTCATTGGATACCTTGAGCTAGAGGTTCAGATTCCCCACGCACACTCACTGAAAGAAAAAAGGGCAGTTGTAAAGAGAATCGTTGAGAGGTTAAAGGGGAAGTTTAACGTTTCTGTAAGCGAAATCGGGCAGCAGGACAAGTGGCAGAGGAGCACAATAGCAGTTGTAACCGTAGGGACGAGCTCTAAAGTTGTTGACGCAACCCTTGAAAAGAGCGTTGAGTTTGTTGAGGAGCTCTTTCCCGGAGCGGTTTTAGGATATCAGAAAGAGCTCCTCTGACCTCTGGTAGAATTGCCAAAACTTCTAAGGGGGGCTGTTGAAAGTAAAGATTGGAGTTTTACTCTACAACAGAATACTGACAGAGGCATTTATAACCTTCCTGAAAGGGATAGAGGGGATAGAAATTTCGGAAGTTCCCGAGTGCTCCCTCCTCTTCATTGACAAACCGGTTGTAAACGAGAAAACTGTTAGAGAAACGTTTAACAGGGGAGTTAAAACGTTACTGATAGACACAGGACTCTCTGAAGAGGAGGCGGTATTCCTGGTTAAGAACTTTCCCATCTCCGGAATCGTCTACCCCGAAATGGAGACAGACCTCCTTAAAAAATGTGTAGAGAAGGTTAACAACGGAGAGAGCTGGTTTAAGAGAGATTTCCTCTCTGTAGTATCAAGAAGGAAAGAAACCCTCTACATCTCTCAGCTGACAGACAAGGAGAGGCAGATTGTGGAGCTCCTCATACAGGGAAAGACAAATAAGGAGATAGGGAGGGAACTGGGGCTTGCCGAGCAGACAATAAAGTACTACCTGAACCAGCTCTTTAAGAAGACGGGCTGCTCAAACAGGGCAGCTCTCGTAAGCTACCTCTCCAAGGTTTACCAGTTTATTAGAGGTTAAAGGCAGATATAAGGAACCACTCCACAACAGACTGAGGTTTGCCGTAGAACTTCAGGTAGTAGCGGGCACTATTTATAAGCTCTTCCCAGCGGGGCGCTCCTCCCCTCTCAAAAACGACCGCCTCCAGAGAATCAAAGAAGAGAAGAGCCTCTTCTCTAGTTAACCTGGCGAACTTTTCGGCAAAGGGGAGAACCTTTCTGAGCCTATCGCCACTCTTTAAGAGAGAGGCAAACTCCTCCACAAGGTCAACAACCGGGCTTTCAAGGAGCTTTAGTGCAGTACCAACGCTACCCCTTGAGAGCTTAACAACCCTTTTATCGGCCTCTAACCCCTGCTTCTCTATCAGGTAGGAGACGGAAGAGTCTGGAAGAGGGGCGAAACGGAAGATCCGGCAACGGGAGCGGATGGTTGGAAGAACACCACTTTCACTCCTTGAGATAAGGCAGATATAACCGTAGGAGGGGGGCTCCTCAAGGGTCTTTAAAAGGGCGTTTGCCGCCTCTCCCCTCATCTCGTCGGCTCTGTCTATAATAACTGCCTTCCCGGAACCAGAGGTAGGCTTTTTAAAGAGCCAGCCGGAGATTTCCCTTACTTGATCAACCGTAACCGGCTTCTCAATCCCCACCTCTGTAACGTTCAG
The DNA here is from genome assembly GCA_015490195.1 of Thermovibrio sp. Lineage (GTDB taxonomy): Bacteria > Aquificota > Aquificia > Desulfurobacteriales > Desulfurobacteriaceae > Balnearium. The sequence goes on from WFYG01000016.1 coordinate 9,567, forward strand.
ACTGCCGCAGAGATTCTGGAAGAGTTCTCTGGCAATTCTCCTCTTCCCGATCCCTTCAGGACCAACAAAGATAGTGCTCTGGGGAAAAACTCCCCTCTCAACGAGTCGCCTTATCAAGTTGAGCTGTTTTGAGTGGCCTACAATCTCGTTAAAGAGCACCGAGCCTCCCTAAAACCTCGCCGAGTATAAGGGTGTGGAGTTCCTCAACTTCCCTCTTTCCGTCAACAATCAGAAACCTCTCCGGTTCCCGTCTGGCAATCTCAAGGAAACCTTCCCTAACTTTCCGGTGGAATTTAAGACTTTCAGACTCCATTCTATCCTTTTGCCTCTCAGATATCCTCCTGAAGGCCTCTTCAACCGGAAGGTCTAGAAGAACCGTTAAGTCAGGCTTTAAACCTCCGGTGGCCTCCTGATTTAACCTCTCAACAAGGGAAAGATCAATCCCCCTTCCGTACCCCTGATAGGCAAGGGTTGAGTCTATAAACCTGTCACAGATAACTACGGCTCCTTCTTTTAAAGAGGGCTTTATCAGGTTCTCTACGTGAAAAGCCCTTGCAGCCTCGTAAACGGAGAGCTCCGCAAACGGAGGAAACCTCTCCTCTCTAGGCTTCAGAAGAAAGGAGCGGAGCTCCTCTGCAGCCGGTGTTCCCCCCGGCTCCCTCGTAAAGACTACAGAGTATTTCCTGTCAACAAGAGCTTCACACAGTAGTTTCGCCTGAGTTGTCTTTCCGCAACCCTCTATACCCTCAAAAGTTATAAACATTAATCCCCCAGAAGTTCCGAACGGGTAAGTCTGCTCTTCTTCTTGGGCTTCTTCTTAAAAAAGAGGCCCAAAATCCTGCCAGACTCTTTAACAGCAAGTGAACCAAGTATTGAGGAGAGGAGAACGTAAACGGCAGTTATTGGAACAACCAGACTGTTTGTTGCTGCAACGAGAATGGAGAACTCTCCTCTGGGAAGGAGCATAAACCCGGCAGAGAGTCCCCTCTTCAGAGAAAGTCCGTAGAGCTTTCCGGCAAGAACGCCTGTAAGGAGTTTCGTTCCAAAGGTAAAGAGGAGAAGTACGGTAAGAGTAACAACAAGGGAAAGGGAAAAACTGGATAAGCCTGTCGTGAGGCCGAAGGTAAGGAAGAAGAGAGCTCCGAATAGGTCTCTGTAGGGAATCACGGCAGACTCTATCTGATCCTTGTGGGAGCTCTCGGCAAAGAGGGTTCCTGCGGCAAAGGCTCCTATTGCCTCAGAGAGTCCAAAACCGAGGGAAACCTCAACCAGAACAAAGAGGAGAGTTCCAACGAGAAGAACCGTGAATTCCGTTGCCGTTCCAAACTTCCCGAAGGCAAGGTCAACAACTCTGTTGAAGTTCTTAACGAAGGCAACGGCCAGGAAGATAAAGAAAGCTATCTTCACAACAACCTTCAGGATAGCTATAGGGTCTGTTCCGCCACCGGATAGTCCTACAAGAACGGCAAGAAGCGTTGCCGCGGCAATGTCCTCAAACACTAAAATGGCAAGGACTGGCTCAACCTCGGGGTTTGCAAGCTTTTTTAGGTCTATAAGGAGCTTTGAAACTATCGCAGAAGAACTGGGGTATAGAGCAACAGCCAGAGTAAAGGCTGAGATGCCGTCAAAACCCAAAAGTCTCAGAAGGAAAAAGGCAGGAATGAGGTTCAAGATCAGGTCAACCGCTCCAACAGAGAGGATATTCTTCAGGTTCTTCTCCATCTCTGCAAGTGAGAACTCAAGTCCTATGTAGAAGAGGAGGAGAACGACACCTAAAACCTCAAAGATGTGGACGTCTTCAGCGTGGATAAAGAGTGAGAGGAGAACCCCAGAGAGTATGTAGATGGGAATAACTGGAAACTTCAGGTAGTGTGAGACGACGTAGGAGAAGAGGAGAGTTCCCATAAAGAGAGCAAGTAGCGTTAAAAAATGCTCCATTACTTACACTCCCCTTCCACCTCTTTAACGAACCTCTTAACGTTTTCAAGAGTCCCAACAACAACGAGAGTATCCCTCGGCTCTATTCTGAAGATGGGAGACGGAGAGACGATAACGTTCTCGTCTCTAATAACGGCAACAATGATAACTCCGTACTTCTTCCTGATGTCAAGCTCTTTAATGGTTTTACCTGCAAGGAACGAGTTCTCTGGAACCTTTACCCACTCAAAAACAAGGTGTTTCATAAGGAAACCTATCTTCTCCTCGTCGGAGGTGGGCTGGAAGAGAGCTCCCACCAGAATCGTCCCTAAAGTTCTCGCCTCTTCGTCAGTAAGCTCTATAACTGCTGTTGGTTCTTCGTTGTTATCTTCAAAGTAGTAGATTTCTCTCTTCCCGGTGTAGTGGATAACAACGACAATAGTATCTCCGCTCTCTGTCTTCATTGAGTACTTCTTGCCTATTCCCGGCAGTTCCCCTTCCCTTACGAACATCTAACCCTCCTTCAGCTCCTTCTCAGGAATAATGACCTTAAAAACTCCCCTTAAGTCTCCCGGTTTGTAGCCGAGAGCTCTGTCGTGGGGGTACTTCTCTCTGAGAATTCTCAAAACTTCCGGGTTCATTCTGGCTGGATTCCCGTGGCAGTTGAGACAGAACGGAGCAACCCTTATGGGTTTGTAGTAGATAACAACCCTCTCTCCGTTCTTTTCTGACTCTACAATGTAGTAAGGAGGAAGTTTGCCTTCCCTCAGTTTTTCTTTAAAGTAATTGATAACCTTAAGGTCAAGAGTGTCTGGCCTGTCGGCTGGGTTCCTGTAGCGATCTGAAACCCTCTTTACCTTTACAACCACCAGCTCCCTGTTTACCTTCTTGGTAAGCTCCTGTGCCTTTTGGGCGCAGAACCTTATGGCCTCGGGAAAGCCCCCTTCCTTTAGAGCCATTCCAAGGTTTCTCTTGAGCTCTCCCATAAGCTTTACAACGGCTGCGTTTCCTATCTCTACAGCCTTCTCCTTCTCTGTTTGAGTAAGGGAGTTCTGACTGTGAGCACAACCGAAAACTGCAACGGAAAAGAGAAGAAAGAGGAGCTTTCTCACCCTATACCTCCCTTGCAATTGTTAAAGTTCCACAGCCTCCTAAAGGGTCTCTCCTGAACCTATTACTGAGGGTAACTCTCACTCCCATTTCCCTGAGCTTTAAAAAGGCCTGTTCGTACTCCTCGTCTGTCAGACCTTCAAGTTCAACTCCGGGAATGGGATTGTACGCCATAAGCATTACAGTCATCCTGTACTTTCTGGCAAGCTCACCTAAGGCTCTCAGTTCCTCTTCTGAGTCGTTTACTCCTTTTATAAGAAGGTATCCGATCTGAAACTTTTTTCGCCTTGAAGAGGAAACTTCAAAGAAGTAGTTTTCAAGTTCTGAGAAGATGTCTTCAAGGGAAACTGAAACTCCAAAAATCTGTCTCCTCTTCTCTTCAGAAACGGCGTGGACAGAGACGGTAAGGCCGTCGTGGGGAGCTCTCAGAAGTTTCCTGAATCCTTCAAGGGGATAACCTGTTGTGCTTACTGTTACTTTAAGACCTTCTTTCTTAAACATTTCTATAGCTTTAACGACTTCGTCGGCGTTGGCAGAGGGTTCTCCTATTCCGGCAACTGCAACGCCTTTTATGGGGAGCTCCCCCTTTAGTAGCTCGTACTGTTTAAAGACTTCCTCTGCCGTCAGGTTTCTCTTAAGTCCCTTCTTCCCCGAAGCACAGAAGAGACACCTTACAGGACAGCCAACCTGAGAGGAGACGCAGAGCCTCTCCCCCTTGTAAAAAACAGACTCAACCCGGTATCCGTCATAGGTCTCAAATATAAAAAGCCTGTTTAAAGGACTCTTAAGCTCCTTAATTACTTTCATCGCCTATCACCCCAGCTTTCGTAAAGCATTTAAATCTGTCATCAACTTGCTCTTTCAGTTTCTCTATGTACTGATTCCACTGCTCTTCAGTAACAAAGGTGCGTATAGGAAAAGCAACTCTCCCTTTTTCTTCAATCTCAACAGTTAACGTCTCAAGGGGAACGTTTATATCAACAACCTTTCCCCTACCTTCAGGAGTATCAACAAAAGAACCGACTTCAGGCAAAAACTGCCTTATAAAGTAGTTAGCCTCCTCGTACTTGAGGCAGCACATCAAACGGCCGCAGGTTCCAGAAAGCTTAGCGGGGTTTGGAGGTAGTCCCTGAAGCTTAGCCATGTTGAGGGAGATTGAGTGGAAACACTCAAGGAACGACTTGCAGCAGCAGATGTTCCCACACATACCAACGGCTCCAATCATCTTTACCTCGTCCCGAACGCCTATCTGGCGGAGCTCTATTCGGGTTTTAAAGTGAGCTGCAAGGTCTCTAACCAGCTGTCTGAAGTCAACCCTGTTCTTTGCCGTAAAGTAAAAGACCAGCCTCTCCCTGTTAAGGGTCGTGTAGGCCTTAACCAGCTTCATCTCCAGGCCGTGCTTCAGAACCTTCTTTTTACATACCTCAAGGGCTTCCTGAGAAAAGAAGAGGTTATCAAGAAAACGGTTCCTGTCCTCCTCAGTTGCGACCCTTAAAAATGTGTAGAGCTCCTCAGGCTCTGTCCCAAACTTCCTGAGAATTTCAGGCTCTACCTCATAACTCTTTAAAACCTTTACAACCTCTTCCCCTCTGTCGGTCTTAACCACAACCTCCTGACCGTAACTGAAAGTTCCTGAGTCTGCAGAGGCAAGTCCGGTCTTTTCAGTATCGGGGTATTTAAACTTAATAACAACCATCGGTCTCTCCAGTTCTCATGTTTTTCAAGCTTTAAGTATATTTTCCGGCAGGGCTGCTGCAACGAGGAAGAAAGAGACCTAGATTTAGCATATCTATATCGGCAATAGCCTAAAATTGGGAATATCAGGGTTGACATTCCAAAAATGAGAACTATTATTAATAGCAGACACCCCCTATCCCCCTCCCTCCTCCCCATAAGTCTCAAGGGGGCGCCGCAAGGCGCCCCTTCTTTTTTTCCTCTGATAGAATTCTTTAAAAACTCCGGGGCTGAAGATTGAAAAGGGTAATTTTAGGGTTCAGCGGAGGAGTTGACAGTTTCTACTCAGCCTACCTTCTGAAAAAGAAGGGGTACGAGGTTCTACCGATCTACCTGAAACTGCTTCCCGATGCAGACACAGAAAGAGTTAGGAGAGCTGCGGAGCTCCTCAACCTGAAAGTTACAGTGGTAGACCTGACGGAGGAGTTCAGAAAAACAGTAATTGACTATTTCATCTCTTACTACAGAAAAGGCCTAACGCCAAATCCCTGCGCCGTCTGTAACAGGGAAATAAAACTGAAGTACCTCTACCGTTTGAAGGAAGAGCTCTCTGCCGACCTGATAGCCACAGGCCACTACGCCCGTGTAGGTTTCTCAGAAAGGTTCAGGAGAAGCCTTATATATAGAGGAATAGAAAGAGGAAAAGAACAGTCCTACTTTTTAGCCCTCGTTGAGAGGAAAATTTTTGACTGTCTTCTCCTCCCTTTGGGAGAACTGACAAAGAGAGAGGTTATAGAGAGAGCAAAAGCATTAGGTTTTCCTTATAAAGGAGAAAGTCAAGACATCTGTTTCGTAGAGGGAGACCACACAGAGTTTCTAAAACCCTTCATCAAAGCTAGACCTGGTTTTTTTAAACTTGAGGACGGAACGGTTGTAGGAAAACACAGAGGCTACTTCAGGTACACCGTAGGCCAGAGGAGAGGTTTGGGAATTTCCTACAAACACCCCCTCTACGTTGTAGAGATCAAACCGGAAGAGAACACAGTTGTTGTTGGAGGAAAAGAGAGAGTTTTAAAAGAAGAGCTCCTCGTCTGGAGAGTAAACTGGCACGCAACCCCAAAAGAGTGGGGAGAAATTCCGGTTCAGATTCAGGTAAGGTATAGGGGAAAACCGGTAGAGGTAAGAGAAGTTGAGTATTTAAAAAACGGCATATATCGTGTAAAATTAGCGGCGAAAGTTGACGCCCCCGCTCCGGGGCAGGTCTGTGCCTTTTACAGCAATGACCTGCTTTTAGGAGGAGGGGAAATCACAAAAGAAGGAGCTGGGTGATGGAAGGGAGTATTGTAGCAATAGACTGGACGCTTATCGTTCAGGCAATCAACTTCCTCATCTTCATGGTTCTCATCAACAAATTCCTATTTAAACCCCTCCTGAACCTTATGGAGGAGAGGGAGAAGGAGCTTGAAAGCGTTTACAGCGAAGCTGAAGCGCTTAAAGCAAAAGCGGAGGAGCTCTTCAAGGAAGTTGAAGAAATACTGGCAAAGGCTAAAGAGGAGGCCAAAAAGCTCATTGACACTGCTGTAAAAGAGGCCAGAGAAGAGAGAGAGAGGATCATCTCTCAGGCACAGGAAGAGGCATCTGTAAAGGTTGAGAAGGCAAAAGAGGAGATATGGCAGGCCTTTGAATCTGAAAAGTCAAAGCTGGAAGCTGAAGCTGAGAAGCTTGCAGAAGAGATCGTCAAGAAAATACTCGGCAAAGTAGCTTAATAAGGGGGAAAGATGGAACACGGAGGACACCTTCTCTTTTGGAAAACCGTTAACCTGATAATTCTGTTTGCAATCCTCTACTGGCTTCTTAAAAAGCCCATCTCAAGGTTTCTCTCAGACGGCATAGAGTCTGTAGTGAGTAAGTTTGAGAAGGCAAAAAAAGAGAAAGAGGAAGCCCTTAAACTCCTGAAGGAGGCAGAGAAGAAGTCGGAAGAGGTTAAAGCGGAAGCCGAGAAGATACTCGCCTACTCAAAAGAGGTTGCTGAAAGGGAGAAAGAGCAGATAATCACAGAGGCAAAAGAGACAGCTGCAAGAATAGTAAGAATGGCTGATGAAGAAATTGAGAAGGAGCTCTACAAGGCCAAGGAAGAGCTCAAGAAGTTTGCAGCTCAGAAAGCTGTTGAGCTGGCAGAGGCAAAACTGAAAGGTTCTATAACCCCTGAAGTCAACAAGAAACTTATAGAATCCAGCCTTGAAAAGATTTAGGAGGGATCAAGTTGAGACTGGAAGTAAGGATCGCCAGAAGGTACGCTAAAGCTCTGTCTGAAGTTCTACCAGACGAAAAGCTTGAAAAAGTTCTCAAAGAGATTCAAACCCTCCTCTCCTTCTTTGACGAAAAAGCTATAAAGTTTTTTAAGAGCCCGATAATCCCTGTAGAGAAAAAGACGGAGCTCCTGAAAAAAGTCCTTGAGAAGGTAGAGGTATCACCGGAACTTAAAAAAGTCCTTCTCCTCATGGCACAGAGAGACAGACTCGGCATAATAAGAGAGTTTACAGAAGAGTTTGAGAAGTTCGCCTACGACAGACTGGGACTCGTAAAAGCTGAGATAACAAGCGCCACAGAGCTTGATGAGGAAGTTCTTAACAAGATTAAGAAGAAAATTGAGGAGCTCTTCGGAAAGAAGGCTGAAGTTACAGTGAAACTTGATCCCTCCATAATAGGCGGATTCATAGTAAGAGTTGCAGACAAAGTACTTGACGCCTCAATAAAGACCCAGCTTGAGAACTTGAAAAGAGCTATTGCAGATTAACATAAAAAAACCGATAGCGAGGTGCAGAGATGCAGATCAGAGCGGAAGAGATATCAGAACTGATAAGAAAACAGATTGAAGAGTTTGAAGCCTCTGTAAACCTTGACGAAACAGGTATCGTTATCAAGATTGGAGACGGTGTAGCAAGAGTTTACGGTCTTGAAAACGTAGAGTTCGGAGAAGTTGTAGAGTTTGAAGACGGAACAGAAGGAGTTGCGTTTAACCTTGAAGAGGACAACGTCGGTGTCGTTCTCCTTGGAGAAGGAAGAGGAATCGTTGAAGGCGGAAAGGCAAAAAGAACAGGAAGAATCCTTGACATGCCCGTAGGAGAGGGACTCATCGGAAGGGTCCTTGACCCACTCGGAAACCCGATTGACGGCAAAGGAGAGATTGAATACGTAGAGAGAAGAGCCGTTGAACGTATTGCTCCCGGTATCGTTACCAGAAAGCCCGTTCACGAGCCACTCCAAACAGGAATTAAAGCTATTGACGCCCTCATCCCAATCGGAAGAGGACAGAGGGAGCTTATCATCGGAGACAGACAAACTGGTAAAACAACAATTGCAATAGATACAATCCTCAACCAGAAGAGGGAAGGCGTCATCTGCGTCTACTGTGCCGTAGGTCAGAAGAGATCAACTGTCGCCCAGACTATCCAGCTCCTCAAAGAGCTGGGAGCTATGGAGTACACAATTGTTATATCAGCTACAGCATCAGAACCTGCCGCACTCCAGTACCTTGCTCCTTACGCCGCCTGTACCGTTGCCGAGTACTTCAGGGACACAGGAAGGGCTGCCCTCATTATCTACGACGACCTCTCAAAGCAGGCTGTAGCCTACCGTGAAATGTCACTTCTTCTCAGGCGTCCGCCTGGAAGGGAAGCTTACCCTGGAGACGTTTTCTACCTCCATTCAAGGCTTCTTGAGAGGGCTGCTAAACTCAACGATGAGCTTGGAGCAGGTTCACTTACAGCCCTCCCTATTGTTGAAACAAAGGCTGGAGATATTTCCGCATACATTCCTACAAACGTTATCTCAATTACTGACGGTCAGATCTTCCTTGAAACAGACCTCTTCTACAAAGGCCAGAGGCCTGCCATTAACGTAGGTCTTTCTGTTTCAAGGGTTGGTGGTGCAGCCCAGATTAAGGCTATGAAGCAGGTTGCAGGAAAACTCAGACTTGAGCTTGCCCGTTACCGTGAGCTTGAAGCTTTCGCACAGTTTGCCTCAGACCTTGACCCTGCAACGAGAGCTCAGCTTGAGAGGGGAAGGCGTATGATGGAACTACTCAAACAGCCTCCCCACAAGCCTATCCCCGTTGAGAAACAGATAGTAGCCTTCTTTGCCGCAATCAATGGATACCTTGACGACATCCCCGTTGAAGCCGTTACAAAGTTTGAGTGGGAGCTCTACGCATTCATGGACGCAAAACACCCCGAAATACTCAAAGAGATACTTGAGAAGAAGCAGCTTGATGATGAGCTGACAAAGAAACTCCACGAAGCAATCAAGGAGTTCAAGGCAACGTTCACAGCCTAATAGCGAGGTAGAAAATGCCTGGAATGAGAGAAATTAAAGCTAAAATAAAGAGCCTTAAAGGAACAAAGCGGATAACCGCCGCAATGAAGGCGGTATCCGCTGCAAAACTCCGTAAGGCTCAGGAAGACCTCTTCAACGTAAGACCCTACGCAGACGTAATGAAGGGGATAGCAACAGGCCTTTACAGAAGGGGAAACCCTGCTATCCACACAATCTTCAAAGTAAGGCCTGTAAAAAGGGTGGAGCTGGTCGTGATCTCCTCCGACAAAGGACTCTGTGGAGCTTTCAACGCCAACATCATAAGGAGAGTCAACAGACTGGCTCAGGAGATGCAGTCAAAGGAAGTGGAAGTTAGCCTCACAACAGTTGGAAATAAAGCGAGCCAGTTCTTCACAAAGTACTCTGACCTTAACGTCAGGAAGTCCTTTACAGACATTTTCAGAAGGATTGGACTTCCCCTTGCAGAAGAGATATCGGCAGACCTCTTCCTGGGATACATGGCAGAGTACTTTGACGAGGTTTACGTTATCTACAACAAGTTCTACAACGCCCTGAGGCAGGAAGTTACCATTGAGAAGATAATGCCTCTTTCTGTTGAGGAAGAGGAAGGTACCCCCGTTGCTGAGTACACAGTCGGTCCCGACGAGAAGGTGATAGAGGAAGCCATAAAAGCCTATGCGTCCGCCGTTATCCTGAGAGCTCTCAAAGAGTCTGAAACGAGCGAGCACGCTGCCCGTATGACAGCCATGGACAACGCAACAAAGAACGCAGAAGACATGATCAAGAAGCTTACAATCTCCTTCAACAAGGCAAGGCAGGCTGCAATTACGAAGGAGCTCATTGAAATCACAACCGCTATTGAAGCAATGAAATAGGGAGGATAGGTATGGCAGAGCATAAAGGAAGAATAGTCCAGATAGTAGGCCCGGTTATAGACGTTGAGTTCCCCGACGGTAAACTCCCTGAAATCTACCACGCCTTAAAAGTTCCAAACGTTAAGCAGATTACATGGGACGGTAAAATTGAAACCGGCGACCTTATTCTTGAAGTTCACCAGCACCTTGGTGAGAACAGGGTAAGATGCGTTGCCTTCGGTGCTACAGAAGGTCTTAAGAGGGGAATGGAGGTCATAGATACGGGAGACTATCTGAAAGTTCCCGTTGGACACGCAACCAGGGGAAGGATCTTTAACGTCGTTGGTCAGCCCATTGACAATAAAGGACCGGTTGAGGCTGAAGAGTACTGGCCGATCCACAGACCTGCTCCGCCACTTACAGAGCAGAAAACCATTGCAGAAATATTTGAAACGGGAATTAAGGTTATTGATCTCCTTGAGCCTTACGCAAAAGGTGGAAAGACAGGACTCTTCGGTGGTGCCGGAGTTGGTAAAACGGTTCTCCTTATGGAGCTCATCCACAATGTTGCCATGAAGCACGGCGGTTTCTCCGTTTTTGCTGGAGTTGGAGAGAGAACAAGAGAAGGAACAGACCTCTGGCTTGAGATGCAGGAGTCTGGCGTTCTTGAGAATACAGTTCTCGTTTACGGTCAGATGAACGAGCCACCCGGTAACAGGTGGCGTGTTGCAATGACAGGCGTTACTATGGCTGAGTACTTCCGTGATGTTGAAGGCCGTGACATGATGTTCTTCGTTGACAACATGTTCCGTTTCATCCAGGCAGGTTCCGAGGTTTCCGCCCTCCTGGGAAGGATTCCGTCAGAGGTTGGTTACCAGCCAACCCTTGCAACAGAGGTAGGTGCCATTCAGGAGCGTATCACCTCTACAACTAAAGGTTCCATTACATCCGTTCAGGCCATCTACGTTCCGGCCGACGATTTTACAGACCCGGCTCCGTTTACACTCTTTGCTCACCTTGACGCCACAACCGTTCTCTCAAGGGCGCTTGCAGAGCAGGGTATTTATCCGGCTGTTGACCCTCTTGAGTCAACCTCCCGTATGCTTGACCCCCACATCGTAGGTGAAAAGCACTACAGGGTTGCAAGGGAAGTTCAGAGATACCTCCAGAGGTATAAGGAGCTCCTTGAAATCATCGCAATCCTTGGTATGGAAGAGCTCTCCGAAGAGGACAAGCTCGTCGTCCACAGAGCAAGGAGAATTCAGCTCTTCCTAACACAGCCGTTCCATGTTGCCGAGGTCTTTACAGGAATGCCCGGTAGGTACGTTCCAGTAGAGGAGACAATCCGCGGATTTGAGATGATCGTTAACGGTGAGCTTGACCACTTACCGGAGCAGGCCTTCTACATGGTGGGAACAATTGACGAGGCCATTGAGAAAGGTGAAAAACTGATGAAGGAAGCCCAGAGCAAATAGGGGAGACGATAGATGGCTGCCAAAAAGGGAGTGCCAACAGAGATAAAGTTCCAGCTGGCCTCTGCAACAGGTAAGCACTATGAGGCAGAGGCCAGAGAGATCTACGTTGAGACAGACGACGGAGACCTTGGAATTCTGCCAGGCCACCAGCCGGAGTTTTACTCAATAGGTGCTGGATTCGTTGTCTGTAAAGATAAAGAGGGAAAGGAGCTGAGAAAGCTCGTTTACAACGGGTTCGTTCAGATAGAGCCAGACGCCGTAAGGGTAGGCGTTCAGGAGATCTACGAGCCTGGCGAAGTTGACATTGAAGCCGTTGAGAGAGAGATAAGCCAGCTGAAGGAGAAACTGGCCTCTCTAAGTGAAGAGGAAGTAGAGGCAAGGAGCTCTATAGAAACCGAAATAAAGAGAAAAGAGACTCTTATCAGGAAGGCCCGCTAAGGGTCTTCCTTTCCCTACCCTCCAACCAGTTTTCTGTACTTCCTCCAGAGAACAACCACGCCTGTAAGAAGTCCCAGGAAAAAGCCGACTGCCAGTAAGAAAACCCTCTGCAGTACCGGTTCAGATAACCTGTTTTCTGGCTTTGGAATCTCCTTCGGAGAAAGTCCCGGATATAGCTCATAAATCTTACCGTCATCAGTTCTCACTTTCACAACCTCAACAACTTTCCCTCCTACCTGTTTGTAGGCTATCCAAGCTTCAACAGGCTTTTCTGCAGCAGACGGAACAGTAGAAAGAAGGAGGAAAGTCAGAAGAAAAACCATAAACACAGTAACACCCCGTATAGAATAACTTAATACAATTCTATTAAACAGAAGCAACAGTTGAAGAGGAGGAAAAAGGGATGGAGCAGGAGAAAAAGCTAAGCCTTCTTCAGGCCTCGGCTATGGCAATTGGAACAATGATAGGGGCAAGTATATTCTCAATTTTTGGTTACGGAGTGAAGATAGCAGGAAACGGTCTGCCCTTTGCCTTTTTCTTAAGCGGCCTTTACGCCCTTATGGTAGCCTACTCTTACGCCTACATGGGAAGAAAGCTCATTTCCAATGCAGGCCCCATTGCCTTCATTCAGAGGGCGTTTGGAGATTCCCCGCTGGTGGGAGCTCTCTCTATCCTCATGTGGTTCAGCTACGTTATCTCCATAGCGCTGTTTGCAATAAGCTTCGCAGGCTACTTCCTTCCACTTATCCACTTAAACTATCCGGTTTTCCACACAGCAGTTGAGGTTTTAGTAATAGCCCTGTTTGGAGCAATAAGTTTCTTCGGGGGCTCCCAGGCAGTTGGAAAACTTGAGTTCTGGATAGTTTTAACAAAATTGTTAATTCTTCTTACATTTATAGTAGCCGGTCTTTCAGTTATCCACATTGATTACCTGAAGCCCCACTTTAATGAACAGTATCTGAAGGGCATTCTCAATGCCTCTGTCGTTTTCTTTCTCTCCTACATGGGTTTTGGACTTATAACAAACATAAGTGAGAACATAGAAAACCCAACAAAAAATGTTCCAAGAGCGATTTATCTGAGTATATTCGTGGTTATGGTTGTTTACATAGGAGTTGCCGTGGCAGCATTGGGAGCTCTTCCGGTTCCTGAAATCGTTAAGTACGCAGAGAACGCCCTGGCCGTTGCAGCAGAACCTGCACTTGGAAAACTCGGTTTTCTCTTACTCTCAATAGGTGCAATTATCAGCATCTCTTCTGCCCTTAACGCTACGATATACACGGGAGCAAACGCATCTTACGCTCTTATGAGAGACGGCTACATTCCGTCCCCAAGAAACCTTGTTGAAAGGAAATGGATAGGAGAACATATAGGGCTTTACCTGACCTGCGGGTTGGGGCTTATGTTTACGCTTTTTTTCAACGTTACGTCTGTAGCTTCAATGATAAGCATAATAACCACCGCCCTATACATAGGAGTTATCCTCTCTCACCTTAAACTCTGGGAAGAGATAGGAGGCAGAAGAGGTCTTGTCTTTTTTAATCTTATAGTTATAACGTTTGTTGCCACCCAGATAGCAATCTATCAGTTTAAACACAGCAAAATGACTTTTATAACTACTCTTTTAATATTTGCCGTTTCTTTCAGTTTGGAAATTCTTTACTACAGTAAAAGAAGGAAAGTTTCTCCGTTTATCAGATCTTGCAAGAAAGGGAGTTGAAGAAAATCACAGTACTGCCTAATATTATATAGGCAGGGGAAAGAGCGGGCGTAGCTCAGGTGGTAGAGCATCAGCTTCCCAAGCTGAGGGTCGCGGGTTCAAGTCCCGTCGCCCGCTCCAGATTAAAAGCAGGGTTCTGAGGATTGGAAAACTTAAAAAAACTTGACATTTTTTCGTTTATTGTTTCCCTTATTGTTCACCTGTCTATTCTCCTTACAATTTCTGTAAACAGACTCCTCTCCGGTGAAACTTACCAGGTGGTAAACGTTGTTCCGATATCTTTTGATACAGAGGTGAAATCTACTCTTTTAGGTGTAAAACCGGTTAAAGGAAAGATTAAGGGAGGAGCTCCCAAAACGATCAACTCTGTAACCGGAGGAAACCGCTCCAGCTGGAGAAGAGGATGGGGAGGAGCTCTGTTAAAACACCTCAACCGAGAAGGAGTCGGAGAGAGATCAGAGAAGGCAAGCAGAGGGAGCTCCTCATCTCTGCTGAGAAGAAACCCCACAACAGGAAAAGGTAGAGGGAAAGTAGAGCTTTCTGTAGAGCTCCCCAACAAAAACGGAAAAACCCTTCCTTCAATTACCAGCTCCCGCCTTGTACCCTACCTAATAAAGGTCAGAAACACAATACTGAAAAACTGGAAAATCCCTTACTATTCCAACATCCCCAAAAAGAGAGAAACGATAATAGTTATAACCCTTAAAAACGACGGAACCATAAACGAGCTTACAGTAGAAAAACTCTCCCCCGACATAACCTTCAACCGTTCAGCTATTTCAGCAATATATTCTGTAAAATCCTTCGGCCCCTTTCCCAAAGGGGTAAAGGAGAAATCGGTAAGGTTGAAGGTGAAGTTTGAGGTTAAGTAACCCTGAACTGCTCTACACTCTAAGTTCTCTGTGGGTTAAAACCCTTCGGGTAGAAGTGGAGTTTCTCGCTCCACCTCAGTTTCCCTCTATTGTAGCCTTCTGGCACGGAAGAATGTTTCTGCTCCCTTTTGCTCTGAGAAGTTACGCTGAAAAAGTGGCCATTCTCATAAGCCGGCACAGGGACGGTGAATTGATAGCTCAAATAGTTGAAAAAATGGGATTCAAAACCGTTAGAGGCTCAGCAGGAAAGGGAAAAGGAGGGGATAGAGCCTTTAAAGAAATGGTTAAACTGATAGAGAAAGGCTACACAGTAGCGATAACTCCCGACGGGCCTAAAGGCCCTAGAGAAGTTGTAAAACCGGGAGTGGCAAAACTCTCTATGAAAACGGGAACTCCCGTCTACCCCCTCACATTCTCTGCAAACTGGAAGTTCAACCTTAACTCCTGGGATAGATTCCTGATCCCCTATCCGTTTTCAAAGTGCAGGGTAGTTCTCGGAAACCCGATAGATCCTGCCAGGTTTCAGAACGAAGAGGAGTTAAGGAAAGAGATAGAATTAAACATGAAAAAACTTACAGAAAAAGTGGAGAGGGGGGAAGTATGAACAGTACCATAGCAGTAATCTCCGACTTTGGACTTAAAGACCACTACGTTGGAACAGTTTACGGGATAATTCAAAGTATCGCTCCAGAAACAAAAGTTATAGATATAACCCACTTTGTAAAACCTTTTGATGTTGTAGACGGAGCACTGAAACTGAAGTGGTCTTACCGCTACTTCCCTACCGGAACCATATTCCTCTGCCTCGTAGATCCGGATCCTAAAGCTGAGTCGCTGATCATCACCACAGAAAAGTACTTTCTGGTTTGCCCTAACAACGGAATAGGAAGCTTAATGTTTGAAGAGGAACCACCGGAAGCTGTCCACAAAATAACGGCAGAACACTACTTTGTAAACAGGAGAAGGGCTGGAAACTTCAGAAGCAGAGATCAGCTTGTACCGATTGCAGCGGAGCTCTCCCGTCTTCAAACGGCATCCCACTTAGGTGAAGAGATGGATTTAAAACAGCTCAAAAGGTTTAAACTACCAGAACCTCAACCTATAGGAAACAACATTTATGAAGCAATCGTTTTAGACGTTGACTACTTTGGAAACCTGATACTCAACGCAACAGGAGAGATGGGACTTCCGAAAGCTGCAGAAGTTAACGGAGCAAAAATTACAAAGTCTCAGGAGAACTTCTCGGGAATAAAAAGAGGAGAACTTTTTATCTCCTTAAACCCTGAAAACCACGTTCAGATAGTTGCCTACATGTCAAACGCCGCCAAACTTTTAAAGGCTACAAGGGGAACAAAGGTAAAACTCTACTACTGATGGTGAAAGATGTGGGACGAAGTATTTGACGTAATAGTTGTGGGAGCAGGCCACGCAGGGTGTGAAGCTGCTCTGGCCGCAGCCAGAATGGGCTGTAAAACCGGCCTCTTCACGGTAAACGTAGACAGAATAGCCGAAATGTCGTGCAACCCCGCCATAGGAGGTGTAGCAAAAGGAACGGTAGTCCGTGAGATAGACGCCTTAGGCGGGGAGATGGCCAAAAATATAGACGAAACCGGAATTCAATTCAGAATCCTTAACAGAAAAAAGGGACCTGCAGTCAGAGCTCCCCGGGCACAGGCCGACAAAGAGGCTTACAGGAAGAGAATGAGACAGGTTATTGAGAACACAGACAACCTTCAGGTAATCCAGCAGATAGTTGACGACATAGTTGTTGAAAACGGAAAAGTTAAAGGAGTAGTAACCCACATAGGAGCCCGCTACGGAGCAAAGGCCGTTGTAGTAACCGCCGGAACCTTCTTAAGGGGAAAAATCTTCATCGGCTTTCAGGAGTTTGAAGGCGGAAGGATGTGGGAACCAGCCGCAAACAAGCTCTCCTCCTTCTACGAGAAACATGGCTTCAGAGTGGCAAGGCTTAAAACCGGAACTCCCACAAGGATTGACGGAAGAACAATAGACTTTTCCAAGATGGAAAGACAGGACGGAGACGAACCTCCTCCATTCTTCTCCTACTGGACAGAGCCAAAGAAAATAGACCAGATACCCTGCTGGCTCACCTACACAACACCTGAAACCCACAGGATAATAAGGGAGAACCTCCACAGGTCTCCCATGTACGGAGAGTGCAAGCTCATAAGCGGAGTTGGAGTAAGGTACTGCCCGTCAATTGAGGACAAAATCGTGAAGTTTCCAGAAAGGGAGAGACACCATGTATTCGTTGAGCCGGAAGGGAGAGACACGATAGAGTTCTACCCAAACGGAACTTCAACAAGCCTTCCCTACGACGTTCAGGTGGCAATAATAAGGTCTATTCCGGGCCTTGAGAACGCAGAAATAGTGAGACCGGCCTACGCCATAGAGTATGACTTTATAGACCCGAGGCACCTCTACCCAACCCTTGAAACAAAAACCATAAAAGGCCTCTTTAACGCAGGCCAGATAAACGGAACAACAGGTTATGAAGAGGCAGCAGGTCAGGGAATAGTTGCAGGAATAAACGCAGCCCTCTACGCCCTTGGAAAAGACGAAAGGTTCGTTTTAGGAAGGGACGAGGCTTACATCGGCGTAATGATAGACGACCTTGTAAATAAAGGGGTTCGTGAACCCTACAGGCTCTTTACCTCAAGGGCTGAGTACAGGCTCCTCTTAAGGTACGACAACGCCGACTACAGGCTTGCTAAATACGGCTACAAATTCGGCCTTTTAACAAGGGAACAGTATGAGAGGGTTAAGAGAAAGTATGAAACTGTTAAGGTTTTCATAGAGAACCTGAAAGAGGTTAAGCTGAAGCCTGAATCTGTAAATCCAATTTTAGAGAAGGAAGGTTCAACTCCGCTGAAAGAGAGTAAAAGCGCCTACGAGCTCTTAAAGAGACCTGAAGTTAAGTTAGAGGATATCCTCCCTCTCATTCCACTTGAGCTGACAGTTGAGGACAGGAAGCTCCTTGAGGAGATCTTAGAGGAAGTTGAGATAGAGGTTAAATACGAAGGATACATAAAGAGGCAGTTAGAGGAAGTTAAAAGGTTCAGAAAGCTTGAGAACATAAAAATTCCAGAAGACTTTGACTACGATATTGTTCCAATCTCTGTTGAGGAGAGGCAAAAACTAAAGGAAATGAAGCCGTTAACCTTGGGTCAGGCTGCAAGGCTTGAGGGGATAAGGCCTGCGTCAATTCCCATTTTGGCCGTTTACATAGAAAAATGGAAGAGGGGAGAGCTCCGAAAGGAGAAAGCCTGATGGAGAGACTGAGGGAGCTCTGCCATCTCAACGGAATAGAGCTGACAGAGGAAGAGCTTAAAAAGTTTGAAGTTTACAGGGAGCTCCTTAAAAAGTGGGGAAAGCGGATAAACCTCACGTCCCTTTTAACAGATAGGGAAATAGAGGAAAAACACTTCTTTGACTCTCTCTTAGGCCTTCTGGCCTTTAAAAAGGCTGGAATAGAGGTAAACGAAAAGTCTTTCTGCGACGTCGGTTCAGGAGCAGGCTTTCCTGGTATTCCACTTGCCATTGCCGTAAAGAGCTCCGTTTTCACACTGGTTGAGCCGAGGAAGAAAAGGTGTGTATTTTTAGAAGAGGTCAAAAGGCAGCTAAAACTAAAAAATGTTTCTGTTCAGTGTTCAAGAATTGAGCAAGTTAGCGGAGATTTTGACATTCTGACAATGAGGGCAGTTGAAGACCCTGAAAGCGCAGTTGGGATAACTGAGCATCTGTTAAGTAAAGGAACGCTTCTCTGCATCTACAGGGGAAAAGAACCTTTTAAGGGAGAAATTCCCGGCTACAGAGTCAGGGAAATTGAATTAGAACCCAAGGGCGTAAACTTCAAGCGCCACTTTTTATTTATTGAAAAGGAGGAGTGATGGAAGAAAGGAGAACTTCAGTAATAACCTACCCTGAAGAGAGCAGAGCCTCAATTCTTGGAAAAACTTATCTGCTCTTAACAGTCGGCTTCATAACAATGGCTTTAGGAACAGGAGTCGGTTTTCAGTTCCTCCCTATGTTTGCCCATTTAGGAAAGTGGGGATACCTGATACTCTCTTTAGTTGCAACTATAGGAACGATGTTTTTAGCTCTCATCTTCCAGAGGAACATTTTAGGCTACCTGTTCTTTACACTTTTCACGTTCACAGTCGGTTTCTTTGACGCTCCGGCAGTGGCAGTAATACTCCAGTCTCCGTTTCTCCTTGAAATCTTTAAAGAGACAGCACTCATCACAGGAGTGGTTACGGGAGCTCTCAGCCTATTCGTTCTGATTACAAAGAAGGACTTTGGCTTTTTGGGAGGCTTTCTCTTTACAGGACTTGTTTTAGTTGTAATCATGGCTGTTGTAGGCCTATTCTGGCACAACTCACTTATGAACGTTGTAATGTCTGGGATGGGAGCTCTCGTCTTCTCAGGCTTCATACTCTACGACACTTCTCGCCTTGTAAACGAGAAGGGGAACCCCGTTGAGATAGCCATTGCCCTCTTTTTAGACATAATCAACTTGTTCTGGTCTCTCTTTAATCTCTTGGTTGCCTTGAAAGAAGAGAGGTAGTAGTTGGAGCTCTTTGAAGGGAAGAAACCTCTCCCTGCAAGGATGAGGCCGGAAGACTTCTCAGAGTTTGTCGGCCAGGAGCACATAGTTGGAGAGGGTAGACCCTTAAGAAAACTCGTTGAGAGGAGGGAGCTCCACTCCCTCGTTTTCTACGGCCCGCCGGGAACGGGAAAGACAGCCCTCGCCCGTCTGATAAGCAGGAAGCTGAATGCAGACTTCCACCAGCTTAACGCCGTTACATCAACAGTTTCAGAGGTGAGAAGAGTTCTTGAAAAGGGCAGGGAGAACAGGAAGTTAGGGAGAAAAACGGTTCTCTTTATAGATGAAATCCACAGGTTCAACAAAGCCCAGCAGGATGCACTCCTTCCAGATACAGAGGAGGGAAACGTAATACTCATTGGAGCAACAACCGAGAACCCATACTTCAGCCTCACGCCTGCCTTAAGGTCAAGGGTGAAAATCTACCGATTTAAGCCTTTGAGCCGTGAAGACCTGTTAAATCTCTACAGGCTAACAACAGCAAAGAGAGAAGGGTTTCCCGGCTTTAGAGTTCCGGAGGAGGTCTTAAACCTATTAATAAACGCCTCCACCGGAGACGGAAGGAAATTCCTGAACTACCTGGAGGAGCTCCACACGTTAACCGGCGGGAAAGAGCCAAACTTAGACCTTGCAAAGGAAGTTGTTGGAGAGTTTAACCTCTCAATGAGTGAAGACGACCGGTTTGACCTCATTTCAGCCCTCATCAAGGCTATGAGGGGGAGCGACCAGGACGGAGCTCTCCACTATGCAGTAAGGCTCTTAGAGGCTGGAGAAGACCCTAAGTTCATAGCAAGGCGCCTTGTGATATTTGCCTCTGAAGATATTGGAAACGCAAACCCAGAAGCACTCTTAATTGCAAACGCAGCCCTCAACGCCGTTACTAACATTGGGATGCCCGAAGCCGCAATAAACCTCGCCCACGCAGTTATCTACCTTTCAAGCTCCTTAAAGTCAAACGCCGTTTATAAAGCCCTTAAAGAGGCGCAAAAAGATGTAAGAGAGGGATTTCAGCCTGAAGTTCCGCAGCACCTTAAGGCTGGAAAGAGGAACAGGGGATACAGGTATCCACACAACTACGAAAAGAGCTGGGTAAAGCAGGAATACTTGAAGGAGAAGAAGAAATACTACAGACCAAAAGGAGTTGGGTTTGAGAAAACTTTAGAAAACTGGCTTAAGTGGATGAGGGGAGAAACTGATAAAATTGAGCCAACTAAAGAAAAAGAGGTAGATGATGAAGTTTAAGGTCTCCGTTCCCGCCTCAACCAGCAACTTAGGTCCCGGATTTGACGCCTTAGGCCTTGCACTCACCCTTTACAACGAGTTCTACGTTGAACCGTCTGAAAATTACAAAGTTGAGATAGAGGGAGAGGGAGCAGAGGAGCTCCCCAAAGACGAGAAAAACCTCTTTTTAAGGGCTTACAGGAGCTCCATGGAGTATTTAGGTTTAAACCAGCCTATAAAGGTAAAACTTGTAAACAGAATACCCTTGGGAAGGGGGCTTGGGAGCTCTGCAACGGCAATCGTTGGGGGAATACTTGCAGCTGAGAAGATCTCCGGAAAGGAGCTCTCACTCCCGGAAGTTATAGACATAGCTTTTAAGTTTGAGCCACACCCAGACAACGTTCTCCCTGCCTACACCGGAGGCTTTGTAGTTGCAGCAACAAACGGAGACCTCTCATACGTAAAACTTGACTGGCCTGAAGACCTGAAAGTTGTGATAGTTGTCCCCGAGCTCTTCCTCTCAACGGAAGACTCAAGGTCGGTTCTGCCGGAAACCTACAGCAGGGAAGATGTAATCTTCAACATCCAGAGGGTTGCTCTGCTTTTGGGAGCTCTCCAGAAGAGAGACTACCAGCTCCTCAAAGAGGCCGTGAAAGACAGAATCCACCAGCCCTACCGGTGCGACCTGATTCCCTCTTTCTGGGAAATCCTCTCAGAGGGCTACAAGGCCGGAGCCTACGCCGTTTACCTTTCAGGAGCTGGGAGTTGCATCGGAGCTCTCGCCGACAAAAACTTTGACGAAATCGGCAAAGCAATGTGTAACGTCTTTGACGCCTTAGGCATAGAATCCCGCTACCTGGTTTTAGACGTAGACAAAACCGGTGCTAAGATAACTGAATAGCGTATAGTGGTATAATTGAGTTCATAATAAAATAATCCGGAAATAATAATGGGGAAAAAGGAAGTTACAGTTACATTTAAAACGATAACTCCATTATGGACAGGCAACGCCTGGCAGCAAATGACCGAAATACGTTCCTCCTCTCTAATAGGAAGTCTTAGATTTTGGTTTGAAACCATAATGTATTTTGCAGGGGTTTTGAAAAAAGAAGACTTTAATTCTACAAGTAGAAGATTTGAAAAAGAAGTTAATAGAAAAGAGCTAAAAAATTTCATACAGAAAAACGGAAATAATACAAAAGAAATTATTAAGCATCTTTTAGATCAACAAAAAATTCCTGTTTCCTCTATAATTTTTGGAACTACTAATTGGAAAAGTTTGATAGAGATAAAGGGAATAGAACCCATAAAAGATTACTGTTTTGGAAATAGATTAAATTTACCCTATGCAATAGGTGTAAAAAAGAGAGATTACAGCTCTGAAGAATTTATTACTAAAGACGATTGGCTAAAGAAAATAAATGAGTATAAAGGTTTAAAAAATGCTAAGAGAGAATATTCTTTTTTCTTCTTCAAAGATTCCTATTTTTATGAAAAATTCAGGATTGAATTTCTAGTTGAAGAAAATCTAATAGATAATGTTTTTTACCCGCTTCTTTCTTTTATGGACAAGTACGGCTACTGGGGTGGTGGTTGGAGTATTGGATATGGAAGGTTAAGAGTTGAAAGTGTAAAAGAGAATAATACTGCTAAAGAGAATTGGCAAAAATTAGATTTTGAATTACCTAATAGTAAGTGTTTTGT
>WFYG01000017.1 GCA_015490195.1 Thermovibrio sp.
CTTCCAGGAGAAACGAAGGAGACCTTCAGGAAAAACATTGACTTTCTGAAGTCTATCTTAGATGAAGGGCTGCTGGTTAGAAGGGTAAACATAAGGCAGGTTATGGTGTTTGACGAAACGCCGATAGCGGATATGGTTAAAAGGCCGAAAACGAAACATAGAAGGGAGTTTGAGAGGTTTAAGGAGTGGGTGAGGGAAAATTTTGACCTGCCTATGATGAGGAAAGTTTTTCCTGTTGGAACAGTAATAAAGGACGTTCTCCTTGAAGCCTACGACGGAGCCCACACTTTAGGAAGGCAGATAGGAACCTACCCGATTCTGGTGAGAATTCCCGAGAAATTAGAACTTTTCAGGACAACAGACGTGGTGGTTGTTGGCCACAGGGAAAGGTCTGTTATCGGAATTCCCGTTCCAATAAAAATAAATGAGATTTCACACAAACTACTTTCCTACATTCCGGGAATTTCAAAGAAGACGGCATCAGAAATCGTTCTTAAAAGGCCGTTTAAGGATAAGGGGGAGCTCCTCTCACTCTTCCCCCAGCTTGAGAAGTTTTCAGATGAAATAGAGGTTTAAGGCAGGGGAAATTCCCCTACCCCTCTAAAAGCTTCGCAGCCTCTTTTGCAGTTTTACCTTCGTGGACTATAGCAGCAATAGCCCTGACAATCTTTTCGGGGTTCTCATGTTGAAAGGCGTTCCTTCCAATTGAAACACCTTTAGCGCCGGCCTTCATAGCCCCTTCAACCATCTCTAAGATCTCCATATCGTTGCTCATCTTGGGACCGCCGGCGATAACAACGGGAATGGGGCATCCTTCGGTTACCCTTCTGAATGTTTCAGGGTCTCCTGTGTAGGCAACCTTAACGATGTCTGCTCCAAGCTCTGCAGCGACCCTTGCGCAGTGGGCAACAACGTCCGGGTCAAAGGGGTTTTCAATGTGTTCTCCCCTTGCGTACATCATTGCAATAAGGGGCATTCCCCATTCCAGACACTTTTCAGAGACTTTACCAAGGTCTTCAAGCATCTTATCTTCGTTCATATCTCCGAGGTTAACGTGAACGGAAACTCCATCAGCTCCGAGCTTAATTGCCTCCTCAACGGTGCAAACCAGTACCTTTGAGTTGGGCTTAGGGGAGAGGTTTGTACTGGCAGAAAGGTGAACTATAAGTCCAACGTCCTTTCCTCCTTTCCTATGGCCGTGGCGAACCAACCCTTTGTGAATAATAACCGCATTGGCTCCACCGTTCGCCACCTTATCAATGGATTCCCTAATATCTATGATTCCCGGAATGGGTCCCATTGAAACGCCGTGGTCCATCGGGATAATAACCGTATTTCCCGTTTCCCTGTTTATAATCCTCTCCATCCTTATGGCTTTTCCTATTTTCATAACGGAAACCTCCGAAACTGTTTTTAGGGTTTTAAAAGAATCTGGATGGGATTTTACGATATTTTAAGGTGAACTACTCCCTTCCCTCCCCGAAGGGAGGGAAGTAGTTGTTGTAGGAGAAGAGATACTTCTCAACGAAGTCGCAGAGGACGTGACCTAAAGTGATGTGAACTTCTTGAATTCTTGGTGTTGAAAAGCTCTTTACTATAAATGCGTGGTCAACCATTTCAGATAGTTTCCCGCCGTCTCTTCCAAGGAACCCAACTGTTAGAATTCCCATCTTTTTCGCCTTCTCAACAGCCTTTATAACGTTTTCTGAGTTTCCGCTTGTGCTTATTCCTATTAAAACGTCTCCTTCCTGCCCTAAGGCTTCAACCTGCCTTTCAAAGATTCTATCAAAAGAGTAGTCGTTTGCAACGGCAGTAAGGATTGAAGTATCAGTTGTTAGGGCTACGGCGGGGAGAGCCCTCCTCTCCATGTTAAACCTTCCAACCAGCTCGGCGGCTATGTGCTGGCAGTCTGCGGCAGAGCCCCCGTTTCCACAGAGGAGGATTTTGTTTCCGCTCTTTACCCTCTCTGCAATCTCTTTAAAAACGGAAAAAATTCTCTCCCTGTTTTCCTCTATAAACTCCCTTTTAAGGTCTGCGCTCTCTAAAAAGCTGTAGTAGATGAGCTCCCTCATGCGTTCATAGCCTTTAAGAAGTCTTCATTTGTTTTATACTTCCTGAGCTTTTCAAGGAGAAACTCCATAGCCTCAACGGGAGACATTGATGTTAAAAGCCTTCTAAGAATCCAGACTCTATTGAGTTCCCACTCAGGTAAGAGGAGCTCCTCCTTTCTGGTTCCAGACTTGTGAATGTTTATTGCAGGGAAGACTCTCCTCTCAACTAAAGATCTGTCAAGGACAATTTCCATATTTCCGGTTCCCTTGAACTCCTCAAAGATAACGTCGTCCATACGGCTTCCCGTCTCAACGAGGGCAGTTGCAAGGATCGTAAGGCTTCCACCCTCCTCAATGTTCCTTGCAGCTCCGAAAAACCGCTTTGGCTTGTGGAAGGCGTGGGCGTCAATACCACCGGAGAGAATCTTACCGCTTGGTGGAGTAAGGGTGTTGTAAGCCCTTGCAAGCCTTGTGAGAGAGTCTAAGAGGATAACAACGTCCTTTTTGTGTTCAACGAGCCTTTTGGCCTTCTCAATAACTATCTCTGCAACCTGAGCGTGCCTCTCTGGGGGCTCGTCAAAGGTTGACGAGATAACCTCGTCAGCCAGAGTGTTCCTCTTCATATCTGTAACTTCTTCCGGTCTTTCGTCTATCAGGAGAATGATTAGGTAGGTATCGGGGTAGTTTGTCTTTATTGCGTTTGCAATCTTTTGAAGGAGAACCGTTTTTCCAGCCCTCGGAGGAGCAACGATGAGCCCCCTCTGTCCCTTTCCAACGGGAGTTATCAGGTCAACAACACGGGTGGAGAGCTCCGAAGGGTCGTGCTCCAGCCTGAACCTCTCCATAGGGTGGAGGGGGGTAAGCTGGTCAAACTGTGGGCGGGTTTTGGCAACTTCCGGAGGTTCCCAGTTTATTGCATGAACCTTCAAGAGGGCGTAGTACTTCTCCCCTTCCTTTGGAGGCCTTACCTCTCCTGCTACCGTATCTCCCGTTCTAAGGCCGAACTTCCTTATCTGGGAGGGTGAAACGTAGATATCGCTTGAGCTTGGAAGGTAGTTATTTTCAGGAGAGCGTAAGAAACCGAAACCGTCTGGAAGAACCTCTAAAACTCCAACCCTGAAGTTGGAACCTCTCCTCTCTGCATCCTTTTCAAGAATCTTCTTAATAAGTTCTTGCTTCTTTACAGACTTTACCTCTAACCCCAAAGATTTGGCGATTTTCCTCAGGTCAAAAATACTCATCTTCTGAAGCTGCTCTAAAGAAAAACCTTCGGCCAAGTTTTCAGCCATGAATGGCTCCCTCCAAGTAGTTTCTTAATGAATTGTATCCTCTTCCTCTCTCTCTTTCCCTGCAAGCTTTGAAACCCATATACTGAGCTCGTAAAGAACTAAAAGTGGAATAGCCATCATGATTTGAGAGAACGCATCAGGCGGAGTTAGAAGTGCTGCTACTATGAATATTACAAGTATTGCATACTTTCTGTTCCTTTCTAGTAACCTGTAATTTATTATTCCCAGTTTTGAAAGCAACCAAACTACAACCGGTAGAAGAAATACGAAGCCAAAAGCAAGGATCATCTGAATAACGAAAGAAACGTAGTTACCTACAGTAATCTGTGGTATTAAAAGGTTACCCATAAAGCCAAGGAGAAACCTTAAACCAAACGGAAGAATAACGAAGTAGGCAAAAGAGGCTCCTAGAAAGAAAAAGAGTAGAGAGAAAAACATAAAGGGAAGGATAAATCGCTTCTCATGTTCGTACAGACCAGGCTCTATAAACTTCCAAACCTGATAGAGAACAAAGGGAAGAGATATCAAAATTCCGGCAAAGAACGAGATTTTAAGGGCAGTAAAGAAAGCTTCTGGAGGCGACAGGAATATAAGCTTCCCCTGAAGGTTCTCAGGAAGAGGTCTTTCAAGGAAAAGGAGTATCTTTTTTTTAAACGGCCACGCAATCAGAAAACCTATGCCTATAGCAATAAAAGATTTAAACAACCGCTGACGGAGCTCCTCTATGTGTTCAGTTACGGGGAGCTCCTCTTCGGGGGTCTGGTAGTTCTTCTCTGGCATTTCCTACTCTGCTTATTCCTTAACCTTTATTTTCTCTACCTTTTCCTCTTCCTTCTTGGCCTCAGACTTTGCTACATTTTCCTCTTTTTTCTCTTCCTTCTTCTCTTCTTCCTCGTCAATTATCCCGGCGGAGGCCTTTCTGAACTCGTTTATAGCCTTACCGGTTGAACGGGCAAGCTCAGGAAGCTTCTTAGGGCCAAAAATAAGGAGAGCAATTACTAAAATAATTATAAGCTCCTGCGTTCCCAAACCAAACATGTTTCCTCCAGAAAGTTAAGATTTTGTAGCAGCCTTAAGGCTGGAAAGGAGTTCCTTCAGTTCAGGGAGGTTCCAGGACTCAATTCTCTTCACAACAGCACTTCCAACAACAAATCCATCAGGACTATTATACATCTGCTTTATGTGTTCCGGTTTTGAGATTCCAAAGCCGACAACAGTTCTCTTTCCAGTAACTTTCTTTACTCTCTCAATATCTCTCTCTATTTCGGCGTAGGCAAGCTCTTCCCTCTCTCCAGTTATCCCCGTAACCGAAACGTAGTAGATGAACTCACCGGTAGCCTCTCCTATGAGTTTTAACCTTTCATCTGTACTTGTGGGAGCGGCAAGGAAAACGGGAGAGAGTTTCAGGGACTTTAACTTTCTTGAAAAGTCTATTCCTTCTTCTGGAGGAAGGTCTGGAACTATGAAACCGTCTGCTCCGGCAGACTTTGCGTCCCTTATGAACTTCTCCTCACCGTACACGAATATGGGGTTATAGTAGCCCATCAATATAATGGGCTTATCGGTAAACTCTCTCAATTTTGAAACCAGCTCAAGAACTCTACAGGTGTTTGCCCCTGCAGAGAGAGCTCTCTCGTGGGCCTTCTGAATCGTCGGACCGTCTGCCAAAGGGTCTGAGAAGGGCATTCCCACCTCAACCATATCGGCAAACTCAAGGATGAGCTTAAAGACGTCTAAAGAATTCTCACAGTTCGGGTCGCAGACAGTTGCGTAGACTATAAGAGGCTTTTCTCCTTTCCCTTCAAGCTCTTCAAACGTTCTTCTTATCCTTTCCATAGTTTCTCCAGAGGAAGTAGAGTAACAGAGTAAGGGCTATAACAACAGCAGACACCAGTTTATGGCTAATAATAGTTGAAATCAGTTTACCTATCAAGTTGCCCAAAAAGAGGTAGGAAACTGCCCAGAGGAGAGCTCCAATCCCGTTGTAAACGGTAAACTTCCAGTAGCTCGGCTCAAACGCCCCTATAACTACCGGAAGTGTCGGCCTTACAACGGGAATGAATCTTCCGAATATTAGAGAGACCTCCCCCCTCTTCTCAACAAACCTTCTAACCTTTTCAAACTCCTCTTCAGATACTCCAAACTTTGAGAAGAGTCTGTTTAGATAGTGTTCCCCTATAAAGTCTCCCATAAAGTAGGAGAGCTGATAACCTAAAAAGGTTCCAGCCGAAACACAGAGGACGAAGGAGACAGGAGATACCACTCCTTTAGAAACCAGAACAGAAGAGAGAATCAGAACCTTCTCTGCAGGAAGAACCAAACCCAAGAGGAAAGCCGTTTCAAGGAAAGACCATCCGAAGAGGATAAGACAGGTAAGTTTCGGGTGCTCCTCTATAAAGTGAAGGCTTGATTCAACAAAACTGTAAAGGGCTGAAAGCTCCACTTGACACCTGAGAGGGTCTAAATTAAACTTTCCAATCGCACAACGGCCAATTATAACAGGAGGTTGAGATAATGAAGAAGGGTATCCACCCTGAATACAGGGAAACAAGGGTAACTTGCGCCTGCGGAAACACATGGATAACCAAGTCAACCAAGTTTCCCGAGATTAAAGTTGAAGTGTGCAACGCCTGTCATCCGTTTTTCACAGGAACACAGAAGCAGAAGGTTGTTAGGGGTAGGGTAGAGAAGTTTATGGCCAAGTATCAGGGTAAATACTAAGATGAAGGTGGAGCTCCTCTCAACAACCGAGAACTACCTGAAGGTAATTGCAACGGCGGCCAGGGTCTGCTACTCGGGGCTGCCCGTTGAGGAGCTCCTCTCCCGATACTCAGAAGATGAGGACAGGGCCCTCATAGAGAGGGTCGTTGGAATGGGACACCTCTCTGTGGTTGAGCACGCGGTTTTCACGTTTAAGGTTGATAAATCCTTCAGAGATGAGCTTTTCAAAATCTTCATGGAGAAACCGTTTATAAAGGTGAGCGAGCAGGAAGACTCGTTCATAGTTTCCCTGAACCTCAGAACTGCAGCGGAGCTCCTCTCAGAAATGCCAAACCTTAATTTCACAAAGGCCATAGAGCCATACATTCCAGACTTTATCAAACCGAAAGGTTAACAGAAATCCCTTCTCCCTTGAAAAACTCCCCTTTAAAACTCTCCGCCTCATCCTTTGAAATGGCTCTAACCACAATCGGCTTCAACCCGGCAGACTCAAGTTTTCTCTTAATCTCTTCCGGGTCTATCCTCTCAAGAACCTCTCTGCTTCCCCAGTATTCAACGGAAAGGTTCTTACCGAGGAGCTTTAGGAGAGCTCCAAACTCCCCAAGTGCCGTGTCAATTTCAATAAACGCCTGAGAGAGTTCCTCTTTCCCCCGTCTGAAGAACACCCTTCCTCTAAAACTCTCATCAACGTATATGGGAATTTCAAGAACACCTAAAAGGGTGTAGAGGGAGTAGAGCCCTAAAATATGATTTATAAGCTCTTTAACCTCACCTTCAGCAGGGAGCTTTACTCCTCTCTTTTCAATCTCAGAGCGGACTTCAGGTTTTAAGAGTAAAAGGAGTGAGAAAATGAGATAGGGAGAGAAGACCCGCTCCGAAACAACAAAACTCTTAAAGCCGTGGGCTATCTCTGGGTATTCTCTCTCAACAAAGGGGATGAGAAGGGAAAGAACTGTTTTATCGGGAAAATTAACGGTTTTTAACAAAAGGTTGGGGAGCTCCCCTTTGAGTATTTCAGACAGTTTTTTCCTGACTGGTAAAACCAGAGAGAACTCTATCTTCTCACCTATCCCCTTTAGCCTTAAAAGGATTTCTTCCCCCGGCTGGAAGGCTCTGTCAACCTCAAGCTGAGCAGTAAACTGGGTGTTCCCCAGTTTGAACCTTCCCCTGTTTTTCCCCTCATAACCTAAAAATACAGCTTTTAAGAGGGACTCAAACTCTGTGTTTGCCTTCCCTTTCTGCTCTCCCGCCCCTATCTGAGAGAGGAGTTTCTTCATCTCGTGGTAGGAGAAGTTCTCAAGCTTCAGGGGAAGGTCTCTGTTTATCCCCTCAACAGGGATTATCCCCTCTACCCTCCTTATCTCCACAGCCCACCTACTCAAAGAGGTCTGTTGACAGGTAGCGTTCCCCCGTATCTGGAAGAACGGTTACAACTCTGTCTCTTATTCCAAGCTCTCTGGCAACCCTTACTGCAACAGCTACGTTGGCTCCAGAAGAGATACCGGAGAGAACACCAAACTCCCTTGCCAGAAGCCTCGCGTAGTGTTTGGCCTCCTCGTAGCTTACCTTTTCAACCCTGTCAATCAAAGAGGTGTCAAGGACTTCCGGAACAAAACCTGCCCCTATCCCCTGAATCTTATGAGAACAAACCTCTTCACCCGATAAAACGGCACACCCCTCAGGTTCAACTGCAACGCAGACGCAGTCAGGGTTCTCTTCTTTAAACCTCTTTGAAATCCCAGTAAACGTTCCACCGGTCCCTATACCGGCAACAAAAAGATTGGGGAGAAACCCCATCTGTTCAAGAATCTCTTTAGCCGTTGTTTCGTAGTGGACCTTCGGGTTAACGGGGTTATCAAACTGCCTTGCAGGGAAGTATTTTTCAGGCTCTTTTTCAACGAGCTCTCTAACCTTCTCAACTGCCCCCTTTACTCCCTCATCTGCCGGTGTTAGAAGGAGCTCCGCCCCGAAGGCCCTCAAAATCCTCTTTCTCTCCTCGCTCATATTCTCAGGCATTGCAATTAAACACTTATAACCTTTTGCGGCACATACGAGAGCAAGGCCTATCCCTGTGTTCCCGCTCGTTGCCTCAACAACCGTTTTCTCAGGGGTCAGCTCTCCTCTCTTCTCTCCGTCCTCAATAATTGCAAGTGCTACCCTGTCTTTAATTGAGCCACCGGGGTTAAACATCTCAAGCTTTAGAAAGAGCTCCATCCCCTCAATCTCAGCCCTCAAAAGGGGCGTGTTACCTATTGAGCTAAGGATACTTCGTAACAACGTCCTCATCGCTGAGCTCCTCTAAGATAAAAACTCTCTTTTTCCTCTTAACCGTTTCACCATTTACTTTACCAAAGAGGCTCTCCTTAAAGACGAAAAACCCGCTTACGTGCTTTGCCGCCTTCCTGAAGAAGAAGTCCGTTAAATCAAACTCCTTCTTTAACCATTTGAACTTCTCTTCTGAAAGTCCCCGAAGGAGCTCCCCCCTGTACAGAAACCTGACCAGGTTATCCTCCAGAAACTCCCTCAGAAACCTGAGCTTAGAATCCCTGGTAAAGTTCCTCTTTACCGCGGTGTAGAGGTCCCCCTCTGAGGTAAGGTAGTCGGCAACTATTCTGATTATTTCGTTAATCCTGTCGGGAACTACGGAAACGATCCCTTTGTAAGTTATCTTCCTGTGTTTGAAATCGGGAAGGAGCTCCCTCGTTGAACCCTTCAGCCTCTGAGAAGAGTCAACAATTCCTCCAACAACGATGAGGGTATTCTCGTCAACCTCTTCGTGGGTAAACTCCTCTTCTCCGTTTGGGTCAAGAACTATCACCTGAGAGTAACCTGAAATCTCCTCTCTTACCGGAAAGGGAACTTCAGGGGAGAAGAAGCTCTCCATAAACTCTTTCCCCTGCAGGGGAGAGTTAAAGACGAAAAAATTCTCTAGTGTAAAGAAGTCCTTAACGGTTCCGTAAGCTATCTCAAGCTGAACCATGAGAGATTTCCTCTCAGAAGGTAGAAGCCTATCAAAGAGGGAAAGGTCAACGGCAAAGTCGGGGTAGCGAAACTCAAGTTTAGAAAAATCAACAGAGCCCGGTCTCCTGACAACAGCTGCATCTGCCTCTACTTCACCCCTAAAGGCCAGAAGCTCAATCTCGCCCCACTCAGCAACCACCTTTCCCGGCCTTATTGGCTCCTCAAATTCGTCGGCCCTAAGAACTCCACATTCCCCTTTAACCAGCCTGTAGGCCAGCCTGTTAAAAAAGTCTCCCCTCCCCGGGTTAAAGAGAAGCTTCGGTCTCTTTATGCCCTCGGCTGCAAGCTTCTCTGAAACAAGAACCTTAGGCGTTTTAAACTTCAACTTCCACTCCAGCAGTTATAAACTTTAACTCAGAATTATAGAAGGAGGAGCGATGAAGAAAGGATTGGCGGAAGTCCCAGGTATAAAGTGTGGAACTGCACTTGCAGGGATAAAAAAGACAGAAAAACCGGTAAACAGATCAGACCTTTTAGTAGTTGTAACCGATGAGCCTTCAGAATTTGCAGCGGTATTTACTAGAAACGACATTAAGGCAGCTCCCGTTAAGGTAAGTATGGAGATAAGCGGAAAGGTCTCAGGAATAATTGCAAACAGCGGAAACGCCAATGCCTGCACCGGAGAGAGAGGAATAGCTGACGCCCTTGAGATGTCTAAGCTAACCTCACAGCTTACGGGAAAGGGGAAGTTTCTGGTTGCCTCAACAGGGGTAATCGGCGAACCGATGCCGATGGAGAGGGTAAGAAATGGGATTGCTGAAGCCGTTAAAAACCTTGGAAAGGCAAAAGGTGAAAAGCCAGCTTTGGCAATAATGACGACAGACACGTTTCCCAAGCTCTCTTTCAAAGAGGGAAATGGATTCGTAATAGGGGGAATTGCTAAGGGAGCCGGAATGATAGACCCGGCAATGGCCACAATGCTCTCTTTCGTTGCAACAGACGCAAAAGTCTCTAAGGGACTCCTCCAGAAAGCCCTTAAAGAAGCGGTTGAGGTCTCGTTTAACGCAATAACTGTTGACGGAGATATGAGTACAAACGACTGCGTCTTTCTCCTCTCAACGGGGAAAAGTTCAAAAGAGATAACAGAGGAAAACTACGGAGAGTTTAAAGAAGCTCTGACAGCAGTTTTAAAAGACCTTGCCTACCAGATAGTCAAAGATGGAGAAGGGGCAACAAAGGTTGCAAGGGTTTTAGTTGAAAAGGCAAAAACTAAGGAACAGGCAAAAGCCGTTGCAAGGAAAATTGCACTCTCTCCTCTGGTTAAAACGGCCCTCTTTGGGTGCGACCCAAACTGGGGAAGAATAGCAGCAGCTGCAGGGGCTGCAATGGTGGGAGTTGATGAGGAGAAGTTAGAAATTTATATAGGAAACTACCTCCTTTTTAAAGGTGAAAGGGCAGACTACAGGGAGGAGGAAGTCTTCAGGTATATGAAAGAGAACGACGAAATTCTGATAAGAGTTGTTCTCAATCAGGGTAGCGAGAGTTTTGAATACCTCACCTGCGACCTAACCTACGACTACGTGAGGATAAATGCCGAGTACAGAACCTGAAGTTCTACTGATAGACGCAGGGAACACGAGGGTAAAGGGAGCTCTCTACAGCAGGGGAAGAATTCTCCCTCTCTTCTCTTTAAAAACCGCAAAAGTTCTGAGAAGGGGGGAGCTCCCCTATTTAAACTTTCCCAACACTATCGCAGCCTCAGTGGTTCCACAGGTAACAGAGATTATTAAAAGGGTTTACCCGGGAGCTCTCCTCATCTCCAGCAACTTAAAGCTCCCTTTCCGAATCTCTTACCGGGGAGAACTGGGAGCAGACAGAATAGCCAACATTGCAGGAGGACTCAAGTACTCAAACAGTTTCATCGTTGTAAGCTGTGGAACCGCCACAGTAATTGACATCGTAAAGGAAAAGGAGTTTGTAGGAGGTTACATACTCCCCGGAGTTGAAACAATGGCAAAGGAGCTCTACAAAAAGGGAGCTCTCCTTCCCGAAGTTAAGTTAGAAGAACTTACACTTAAACCGGGAAACTCAACAAAGGAGTGTATTAAGTCTGGAATATCGCTGGCAACAGCAGGGGCTATAGAAAGCGTAAAAAATCTCTACCCATTTCCCCTTTTCATAACCGGAGGACTTGGGAAAAAGGTAGCAGAAGTAATTGGCGGGAACTTCCTGAAATGGCTCACTTTTGAGGGCATACTGGAGATATGGAAAACAGAAAGGGGGGAGTTCACCCCCCAATAACTCACTTGCCAAAGATCTCCTTAGCAGCAGCTTCAAGAGCAGCTTTGTTACCCTTTATAGCAGCCATCATAGGATTTGTAGTTTTTTCAGCAGCAGCTATAAAAGCTTTGGCATTCTTGAACTTTGCCTTGAGTTGAGACTTTGAAGGAGCAAGAGAACCGTTGTGGCAACCAGCACACTGAGCTTCCCAAACACCTGCAGAAGCTGGAGCTGCAAGAAGAGCTACTACAGCAAGAGCTCCGAGAACTTTCTTCATCCTTTACCTCCTTAAGCCAGTTTTCCTAGTATCAATTTATTTGCAGAAAAGCTGTTTGGCAATAATTATAAAACTTTAATCAAAGTTTAACTTCTTTCATAGAAGCCGAAGGAACCTTAATTACACCCTTATCCCTCCAAGTAAACTGGAGAGCATTTGTAGGACAGGCATCAACACACTCAGCACAGTTCCAACAGTAAACGCTCTGGCTCTCTCCAACACTCGGTTTAATCCCCATAGGACACCTTGTATCACACACCTTACATCCTACACACTTGCTGGCATCGTACCTTATAACCAACTGTCTCCACTTTCCTATAAGAGCTAAAGTTGCCCCAAGAGGGCACAAGTAACGGCAGAAAAACCTTCTCGTTGGAAGATTCAGAAGAAGAACAACCACAACTACAGCAATCTCAACGGTTATGTGCTTATAAAAGACGTAAAACATTGTCTCCCTTCCAACAAGACCAGGAGGAGACCACCAGACAAAGAGAGGGTAGCCGATTATCATCGTAAGCATCAGCTCAGTGACAAGGGCAAACCAGAGAAGCTTTTTGGGAAGTCGGATAAGGTCAGGACGGTACTTCAGTTTCGTTCCCCACTTCGGAATAAGGCCGAGAATTTTGTCTGTTAAAAAAGAAAGGAACTCAATAGGACACATCCAGCTACAGAAGACCCTTCCCATCAGGAAAGCCAGAGTAACTGGAACAACCATCCCTATGAGAGAAGGCATGTAAAAGGCCTTGGCAGTCAGAATTGACTCCAAACCCTCAAGGGGAGAAACTACCCACAGGTTACCAACACCTAAAGACTGAAACCAACCCTGGATAAAGTTTATGTTCCAGTAGTAGTTCGTAAATGGATTTCCAACAATAACTATAAAACAGGCTAGAAGAAAAAGATAGCGCCAGATTGTTATCCTTTTCCAGAAACTCTTTCTGGCCAATTTTCCACCCCAGTTACGAATTTTTAACACTTTTAAGACTTACTTCCTTTATCTTCTTCCATTTAATAGGCATTATAGTTATAGCTTTTTTCCCTTTATTTTCGTACCAGGTGTCTGCTATACACGAGTAAGCACAGATACCGCAACCAGTACAGTTTTCTTCAATTATGTAAGGTCTGAAGTCATGGTCTATTTTAATGGCAATACCGGCAAACGGACAGACATCAAAGCAGGTTTTACACATAAGACCTGTTTTCTGCTGCTGCCATGTTACACAAATCTGTCTGTTAATTACAGCAACACCCATTCTTACATCTTCTTTAGAACAGGGAACCAAGGAACCGGTAGGACACACGTAAACACACTTCATACAAAGGTAACAGGGCTTTTCCATAACGTTTATGTAGGGAGTTCCTGAAAAAACGCCGGCCTCCTTTACATCAAAATACTTTATAGAGTGGTAAGGACACACCTCACCGCACCTTCCACAGCGGATACATTTTTGAGCAAAGTGCTCTTCCGGAACAGCTCCGGGAGGCCTGAGTATGTTCGGCCTGATAGGGGACTTAATCATCGTTCTTGGATTTTTTAGTTGGGAGAGGTCACAAGAAGTTAAAGCTCCAGAGAGAAACATCCCAAGAGTAACTTTCAGGAACTCTCGTCTACCTTTAGTGTTCTTCTCTTTCTTCATTATCCTCTCCAAGCCAAGCTCTCTCAGCCTCTTTTTCCGCTTTTTTAAGCCCTCTAAAGGGATTTTCCGGGTGGAGCTCTCCAGCTTCTATTTTTTCAAACTCATCAAGGAAGTGTGCTTCTACAACAGAAAGCTGAAGAACTTCATCAATTTCCTTTATTTTTTTCTCTATCTCTTCAAGTTCAGAATACCTTTCAGCGTCAAGAACAATTATTATGTGATAAGCATTCTCCTCTTTTTTAACTCCTCCACCGTAAACTTCAACTCCCGGAATGTTTAAAAGCTTTTCCTCAACCTTTTTTCCATTTTCAGGAAGAGTAGTTACAACACAACTAACTATAGGCATAAACCACCTCTTTAAACTTCAGGATTTTAAAAAACGGAATTAACGGTGAAAAAGGGGAGGAGAAAACCTCCCCCATTCAAGTTTAGTACTCAGCACGGTCAATTTCAACGTTGTGGAGGTATCCACCTTTGACCTTAACGAGCTTAACGAGGAACTGCTTGAGAGGACGGGCAGGAGCGTACTTACTAATACGGCAGGCACAGATCTTAAATTCAGGCTGCTTGGAACCTGGGTCGTAAGCGTCAATAGTACAGAAGTTAATCATTCTATGCTTCTCCTGGTCGTACCAGTAAACAAAGACCATTCCTTCCATCGGACCTTCGTCTGTAGAAATCCTGGCAGGAATAATGTTCCTACCACGCCTCGTTTCAATAAGCACTAAGTCACCGGGGTTGATACCAAGACGCTGAGCATCTTTCGGGTTAATTTCAACCCAAGCGTAAGGATAGTCGTTAGCAAGCTCTGGAATACGACCTGTCATGTCTCCAGAGTGCCACATATCAATAACCCTACCTGTTGAGAGATAGAACGGATACTCAGCATCTGGTGGCTCAGCAGGCCCCTTGTAAGGTCTGAGCCAGATCCAGAACCTTGCTCGGCTCTCTGGAGGTAACGTAGGAAGATTGTGGAGATGTCCATAGTCAACAACCTTCCATCCTCTATACTCTGGATGTTTCTCTACAAATTCTGTAGCAAGTGGGTCTTTTCCTACAACAAACCTTCTAAGGGTTCCACCTTTCATAGCAATTTCTACTGTTGGTGCAGGCCACTGAACACCGTCCGGTCTTGCAAGGAGAACTTCGTAAGTTGCACCGGAAAGGTCGTTATCCCTTCCCTTGGTAACTTTCCCAGCATACTCACTCCAGACCTCTTTAGCAAGAGTCCACCATGGATCTTTCTTAGCAGCCTCAATAAACGGAGCTACACACTGGTAAACTGTGTGGGCTCTTGCACGAAGCCTTGGATCACGCTCTCTCCTGAGCTTCTTGGCAAGAACCTGAGCAAACTCAACAATAATCTGAAGTTCCGGCTTGGTGTTTCCTGGGGCCTTAACTGCAACAGGTGTCAGCTGAGAACGACGCTCTGTACATCCGTAAACACCAGTCTTTTCAAAGTGGAATGGTGTAGGAAGAATTAGATTTGCAAACTCTGTTGTCCTTGTTGGAAAGATCTCATTTACAACCACAAAAACGTCTTCTCTCTCAAATCCCTTTCTGTAGTGTCCAACGTTTGGAAGAGACTGCATTGGGGTAGTTTCTTCTACCCAGATAAAGTGGATAGGCTTAAGACCGGGGAACCTCTTCTTGTCTCTTTCGCTATAGGTAATAGCGGAGAACATTTTAACTGTGTGGTAACCAGGCTTTGGAGGAATAGTTCCCTTTGGCACTCCCCAAATCTTCTCAAGGTTCTCCCTGTCGGCCTTGCTTTTAACAAATCTGTGTCCAGGCAGGATGTGGCAAAGTCCTCCACCCTCACGAACACCACCACAGGCATTTGGTTGACCTGTAAGTGAGAGAGAGTCTGCTCCGTCCTTACAGAGGTTACCTGTTAAGAGGTGCAAGTTGGTTACAAGGTTGTTAGCCCAAACACCTCTTGTCCTCTGGTTAAGTCCCATTGTCCAGATAGAAACAGTTCTCGTTGTTGCAAAACGGCGTGCAACTTTACGGATCATTTCAGGAGTGATGTTTCCACCGCAGATTTGAGCCGCATATTCAGGAGTGTATCTCTGAAGGAACTGTTTGTACTCCTCAAAGGATACCTGATGACCCAGTAGAGGAACTTTGTCTTTTCCTTTTGTATAGATGTGGAAAGCACAGTATTTGCTTACGAACTCCTTGTTGTAAAGCCCTTCGTTAACGATAACGTGAGCTATTGCGTTAAGGAGAGCAAGGTCTGTTCCCGGCTTAAACTGCATGTGGATGTCAGCAATCTTTGAAGTAGGAGAAATCCTCGGGTCAACGTTGATAACCATGTAACCGTTGGGATTCTTCAGTTTGTTGTGCATGATACGGCGGAAAAGAATCGGGTGACACTCAGCTGTGTTGGAACCGATGATAAAGACAGTTTGCGCCTTGTCAAAGTCTGCATACCCACCAGCAGGCTCGTCTGTTCCGTAAGATGTAAGGTATCCACCAACAGCAGATGCCATACAAAGCCTTGGGTTACCCTCAACGTGGTTTGTTCCAATACACCTGAAGAGTTTCTGGAAGAGGTAGGTTTCTTCTGTTAAAGCCTGACCAGAACCGTAGTAGGCAATTCCAGACCATCCGAATGGTGTCCACTCGCCCTTCTTAATAGCCTTGATCATTTCATCGGCGATAATCTCGTAGGCCTTCTCCCAGGAGATTGGCTTGAAGGGTTCCTTCTTGCTCTTCCTGTAGAGAGGCTGTGTAAGCCTGTCCGGATGTCTGAAAAGCTTGTAGAAAAGCATTCCTTTCATACAGAGAAAGCCAAAGTTAATAGCAGATTTCCTTTCTCCCCTTATAACAGCCGGTTTCCCATTTCTAAAACCTAACCAGACTTTACAACCGGTTCCACAGAAACGGCATGTACCCCTTACCCAGGTGTATCCATCTTCCTCTTTATAAGCAGGGGACTTCTTAACCTCTTCAGGAATTCTCATTAAGTTTTCACCTGCAGAGGCAGATTCACCAAGGGTTACACCATCAGTCTTTATCTTAAGGTTAATCCCCACAAGAGATGCTGCTGTTAGAGCAGCACTCTTTTTGAGGAAATCTCTCCTTCCAATTCCCATCGTGCCCTCCTTTTTTAATTAATACTGTTGTGGGTTAAAGTCTTTTGCTGTTTTAATGTTCTTCACACCGTTGCCGTGGAACTCAAAGATGTGGGCTTCGTGGCAGTCCCAACACTTAGCTCCAGGCTTTTTCTGCTGCATGGTAACAACTTCCTGGTAGTGGCAGGCCATACACTTCGTAATAGGTGGAACCTTGTGGAAATCGCTAAAGGTTCCGTGGCACTGAAAGCAACGAACATTGTTTATACCGTGCTTTGAGTGTGCCCACTGTTGATAAATTTTTGGAGTTACTTTTTGATGGCATACCCTACACTGCTGTTGTTGAGGTGGTAATTGAGCAATTACATTTGGCGGAACAGGGTGCTGGTCTGCCATTGCCAGCCCGTTTCCGGCTATCATCAGGCCGGCAAGCAGTGATAACGTTTTTACCTTCACTTTGCACCTCCCCTATAGATGTTCTATTCGTGCCCTTCCTCTCCTGATTTTACACCTTTTTTCTCAAAGAACTCCCTCAACTTTTCCTCAAAGTCAAAACCGTGGCCAACGTACCAGTGGCAAGTTAAGCAATCTCCTTTAATTTCACCAGACTTGAGCTTTTCGTGCATAACGTTGTCAGGAAGGTGTACGTGGCAACGCTCACAGTTAGAAACGAAAACGTAGTGTTCCCTCTCTTTCCTCTTCTCAATCCAGTGCTCAAGGTCGTCGGCGTAACCGCCTTTGAAGTAGTGGCTTATAGCGTCGTTCATTCCAAATTTAGCTTTATTTATCAGGTAAGCCAGAACACTTGTATGAGGTAGATGGCAATCTACACAACCAGCTCTTATGGCACCAGCCCTGTTGCCTAAAGGACCATGAGGCCCTGTTTCCCATGCTTCAAACATGGGCTTCATCTCGTGACAGGAACCGCAGAATTC
This sequence comes from Thermovibrio sp., assembly GCA_015490195.1. GTDB lineage: Bacteria > Aquificota > Aquificia > Desulfurobacteriales > Desulfurobacteriaceae > Balnearium. The sequence goes on from WFYG01000017.1 coordinate 17,232, forward strand.
CGGTTCTGCTGTGTTTTCAATCATCTGAGCTGAAATGAGAGCCCCTACTCCAGCAATTACGATACCTACGACACCACCTACTATAAATGCTTTCGTCTTTTCTGTCACTTCCACCCCCCTTCAACTAAAATCTATAACTAATTTCTTATGAAGCAATACAATTCTAACCTAAAAGAAGGGATGTTTCAATAGTTGTCGTCTTCAAAGTAGTGTTTCAGCTCTTTTACCTCTTTCCCGTTGGGGTTAATAGAAAGCATACCGGAGTAGCATTTAAAGGCACTGTCCATGTCTCCTTTTTTTATGTATCCCTTTGCTGCCCTGTAGTATAGTTTGTAGGCTTTACTATCCTTCTCGTTTATGTCGGCCACAACGGCTTCCATATAAAGAAGCTTCGGATCATCTGGACTACAGTATTTTTGAGCCTGTTTTATCTCATCTTCTGCATCTGGATAGTCGGAAGCAGTTATGTACTGGTCTGCAAAAAGTAAATGACGAGTGCAGAGGTCTAAGTTTTTCGGATTAACGGGAGCAGTTATAGGGAGCTCCTGCACACCTCCTGCTACCTTCCGGTCTAACGGAGAAGGAGATGGAGGAGCGGGAGCCCAGGTTACCTCTTTTTGATTACTTCCACAGGAGGTAAAAAGGAAAAACAGAGGAAAAAGAAGAGATAACTTACGCATTCTTATTTCCCTTCTCTTCAAGGAGTTTTAGATACTTGGAATTGGGATTGAGCATCTTCAATCTTTTAACAACCTCCTTGTAGCCTTCCATATCTTTCTGTTTTTTCAGAAGGAGTGCAGCTCTATAGTAAGCCTCCTCTGCTCCTTCAGAATCCTGAGGAGCTCCTTCACCTAAAACTCCACTATAAAGGTTACCGAGTTGGTAGTAGGCTATGGCGTTATTCGGGTCAACATTTACCGCTTTTCTAAATTCCCCTACAGCCTTTCTAAGATACGAAAGTCTCTCTTTTTCAAGTTTACTGGAGGCCTTTTGAGATTCCTCCATAAGTTTATCTATATCGCTCTCTTTGACTCCCATCTCTTTTAAAAGCTTGGTGTACTTCTCATTATCCTTTTTAGTAAATGCATCTGGGAAGAGCTTTTTCTTACTATAAAGGTTCATAAGCTCACTTATCTGGAAAAAGTCAAAGCCTTTTTTCTCAAGCTTTGAGTAGAAGTTTCTGTAAATCTTTTTAACAGAATTATCTTTTAAGTGCATTGATTTCTGATAGTAAAGCATTCCAAGAAGAAGGTGAAGGTCAGAAGCAACAGCTTTTACATGAGGATCTCTCAATTTTGCTTCTTTTTGAACAGCGTTTGGAACTATCGCATCTGGATTTTCCTTAAGAAGAGGCTCAATTTCTTTTAAAGCTTTCTGAGCCCTCTCTATTCCTTCATCATACTTGTGATTATGATAATCTCTGTAAATGCAGTAAAAATAGACAGGAGGATTTTTCAAGAAATCAGAGGGGCAAACTATTTTCTTTTCAATACTTTTCTCAAAATTTGCTTCTTTCGCTTTTAAATGTGCAGGAGTCAGAACTAAAGCGGCTATAAGAGCAACCAGGATTTTCTTCCTCAAGATAACCTCCAGTGGGAAAAATTAAAAAGGGGGAGCTGCTGCTCCCCCGAAAGGTAGTATGAAGGCACTACTGTGCAGTTTCTCCGTAACGCTTAGCGTAGTACTCAGCAATCTTCCTGAGCTCAGATTTAGGCATACCGAGGAACCACTTGTGCTCAGGAGTGCTGAAGAGCTTTTTCTTGAACTCAGCCCAAGCTCTCTTGTCAGCTCTTGTTCCTTTCTCCTTAACGATCTTGTCAGCCTCAGGAATGATGTTGAAGTAGAAGTCGTAAGCAACTTCAAAGAGACCGTGCCAGTGTGTGTAGTCTGGAGACATCATAGAAGCACCCATACGAGCCCTACGTCCTTCATGGTGCCAGAGGAGGAAGTAATCCCACTCAATCTTCTCGTTGAAAGGAGTAGGATCAATTAAGTGTCTGCTTCTGAGGAACTTCATAATAGCAGCAGCAGGCTTAGCAAACTTGTTGTTGTAGAGTTCTACAAGGTTATCATACTGATAGTAGAAACCATCTATCCATACTCTCTGGTGGCAAGCAGCACAAACCTTCTTCATCTCAGCACGTTTAGCCTGCCAGTTAGGCTTGTGCTTGGAAATTGGTGGACGGAGTGTCCAGGAGAGCCTTGCACCAACGTCGTGAGTAGCCTTAGCTCCTGTCACAGAAGCACCCATGTGACATGTTACACAGTTTGGAGCCTGGTAGTAGTCCTCTCCGAGAACCCACTTAGCCCTGTCAAGGGTAGGTTCAATTTCAGAGAGATGAGCCTTGTAGGCAATACCGTGCTTGGAGAGTTCCCAGATCTCAATCTGAGGATGGTCAGGTCCCTGGTGACACTTACCACAAGTATCGGGCTCACGAACTTGCTTGAGGCTGAAGTTGTGCCTGTAGTGACATGCAGAACAGTTACCCTTGGAGCCATCAGGGTTAATTCTACCAATACCCTCATTCGGCCACGGTCCGAGAACGGGAAGTCCGTTCTTAACAGGAATTGTCCTACCGTGACACTGAGCACAACCGAGGTTAAAGAGAGGCTCTCCTTCAACGATTCTTCCAAGAACGTTATCAAGAGAACCTACAAAGTGAGCAGCGTGTGCGTGGTAGGAGTTCAGGAACTCCTTAGCTTCTGTGGGGTGACATTTTCCACAGTCAAGTGGAGATACGATTGTAGAAATCGTAAATCCGAAGTGCTGGAAGGCGTCCTTGTCACCTTTGTTGGCCATGTGACACTCGTAACAACCAACTCCGGCATCGGCGTGCTTGCTGGTTGCCCACTGCTGAACAAGGGCAGGGTTCATCCCTTTGTGACAGCCTATACAGGCCTGAGACTCTTTAGAGATGTTTCTCAGGGCTGCTTGAGAATCGGTAGTATTAAGACCAATTACTGCTGCTGCAGCAAAGGTTACAGCAAGCAGCCCTGTGCGAAGCTTGCTGAGCTTCCCCTTCATGTTTCCCTCCTTTGCTTGAAGTGATATTCTTTCAGATTAAGATTTTAGCTTGCAATATTTTAAATGTCAACCCAATTGTTTGTTTGAAATATTACGGTTTTATTATCGTACTGAAAACTCTCAAGGGTAAAGTAATATCTTTCTCGGTCAGGTTGAGGAAACCCAAAGAGATGCAAGGCTTATTCTTTCCGTGAAAGTCTGACCCCCCTGTTGTGTAGAGTTGAAATTCTTCTGTTATCTCTTTTAAGATTCTAGCGTCTGACGGTCTATGTCTATAGTGGTACACCTCAACTCCAGAAAGTCCTTCTTCTTTAGCCTTCTGAAAGAAGCAGTAGAGAGACCGGTAGTCAAGATTCATACTTACAGGGTGAGCAACTATAGGGAACCCTCCTGCTTCCCTTATTAAGGAAAGAATCTCTCTGTAGTCCATCTTCTCCCTTTTGATTCCTAGAGAGGAGAGGAAATCTATTGCCTCTTCACGGTCTCTGTAGTAGCCGGCATCTATTAACACTTTTGCAACGTTTGGTTTCCCAAAGTTCTCTCCAAACTTTTTAACCATATCTGCGTAGTTTACAGGATAGCCGAGCTCCTCCAGCCTTCCGCAGAGTTCCCTGTTCCTCTTTATACGGGAGCTCCTGAAAAACTCTGTCAGCTGCCTCATTGCGTCTGAATTCGGGTTAAAGTGGTAGCCGAGGATGTGGAGCTCCCTCTTTCCCTCCCCTAAAAATGAAGTGTCAGCAGTAACCTCTATTCCGGGAATAACGTTTATACCTAACTCTTTTCCCTTTGAAACGGCCTCGTCTAAACCGCTAACTGTATCGTGGTCTGTAAGTGCTATGTGGGAAATACCTTTTTCTGAAGCCAGCTCAACCAACTCTGAAGGAGTTAGAGTCCCGTCTGAAGCAGTTGAGTGGCAGTGGAGGTCTACTTTCTGCACAAGAAAGCTATCCATTCTCCTTCTCCTCTCTCGGAAACAGGTTTAAACCCCACCCTCTCAAGCTCCTTCAAGAACTCCTCCCGCTGACTTTTAAGTATCCCCGAGAAAATAGCAGTTTCTTTTGTCTTCCTGTAAATTTCCCCAAGGAGCGGCGTAAGTAGGTGCTTTTCTATGTTTGCAACAACAACGTCAAAGGTTTCGTTAACCCTGTCAACGCTTCCCTGAACAAACTCTATTCCGGAAACTCCGCTAAGCTCTGCATTTCTTTTAACCTCTTCATCAACCCCTTCCTGAATGTCGCAGGCAACAACTTTTCCAGCTCCAAGTTTCTTAGCAAGGATTGAAAGGATTCCGCTTCCCGTTCCAACGTCTAAGAACGAAACTTCCGGCTTTAAAATCTCTTCCATGAATCTCATAACTAAACGGGTCGTCTCGTGGGTTCCTGTTCCAAAACCCCTTCCCGGGTAGATGTAGATAACTATCGCTCCTTCAGGCTCTTTAAACGTTCCCTTCTCCCAAGAGGGAACAACCCATATCTTTTCAGAAACCTTTACCGGTTTGTAGTATTTTTTCCACTCTGAGTTCCAGTCCCTCTCCTCAAGCTCCGTTTCAGACACAATGAACATTTTTAAATCCTGAGGAATTGTGAAGTCTGCCGGAGCGTAAACCTTAAACAGAACTTCCTTTCCCTCTTCCACAACTTCCGTTCCCAGAGCTCCCTCTTCAAAGAGCCTGTCAACAACTAAGTCAAACCGTTCCTGCGGAACTTTCAGCGTTACACTTTTGTAGTCCAAAGTAGACCCTCTCAACCCTTGGGCTTATTGAGCACATGAGCTCGTAGGGAATTTTACCTATCTTTTCAGCAACAGACTTAAAGGTAATAGCATCTCCGTAAAGAGTTGCAACATCCCCTTTTTCTGCACTAACTCCGTCAACTGAAACAACTGTCATGTCCATACAGACTCTGCCCCTTACAGGGCACATCTTCCCCTTTATCAGAACCTCCCCTCTGTTTGAGAGCTCCCTCGGGTAGCCGTCTGCATATCCAAAGCTGATAACTGCAACTCTTTCTCTTTCTTTAGTTCTGTAGGTTTTTGAGTAGGAAACGGGATAGTTCGGCGGGAGCTCCTTCACAGTCAGAACCTTCGCCTTCACCTTCATAACCTGACGGAGCTCCGGATACCCTTCCTCAGGCGGAACGCCGTAGAGTGCAAGGCCAACTCTACAGTGGGTTAAGAAGTTGTTGAACCTGTAGAGGGCTGCTGCACTGTTCTCTGCGTGAATTTCTATGTTTGGAAATTCCTTTTTCAGAGTGGATACAAACTTTTCAAATTTTTTAAGCTGGCAGAGTGTAAACTCCTCATCTTCATCGGCGGAGGAGAAGTGGGTCATAACGCCGGCAACGGGAAGACCTTGTAGTTCTGAAAGGAGCTCCCCCCACTCCTCCTCTAAAAATCCCAGTCTTCCCATTCCCGTATCAACCTTTAAGTGGAAAGGGACGTTTAACTCTTTTGCCAGGCGGAGCTCCGTAAAGTCGTAAACAACGGGAGTAAGCTCATACTCCTTTAAGAATTCCCTTCCCTCCTCAAGGGTTGAGGACATAACCAAAATCGGCCTCTTAACGCCTGCCTCCCTTAAACAGGCTCCTTCTTCATACGTTGCAACGGCAAAGCCGTAAACGTCACTATTTTTTTCAAGGAAAGTTGCTACCTCTCTACTTCCGTGGCCGTAGGCGTTCGCCTTAACAACGGCGTAAACCTGCTTCCGGCAAAGTTTTTTTACTGTTTTGTAGTTCAGGAGCAACCTTTCAAGGTGAACCTCAGCCCACCTAAGCATCTGCCACCTTTTTAACTATCAGCTTGTTTCCCTTTATTCCAGTGACTTTAACCTTATCGCCGTAGCGGAGCTCCTCTTCTGAATATGCGTTCCACACCTCCTCTCCGGCAGCTCCTAAGGGAAAACGAACTTCATAGGTAAAGTCGTCAATCTTCTTTATAACCACGCCTTCCTGAGAGGAGAGCTCCTCTAAGATGTCCCGAGTTCCCTTTATCCTTTTTATATATTTAAAGGAAACCCAGTAGAAAAATGAACAGACAACTGCAAAGGTTAAAAGAGAAGCCCAGAAAGAGGGATAAAACAGATAAACAAACCCGGCAGCTATGAGGCCAGCTCCTACGGGAAAGATGTAAGAGGTAAAGGCCAGAGCCTCTACAACGAGGAGAAGAACGCCGGCGATTACAGAGAGAGCTCCCGGGTTAAGACTCACGCTTCCTCCCAAGGAGCTCTAATAGGCTCTCAACAGAGGGCGGCAGAAGAACAACCTTGCTGTTCTGTGAATTTGCCACCTTCTCAACAGACTTTACGTAGTCGTTTCCAATTAAGAGCCTTCCTGCAAGTTCAGGGCTTCCAACGGCTTCAGATACGCTCCTTATGGCGTTGGCCTGAGCTTGGCCTATCCTCTCTATAGCCTCAGCCTCCTGCCACTTGGCAAGCTTATAACCTTCTGCTTCAAGCTCTGCAGCTTTCTTCTTACCTTCTGCCTCTGTAATCATCGCCCTCTTCTTCCTGTCGGCCTCTATCAGCATGCTCATCGCCTGAACGATGTTTGCCGGAGGCTCAATCTCCTTCACCTCAACCCTGTTAATGAGAATTCCCCACGTAGATGAGGCTCCCTGAAGAACTTCTTTAATTCTTGCGTTTATCTTCTCGCGGGAGGAGAGAATCTCGTCAAGCTCCATATTTCCAACAATATCCCTCAGGTTCGTCTGAACCGTTTGAACGATTGCATACTCAAGGTTTTCAATGTTGTAAACGGCATCTTCAGGCTTAACAACCGTAAAGTAGCAGACGGCGTCAATCCGAACAACAACGTTGTCTTTCGTAATTACTTCCTGCTTTGGAATGTCAAGAACCTGCTCTTTAAGGCTCACCTTTGCCCTTATTCTATCTATAAATGGAACAATAAAGTGAAGACCTGCTGTCAAAGTCCTGTGGTATTTTCCGAGCCTCTCAACTATCCAGGCCTCTTTTTGCGGAACGATCTTTACAGAGATTGCTATTAGAATGATGAGGAAAACTAAAAGGACTATCAGCAGAGGGATAATGTTTTCCAAAGGCCACCTCCTCTTGCCGTATTATACAATTGCCCCAGCCAAAAAGGATTAAAGGAGGAAAGAGGTATGAGACCTGTTAGAGCTCTCATCTCCGTTTCAGATAAAACGGGAGTTGTTGATTTTGCAAAAGCCCTCTCTGAGCTTGGAGTTGAGATTGTTTCAACAGGAGGAACGGCAAAACTCCTCAAAGAGAATGGAATCCCAGTAAGGGAAATCTCAGACCTTACAGGATTCCCGGAGATTATGGAGGGGAGAGTTAAAACGCTCCACCCGAAAGTCCACGGTGGAATACTTGCAGACAGGTCTAAAGACGAGCACCTTCAGGCGATGAAAGAGCTTGAGATAGAGCCGATAGACATGGTTGTTGTCAACCTCTACCCGTTCAAGGAAACTGTTGCAAGAGGAGCCGATTTAGACGAGATAATTGAGAACATAGATATCGGCGGCCCAACGATGGTAAGGGCTGCAGCCAAGAACTTTAAACACGTTGCAATCGTTACAGACCCTTCAGACTACGAAAAAATTGTTGAGGAACTCAAAAACACCGGAGAGATTTCTCTTAAAACTCGCTTCTACCTTGCAAGGAAAGCCTTTAACCTTACAGCCTACTACGACGCCCTCATCTCAGACTTCCTCTTCAGTATAGATGAGGAGGGAAAGCAGGTTTCCTGCAGGGAACTCCGCAACCCTCTAACAATCACATTTGAGAAAGTTCAGGACTTAAGATACGGAGAGAACCCCCACCAGAGAGGAGCTTTCTACAGAGAGGTTTTCGTTAAAGAGCCCTGCGTAACAAGGGCTGAAAAGCTCCACGGCGAAAAGGAGCTCTCCTTCAACAACATCTACGACTTAGACGGAGCTCTCAACCTCGTTTTAGAGTTTGACCCTGAGAAAGAGGGAGCAGCCTGTGCAATCATAAAACACGCAAACCCCTGCGGAGTGGCACTTGGAGAAACACCTGAAGAGGCCTACGAGAAAGCCTTAAAAGTTGATCCCCTATCAGCCTTCGGCGGAATCATCGCCTTCAACACAAAGGTTTCACCAGAAGTTGCAAGGCTGATAACAGAGAGGTTCTACGAGTGCATAATCGCTCCAGACTACGACGAGGAAGCCCTTGAGATACTGAGAACCAAGAAAAACCTGAGGGTTCTAACAACAAAAGGTTTAACGGGAATTGAGAGGAGAGGACAGGACTCACCCTTTGACTACAGGAGGGTTGTTGGAGGCCTTTTGGTTCAGGACAGAGACCTGATAACCGTTGACCCTGAAAAGTTGAAAGTTGTAACAGACAGGGAGCCTACAGAGAAAGAGTGGGAAGACCTCCTCTTTGCCTTCAAGGTTGTTAAGTGGGTTAAATCAAACTCCGTTGTTTACGCAAAAGACAAGGTGGCAGTTGGAATTGGAGTAGGCCAGACATCTCGGGTTGACTCGGCACGCTGCGCAGCAGAAAAGGCAAAGCTGATGGGATTAGATCTCTCTGGCTCCGTTCTGGCTTCTGAGGCCTTCTTCCCCTTCAGAGACAGCATAGACGAGGCTGCAAAGGTTGGAGTAACGGCAGTAATACAGCCCGGCGGCTCAATAAGGGATAAAGAGGTTATAGAGGCTGCCAACGAGCACGGAATGGCAATGGTGTTCACAGGAATTAGACACTTCAGACACTAAAGTTGTATAATTTCGTCAAACTGCGAAATGGAGGATTCAATGGACGAGAAGTTAAAAGAGCTCTTAGAGCTCGGATTCAAGTTCCACGGACACAAGTGCCCTGCAATGCCGATGGGACTGAGGGCAGGCCTAAAAGCAATGGAAGTTCTGGGCGTTGACAGGGCTCAGGATAAGGAGCTCCACGTAATCTCAGAAACCGGAAAAGGTCACGCCGCAGGATGCTTTTTAGACGGAGTAATGGTTGCAACAGGGTGCACCTACGGTAAATCAAACATTGAAAAGAAATACTGGGATAAAATGGCCTTTACACTGATAGACAAAAAGACAAACAGGGCTGTAAGGGTTTCACTGAAGCCCGAATTCTTTGCTCAAGCCCTGAAATCCCCATTTGTTGAGATGAGGAAGAAAGGAATTCCGCCTCAGGAGATTCCATTTGAAGTTTTAAAACCTCTACTTGACAAAATACTCACAATCCCTGCAGAGGCCTTTTTAGACATCAGCGATGTGTTTGAGTACAAGATGGAGTCCAAACCTGGATGCTTTACGGCAGTTCCCTGCGCAGTCTGCGGAGAGATGACATTTGAAAAGGCCTTAAGAGTGAAAGACGGGAAACTCGTCTGCATTCCCTGTTCAGGATACGAAAGCTAACCCTCCCTTTATATCCCCGCTCCCCTTCCTTTTTATTCTGGGAGGGGGAGCTCCTTTCATTTTAATCAACAAAAACCAACAAATTTCAACTTGGGAAGTTTCTTGAATTTACTTTTCAAATCAGAAGACCCTTTTAGGCAAGTATCCTGCCAAAATCCCTTCAACTTTTCAGGGCATTTCAAGTGGAGGGTGGTTTACTTTAGAGAACCCTGTGTTACCGAGCTCGTCGCAATCCCTTCACTTTTTCAGGGCATTTCAAGTACTATAAGTGCGAAATTCCCTTCTACTGCACAATCTTGTCGCAATCCCTTCACTTTTTCAGGGCATTTCAAGTATTTTATCTTCAAAGAAAAACAAGAAATGAGGGAAAGTCGCAATCCCTTCACTTTTTCAGGGCATTTCAAGAGTTAACAGAGGAGTCAATTGTAGATGAAGAGGAAGAGATTATTTCAGTCGCAATCCCTTCACTTTTTCAGGGCATTTCAAGTCTCAAAGAATCAAGAAAAATTTATGTAGTTTGTATTGTCGCAATCCCTTCACTTTTTCAGGGCATTTCAAGAGTACCTATTCATAACTCATTGAAATAACTGGTATTCATTTTCAAACAAAAAGTAATACCCTTGTGCTTCAAGGGCTTTTACATTCTCGGCAGATTCACCCTTTTGAAGGGATTCCCTATTCAGTTTTCAAGGAACTTTATTTAGAATGATATACCATTCTACCTGACCAAGTCAAGTTCTATTGAACACCATTCATAAATGAAAGTTCCACTTTAATAAACCTTAATCTGAAAAACTCCATTGAGCTTTAAAACTATTAGTTATGAAGATTTTAGAAGTTATAACCAGATTATTAGTCCAATTTTTCTGAAAAGCTTTAAATACTGAAGACCTTTAAGTCATATACTTAAGGTAAATATTACTTAATAAAAAAGAGCGTAACTGCTGCATAAAGGCAGCTTGAAAATTTAGAGGATTTTAGAACAGACTTAAAACATTCGTTAAATCCGAGTTAAATACTCATACAGAAAACCTAAACCTACTTATATTTGCCAAAATTTTGTTTCAGTTCAACATAACTTATATTTATCTAATAAAATTAGAATATCCAAATACCGGGTCTTTTTAAAATTTGCCGATTTTTCAGATTAAACAAAATTTAAAAAGAAAATACCAGCATTTTGCCATCTTTTATATAAAATTAGCAAGAGAAATGCAGTTCATACTAAATTCCAGGCTGAAAATTCCAAAACTTCTTTACCTGTATTGGAGAACTTTCGATTAACTTCTTCTAAAAACACCACAATGTAACCGGCCGTTTCTAAAAATAGAACATAAAGAAATGCTTAAAACTGAATCTATACATAGGCAAAGCGGCCTCTCAGAGGGAGGCCGCAGAGAAGTTAGTCTGGAAGTTTGTCAAATCCTGAAAGTTTAATTTCAAGCTCTTTAACGCCAATAGGAACTATTTTCCTGAGTGATTCTAAGAGAGCTCTATCTTCAAGAATTCTCGCTGCAGTTTGGCTCTTTGTAAACTTGTAGTGTTTTGAAAGGAGAGACTTCAGAACGTCATAATCTCTCGGCTCAAGGCGCCTTACCTCTACGTAGTCTCTGTTTATCTTCTCCTCTATTTCAGGGTCTAAAACGAAAGCTGTTCCTCCGGTCATTCCGGCTCCAAAGTTCTTTCCAACACTTCCAAGGATTACAACAATTCCCCGAACCATGTACTCGCAGGCGTGCTGTCCGGCTCCCTCTACAACGGCTATGGCTCCGCTGTTCCTTACTGCAAACCTCTCTCCTACTACTCCGCTGGCAAAGAGAGCTCCCCCTGTAGCTCCGTAAAGTATGGTGTTTCCGGCTATAACGTTTTCTGTAGGCTTTCCTCTAAACTCCTCAGGAAACCTTAGAACTATCGTTCCACCGCCTAATCCTTTACCAACGTAGTCGTTGGCCTCTCCAACAACCTCTAAGAGAACACCTCTTGATATAAAGGCTCCAAAGCTCTGGCCGGCAACTCCTCTAAACCTTAGGTGAACAAGGTTTTCAGGAAGCCCGTCCTTCCCGAACAGGTTGACTATGTGGTAAGCAAGTGAAACTCCAACGCTCCTGTCTGTGTTTTTAATCGGGTATTCCTTGAAGAACTTCTCTCCTTTCTTAAGGTGTGGAAGAACGTCTTCTACTATCTGGTCGTTGAGCTTTGATTCAACAGGGTTGTAGGGTAGTTCCTTCCTCTTAAGCCTGTAAACAGGGTTTTTGACTATGGCTGAAAGGTCTAACTTCCTTGCAAGGGGGTATTTCTCAAGGAGCTCCCTGTTCTCCTCAAGCAGATCGTAACGACCGATTATCTCGTCTAAGCTCCTGTATCCCATCTGTGCCAGAATCCTGCGGATATCCTCGGCAAGGAGCTTGAAGTAGTTGACTACCGTCTCAACGGCTCCTCTGAAACGTTTGATTCTGGCCTCATCCTGAGTTGCAATTCCAACGGGACAGCGGTTCGTGTGGCAGTCTCTGTCCATAACGCAGCCTTCGGCAATCATTGCTGCTGTTCCAAATCCAAACTCCTCTGCCCCCATAAGGGCGGCAATAACAACGTCTCTTCCAACTTTAAAACCGCCGTCTACCCGTAAGGCTACGCTCTCTCTCAGCTCGTTGTTTATAAGCTCCCTCTGGGTTTCAGAAAGACCAATCTCCCAGGGAAGGCCTGCTCCTTTAATAGATGAGAGTGGAGAAGCCCCCGTTCCGCCGGAAGCTCCGCTAACCTGAACTATGTCTGCCTTTGCCTTTGCAACTCCGCAGGCAACGGTTCCAACGCCAACTTCAGAAACAAGCTTTACGGCAATTCTTGCTTTTGGGTTGGCGAGCTTCAGGTCGTAGATGAGCTGGGCAAGGTCTTCTATAGAGTAAATGTCGTGGTGGGGAGGAGGTGAGATGAGAGCAACGCCGGGAACTGAGAACCTTAAAGAGGCGATATAGGGAGTAACTTTGTGGCCGGGAAGGTGGCCTCCCTCTCCGGGCTTTGCTCCCTGGGCAATTTTTATCTCTATCTCCTCGGCAGATGCAAGGTAAGCAGGAGTTACGCCGAAACGGCCTGAAGCAACCTGCTTAATCTTGCTGTTCCTGATTGTTCCATATCTTTCAGGGTCTTCTCCGCCCTCTCCGGAACAGCTCTTGCTTCCCAAGATGTTCATAGCCTCAGCTATTACCTCGTGGGCGATTTTAGAGAGAGCTCCCACAGACATCCCCGGAACCATAAGCCTCTTAACAATTGACTCAACGGGTTCAACCTCTTCAATCGGTATCGGTTCCCTATCAGACTTAATCTTCAGCAAATCCCTTATGTAAACCGGCCTTTCATTAACCGCCTCAACAACTTCCTTAAAGTCTTCATACTTTCCGCTCTTCGCCGCTTTGAAAATTCCGCGAACAACTTTCGGGCTCCAGGAGTGGTAGATACCGCCGGGGCGGAAGCGGAGCTCCCCTGAAGGCTCTGGCCCTGATTTTTCTTCAGCCAACTTAACTCTTTCCCTTACAACTGCTTCAATCTCCTCAAGCCCAATTCCGCCAATTGGAGAAGCCGTGTGGGGGAAGTACTCATCAACAACCTCTTTTCCAATCCCTACAATGTCAAAGAGGTGTGAGCGGTGGTAAGAGGAGATAACCGAGATTCCCATCTTAGACATAATCTTTAAAAGACCTGCGTTTATGGCCCCTTTATAGTTCCTCTCAAGTTCTCTGTAAGGTTTGTTAAGCTCTACCTCGTTAGCCTTTAAGTATTCAAAAACTAAGTAAGGGTAAACACCGGAAGCTCCAAAGGCCACAAGTGCGGCAGTCTGGTGGGTATCCCTTACCTCTCCGGTTTCAACAATTATTGAAACTTTATGCAGGAGCTTTTCCCTCTCTAAAAAGGCGCAGAGGCCTGAAACTGCAAGGAGGGAAGGAATCGGGTATTTAATGTCTCTGTCTGAAAGAATCACTATCTCAACGTCTTCTTCCTCTATCGCCCTTTTTACAGAGTTAAATAGGTTCTCAAGCCCCTCTTTAAGGGAGTTTTCAAACTCCATCTTGAAAGTTTTAACCCGAACGAAAGAGGTGTTTTTAATCTCCTCAAACTCAGTTGGAGTGAGGAGGGGAGAGTCTATCTCTATTCTCCGCTTGAGCTTTCCGGAGAGGTCAAGGAAGTTTACTTTTGAGCCGAGCCTCAGCTTAAGGCTCATAACAGCCTTTTCTCTTATGGGGTCAATGGGAGGGTTTGTAACCTGGGCAAACCTCTGCTTGAAGTGGCGAAAGAGGAGGTAAGGCCTGTCTAAAAGATTTGGAAGGGGAGTATCGTCTCCCATTGAGAAGACGGGCTCTTTACCCATTTCGGCCATGTATTCAACAACTTCTTCAAGGTCTTCAGTTGAGTAGCAGAACTTAACCAGCTCTTTAAAGAGGTTATCTGAAGGCTCAGGCTCAACGTAGTTTTCTCTTTTCAACCTGTAAAGCTTCCTGCGAACTTCCTTTTCAACTAAGAACTTATCGGCAATTTCCCTTAGAACCTCAGAGTTCTCCTTAATTTCGTCGCTTTCCGTATCTACAACGAAAATCTCTCCCGGCATGAGGCGGCCAAAGTGAGAGACTTCACTTTCTGGAATATCAACCATTCCGACTTCAGAGCCAAAAACCACTAAACCGCTCTCTGTAACAACGTATCTGGCGGGGCGAAGGCCGTTCCTGTCAAGCTTTCCGCCAACCACTTTTCCGTCTGTAAAGGCTATCGCTGCAGGGCCGTCCCACGGTTTCATTAAAAGGGAGGCGTACTCAAAGAAAGCCCTTTCTTCGTCTGTTATGTGGTCTAAGAGCTCGTAGGCCGGCGGAACTAAGAGGGTTATTGCAGTTGCAGGGTCAACTCCGCAGATAACTAAAAGCTCAAAGACTCTGTCTAAAGAGGCTGAGTCGCTTTCAGTGAACTCAACTAAGGGAAGAACCTCTTTTATCCTCTCTCCGAGAACGGGAGAGGAGAGAATGGGCTCAATGGCCTTAATAAAGTTCCTGTTTGCAGTAATTGTGTTTATCTCTCCGTTGTGGGCTATGAGCCTTAAGGGCTGTGCAAGTCTCCACTCCGGGTTTGTGTTTGTTGAGTAGCGCTGGTGGAAGATGGCTATTGATGAGGAGAGCTCTTCGTTTTGAAGGTCTAAAAAGAAGTTTCTAAGGTCTGGAGCTAAGAGCATTCCCTTGTAGGCAACAAGGTCTGAAGAGAGGGAGACGACGTAGTTTTCAGAGTGGAGCTCCGCCAGTCTCTTTTCCAGTTTTCTCCTTAATAAGTAGGTCTCAACCCTGTCTCCCACCGGAGCAATTACCTGGTAGAAGGCCGGCATTGAACGCCTTGCAATTTCGCCACACTGGGTTGTATCAACGGGGACTTCCCTTAAAACGGCATCTCCGAGGGTTTCCTTAACTTCACTCTCTATGATAGAGAGAGCTCCGTCAACGTCTCCCTTCAGGAAAAAGGTTCCAACTGTAACTTTTTCAGCCTCAAAATCTCCCCTTATTTTCTTTGCCTCTTTGATGAAAAACTGGTGGGGAACCTGAAAGAGAATTCCTGAACCATCTCCCGTTCTTCCGTCTGCTAAGGCGGCTCCCCTGTGGGTAAGGTTAGCAACAGCCTTTAATCCTTTATCTATTATCTCGTAGCTCTTTTCTCCGTTAACCGAGGCTATGAATCCAACACCGCAGGAGTCTTTGTGTCTATAAACCATTGTCTCTCCTCTCTTAAAGCTGATTTATTGAGAATCAATTCTATCAAAGCGGAAAATGTACTTGCCTTTAGGTGAAACAACATCTTCAAGGCCAACGTAAACAGTATCTCCAACTCTCTCTTTTCTATACTCTGAAGAGGGGTAGAAGAGGTATTTAGGTTTTGTCATTTCCAGAACTTCCCTGAAAACCGGCCTTTCTGGAGAGTCTGCAATAACTAAAAAGTCAAGCCTTTCAAGTCCTGAACGTTTAAAGAGCTCTATTAGAGCTTCAACGTCTTCCCTGAACACTGCGTTCTGCTTGCTCTTTCCGATTTTCCCTTTAATCTTCACCCACTCAGCCCTTGTGAACTTTGCAGTTGACGGGTTGTAAACGCCGCTGATCCCGCTAAATGAAAGCCCCTCTTTTGTTCTGAAAAGACGGGAAAGAAAATCAGTACCGGAAGATTTACTTAAAACGTCAAGGTTATCACTTCTCCCTCTACAGTAGAACCAGGTTCTGGAAATCTTCACAGGCTCTTCAAAGTTATGAGGACCAATGGTAATAACGATGTCTGGCTGAGAAACCTCTACAAGTCCGGTAAACCTTTCAACCGCTCCCTTTACAGGACCCAAAATCAATATCTCCATAGTTCACTCCCCTGCTGTTTAGGGTGGAAAATTATATCTGAACCACTTGACACCATCTCAGCTTCTCCTATATTATTCACCGTCCACAATGTGCCGGCTTAGCTCAGCTGGCTAGAGCGGGTGACTTGTAATCACCAGGTCGGGGGTTCGACTCCCTCAGCCGGCACCATACGTGGAGGGGTGGCCGAGTGGTCAAAGGCAGCGGACTGTAAATCCGCCGGCTTACGCCTACGCAGGTTCGAATCCTGCCCCCTCCACCACTGACGCGGGGTAGAGCAGTCTGGTAGCTCGCCGGGCTCATAACCCGGAGGTCGCGGGTTCAAATCCCGCCCCCGCAACCAATCCTATTTTTCTATTGAAAGCACAAAGCGGGTTCTTAAACACAAACTCCACCCAGTAAGTTCCCTCTATTTCAGGGTCCTCAACAACCTTTATCTCTTTTAAAACTTTCTCAATAATACTTCTGCCCTCTCTAATGTCCATTGTCAGAACTCTATCCATCTGCTCTATCAGTAAATCAATTACAGAATCGTCAATATCCACAAAATCAACGTCACTAATGGATGCAAGCTGCAGTCTTAACCTATCAATTTCCTCTTCATAGTCTCTTATCTGCTTTGCAACTGTTTTACTTGGAACATCATTGAACACCTCAAGTGCTTTCTCAAGTTTTTCTTCCAGTTTCTCTATGTCCCGTTTAATCTCTTCTGCCGTTCTTTTCGGAGAAAACTCCCTTTTCAGGAATTTCTCAAGTTCTTCTTTAAATTTGTACTTGTTTTCCTTGAGGTAAGACTTAATAGCATTAACGGCAAGTTTATTGAGCATACGCTCATTTATGAGAATACTGGCATCGCAGTAGCCGTTTATCACTCCAGAACACTTAAAAGAGGCTCTTGTAGCCTTAATGAAGTTGGAACCGCACTTGGCACACTTGATAAATCCACCAAGAAGAGTTGTGTAACCTACTCCCTTACCTTTCCTCTGAACTCTACTCCTGCGTTCTCTTATTCTTTGACACTCTTCCCAGACTTCAGGATTTACAATCTGGAGATCTGGACGTTCTAACCTAACCCATTGCTCAGGAGGATTGGGAATCTTTTTTCTCTTAGAAAACCCTGGAATTTTCTTATACTGAGCCTTGTTCCAGACAAACTCTCCCTTGTAAAGCTCATTGATAAGAATTTCTCTTACTGCATTATGAGTCCACCTTGTCCCCCTCGGAGCTGGAATACCTTCTCTGTTCAACAACTGAGTAATGTATTTGTAACCGTAACCCTGTCTGTAGAGTTCATAGATCCTCCTTACAACCTTAGCCTCTTTTTCATCTATCTTTAGTTCTCCGTCCTCAAGCCTGTAGCCGTAGCGGGGAGCCATTACAGCCTTCCCCGAAAGGAGACGACCGTAAAGCCCCCGCCAGGTATTTTTACGAACGCTCTCTATATACTGCTCATCGGCTATACCATAGGCAGAAAAAAGTAGCTCAAAGTTTTCATTCTCCGTTGATATTCCCTGAGAAACAAATATGATCTTTACTCCGTACAGATACACCAACTCCCTTGCCATAATTTTCAGCTCGGCAGTATCCCTGCTGATCCGACTCGTGTGATGAACCAGAAGATATTCAATCCGGTTTTCCTTTATGTAATCAAGAAGAGCCTTGTACCCCGGACGGTCTGGACTGTAGCCAGACTCTTCTATGTCAAAGAAGACAGCAACAATATCTATTCCTCTCTGTTCAGCCTCAACCTGGCAAATCAGAACCTGATCCTTTATGCTCTTCCTGTCCTGCTTCGGAGTTGAATACCTTGCGTAGATTACTCCTCTTTTCATAGTTCCTCCTGATAACTATTTTCTTACCAACCTTCTCTATTTCAACGTTACCGTCTCGTTCAAGAACACGCAAGTACTCAACACACAGTTTGGCGATAGCATGAATTAACATGGTTCCCCCTCCCTCTCTACATTTTCTCCGTCTACAACTTCAACCTCAACCGGAGTGGGGAACTCTCCGATAAGCTCTAAGGCAGATTCTTCCATAGCCCTTTTGAGGAGTTCTTTTGCTTTGGCTAAATGGTCAGCAGAGGTTTCAACGACTATTTCATCATGAATTAGGTTTATTATTTGAGCATCAAGGTTTTCTTCCTTACAGAGAATCCTGAAACGAGCAGCAGCCAGCTTTAACAGATCTGCACCAGAACCTTGGACGGGAACATTCAAAGCTTTAGTTAACGTATCAACAGCTACAACTCTTCCGTAAAGGGTTGCGATCCTGACAATTCCACTTTTGGAAGACTTTAGTTCCTGCTCCGTTAATCTGTGCCAGTGAACTATCCCGGGATAAGCCTTAAAGAACTTGCGTCTGAATTCTTTCGCTTCTTCATCAGTTAATCTCACTCCGTAGTTGTGAAAGGCATATTTCTTAAACGTTTCTGCACTCATTCCGTAGAGAAATCCGAAGTTAACAGCCTTTGCTCTCTGTCTTTCTTCAGGAGTTATCTGATTTACAGGTTTTCCGGAAATCAGAGAAGCAGTGAGCGTATGAAGATCCTCTCTTTTCTGAAAAGCCTGAATCATCCTCTTATCATGGGCTATCTTAGCTGCCAGACGAAATTCAATAGCCGGATAATCAGCTCTTATAATTACTCTTCCTTTAGGGGCTTTATAGAAGTTTTTCTTTAACTCCCGGGGAATCTGCTGGACATTGGGATCTCTTGCAGACATTCTGCCGGAATGGGATTCCAACTGGCTAAATTCAGGATACAGTCTGCCTCCCTTTGTCTTAAGGAACTGCTCGGCATTAATAAGCTTCTTCAAATTCTTCAGCTTTAGAAGTTTGGCAACAACGGGATGTTCTCTGTATTTGCAAAGCTCAGCCTTACTAACCGACTCAACTTCCAGACCATAGCGTGATTTAAGAATTTTCAAAACTTTCTGAGCGCTCTGAGGATTAACTCCAAGCTCTCCTTTAAGCTCAGCATGCAGAGTTTTAAACTCTCTTTCAGCACGGGAAACTGTATCTTTAAGGAATTCTTCGTTTACCGGAATGCCTGCGAGTTCCATCTCCACTAAAATCGGAAGAAAACGACCCTCAAGCTGAGCAACAGGGTTGGTAAGACCCAAACTATCAGGAATTTCTTGATGTTCAACAGACAGTGAATTCAACAGCTGTACCTGAATTCCAGCAATACCCGACAGTGCTTCAACTTTTCTGAGAACGTAGTCAATATGAGATGGTGTAAGGTCTCCGTTGAAATCAAACTCCGGTAAAACCTTGCTAAAAGAAGTCTTGGTATATTTCTTAGCAAGGCTATGAAAAGAAAGAGCTTTTTCAGTAGCTCTCTCTGGATTCCAGGAGTTCCACAGGAGCTTTTCAGCTAAGTAAACATCAAAAGTTTCATCAGGCAGAATCTCCCTACCGTAGTTAGAAGCTAAAGCCTTCAGAATATGCTTTAACTTATAGCCCACTATAAGTTTTCCAGGTATCAGGGCTATAACAGACCTTACAATATCATTTGATAACTCCTGCACATCAAAAACGTAGAAATTATTACCGTCACCAATTGAAATGAGTCTTAGGAGAGAATCGGCAGACAGAACAACGTCTAAATACAATTTACGAGCATTCTTCAGGTAGCGTAGGATTCTTAAAGCGTGTTCATCTGAGATAACATAGTTTTTAGGAAAACCAAAAGACGTGGAATGTTGAGACTTGATGTTAGACTCTAAAGAATGGCACATTCCACTTCTTAAGTCGTTAGAAACTAAAACCTTTTGCTGGGGCGTGGAATGTATGGATAGTTCATCTCCTGACTTCTCCCTCTCGTGCCTACCTGAAAAACTCCTATCGCTTATTCCCTCAACCTCAAGATTCTGAGACTGTAAGAAAGGATTCTCACAAACATTCAAACATTCCACGCTTGAGCTGGAACTATTGCTTTTTAGAGACTTGACGTGTGGAATGTTCTGACAGCTACACTCCTCAATATCCAGCCGATCATCCTCAGGATTATCGGATTCAACCTTAGAGATCGTTCTGTAGTTTCCACTACTTTTTGCAGTTAAAGAGATGTTGTAGCCTAACTCCTTAAACAGAGGAACTGATTTGTTCAGACACTTCCCAAACTTCCGAGAGTTGGTCTTGAAAGAGTATCCCTTTTCCTTGGCAAAGTTTACAACCTCTTTTAACCACTCAGATGTTTTCTTAGTAATAGGAAGTTTATCCTTAAACCGTTCCTCTATCAGGTAGTAGAAGAAAGGTAAGATAGGCTCTATCTGTTCCAGTGATTTAAGAATCAGTTTCTTACTTCCCCTGTTTATTGCCCTTATAACTTCCTTTTCTACTCCTACAGAACGGGAAATTGCTATAGCCCAGTAGCTCCAGGAAGACAACCTGTGAACAGGTCTGTATTCGTTTCTAACTGAAAGATATAGTTTTATAGCGTCTGAAATTACGTTAAATATGGCTGGTAGAATAAAAGGAATTTCTTTCTCAAAAGCTTTAGTTAAAGCAGTCTCCTCCAGCCTCTTATTTCTGTTAATCCTTTCAAGCTCTATAATCAGTGAACGGTCAAGCAGGTCAGGGGGAATTCTATTAAGATCTATGGCTGTAATGTCAAAAGTTCCTTTGAGTTGGACGATATCAAGGTCTCTATCTGTGTAGAGTCTTCTGGTTGATTCTGTGCCGCCAGTTATCGCTCTGCACAGGAAGTCAGACAACTCCTGGCTGACAGAGGAAAGGTTGTCCAACACTAAAAATACATTGGAGTCAAGCAGAGGACGGAGCTTGTTAACGATATTTCCATCACGATTTCTACTGTTTATACTCTCCATAACAGAGGCTGTTGGGTCGTAGAGGAGCTTGTTAAGTAAACTCCTCTTTGTTTTCCCAGCCCCCTGCGGACCTATATAGATAGCAATAGGCTTGGAAATATCCGGAATAAACAGTGTAATCAGACGGACAACGTCCAGAATAAAAGCATCCTCATCTTTATAAACGGGAGCATATTTTAAAAATCGTTCTAAGACATCCCTACCTCTGTAGCTTTCATCTATTTTGGGTAAGTCTGTCTGGATAGGTACATACCTAAACCTGTTTACACTGGAGTGCGGTAAAACTCTGAATCCGTGTTCATTTATTTCAACCACATAGAAACCTGCGTTGAAGTAAATAGATCTGTTTTCTTCTTTCCAGGCAACCCGTTTTGGTAAAGGTTTACCTTTTGGACTGTTAGAGTATTCCAGACGTAAGAGAGTGAGAAGTTTTTCCAGTTCATCCCTACTGAGGATTTCACCAATAGACTCGTAAACGAGTTTTTGCAGCTTATCCCGACCAAGGGAGCTCCTGAGTTCATAAAACCTGCCGTCGTAGAGGAGATAGTAATCATCATCGGTAACCTTATAAACTGTTACTTTATTGTGAATTCTCTCCCAGGCGCGCCTGTAGCGGGGTATTTTCTCCTTATTCTTTTTCGCATACGGACAGTCTTCACTACAGACTGGAACTTCAACGCTTATCTCCTCATTTTCTCCTTTGAGGATAGAACAACCAGCTACAGTTTCTTTGCTGTAAGTACTGCGTATAACGTGTTCTCTCAGGCTTAGCTCTTCATCGTTCCTTGCACGGGCTATACTGAGGATAATTTTTAAAGCTTCATCTTCTGGCAGTTTCAGTAGGCTTTTACACACTCCGGCTAAACCGAAAGTGTAGTTGTTCCGGTAACCCTCTTGCCAGTTCTCGTAGGCATTTAGGAAACAGGGAGGCAGGTCTTTGAGCTTATCTACAAACTCTAAAGTTCTGGTATTCTCTGCTGCGAAATCCTGATAGTAGTCAGCCCAGTTTAGAAGAGGCTTTTCTAAACTATCCGGTTTTAAAATGGCATTGTGTAAGGTCTCCAGAAATTCAGGTGATATTTCGTTATTGTCTGTAAGTGACGAAAACAGCGGTAAAAACAGACATGTCTTTTTAGGCGGAAGAATCTCAATCTTACTCTTATAAGGATAAGAAGAAGACTGCCTTACCCTTTCTAACAGCCATATAACCGTTTTAGCATTAACCGGTTTACTAAAGGGTATCCAGATGTGATATCCCTTGCTCTTTGATTTCTCTATAAAAGGTTTAAATCCTAACTCTCTGAGTTTACTGTAGATCTCATACGTGTATTTCTGCCTTTCCTCTTCTAGGAGCTCTCCTAAATCCAGATCAACTGCAGCAAAGATTACCTCATCACTGTTAACCCACGGAGAAACTCCTATGCGATGTTTCCCCTGCAGGTGCATAAGAATTTTCTCTTCTGGAGATTCCCTGAAAGCTTTACTCTTTTTGGTAATGATGTTCCCTGTTTGAGGATCTTGGACATTAACGCTCTTAGACCTTTCAAAGAGTTTTGAAAGAATATCTACAATAAGCTTAACATTCATATTACTTCCTCCTTTTAGGAATTCAGATTTAGAAATGGCTTGGCGCTCCTTATCTCTGCTGAAATGTTCGGAGTTGAAAGGCTTATCCTGCTGTTTAAACCTTTTTGTGTTATCTTTATTCATGGTAAATACCTCGCAATATGGTTTGGTGTCTTGTTTTTCCTGGGAGCTCCTGAGAGGAGCTCCTCCTTTTTTAATTGCTGAGAAACTCCTCAAGCTCAGGGAAATCCCAGCAACGTGGTAAAAATTTTCTTACTCATTTCACACCTCTTGTAAAAACTTTTCATCTCCAATTTGCAATTAGCTCTTCAATACAACTGATTCCAATCAACATTTATCTCATCTCCATCTGTCTCATCTTCTCTACACTTAATTATAGGTATCAAAACCCTTCCCGTATGGGAAAAGCAAGGGGGAATATCCATATAAAATTTCCTAAATAATTATCAAAGTGGAACCTAAAGATAGATTTTTACTAACTCAGCTCTCTATTTTTTGATGTCAAGAGATATGAATTAAGCTTAATAGCAATAAGTTTCTTTTAGAAAAGTTTCTTTTAGAAAAATTCCGCGTGAAAGTTTGTTCCTTTTAAAGGGGTATCAAAGCTATAAAAAAGTGGGAATCAAAGTATCCCAATCCCAGGGTTGTGAAATACCGGGAACGGGAACTTCATAAGCTTCTTACGTTTCTCAAGTATCTTGAGCCTATTCAGAGGGTGGTATACACAACGAACCTGATAGAGAGGACGATAAAGGAAATAAGGAGGAGGGTTAAGGTCATAGGATCATTGCCCTCTGTTAGTTCTGTTGAGAAGTTTGTTTATTTAAGAGTAGCGATGCTTAATGTTAGATGGTCTAACAGGGTGGTGAACGGCTTTTTAGAAGCCAGGGAGGAGATTCAGGAAATGTTCTCCAGGAGGTACTCCTGATGGCTTACACAAAATTATTGACACAACCCGGCAAGAGGGTATTTCCCAACGACCAGGCACTTTTAAAGAGTCTGTATTTGGCTGTGATGGAACTTGAGAAGAAGTGGAGCAGAAGTGCTGTAAGAGACTGGGGTATTATTTACGGTCAGCTTTCTGAAATTTTTGGGGAGAGACTTGAGGTATGATAGAATTTACACAGTTCTATGGACACTCCCCTTACACAAAATTATTGACATAACCCCTTCTAATCTATGGTTTGATATTTTTACACTCTTGGGTGGACATTCCCCTCCCGGATTTACAAAGTTTTATGGACATTATTATATTTTTTATAGATTTCAAAAAGGAAATTCTCGTTTCCATACTGACTAAACATAATTCCATATAAATTGCATATCATATTAGCGGTTTCTTTCTCTCCTTTCTCATATAGAGTTTCCACCAGTTTCTGAACATCTTCTTTTTTATAGGTGAAATAAATCCCCTTCTTGGTAAGATATAGAAATATAGAGGCTATTTCCTTTGGATTTCCTTTAACTTTACCAAGCATGTACTCGAGAATCTCTAAAGGAGGGAATGCCTTGCTAGAATCATTAAAATGTTTAATAGAAATTTTGAGCCACTCAAGAATTTCTTTATCTATCCTGTTTATTAGAAATACTACATTTGATAGCTTAGCCAAAAGCTTTTGATATTCTAATTCTTGTTCTCTTTTGATAGCTATATCGTATAGTCTTCTCAGAAGAAGTTTCACTTTATCTGCAATGTTGGCAATGTTTTCTCTTCTCCTGCTTAACAAAGAAAAGTAATTCACAATAGCATTTAGCTGTTCAACATTACTTTTTTCTATAAGCCTGTAAATAAGGCTGTTTTTATCCTCTAAGCTTTCCCATCCCTGTAAATACGCAATACATATATGTTGAACAAGCTGCTCCGTAAATGATGAGTCAAAAGGAACGGTTGTTAAAGCTCTCTCATAGTGTCCACTTTCTTTGAGTAGGGTATAAATACTTTTATATATTACGCGCGCAAAGAAGAGATAACTCGTAAAAGCTCCTTTCCAGTGTTGTTCGTTATCTTCTGGAAAAATCTTGTTAATGTTTTCTATTACCCAATTTTTGTCAATTCTGTATAAATCTACCAGTCGCTCACCAAGAACAACAGAAAACTCAAGAGATGGCTCAACTTTCCGGTTTAATCTTCTTGAAATTTCTTCTTTTATTGTTTGTAACCACTTAGTCCTGCTTTCCTTCATACATCTTAGAGAATAGTCAATTGCTGCAGAAACAACTTTACCTTTCGGAGAGTTCAAGACAGCAGTGATTAAATCCTCTTCGCTTTCCAATACTGATTCTGTATTTTCTATAAGGATTGATAGAATTTTCTCAATCTTTGTTGAAAGTTCTTTTGTCAAAGAAAAGTTTTCTCTCTTACTAACATTTTCAACAATTTCTGCTATCCTTGAAATAATCCAACTTTTATAATTAATAATTGGTCTGCTTTTTTCTCTCCAAAAATCTTTGCTATCAAGTAAGTTTTCTATAAAGTTAAAAACTTCCACCCAATCAATATCGTAACCTGACTCCCATGCTTCCAAAAATCCCCATAAAAGTGCGTGCTGATAAAGTGATGGTATATTTAAAAACATCTCTAATTCAGATATAAATTTTTTAGGATTTGATGCAACACTATCTCTAAAGATGTCTGCAAGATCTTCTCTATCTATTGCTCTCAAGTTTCCTTTATAATCTATAAGAAACTGTGCGATTTCCTTATTACTTTTTTCTAAGAATTTCGCATATAATCGTTTTCGTTCTTTGGAATCTCTTATTTTTCCTTTCTCCATCCAGAATAAAAATCCCGGATGCTTAATCTCATAGGGATATAGTTGATTGTATTTCTCATACAAAGACTTTACCTTCGGATTATCAAGAAGGAGAAATGCAGTTAACCATTCTTTTCTTTGAGAAGCAATCATTTGCTCAATCTGTTCTTCTGTGTATTTTCCATTCAAATTTTCCTTGTCAATAGATAATTCTTCTATCCAGCTTATAATTCTATTTATCTGCTTTTCATTAAACTCTTCAACGCGATTTTTAAATAATTCATAAAGTTCATGTTTTAAAAAATCCTGCTTTAAAAGATTCTCTCCTGATTGCCAGAAAAGTTCACTTAAAGCATGATAGTGATAATTAATCGTATGAATGGCTATCCTCTTGAATATAGAATGTTCTTCTTTTAGAAGGTTTTCTACTTCACTTTTTATTTCTCCAGGTGAAAGCATTTCAAAAACATTTCTGACAAAGTGAACTAATTGGCATTCGTACCTATCTGAAAAAATTTCAGTTTGAGGATGGTCTTCTATTGTAGGAATCCATATAACATTAAATTGTTTTGCATCCTCAGACACTATAGTTTTTATTTTCTCTATAGCAACTTTAGCGGCTTCAATACCACAAAGTTTTGCTATATCTTTTGCGTGCTTTTCTAATGCCTTCTGAAGCCAGTACTCATCCATAATAGGAAAATATTCAATCCTCCTTCCCTCATCCCAAATGGAGATTGTTTCTTCTTTTTTATAATCAAAAATAATTTCTATCAGTTGTAAGACATGTTCTACCGCTTTTTTATTAATCAATTTTGGCAAGATAGTTTCACTTACTTCAGATGATACTAAATTATTTTGTTTTAATGCTTCTTTCAGAAATTGAAAATGAGCTTCAGTTATTTTTTTGACAGGAAGAGAAAATATTATTTGTAATAAATACCAATGTAGCAAATGCTGATTTATATGCTTCCTTACTTCTTTCTCATCATTTAATAAGAATTTGCCTATTGAATCAACTATTTCAACAAGAGCATTCGTTATCTCCTCTGAAGGATTCTCATTATTCTTATCAGCAACTGTTTTTAAGTATTCAAATACAACTGGTTCAAATGAAAAATACTTTTGTAGGTCAAAGAATCCTTTTTCTTTTAGGCGTCTGAACCAGAGAATCGAGTTAGAAGCCTGAGATAGTTTTTTGAAGAAGAGGTTTCTATATGTTGAATCATTTTTAATTGTTTGGAAAATCCGAAGAATCTCAGCTTCTTCTAAATTATCTTTTTTTACAAGTTTTTCTACTTCATGATTTATAGAGTAAAGTTCTGCAGAACGAACTTTCACTTGAGTACACCAATCTTTAATCACATAGTAAAGCTGATCATAACCTTTT
>WFYG01000018.1 GCA_015490195.1 Thermovibrio sp.
ATACCAGAGGGAGCAGACGCGGCAGTAAGGGTTGAAGACGTAAAGGTAGAGGGAGACAAGGTAATTGTTGACTTTCCCGTAAAGCCGGGAAACCTTGTAAACTTTAAGGGAAGCGAGATAAGGAAAGGAGAGGTTCTCTTAAAAAGAGGAGAACTCCTTAACTTCTTAAGGATTTCTCTCCTTGCCTACGTTGGTGTTTACGCCGTTAAGGTCTTCAGGAAGCCGAAAGTTGGAATCCTAACAACGGGAAACGAAATCCTTGAACCCTGGGAGAGCTTTAAAAGGGGATATGCCTACAACTCAAACTACTACTTCCTTAAAAGCCTTGTGGAAAGGGCTGGGGGGAAAGCTGTAAGGCTTGGAAGGGCTGAAGATGAGCCTGAAGCCCTGCTGAAAGCCATTGAAGATGGGCTTAACCACGTTGACATTCTGATAACAACCGGTGGAGTTTCAAAGGGTAAGTATGACTTTGTGAAGGAAGTTATCCACAGGGCTGGAGTAGAGGTTTTCTTCAAGCAGACGAACATAAGGCCGGGAAGACCGTTGGTTTTTGGAAAACGGGAAAACAAACTCTTTTTTGGACTTCCCGGCTACCCGGCTGCGGCAGCAGTTAACGCCTTGGAGTTCCTCATACCGGCCGTGAGGAAGATGGCTGGAATTGAAAGCTATGAGAACAGATACGTTGAAGCCGTTGCAGAAGAAAGGCTCAAGTCAAGACCCCACAGGGTTGACTTCATAAGGGTTAAAGTTAGGGAAGAAAACGGTTGTTTGAAGGTAAGGAGTGCAGGGAACCAGCAGACCTCTGTTTTCAGGAGTTTTGTGGAATCGGACGGCCTTGCCGTTGTCCCGGAAGGGAAAGGACCTGTTGAAGCAGGAGAAAGAGTAAAGGTTCTCCTGCTCAAGGAGTTTTTGTAAAATTGATAGTGTATTTCGGATAGAGATAAGATAAAAATTTGCGAATGTTTTATAAAGCTTGACAGGAAATTGAAAGGTTTTGTAATATTCTGCAATACAGCTCCAGCAGAGAGGGATAAACGTGGGGATAGAGAGGTTAGCAATAGCGGCAGGGCTGGGGATAGGCCTACTGACCGCTCAGTCTCTGGCAGCTGTCACCGTTCCCGGTTTTGAGGGAGAAATAAAAACACAGATAGAGTTCAGACAGGACGTCTACGATAGAGACTCCATTCCCTTTGACAACTACTTCAAATTGGACGTTCGGGATTTAAAGGGAAACTCGGAGCTCCACTTCTACGGTAAGCTCTGGAAGGATTTAGGATACGGAACAGACTGGAACTTAGACCTCTACCAGCTCTACGTTGAAGTTCCTCTCAAAAAGGATAGAAACGCACTCCTCTCTGTTGGTAGGCAGTTCATATCTGAAGGTTTTGAAACCTACGTTGCAGACGCTGTGAAGTTGGATGTAAACCTCAAAAACGGCCTCACCTATACTGTTTACTTAGGAAAGCCGAGGTTCTTTGAACCCAACACTCACTCAGGAGACGATTTACTCTTTGGATTCAAGGTTGACTATAAAGGCTACTACTTAGGGTTTGAACACTTAAGGGACAATGGAAAAGTTAAGAAGAGCTCCTTTGTTTTTGGGAACTACAAATACCTAACTGAGGAACTTGCACAGTACAGCCGTTTAGAGGTTGACGTAGCCCACGGGGAGCTCCTCAACGCAAGCCTGGGATTCAACTACTTTCCCACAAAGAGGCTCAGGTTTAACACAGAATTTGAATACTACGACCCATCCTACACCTACGACGGTGGCATAAGGGAAGACAGAATCTTCTCACTCTTCTCACCTAACGGAAGGGAGCTCCGCTTCACACAGAGTGCCTACTACGACATAACCAAGAACTGGCAGCTCTTTGGAAACGTTACGCTTACAGACCTTCAAAGAGACGGGAAGGACAACGGCTACCTTGCAAAGGTTGGTGCGGTAAGAGACACCTGGTTTGAAAACGGTCTGAGAGCTTATGGAGCTCTCCTCTACCAGAACAGCTGGATTGGGATAATGAGGGGAGTTGAACTTGGATTCACAAAATACGTGTGCAGGAAACTCACCTTAAACGGAACAGCAGACATCGCCCGCTACGACAAGATAACCTACGGAAGACAGTGGGCAACGGCTTACTACCTCAGGGGAACCTACCAAACATCAGATTTCTCAAACTTAGAGCTTGGAGTTGACTACAGAAACAACGAAGACTTTAACCACGACCTCAGATTTATTTTCAGATACAACCTCCTTTTCTGGGGCGGAACGGGAGAAAAAAAGGCCGAGGATAGGAAATGAGGAAAGGACTTAAACTCCTTACCCTTTTAACGATAGTTGTTGCGGCGAGCTCCTGTGGGAACGGGAAGGTTAACTACAGCGAAGAGCTTGGAGCAACTGCAAAGTTCCACCACAGGGAACACAAAGAGTTTATAGATAAGCACGGCTGTATACCCTGCCACAAGATGAACGTTAAAATGTCATGGGCAGATATAGAGGCTGCTGAGAACGGCTCCAAGAAGATAATTATGCCTTCTAAGGTAACGTGTCACTACTGCCACAACAACCCTGGTAAATCTCCTGCTCCAAACGCTCCAACCCAGTGTTACATCTGCCACTTCAACATGAAAGAGATAGAACCGGCCGACCACAAAACGGCTAACTGGATGAAGACTCATAAGTTTGCCTACCAGTCAAGGCCAAAAAAGTGTTCTGAATGCCACAGGCAGAGATTCTGTATAGAGTGCCACGAAAGAAGAGACACCATTCAACATAGGTATCATCCAAGGAATTACGAGTACACTCACAGCATAGAGGCAGCAGCAGACCCAGCCAAGTGTAGTAGATGCCACAGAGTGGGCTTCTGCATGGAATGCCATACAAAGGGGAACTGGACAAGATGAGGAAGGGACTGATAGGAATAGCCATTGCAGGGCTGATCTTCTCAGGGAACGTTCTCGCCGCTGAATGTGGCGGTAAAGGGTACACAGGAAGCAACTCTAAATTCTGCCTTAAATGTCATACAACTGGCTGTCCGGTTCTACACCCCGTGGACGTGAAGATCAGAGACACTGAGTGTATAAGAGTCCCAAACAGCTTTCCAAGAACATGGGATGGAAAACTTACCTGTACAACATGTCACGACATGACAAGCTCCAACAAAGACTTCTTAAGAACAAACAGGCCAGTAAAACATAGATACGACTTCTGCTTCCAGTGCCACAACCCTGAGTGCTATAGGAAGTTTAACCCTCATAAAACAATAGCCTCTAATCTACCTTGGAAGGAGAAAAAAGAGGCCTGCATCTACTGCCACGGCTTTGGTGCTAAACTAGAGGCTTACAAGGCCTGTGTTGGTTGCCACACTAAAACACCCCACGTAGGAGCTCTTATCCATCTGAAAGCAAAACCCGAGAAAGTTCTTAAAATGGCAAAAGGAAAAGCCGTAGTTGTAGACATCTCTTCCATTCAGGAACTGAAACCAAAACTTAACGAAAAAGTTCTTAAGCAAAGAAAATCCAAAATGGTTCTGGTCAAAGGCCACATAGAGTGTATTACATGCCACAACCCTCACCCTCAAATAGCTATTCCGGCACCTCCGGAAGACAAAATCTGGGCTAAGGTTGAAAAAGCTGACCTTGACTACAAACTGAAAAAGTTAAATCTTGAATTAAACAAGTTTGAATTAGATACAAAAGGCGTAAAACTAATGAGCTACAACCTTAAAGGTGGCAAACTGTGCCAGATTTGCCATTCCATCAACTCGCTTAAGTAGGGGGTAGAGAGTGAAAGCCTTCATATTAGGACTAACAGGGGCAATTGCTATTGCAGGAACAGCCCTTGGCATGGGAACAACAGATGATGGTTGTTTGGTATGTCACAGACTTAAAGGACTTTCCATCGTCAATAAAGAAAACAAGGTGGAAGACTGCAGCATATCTGACGCCCTATTTGCCCATTCAGTCCATAGAAACGTTGGTTGTACAGAGTGTCATACAGATATAGAAGAATACCCCCACAGACCCGGAAGTGGCAAAGTTAATTGTGCAACACAATGTCACGTTATTGACCCCTCAACGAAAAAGCCATTTTCACACAAAAAAGTATATGAAACCTGGAAAAAGAGCGTTCACGGAAAAAACTACCAGAAAGCACCTGATATATATCCCTACTGCACTTACTGCCATACGAACCGTCTCCTTATAGATGTTAATAAGTTTGAAGCACTAAAAATGAGTTTTGACAGGTGTTCAATCTGCCACCAGAACAAAGAGTGGGTAAAAGACAGGCTCTCCCACGTTGCAAGCAGAGAACCCATTCCCATCATAAAAAACGGTTTTACCCACCAGTTTATCAAGACCAGACGTGAC
Source organism: Thermovibrio sp. (assembly GCA_015490195.1). Taxonomy (GTDB): domain Bacteria; phylum Aquificota; class Aquificia; order Desulfurobacteriales; family Desulfurobacteriaceae; genus Balnearium. Next base: position 4,372 of record WFYG01000018.1, read on the forward strand.
GGATGGGAGATTGTAGAGCTCTGCGCTTCCTGTCATGAAGACAAAAAGAAAATGGAAAAAGCCCTTGATATTGAGGGAATACATAACAAGTTTGAAAGAGAACACGTTTTAACTGCAGTTGAGTCTTACAAAGTGACAATGCACGCTAAAATGCTCTACTTAGACAGGAACGATACAAGGGCAGCAGACTGTTTAGACTGTCATACAAACAAAGATGGTAATTTTCACGACATCTTCCACAAAAACGATCCCCGTTCTTCTATAAACCCTAAAAACATAGAGCTTACCTGTGGTCGCTCAACAGAGTGTCACCCACTTGCTCCTAAATACCACATGAAGAACTTTGCCACAACAAAGTGGGTTCACATGCATCCCATTCCAGACTCTTTAGGTCAGAAAATAGTTAAGATAGTTGAAGAGTTTATGTTCTGGCTTACAACAAGTACCCTCTTATTCGCTGTTACGATTGTAGGACTTGACCTTCTGAAAAACCTGAGGAGGAAGCACTAATGGGACTCTGGGAAGCATTCAAAAGAACCTTCAGAGTAAGAGCTGAACAGGATAAGCTTCTCATCGTAGACGGTGAGAAGATAATGATACAGAAGTTTACACTTTTCCAGAGGCTCCTCCACGTTGGAATTTTCTCAACGTTCATCTGGCAAATAATTACAGGATATCCGCTGAAGTTCTATAACACAGCGTGGGCAAAGCCTATCATAGAACTGCTTGGTGGAATAGCTGGCGAAATGACAATTCATAGAATATCCGGATTTATCATGTTCTCCGATTTCCTTCTTACGGTTCTCTATATAACTCTCATTCTTATTGCTAACTGGGATCTTGCCAAAAAGGATTTCTTCGGTTACTTCAAAATTGTTCCAGGACCAACAGACATAACTTTTGTCCACTATATAAAGTACCTATTGGGATTTAGAAAGGTTCCACCAGACTGGGACGAGTATATCTGGGTTGACAAGTTTGACTTCTGGGCAGTTGGCTGGGGTATGCTTGCAATTGGTATTACAGGATGGGTACTCTGGCTTCCAGAAGTTTTTACAGGCTTCCTCCATATGCCTCCCGAAACTATACAGATTGCTTACCTGATGCACTCAGATGAGGCTGTTCTGGCGCTTGGTTGGATCGCTCTGGTCCACATGTACATGGTCCACTACGGCCCCAACAAGTTCCCAATGGACTGGATATGGCTTACAGGAACGGCATCTGAGGTTGAGTGGATAGAGGAAAGACCCAGGAGTTACAGACGGATCATTAAAGCAGTTGCCGAAAATGAACCGCACCTTTTAGAGAAATATCCGTTCCTGAAGGAGAGATACCAATTTGTCCTTGAAGTTGAAAAGCTCCCTGAAGAGGAGATGATTGAGAAGATGCACGAATACGCTCACCACCTTCTTGAGAAGGAAGCTGAAGGGAGGAACGAATAATGAGGAAGTTACTGATAGCAGTGCTACTCTTACCGGTAACTACGATAGCAGCTGAAAGTCCCCTTCTTTCCGCTCCGGCGAACAACGTCAGTGAGTGGAAGAAGAAATTAAAGGAATTTGAAAGGCCGGAGCTCCCCAACCTCAAGGAGTACCCAAAACCGTTTCACTCTCCAAACTACTACAAGTACAAGCTAGACGACGTGTGTAGTGCGTGCCATACATTTGCTGCACACAAGAAAGACAGGAAGTTTTCTCCCTTTTACAACGCCCACGGAACTTTTATGAGCTGTAACGTATGTCACTTTGTTAAGCCCGGCATAACTTATAGCTGGGCAGAGATAAAAGACGGTAAAGTTGTTCTTCTCAAAAAAGGAGATTTCTACGGTCTCAAATACATAAAAGTTGGAAACAGAGTAATGCTCTCCGGTGAAGAGAGCAACGCAAAAATAGTTCCGGTCTACAACGGCGTTCCTGTAGAAATTCCTTTAAAAGGTAACGAAAACCTACTCAAGGACGTTACTGCCGTAGCTAAGATGCACAACGCGCTAACTGACCACCCTCTTAAGTGTGACGACTGTCACAAGGTAAACGGAAAGCTGGATTTTAAAGCCCTCGGCTTTAGCGACGAAAGGATAAAAGATCTTGAACACAATGAGATAGTTAAAGGTCTTGAGGAATACAAGACAATCCACTTCCCCAAATTTATCTGGTAAGGGGTGAAAGTAATGAGGAAATTTGCCATAGCTATCATCTTTTTAATAGCAACTTCCTTAGGAGCTTTATCGGGAGAGATAAAAGGAAACTGGAAATTCCCGTCTGACATAGCTATCTCAAACGGTAAACTCTACGTTGTAGATGGACTAAACAACCGAATAGCAGTGTACGACCTCTACGGTCAACACCTTACAGACATCAAACTGGACTCCCCATTTGGAATAGCGGCAAAGGACGGCCTGCTTTACGTAACCAGCCAGAAAGGAAAACTTTACGTTCTTGACGAAACAGGAAATATTGAAAAGACCTTCAGCCTGAAGGGAAGACCAATTGATGTAGCAAAATTAAGAGACAGGCTCTTTGTTACAGACGGGAAAACAGAATCTTTAGACATATACGACTTAAACGGAAAATTCATAAAGAGCGTAGGCGGAAAGGGGAGTGCTCCCGGAAACTTTGTGGGAATTTTCATGGCAGATAGCTCTAAAAAGCGCGTTTTTGTTGTTGATTCAGTAAACGCAAGAATACAGGAATTTGACAAAAACGGAAATTATGTAAACAGTTTTGGAGTTTTTGGAATAGAAGAAGGAGACCTTTTCAGGCCCAAAAGTGTCGCCTACTGCGGAAACGGAACAGTTGCAGTATCAGATGCCATTACAGGAGCAGTTCAACTTTTTGACATCTACGGTGGTTTTGAAAAAGTTCTGGCGAAAGGACTCTACTACCCCACAGCAGTTGCCTGCTATAAAGGAGAAGTGTTTGTTTTAGAACCACTAAAAAACAGAGTCCTTACATTTAAGATCCAAGGGGTCAAGTAATGAGGAAATCACTTCTGGTACTTTTAAGCGTTCTGGTAGTTCCGGGAGTTTCTGAGGCGAAACTCAAAAAAAGTATGAAAAAGGAGTGCCTTGTCTGTCATGAAAACTGGCTCCTTGAGGCAAAAATAAAGTCTCCCCAACTCCTAACTACTGAGTCATTCACAGCAGCCAACAGGTTGATGTGTCTCTCCTGTCACGACGGTTCAATGGCCGATGACAGACTTACATTTTTAGGTTTTAACCACTTCTCCCATCCTGTGGATAAAAAGGTTCCAGAAAACTTCAAAATGCCCAAAGGATTTCCCCTTCTAAATGGAAAGCTCTACTGTGGAACATGCCACACACCACACACAAAAACGGGAAGCGAGAAGAAGCTTGACTACACGTTCATGAGAGAACCCAACGTTAACTCAGCTCTCTGTATGAAGTGTCATAAAGTTAACGCAGAACACGGCCTGAACCATCCCATACTTAAAGATACAGAAGGTAAGCTAAAACTTGAATACGCTATTGAAATAGAAAAGCTGGGTGGAAAGGTTACAAAAAACAGAGAAGTTCAGTGCGAATCCTGTCACTCAGCACACAGAGGCAGAGCTTCCAAAGCTCTCATTGAACCGGTAAAGAACTCTCAACTCTGTGCAGTCTGCCACATTGACAACGTTAACTCCAAAGAGCACCCAAACTTCAGAAACCACCCTATACATAGAAAACTGCCTAAAGGTGCTGACGTTGCTTTCTTCAAAGAGAAAAAAGCCGTTACCTCTTCTGTCGAGTGTATGACCTGCCACAAAGTTCACAAAGAAAGGAACAAACACCTTCTCGTAGCAGAGGAAAAGAAACTATGTATACTGTGCCATGTTCAGGAGAGAGCCGTTCTGAAGACGAAACACAACATAGACGGAAACTCCTGTAAAACATGCCATGTAGCCCACAAGGCAAAAGGAAGAGAGCTGTGGAGCAGACCTATTCCTGAAGATGCCTTTGACTATGCAGCTCTGATTGACGCTAAAGGCCAGACAGACATTCTCTGTCTGTCGTGCCACTACCCCGGCCACACAATTAACGGAAAAGAGGTAGAAACAGTAGGAACATTAACTCACCCAACTGGAGTTAAGCTCAAAGAGAAGATAGCACTAAAACTGCCTCTTCCGGGTAGAAAGCTTGCCTGTACAACCTGCCACGACCCACACCACTCTTTTGACAATAACCCAAAAGGTAAGTTCTTAAGAGCTCCCCGACTGAAGCTCTGTTACACATGCCACAGGGAAGAGGCAGACGTTAAGAACGGTCCTCACGGAGAGATTGATAAGAAAAGATGGAAGCGGGGAGATTGTGCGGCGTGCCACAACGTCCACAAGGCAAAAGGTGGATACCTGTCAAGGGTTGTTTACGGTGAAACCTCACCTATGGAACCGCCCGTTGACGGATTCTGTTTAGCATGCCACGACCCTGAAGGAATGGCAAAACACAAAGTTAAACAGAGCGTTTTCAACGAACACCCTGTAGGAGTTAAGAATCCATCTGACAAACTACCCGGCAAGAAGATATCCTGTGCAACCTGCCACGACCCACACACCCACAAGACAGAACTCCTTAGAATTCCCGTTAAGGGTAACTCGGAGCTCTGCCTTACTTGCCATACAGACCAGAATCTAAAGGGAACTCCTCACGACCTGTTACACAACCCGGAAGTTAAACTGACAGAAGCAGAGAGAAAGGAGTTAATCAAAAACGGTGAGTGTTCAGCCTGCCACACTCCACACAACCCCAAATTCAAAGTCCTCTGGAGCAGGAAACCAGGAAAAGGAGAGACGATAGGAGAAAAACTATGCTTCTCTTGCCATGCAAAAGGTAAGTTAGCTTCAGACAAAACGGTAGGCAAGTTCACACACCCAATGGGACGCAAAGTTACAGAAGAGAACCTGTCAATGATTGAAAACTCCCGACTGCCACTTATCAACCAGATGACAGGACACCCTGCCAGGAAAGGTGAGATCGGAATTATGGACTGTGCAACCTGCCACGACCCGCACAACGGAGCTGACAGGAAGAGGTTAACCAGGTACACCGTAGCAGGAGACAGTGCTCTCTGTACAGCCTGCCACGTTAAGGAAGCAGCCGTAATTGGAACCGATCATGATATGAGGATTGTCAAGAAGAACTTTAAGAACGTTCTTGGTAAAGAGGTTCTCAAAGACGGAGTCTGTTCTGCCTGCCATGTTCCTCACAGGGCAGTTGACAAACTTCTGTGGGCTACAAAAGTGAAAGAGGTTACAGACAACAGAATGTCTAACTACTGTCTCACCTGCCACACTAAAGGTGGAGTAGCAAGCAACAAAGTAATTAAGTACTACTACCATCCCCATAAAGATGTCGTTTTAAGGAACTTCAACAGACCGGGAAGGAGTGGAGATTGGCCTCTCTTCACAAAAGACGGAAGAGAGGTTCACGTTGGAGGAGAGATTGCATGTGAAACGTGCCACGATCCGCACGTATGGAGCAAGTGGACAAGGAGGGTCCCAGGGAAACCGGTTGAAGGAACTGCTCTCAACAGCTTCCTGAGGAACAAAGACCTTAAAGGTAGCATCTGTGTAGACTGTCATGGACTTGATGCCCTCTACAGGTACAAACTGTTCCATACAGAGAAAGTTCATCACAAGAACCCTTCCTACAAATAGGAGGTAGACAATGGCAAGGGAAGTTAGCTCAAGGGACATAGAAAAAGAAGCTTGGATCGTCTTAATAGCTGTTCTCTGCATTTTGCTCCTTCCAATTTTAGGAGTATGGTTTGTTAAGTTTGTTCACTGGTATTCACAATCCATCTTTATGTGGTTCTAAAGGAGGAAGAAAATGGCCAGTAAGGCTTTAAAAACAGTTTTTGGATTTAGGAAGTGGATAGCTTCTGTTGAGATAATTCTCTACATTTTTATGTTCATAACCTTGATTATGACCGCCTACCACCACATATTCGGAGGCCACTAATTGCCGAGGCCTTCGTGGGACGAGTACTTTATGTCCATAGCTCAGATAGTCTCAACCCGCTCAACTTGTTTGAGGAGAAAGGTTGGTGCAGTTTTAGTTAAGGATAAAAGAATAATATCTACCGGTTACAACGGTCCTCCCACCGGCCTAAAGCACCCTGAAGAGGTTGGCTGTTTAAGGGAGAAATTGGGAATTCCCAGTGGTGAACGGCACGAGCTCTGTCGAGGCCTTCATGCAGAACAGAATGCAATAATACAGGCGGCTCTTCACGGCGTTTCAACGAAAGGGGCTGTCCTTTACTGTACCCACTGTCCCTGTTCGCTCTGCGTAAAGATGCTAATTAACGCAGGAATAACAAAAGTGATATACAGAGAAGGATATCCCGACTGGCTGGCAAAAGAGATAGCCAGAGAGGCAAACCTCCCCCTCGTTCAGTTTGAAGGGAGCAAAGATTTATAATTAACCTTCCACAATTGCTGAGAAATCGGAGGTTTTTTCCTTGAGGGTTTTCCTTATCTCTTACAACTACCCTGAACTTTCAGACAGGAAGGAGCTCCTTCGCCACTCAACGTTTACTTTTCTGATTGACGGTATATCAAGAGCCTGTTCTCACCAGCTCGTAAGACACAGGCCGGCATCTTACAGTCAGCAGTCCCAGAGGTACGTAAGTATGAAAAACTTTCCCTACGTAGAGCCCCAGAGCCTTAAAGGAAAAAAGATTGAGATAGACGGTAGAAAGTACAGCTTTGGCGACATTATGGAATTCTTAGGAGAGGCCTATGAAGGATTTGTTGAGGAAGGAGCTCCTAAAGAAGACGCAAGGTTTGTTCTTCCCAACGCCTGCTCAACCAGGATAGTGGTTACAATGAACGGTGAAGAGATGGTCCACTTCCTAAGGCTGAGAACCTGCTCAAGAGCTCAGTGGGAGATAAGAGAACTGGCAGTTGAGATGCTAAAAATTCTAAAGAAGGAGTTCCCTCTTCTCTTTAAAGGGGTAGGCCCAAACTGCTACTATCTGGGATACTGCACAGAGGGCAAGAAGAGCTGTGGAAGGCCAGAGGAAGTGAGAGATTACTTCCGGAAACTGGAGGTAGGTAATGCTTAAAATAATTGAAAGAACTGCAAACTACTTGAAAAAGTTAGGTGTTGAAGACTACGACATCTACGCCGTAGAGGGGGACGGAACCGGAATAGAGGTAAAAAACGGAGGGGTTGATAGGATAAAAGTTTCACAGACAAAAGGGGTTGCTATAAGGGTAGTTGTTGACGGAAGGCTCGGTTTTGCCTACACAAACGACGTTTCAGACGACGGAATGAGAATAGCAATTGAGTGTGCAAAGGAGAACGCAAAGTGCTCCGAGCCCGACGACTACTCCTTCTCAATGCCGGAAAAGAGCTCTTTTGAACTTAAACTGACAGATGACGACTATGAAAACATACCCACAGAGCAGAAAATTGAACTGGCAAAAGAGCTTGAATCTCTAGCTCTACAGTTTGACAGTAGAGTAAAGAGGGTAAGAAAGGCCTCTTACGGAGACAGAAAGACAACAGTTTACTACTACAACTCTAATGACCACAGTTTCAGCTACACAGCAACGAGTTACACGCTGAGCATTCTACTTGCCGTAGAGGAGAACGGAGATTCCCAGATAGGGTGGGACTACCAGTCTACAAGGTTTTTCCACCAGTTAAACCCCAAACTCGTTGCCGTTACGGCTGCAGCTAACGCTGTAGAGCTACTGGGAGCAAAACCCATTAAGACAAAGAGAATACCGGTGATATTTAAAAATACAGTTTTCGCAGAGCTTATAGAAACTCTCTCTGCTGCATTTCTTGGAAACAACGTTTTGAGGAAGAAATCCCTCTTTGCAGACAGACTCAGCCACGAAATTGCAAGCCATGCACTCTCTATATACGATGACCCTCACCATCCCGACGGACTGGGAAGCTGCCCGTACGACGACGAAGGAGTTGTAACCAGAAGGAAAGCAGTAGTAGAGAGAGGAGTTCTCAAAAACTTCCTCGTTGACATTTACTCGGCCAGAAAGCTTGGACTGAAGCCTACAGGGAACGGAATAAGACCTTCTATCTCTTCACTTCCTTCGTCTGGAATAACAAACCTTATCGTTGAGAGGGGAGCTCTCGGCTTAGAAGAGATGGTAAAAACCCCTGAAGAGGTAATTGTTGTAACAGACGCAATGGGTATCCACACGGTAAACCCAATATCCGGGGAGTTCTCAATCGGAATCAGCGGAGTTTACTACGTTGACGGAAAGAAAATTACTCCGATTACAGGAATGACCGTTGCAGGGAACATGAAGGAGCTCCTTAAGAACGTAACAGAGGTGGGAGCAGACCAGAAGTGGCTGGGTAACGTGTGCAGTCCTTCAGTTCTCGTTAAAGAACTTACAGTAAGCGGGGAGTAGATGGCGAAGTTTAGAAGAGAAAGGCTTAAGTCTCAGCTTCTGAGAAAGATCTCAGACATTGTAAGGCGGGAGATAGACCTGCCGGAGAACCTTTTTATTACAGTTAAGAGGGTGGAACTCTCTAAAGACGGCTCAAGAGCAGACGTTTTTATATCCGGCCTCAAAAAGGAAGACGTTCTCCTTGCAGTAGAGCGGTTAAACAGAGCAGCAGGCTACGTTCAGCACCTTTTAGGGAAGAGGTTAAAGATAAGAACCGTTCCAAGGCCAAACTTCCTGATTGACCCCGAGGTGGAACTATGAAGCTAAACAGAAAGGAGACTGCAAAGCTCTTAAAAGAGATCAGCGGAAAGATAATGATAACCACCCACAAAAATCCCGACGGAGATGCAGTGGGGAGCTCCCTTGGCTGGTTCAACTTCCTGAAAAAGCTGGGAAAAGACGTAAGAGTAATCTACAGCGACAGGGTTCCGTTCTTCTTTGACTTCCTGCCAGGAATTGGGAACGTTGAAGTTACAGACGAAGTAAAAGAACAGTTTGACTGGGTAATCATAACCGACGTTTCAGACCCAAAGAGAACCGGTTTCTCCGAAATTCCGGCAGAGAAGTCGCTGGTTATAGACCACCACATAACGGCAGAACCCTTTACAGATTACGCAATAGTTGAACCGGAAATCTCAAGTACCTGTGAGCTTTCATACCACATTATGAAGATGATAGATGAAAAACTGATAGATCTATCTGTGGCAATTCCCATATACACAGGAATAGTAACAGACACAGGAGGCTTCAACTACTCAAACACTTCGCCGGAAACCCACACGGTGGCGGCGGAGCTCCTTAAACTGGGAGTAAACCCTTACGAGGTCTACACAAACATTTTTGAAAGGAACAGAATAAACAAGCTCAAACTTCTGGAACTGGTTCTCAAAACCCTCTCGTTTGAGCTCAACCAGAAAGTTGCCCACATAACCCTCTTTAGAAAGTTCCTTGAGGAGACGGGAGCTTACCCGGAGGAGGCAGAAGGGTTTATAAACTACCCCAGGTCAATCGCCGGAGTTGAAGTAGCCGTTTTCTTCAAAGAGATAGAAGAAAACTACTGGAAAGTCTCTATGAGATCTAAGGGAAAAGTTAACGTTGCAGAAGTTGCAAAGGCTATGGGGGGTGGTGGCCACAAAATGGCCGCAGGATTTGAGACAAGAGGAATCCTTGAGGAGATAAAGAGAGAACTCTTTAAGAAACTGGAAGAGGCACTGGAAAAAGCACACTACGAGAGCTACGGTTAAAACGGAAATCCGAAAGAGATGTGAAACCTTCCCCTACCCTGGCCGGGAACCGGCCTCAGCTTATAACCGTAGTCAATCCTTAAAGGACCTACAGGGGTTAGATACCTGAGTCCTACCCCCACAGAGGAGTACCAGTTTGAGAGGGAGAACTGAGAAGGCTCCCTGAAGACCTTTCCGGCGTCGTAAAAGAGAGCTCCCTCAACATGATCGTAAATTCTGTGGCGGAGCTCCACACTGAAGAGGCCGTAAGCCTTTCCTCCTACATAATTTCCCCTACTGTCGGTTGGAGATATAGTGCCGTATTTATATCCTCTAACACTCTCAGCACCACCTAAGAAGAATCGGTCTTGAAGCGGAACAGTTGAATCCCTGATAGAGGAAATAACACCGCCTCCAAACCTTACTGCAGCAGTTATACCATTAAAGGTCTTAAGGTAGAGGAACTTCTCCTCAAGTAGGGTATAGTCTGTATCCCCTCCAAAGAGAAGGCCGGCAACGGAGGCTCTGGTATAGGAGAGATACCCCTTTTTGGGATCAGAAATACTGTCCCGTCGGTCGTAGAGCTGAAGATAAACAAGCCTTCTCTCAAGAGTATTCTTAACAGACTGAATTGACGTATCGTAAACGTTCTCACGGGAAACCTCAAACTTAAACGTTTGAGAGAAAGCTCTGGTCTTCTTCCTCTCCAGAGAGAGGCTGTAGATGATCCTGTTTGACTTAAAACTCTGATAAACCTGCTGTTTTTTAACTATGGAGTAGCCGGAGTTCCAGTGCTTAAAGGGAAAAGCTGGTTTTAAAACCTTAAAAACGGCATCGTACCCCTCCTTCTGTCTGTAACGGCCAAAAAGGAAGAACTTCAGCCCCATGCCAAAAGGGGAAGTCAGCGAGAGGAAACCGTTTGTAACGGCTCCGTAATCACTTCCGTAACCTAAAAAGCCCTTAAGCCTCAAAAGACTTCCTTCCTGAAGGTTTATAACCTCAGAGATAGTTGAATCAGAACGGACTTCACTGATGTTTATAGTTGAAAAGAGTTTACTGTCAAGAAGCCTTGAATACTGTTTAATCACCTTCTCCCTTGAGTAGGGTTGACCAGGAGAAACAAGGATAAGATTCCTGATTGCAGAGAGTTTTGTTCTTTTCAGCCCTTTAACCATAACGTAACCAAAACGGTAAAACTTTCCGCTATCAACCAAAACTGTCAACTCCACATCAACCAAAGACGGAGCTTTAGAAAGAACTTTAGACTTTACATTAACTTTCGCATCTGGGTATCCTCTAAAAGCGTAACAGTCTAAGAGCTTCCCTGTTAAACTTTCTATCCTCTCTTCTGTATAAGGGAAAGGAAGCTTTATCCCCTTAAAACATTTTTCAACATCTCCTCTAACTTTAACAGAAACCACTCTATAGAGAGCTCCCTTCCTTATGAGAATAACAAGGGTAGAGTCATTAAGAACCCTGTAACTTCCTTTAGCCTCTCTAAAACCTTCCGATTTAAGCTTAGAAACAACAAGGTTTATGTCGGATTCTACAGCATCTTCTGAGAACGGTTTATGTAGAAGGCTGGAGAAGAACTTCTCCTTTGGAACATACCCTTTAAACACAATTCTCTTCACAACAACGAGAGTTCCTTCTTTTATCTTAAATTTAACTAAGACATACTTTCCTTTATCAACAATAGAAGCGGAAACTTTAGCAAACGGGAAACCGTTATCTCTATAGAATTTCTCAATATTCCTTTTAGAATTTTCAATTTCAAACTCATCTACTGAACGAGCAGAGGAGAAAGTAACAAGTTTTTCGAGTTTTTCCGCAGAAAAGTGTCTGTTTCCCTCAAAAATAATTCTATAAGATTTACCGGGGATAACCTTCACCTTTAATTCAATACCACTCTTTCCGGCAACAGGAAGAATTTGATAAGAAACAGTAGAGTTGTAATATCCTCTCTTTATCAGGTAATTTTCAAGTTTTTCCCTTACTCTAAGGAGCAACTGATAGTTAAGCTTCTTCTTTATCAAAGAGGAGAAAAGCCGAAGGGCTTCTTTCCTAAAAGGTTCAGGTGCATCTACAACAACTCTCACAACAACTAAAGGAACTCCTCTCTCTAAAGAAACAATAGCCGTATAACCGCACCTTCCCCTCTTTAAGCTTATGGAGACTCTGGCTTTCGGGAAGCCGAGAGACTTCAACTTAAGAAGAATTAACTGTTTTATGCTGTCAATGTTGCTCCGGGAAACAGGCTTACCTAGAAGAAGAAACTTAACGACCTTTTTTATCTCCTCAAGCTCTGAAAAACCCTTAAATTTAACTGATTCAATCACCCTATAGTCCTCTACATAAAGAACATCTCCTTTCCGACTTACGCTGTATCCCATACTTTTAAGAAGGTCTGACACGACAGAGAGACACTCCGTAAACTGGCAAACTTTTTGAGACTCCTTCTCTATTTGAGAGAGCAACTCTCTATCAAAACAGACACCTTCCTTTACTTTTAAACTAAAGGCATAGACCTTATGGAATGTAAGGAGGACTAAGAGAGCGGTTAACCAGACAGCCCTTTTACGTATGGCTCCCCTCCGTAAATAACCTCTTTCACTTTCCCCTCCCTTTTCAGAGATTCTACAGCCTCTTCAACCTCCTCCGTTAAAACCCCTAAAGCGTCTGCAATCTCCTCTACAGGACAGGGACGTCTGACGACTATTCTGTAAACCTCTTCTTTAAGCTGGGAAAAGGGAAACTTTCTCTTCCTGGCCTTTGAACGGGCAACTATTTCGGTGGCAGGATAGCCCACCCTTTCGGCTATCTGACGGAGATCCTCGTAAGAGAGCCCCTCAACTCCGTAGGCAGGAGGTCTCGCCACTGTGTTAATCTGCCACTTGTGGGGAGAAAGCCTGTGAATGACCTCCCCTATCCGGTCAATCTCTTGAGGAGAATCGTTGATTCCCTTTACAAAGAGGGTCTCAACCCAGACTCTGCACCCGGTCTCTTTAAGGAGCCTCTCTATCCCTTCAATTACCGTATCTACAGTAAGGCCTTGAACAGGCCTGTTAACCTTTTCAAAAACCTCCTGAGAAGCAGCGTCAAGTGAAGGTAGAACAGCGTCTATTCCCTTAACGTCGTTAATGACGTCGTCTCTGTTGAGAAGCGAAGCGTTGGTCAAAAGGGCTAACCTGTAGTTGGGGTAGTTCTCTTTCAGCCAGCTAACGAGCTCCCCCAGACGGGAAAAGAGGGTAGGCTCACCGTAACCGGAAAAGGTGATATAGTCAACCTCCGGCGATGAGGAGAGGAAGAGGGAGAGCTCCCTCTTAACCCCATCAAGGGGAACATACTCAGCCCTCTCTGCAGTCTTCTCGGTGGTAGGTCCCACCTCACAGTAGAGACAGTCCATACTGCAGACCTTGTGGGGAACGAGGTCAACTCCTAAAGAGAACCCTAGACGACGGGAAAAGACGGGACCAAAAATGTATTTCATTGCACCATAACCTCCTTGATTTAAAATTACCAGCACACTCAATTTATACAAAATCGGGGGAAATTATGGCTCAAATAAGGGAACATTGGAGTTCTCGGTTAGGTTTGATTCTGGCAATGGCCGGAAACGCCGTAGGCCTCGGGAATTTCTTAAGGTTCCCGACGCAGGCTGCCGAAAACGGTGGTGGAGCCTTCATGATCCCTTACATGATAGCGATGCTCATAATAGCCATACCTCTCATGTGGACAGAGTGGGCAATAGGTAGGTACGGAGGCTCTAAAGGCCACGGCACAACACCAGCAATATTTAAACTGCTATGGAATAATCCTATATCAAAGTACATAGGAGCTCTAGGTCTCTTCGTCCCCTTCGTCGTCCTCTGTTATTACGTTTACATTGAGTCGTGGACTCTCGGTTACTCCTTCTTCTCAATTGCCGGCCTCCTACCGCATCCAGACCCGTCCCTGCCTCAGAGTGAGTACCTGAAACCGTTTGAAGAGTTCCTTAGAAACTACACAAGACCCTCTTTTGCTGCCTATGTGTTCTTCCTGTTAACCATGGCCTTTAACGCCTACATCCTCTACAGAGGAATAAGAGGAGGTATTGAGAAGTTTGCAAAAATTGCAATGCCCACCCTGTTTATACTGGCCTTTATCCTCATGGTCAGGGTAATCCTCATAGAAACTCCCCACGGAACTGCTGTCCAGGGACTTGACTTCCTGTGGCACCCGGACTTCTCACAGCTCGCCAATCCAAAGGTTTGGCTGGCTGCAGCAGGGCAGGTCTTCTTTACGCTGAGCCTTGGGTTTGGAGCGATAATTACCTACGCCTCCTACATAAGGAGGGACGACGACATAGTGGCATCGGGACTATCGGCAGCTTCACTGAACGAGCTGGCAGAGGTTATTTTAGGAGGGTCAATAGCCATTCCTGCAGCCGTTGCCTTCTTTGGCGTTATGAATGCTCAATCTGTAGCAGAAAGCGGGGCTTTTAACCTGGCCTTCGTTACACTACCAGCTCTCTTTTCACACCTTACAGGTGGAGACTTCATAGGTTTCATATGGTTCTTTCTCCTCTTCTTTGCAGGCGCTACCTCCTCTGTTGCAATAGCAATGCCGGTAATTGCGTTCCTTGAAGACGAGTTCGGCTTTTCAAGAAAGGTGGCAGTTACTGTAACGGTTATCTTCGCATTCCTCGTAGCTCAGATACCGATATTTATGCCAAAAGCTTTAGATGAGATGGACTTCTGGGCTGGAACGTTCTTTGTCGTCTTCTTTGCGCTCCTTGAGGTCATTATCTTCTTCTGGCTCTTTGGAAGCACAAAGGCGTGGGAAGAGATAAACAGGGGAGCTCTTTTTAAAGTTCCAAGAGTTTACTACTACATTTTAAAGTATGTTACCCCTCTTGCTCTGTTTATCATACTTGCCACCTGGACTGTAAGTCAGCTTCCCCAGAAGCTTGAAGCTGGAGACCTTCAAGTATGGGTAGCCCGCTTCGTAATGATATTCATACTTGCACTTGAACTCTTCATGGTTTACCTTGCCGACAGGAGAAGGAGGATAAAGAATGAGGGGTAGTTCTCTGCTCTTTATGGTCTTTTCGTGGATGACGATATTCGGGTTTGTGGTCTTCTGCTTTACGGTTATACTGAGAGAGGGGGAGAAGAGAAGACCTGAGAGAAGGGTTGAAGAGGATCTGTTTGAGGAAAAAGAGGAGATTACATGATAAGACTGAGAAAGCTAACCCTTGAGAACTTCCTCTCACACAGGGAGACAGAGCTCCCTTTTCAGGACGAAACCTACGTCATCTTAGGAGAAAACGCCTCGGGGAAAACATCAATACTAAGAGGAATCTTCTTTGCCCTCTTTGGAGAAGACCTGAAAGGGGGAAAGAGAGAGCAGCTGATAAACAGAAGGGCAAACGCCTCAACGGTTATCCTTGAGTTTATCCACAGAGAGAGCAGCTACAGAGTTGTGAGGGAGCTCTCTGTAAAGAGGAAAACGGCAACCCTCTACAGAGATGGCAGCCTGATAGCCCGGGGAATTAGAGAAGTAAACGGGGTCATTTCGGAACAGCTCGGTTTAGCACCTGAGATGTTTAAGAACACCGTCTTCGTTCCCCAGGGCGAGATAGTAGAGCTCCTTAAGGGAAGACCTCAGGAAAGGAGAAAGATACTGAACAGGCTCCTGGGACTTGAGGAGTTCGGAAAGAAACACCAGGAGTTAAAGGAGGAGATAAAGAAGCTTAAAGGGTTTGAAAAAGTTCTTGAAAGCAAGTTCCTCTCCCTTGAAGGAGTAGAGAGGGAAATTGAAGAGGAAGAGAAGAAGTTGAAAGCGTTAAACGGGGAGCTCTCCCGCCTTGAAAATGAGGTTGAGGAACTCCAAAAGAGCCTGAAGAAGGAGAGGGAAGAGTTTGAGGAACTGCGCCAGCTAAAGGAGGAGTTTGAGAGGCTGAAAGAGAAGCTATTACAAGTTAAAGGAGAAAGAGAGAGACTCAGGAAGAGAAAAGAAGAGATTGAAAAGAAGCTGAAGGCCATTGAAGAGAAAAAAAAGGAGATACCAGCCCTTAAAGAAGAGATAAAGCTGCTTGAACCTTGCTTAGAGCTCCAGAAAACCGGAAGAGAACTTGCATTAACGGTAAAGGACAGGGAGAGAGCAGAAGACCTGTTCAGAAGACTCAAAGAAGAGGTTAAAAAGAGAGAAGAGCTTGAGGGGGAACTCCCTCTACTAGAGGAAAAGTTAAAAGAGGTTCAGGCCAGACTGAAGCAGTTGAAAGAGAAGAAGAGAGAGGTTGAAACAGAGGTTAAAAAACTGAAAGAGGCCGAAAAAGCGTTCAGAGAAACCTCCTTAAAGGAGAGTTCTTTAAAGGAACAGATAGAAAGGCTAAAGAAGAGCCTCCCTTCTGTTAAACTGAAAGAACTAAAGGTACTTGAGGGGGAACTGAAGGAGCTTGAAGAGGAAGAGGAAAAACTCAGACAGACTATAGAAAAGTTAAGAAGCAGAGTAGAGGAGTTGAAAGAGCGGTTAAAGCTCCTTGAAAAGGAAAGTGCCGAATGTCCTGTATGTGGAGGGGAGCTCCCGCCACAGAAGAGAGAAAAACTAAAGAGAGAGTCGGAAGAGGAAATAGAGAGGAGAGTTAGAGAACTAAAGGAGGTAGAGGAGAGACTGAGGAAGGTGAGGGGTAAACTCTCAGAGGTGAGGAAAAGAGTTGAGGCAGTTTCGGGAGAGCTCCAGCTGAAAGAGAGAACGGAAAAAGAGATAGAGAGACTAAAAAAAGAGCTTTCAAAGCTAAGGAAGGTTGAGTTTAAAGAGGAGGAACTCCTGGAAAAAGAGGAACTCTTGGAAAAATTAAAGGAGAAAGAGGCTGAAGCAGAAAAGGAGATAGCCCTCTTAAACGCACGGCTGAAAGAGGTTAAACTCCAGCTCTCCAGACTCCCAAAGCGGGAAGAATTGAAAAGAGTAGAGGAGGATTTGAGGAAACTCTCGGAAAGGGAAAAAGAGCTGAAAAAGCGAGCTGCAGAGATAAAAGAGAAGAACGGTTTAGCTGTAGGAACCCTGGGAGAGCTTGAGAGACTCCTGAAAGAACTTCAAAAGAAAAAGGAAAAGCTTGACAGAGTAGAGGGAGAAATAAAGAGTGAAGGGGAGTTTAGGGAGCTCCTTAAACAGCTGAACCGGGAAGAGAGGGAACTCTCTGAAAAGGAGGCTGAAACGGCTTCAGAGATTGAGAAGCTCAACTTTAAGGAAAACCTCTTCCTGGCTGTAGAGAGGACCTTCAGGTCAACGGAAGAAACCTTAAGAGAAAAGGCCGAGAGGCTAAACAGGATTAAGGGAGAACTCAAGAGTCGCACAGAGAACCTAAAGAGGCTGAAAGAGAAGAGAGAAGAGCTTGAGAAAGCAAAGAGAAATCTCTCCAAAGTGAGAGACAGCCTCTACGTTCTCCAGAAGGTGCAGGAGACGGTTCACCCTGAAAAGGGTTTCCTGAAAGAGGTCAGGAACTTGCTCCTTCCGAGAATAGCTTTTTACTGTAAGGAGTTCTTTTCAGTCTTTGACTTTGAGTTCGGAGACCTCTTCATCTCTGAAGACCTTTCCGTTGAATTCGGAATGCCAGGGCAAGGAACAATGCTCCTTGAAGACTTATCAGGAGGTCAGCAGGTAGCCTTTGCCCTTGCCTTAAGGTTTGCGATGGCAAGGAACTTCTCTCAGTCTATGGAGCTTCTGGTTTTAGACGAACCTACCGTCCACCTTGACGCCCAGAGGAAAACGGGACTGACAGAACTCCTTCTAAAACTTAAAACAAAAATACCGCAGATGCTCATAGTAACCCACGACCCCGAACTTGAGGTGGCAGGAGATAGGGTAATAAGAGTTAAAAACCACGGAGGTTACTCTGTTGTTGAAACAGGTGCCTGAGGTTGTCACTCCCTTTTCCCTATTCCTCTTAGCCATCTCTGTAACAGTCACTTCCGAGTTTATCCTAAGAAAAGCTCTGAGGAAGAAGGTTGAAGAGACCATTGCCGATACGGTCTTCCTAACTCTCTCATCAATCTTCCTCTTTGTGGTGGGGTGGCTCCTCTCAAACCAGATTTCCTACTGGAACTACAGGGAGTTCCTCAGGAACTTCTCAATCCTTGTCTCTGCAGTTTACATAACAAGGGCCGCCCACCTATTAACAAGTAGGAAGAAGTTCCGATTCCTTCCCTATGTCTGTTTTCTCCTTGCCTTTACGGCGTCTGCTCTCTTTCTGTTTTTCCCGTTTGAGAACTACAGAATTCTTCAGGCTCTAACGGCTGCAAAGAAGTTCTTCATTTTCCTCGGCTCCCTCATGGTGGTGTGGGAACTGAGCTCTGCAATAAACAGACAAATAATTGCCAAAACGGTAAAGGTTACAGGAACAATACTTCTCTCAATCCTCTTTATCCTCTGGGAGTTTGAGTACCTGAAGTTTGACGTTAAGACCCTTATGGGCATCGCCATAATCGTCTTCCTAACGGCGATCCTTACAGTTCTCAACTCCAAAGTTTTCCCGTTCCTTAGGGAAAAGCTGAAAGGGGAGCTCCCTCAGAAAGACCTTGAATCCCTTGAACAGAACCTGAAAACACTTACCTCTGTAATCTATCTTCTAGTATTGGTAGCCGTGCTTAAAGGGTTTTCAAACTTCGGAAACCTCATCGGAAAACTCTACTCCATCTACATAATCAACACAGACCTCGTAAAAATATCTGTGGGAAACCTCATAAACACGATCTTTTTAGGAGTTATACTCTTCTCCCTATTAAACCTCGGAAAGAAGCTGGTGAAGCTCTCGTTCCCCAAGGAAAGGAGAGAAGTTGAGGGAGGATCCGCAGAAGCCCTCATATTTAATATTGGAGTACTCTTTAACGTAATCGTCCTTCTCTCAAGCCTCGGAATCACCTGGAAAGTCCTCCTGCCGGTTGCCGGAACTTTAGGTGTAGGTCTTGGATTCGGACTTCAGACGATAATGAACAACTACGTTAGTGGCTTTATCCTCCTTTTCAGCAAAAAACTGAAGGTTGGAGACATCTTAGAACTCCCCTCAATCTCCGTAACAACGCTGGGAACAACTTCTCCCAGCGTCTTCGGAAAGGTGGAGGACATAGGCATACTCTCAACGATAATCAAGACAAACGACGGCGTTGAGATATCAATACCAAATTCCTCTTTCATAAACTCACCGATAGTAAACTTCTCTTACAAAGACCCCTACGTAAGGCTCAAAATACCTGTAGGAGTTGCCTACTCCTCAGATCCTATGAAGGTTAAAGAGATACTCCTCTCGGTAATAGAGGAGCTCTCCTACACAGTAAAGTTCCTTCCCAAAACTGTCAGGTTTGAGGAGCTGGGAGACAGCGCCCTCATCTTCAAAGCTATATTCTGGATAGACGTAAGGAAGCATCTGTGGGTCAGGAACATAGTAAGTGACTTTTACTACAAGGCGTGGTACAAACTTAAAGAGGCAGATATTGAGATTCCTTTCCCTCAGAACGATATTTGGTTCAGGAACAGTTTAAAAGTTGAAATAGAAAAACCGGGTAACGGAGGTATAGTTGATAAAAGTGATTCTGGAACTTGAACCTGAAGACTTCTACACAATTGTAGGCCATCACGAGGAGAATCTGAGGAAGCTTGCCCAGATACTTGGGGTGAAAATGGGCTCCCGGGGAAACGAGATAATGATAAACGGGAGCTCCGAAAATGAGGAAAAGGCAAGGAAGTTCCTCAAAGACCTTGAAGAACTTGTAAAGTCGGGACACAAACTGACAAAGTCTGACGTTGATATGTACCTGACCCAGCTATCGGCCAGAAAAGAGTCAAAGGTAAAGGAGTCTACAGGAGACGTAATAGTTACAACTTACAGAGGGAAAAAGATAGTTGCCAAAACGCCAACTCAGAGAAGATACCACGAGGCCATAAAGAAAAACGACATAGTCTTTGGAGTAGGACCTGCAGGAACTGGAAAGACCTACCTTGCAGTAGCAGCGGCGGTCTCCTACTTCCGTAAAGGACTGGTCAACAGGATAATCCTCACAAGGCCTGCAGTTGAAGCAGGAGAGAAGCTGGGATTCCTTCCGGGAACCCTTCAGGAGAAGATTGACCCCTATCTTAAACCCCTGTACGACGCCCTTTTTGAGATGATAGAGCCCGAAAAGGTCAACTCCTACCTGGAGAGAAACATCTTTGAGATTGCACCCCTTGCCTATATGAGGGGGAGAACACTGAATGACGCCTTCATAATACTTGACGAGGCTCAGAACACAACGAGAGAACAGATGAAGATGTTCCTTACAAGGCTCGGCTTTGGCTCAAAGGTCGTCATAACGGGAGATGTAACGCAGATTGACCTCCCCTCAAGTAAAGTTTCAGGACTTGTAGAGGCTACGAAAATACTCAGAGGCATAGAGGGAATTGAGATAGTAGAATTCTCCAGGGAAGACGTTGTAAGACACAGACTTGTTCAGGAGATAATAAAAGCCTATGAAGAGTATGAAGGAACGAAAGAGAGCTAATCTGATAATCTACTCTCTCATCCTCGTTGTCGGAGTAGTTGCCACACTTCTTCTCCTTCCGATAAATCTTATTAACGTTCCCCTTCTAAAACCGGGTCAGGTAAGCCCGGTTGACGTTAGATCGCCGGTTTCAATTACCGTTGTTAACAGAGAAAAAACCAAAGAGCTAAAGAGAGAAGCCAGAAAGAAGGTTTTACCCATATACAGAAGGGAAGAAAAGGCTGAAGAGGAGGCCTTAAGGGATCTCCAGAAACAGAACTACCTCTCAGAGAGGGAAAAGAGTCTGATGGAGGGGCTCCTCAAATCCTACTACAGCCGGGGAATTCTGTCGGAAGTTCCCAGAGACTACACAGAGATAGAAGTGGTCTCTCGGGAAGGGAAAAGAGTTTACCCTGTAAAGGAGTTCTTCACAGAAAAAGAGGTAAAGGAACAGTTAAGGAAAGACCTTGAGAAACTCTTGGGAAACAGAGAGAAGGCCGAGAAACTCTACCAGAACCTTAAGGTTAAACCCAACCTCATTTTTGAGAAGAAGAGAACGGAGGAACTCTGGAAGAGGGCAGAGTCTAAGGTAAAACCTGTCTACATAACCCTCAAGAAGGGAGAGCTCGTAGTAAAGAAAGGCGAGAAAGTCTCTCCCGAAGCTGCAGAGAAGCTGAGAGCTCTAAGGGAGAGGTATTACAGAGGGAAAGGTCTAAACAAGTACCTCTCCCTCTTCCTCCTTTCTGTAGCTCTCTACTTCTCTGTCGTAAGGCTTTACAGAATTCTCAGCCCGTCAGCCTACGACCTGAAAAATATCCTCTTCTCCTTCAGCGTAATAACTTTAGATATCTTTCTTATAAAACTCTCAACCTTCCTGGCAAAGATAACGGTAGAAACGTTGAACCTGCCAGTTGAGGAGAATCTCATCTACGTTCCCGTGGTTACCTCTGTAATCTTTGCGTCTATGTTTATAAACAAAAAGGTCGCCTTCATCCACATCGTTCCCGTTGCACTCCTTTCAGGTTTTAACCTCTCTAAGCCGGAGTTCCTGATAATCCCAACAACAATAGGTGCAATCTTCTCAGCCTTTGACTCAAGAAAACTAAAAAGTAGAGAGGTTATCTACAGAAGTGCCTTCAGGGGAGCTCTCCTCACGGCAGCTTCACAAGTTGTTCTCCTCCTCTACTACTACGGCTTCAAGTTCAACACTCTCTTCTGGTTAGAACCTATGCTGACCTTAGCAGGTGGAGTGATAACGGCCGTTGCGGTTAACGGCTTAAGCCCCATAATAACCAGCGTGTTTAACTTCACAACAGACATTGTCTACATGGAACTGATAAACCTGAACCACCCCCTCCTCAGGAAACTTGTCCTTAAAGCTCCTGGAACCTACAGCCACTCAGTTATGGTGGCAACGCTGGCCGAGGCCGCAGCTGAAGCGATAGGAGCAAACGCTCTACTTGCCAAGGCGGGAGGACTTTTCCACGACATAGGGAAGCTAAAAAACCCTCAAGCGTTTATAGAGAACCAGGTTAACGGCGTAAACATCCACGACAAACTACCTCCGGAAAAAAGTGCAGCAATATTGAGATCCCACGTTGAGTACGGAGAGGAACTTGGCAGGAAGTACAAACTTCCCCAAAAAGTGATAGACATAATAAAACAGCACCACGGAACGAAGCTGATGAAGTACTTCTACCACAAGGCAAAGGAGCTCTACGGAGATAAGGTTGACGAGAAGACCTATAGGTACCCGGGGCCCAAACCTCAGTTTAAAGAGTCTGGCCTTGTTATGCTTGCAGATACGGTAGAGGCAGCAACAAGGTCTATGAAAGACAAGCAGTTTGACCTTGATTCGTTCATCCACAAGCTTATATGGGAAACAGTTGAGGAGGGACAGTTAAACCAGAGCGGACTATCTTTGAAGGATATAGAAACCGTTGAGAAGGTGTTTAAGAAGGTTCTCTCAGGTATATACCACAACAGAATAGAGTATCCCGATGATAAAAACGGTAAGGGGAGTGATAAAGGGGCTGGGGTACGCCGTTGATGGTTACATCGGCGCCTTCAGAGAAGACAGACACTTCAGGATAAACCTATCCCTCAGCCTCACGGGAACGTTCCTCTCACTAATTTTCCTTGACGGCTGTACAAGGATGGTTCTGGCACTTGCCAACTGGCTGGTTCTGGCTTTTGAGTTAGTGAATACGGCAGTTGAGAGGGCTGTAGATACCGCAACAACGGAAAGATTGCCTACGGCGAAGCTTTCAAAAGATGCAGCAGCCGCAGCCGTTTTAACGGTTGGTCTGTTTGCACTTATCTGTGACCTTCTCATACTCTTACCGGCTGTTTTGAGGAGGTTGTAATGCTGGACGAAGTAGGAAAAATACTCATTTACTTCGGACTAATCCTCATAGTTTTTGGAGTTTTACTGATACTCTTCTCAAAGGCGGGGAGCTCCCTTCCCATAGGAAGACTACCCGGAGACATCTACATTAAGAGAGACAATTTCGTCTTCTACTTTCCCTTAGGAACGAGCATACTCATAAGCCTCATTCTCACGGGGCTCTCATTTCTGATAATGCTGCTTATGAGAAAACAATGAGAAAACAGACAGCCGCACTCCTCTTAACCTTTTTAGTCCCTACTTCCGTTCAATCTGCTGAGCTCCCTGTTTTAGAAGTAAAAGTTGAAGGACTCAGGTGGACGAAGAAAAGCTTTGTTCTGAGGGAGCTCCTTTTAAAGCCGGGAGAGCCCTTTTCCAAAAAGAAGCTGAAAGAGTCGGTGAGAAACCTATTAAACACTCACCTCTTCTACAGAATTAAACCTCTGGTTATAAGGAAAAAGAACGGTGTTATCGTCGTCCTGAAGGTAAAGGAGAAGTTCCCCATCGTTCCCCTACCAAAGTTCAGGTTTAAAACAGACGGCAGCTACAGAGCAGGAATGGAGGTAAGGGACTACAACCTGTTTGGAATGGGACACAAACTCTACCTGGGTTACGTAAAGTGGTTTAGAACAGACAACGAGAGTTTCAGCTACTACGTCTACTGGAACCTGTACAGGATTATAAAGGAGAGGTTTAACCTGTACGGAGGAGCAACTTACAGTTCTGACAGGGAAGACTATATAGTAAACTCGGAGAAGAAAGGTGAATACAGAGTAAAGAAGAGAGAGTTTTTACTGGGAACCCTTGTTTTCTTAGACAGAAGAAAAGTCAACCAGATTGCCTTTGGTTTGAGGCCTGTCTTCACAAACTACAGCTCTATCCTGGGTGACAAAAAGATATACTACGGAGAAATCTCCTACACCAGAAACCTCTCAACAGACATGGTCTATTACCAAGTAGGGAGCCAGTTTAACATCACGGCCTCCTACTCCCTTCCCAGAGTTTCGGATCTCACAACAGGAGAAGTTACAGCCTTGTACTCAAACTCCGTAAAGTACGGAAAGTACGAAACAAGAATCTACACTGGAGGATTTGGAACAAAGATCGGCTACTCCGGAGGAGGGTATCAACTGCAGGCACCTATTCCAGGGTATACAACAGAAATAACAACCGGGAAACGCTACCTGTTTGGAAGCTTCAGCGTAAGAAGGCCTATCGTTGACAGGTCTATCTACCTAAAACCGACCCTTATAGCAGGAGACGCCTTCAGGTGGATGCCTGATGACCTTCTGGTATCTGCAGGAGTTGAACTAATTGCCTTCTGGGCAAAGCTGGCTGATGGTATGATAAGGTTTAAACTCTTCAGAGGTCTGGGAAGAGAAGGAGAAACAGAAACCTCATTCAGATTAACCTTCAGGTGGTAGAGATGAAAGTAGCCGTAGCTCAGTTCAGGTCAAAACTTGGGGACTTTGAAGCAAACCTTGAGAAAACATTGGACTTCTGCCGTAGGGCGAGAGAGGAAGGAGCAGTTCTCTGCATCTTCCCGGAGCTCAACCTGACAGGATACAACGTGTGGGACATCACCTTTGAGGTGGCAGTTCCACTTGACAGCCCAAAACTCTCACCGCTCCTTGAGATTAGTAGAGAGATTGACCTTACAGTTGGTCTGATTGAGGAGAGCCCCGAACATGTTTTCTACAACAGTGCCCTCTATATAAGTAGCGGGAAGATAAAACACGTTCACAGGAAGGTTTACCTGCCAACTTACGGAATGTTTGACGAGGGAAGGTTCTTTGGAGCAGGAAGGAGAGTAAAGGCCTTTAACTCCGTACTTGGAAAAAGCTCCATTCTCATCTGTGAAGATCTCTGGCACATGTCAACGGTTTACCTCTCCTTCATACAGGGAACCGGCTACATCTTCGCCCTATCGGCAAGCCCGGGAAGGGGATACAGAGAAGAGGGGATGTTCGGAAACGCAGAGGTCTGGATGAACATGGGGGAGTTCTACTCAAGAATGACAGGAAGTTACTTTATCTATGCAAATAGGGTTGGGTGTGAAGATGGCTTTGTCTTTTCAGGTAAATCCTTTGTAGCAAACCCGTACGGCGAGATAATAGCTGAGGCGTCGCCGTTTGAAGAGGAAATTTTGACTGTAGAGTTAAACGAGGAACTAATAAGATCTGCAAGGGCAAACCTGCCCCTCCTAAGGGACGAAAAGCCAGAGATAACACTTCAAAACCTCAGGAGAGTGTTAGATGAGGAGTAAGATTGAGAAGGAGCTCCACATAAAAGATAGAACCTTTATAGAGAAAGTCCTGACCTACTTCATAAGGGAAGAGGTTACAAAAGCCGGTTTTCAAAAAGTTGTGGTCGGAATCTCAGGAGGCGTTGACTCTGCCCTTACAGCATTCCTTGCCGTAAAAGCCCTTGGAAAGGAAAACGTTATTGGACTATCAATGCCCTACAGAACGTCATCAAGGAGCTCCATAGAGGACGCAAGGCTCGTTGCAGAGGTACTGGAGATAGAGTTCCACGAAATAGAAATAACTCCACAGATAGACGCCTACTTCCGCCTCTTCCCCGACGCCGACAACGTAAGGCGGGGCAACAAAATGGCAAGGGAGAGGATGAGCATACTCTACGACTTCGCTCACTGGAAGAGAGCTCTCGTAATAGGAACCAGCAACAAGAGTGAACTACTGATAGGTTACTCAACCCGATGGGGAGACAGCGCCCACGACATTAACCCCATAGGAGACCTCTACAAAACCCAGGTCTGGGAAATGGCAGAGTTCGTAGGAGTTCCGGAAAGGATAGTAAAGAAAAAACCCTCTGCAGACCTCTGGCCCGGCCAGACAGACGAAGGTGAAATAGGGCTCTCCTACAAAATGCTAGACCAGATACTGCTAGGTTACGTTGACCTTCGCCTGAGGAGAGAGGAACTAGTAGAGATAGGGTTTGATCCAAAAGTGGTTGACAGAGTCCTTACTATGGTCAGGAACTCTCAGTACAAGAGAAAACTTCCGATTATTTGTAAAATAGCGCAGCGCACAGTTGATAAAGACTTCCTCTACTTGAGAGACTGGGGGCTGTAGATGGTTTACGACTTCAAAGAGCTGGGAATCTTCGGAGCAAAAGAGCTAAGAAAGAGAGGGGCCGACTTTGGAGACCTGTTCTTTGAAAGAAGAATCACGTTCAGCGGAAAGTGTGAGGAGAACAGGATAGAGAACCTCAGCTACGGAATAGAGGTAGGAGTCGGAATCCGATTTGTAAAAAACTTCAAAACCTTTTACGGCTTCACAAACAAGCTTACAGAAGCCTCAATAAGAGAGGTAATTGAAAAAATCAGCGCGGCAGCTCAGAAAGAGTACGAAGTAACTCTTGACTTTACACAGAAGGAACCAAGGTATGGGGAAATCGTTGAAGGGCTTGAGCTGGGCGTTCCGGTTGAGAAGAAAGTAGAGCTTTTAAAGAGGGCAAACGAGAAGGCCAGGAGTTACGGAGACAGAGTAAAACAGGTAACCGTAGTACTGAGGGATCAGCTACAGGAAGTCTGCATAGTAAACACCGATGGGAAAATAGTTGAAGATGTCAGGCCCAGAGTTGTCTTCTACACGCTGGTTGTCGCCTCCGACGGTGTAGAACTCCAGACGGGGTACGAACCTGTAGGGCATTTAGGAGACTACTCTCTCTTTAAGAAAGTAACGCCCGAAGAAATAGCCTCAAAAGCTGCCGAAAGAGCACTAAAAATGTTAAAAGCAAAACCCGCCCCTGCCGGAACGTTTACAGTGATAATAAGCTCAGAAGCCGGCGGAACAATGATACACGAGGCTGTCGGACACGGCCTTGAAGCAGACCTTGCAAACCAGGGGCTCTCTGTCTATTCTGGGAAACTCGGTGAAAAGGTGGCGTCGGAGCTCGTCACGGTGGTTGACGACGGCTTCATGAAGGAGAAGTACGGGAGCTCCGGCTACGACGATGAGGGAACCCCTACCGGAAAGAACGTCCTCATTGAAAACGGCATCCTCAAAGGCTACATGTACGACCTTTTAGAAGCTATGAAGAGCGGAAAGGGAGTGCCCACCGGAAACGGAAGAAGACAGTCCTACAAACACGTTCCAATACCGAGAATGACAAACACCTACATCGCTCCCGGAGAAACAGACCCCAAAGAGATAATAGCCGATACGAAAGAGGGAATTTTAGTAGCAAAGATGGGAGGCGGCCAGGTCAACACTGTCAATGGAGACTTCATATTTGAAGTATCGGAAGGTTACTTGATAGAGAACGGAGAGGTAACCGAGCCCATAAGGGGAGTTTCACTGATAGGGAACGGCCCCAGAGTTCTACAGGAGATAGACGCCGTCGGTAACGACCTCGGATTCTCAATAGGAACGTGCGGAAAAGACGGACAGGGAGTCCCCGTCTCAGACGGCCTCCCAACTATAAGAATTCCCAAAATTACAGTAGGGGGAACTAGGTGAAGCTTGTAGCCTTAAAAAACGTTGAGATAGAAGATCTGGGAACGTTCAGAGAGGCCTTTGAAAGAAGAGGAGTCAGAGTAGAAGAGCTGAATGCTTACGAGGGGGAGCTCCCCGAGTCAGACAAGTTTGACATACTGGTTCTTCTCGGCGGCCCTATGGGAGTTTACGAAGAAGAAAAGTACCCCTTCCTGAAGGAAGAAAAAGAGCTCATAAGGAGAGCTCTCTCTGAAGACAAAAAAATACTCGGAATATGTTTAGGAGCACAGCTAATAGCCGACGCATTGGGAGGCAAAGTTCACCAGGGAGAATGGGGGAAAGAAATAGGCTGGAAACCCATCTACCCCCAGGACCACCTTGAAATACTCTACAGAGATGAAATAACGGTCTTTCACTGGCACGGAGATACCTTTGAACTGCCCCAGGGAGCTGTAAGGATGGCCTCATCTGCAATGTACAAAAACCAGGCCTTCAGAGTAGGAAACAGAGCCGTAGGCCTCCAGTTCCACCTTGAAGTTGAACCGGAAGGTATAGAGAGGTGGATTGAAGCCTACAGAGAAGAAATCAGCACAGAAGGAATAACTCCTGAAAAGATAAGAGCAAAGCCAGAGAAATGGAGGAAACTTAAGCTCTACGGCGACGTCTTCGTTGAGTACTTCCTGAAACTATAATCTTCTGGTTGACATCATAATAAATTCTAATAAGATAATCAAAGCTAAACTCTGGAGAGAGGTTGACTATGGCAAAAAGGGCTGCATTAGCTCTAACACTTTTTCTCCTAACTGCTTCATGTGGTACAGAAGAAAAGGCTGAACCCATAAAAGTTAAAGCCGTATCTGGCGTAAAAGTGGAATCGGCACAGGTAATCACCTTCACAAGAAGTGATACCTTCTCAGGAACCGTCATTCCAAACAAACAGATACTCCTCTCCCCAAAAGTTATGGGATACCTGATAAAGGTAAACGTAAAGGCCGGAGACAGAGTTAAAAAGGGAGAAGTCCTCGCAGTTATAGACAGCTCTGCAATAAAGCCCGACGTTGAAAAGGCGAAAGCAGGAATTAAAGAGGTAAACGCCGCCCTTAAAGAGCTTGACAAAGCACTTAAAGAAGTAGAAGCCAGAAAACAGGCAGCTGAAGCCAACTACCAGCTGGCAGAGAAAACCTACAACAGGTTTAAAAAACTCCTTGAAGCAGATGCCGTGTCAAAACAGAAGTTTGACGAAGTTGCAGCCCAATACAGAGCAGCAAAGGCAAACCTTGAAGCAGTAAAGGCAAAAGAGGCACAGATACTTGCAAAGAAGAAAGTTCTTCTGG
This sequence comes from Thermovibrio sp., assembly GCA_015490195.1. Taxonomy (GTDB): domain Bacteria; phylum Aquificota; class Aquificia; order Desulfurobacteriales; family Desulfurobacteriaceae; genus Balnearium. The sequence goes on from WFYG01000018.1 coordinate 32,689, forward strand.
CTAAGAAACAGCAAGTTGAGGCCTCGCTGAAGAAAGCAAAAGCCTTCCTCTCATACACAGAGCTCCGCTCTCCCGTTAACGGAATCGTCCTTCAGAAACTGATAGATAAAGGGAACCTCGTCTCACCCCAAACTCCCGTCTTCAAGATCGGCTCACTTCCCCTAAAGGTGAGAGCTTACATAGACGACATCTACGCCGGAAAAGTAAAGGTGGGAACAGATGTAAAAGTCAAAGTTCAGGGTAAAACGTACACAGGCAGAGTCGTTGAAGTTGACAGGAGCTCCGACCCCGTAACTCACAAGTTCGGAGTTAAAGTCCTTGTAGAAGGACTCAACGCAATACCCGGAACCTATGCAGTAGTAGAAATTCCCTCCCTTAAAGCAGAAGCAGTTGCAGTACCTAAATCTGCCATATACAGAGTTGGTGCCGTTGAGTACGTGTTCGTAGTGAAAAACGGCATCGCCCACCTGCGAATCGTAAAAACGGGAGAAAAGGTCGGAAACATGGTTATCGTACTCTCCGGTCTCCATCCGGGAGAGAAAATTGCCGTTACAAAAGTTGAAGACCTTGTAGACGGAGCAAGAGTAGAGGGGTAAAGATGAAAAATGTCAATTTAGGAATAGCCGGAAACATAGCAAAGAGGTTTATTACTTCAAAGATAACTCCTCTCCTTCTCATCGCTTCACTTCTCATAGGTGTAGCAGCTGCAATCTTCACCCCGAAAGAGGAAGATCCTCAGATAGTAGTTCCAATGGTTGACATATTTATTCCCTACCCGGGAGCTCCCGCCAAAGAGGTAGAGAGAAAGGTAACAACCCGGTTTGAAAAGCTAATCTGGGAGATAAAAGGGATAGACTACGTCTACTCCGTCACTAAGCCGGGAATGTCCCTCATCATCGCCCGTTTCAAAGTGGGCGAGGATATGGAAGATTCACTGGTCAAACTCTACAACAAGCTGATGTCAAACATGGACAAACTGCCGCCGGGAGCTCTCCAGCCGTTAGTCAAACCTAAAGACATAAACGATGTTCCTATAGTTACCCTTACAGTGTGGAGTGAAGATAAAACTCCGTATGAACTAAGGAAAATAGCCAAGGAGCTCTGCCTCCAGCTTAAACAGGTAGACAACGTCTCAAAAACCTGGATAATAGGTGGAGACACAAGGCGGTTTAAGGTAATAGTTGACAGGGATAAGCTGAAAAACTACCACCTTTCACTTCTTCAGGTAGCCCAGGCGATAAAGTCTGCAAACGTTAAATTGAATGCAGGAACAATAACGGAGAACAACACAGAGTTCCCGGTTGAAGCTGGAGAATTCATAAAAACAATAGACGACCTTAAAAACATAGTTGTAGGCGTTTACAGAGGGAAACCTGTCTACCTTAAGAACGTAGCAGAAGTAACAGACGCTCCAATAGACCCTGAACACTATGTTTACATAGGTTTTGGTCCCCATTCAGAGGAAAAGGGAGTAAGTAAAGAGTTTATAGAGAAACACGGAAACCAGTTCCCTGCCGTAACAATAGCGATAGCAAAGAAAAAAGGAACAAATGCTGTAACGGTAGCCCACCAGATACTTGAAAAGCTCAAAAAGATAGAACCCCACATGCTCCCCAAAGACGTCCATGTAACCGTAACCAGAAACTACGGAAAAACCGCTGAAGATAAGTTTGACGAACTTATGTTCCACCTTGGAGTAGCCATCTTTGCCGTAGTTATCTTTATCGGCCTAACTCTGGGAATAAGAGAAGCCCTCGTAGTATCCCTTGCAATTCCAACAACTCTGGCACTTACCCTCTTCGTAGACCTCCTTATAGGATACACCCTAAACCGCGTTACCCTCTTTGCGCTTATCTTCTCTCTCGGTCTTCTGGTTGACGACGCCATCGTCGTTGTTGAGAACATCCACAGACACTTGAAACTCAAAGAGATGCCACCTTTACAAGCTGCAATCTATGCAGTTGCAGAAGTAGGAAACCCGACAATACTTGCTACCTTCACAGTTATTGCAGCGCTTCTTCCCATGGCCTTCGTTAGAGGTCTCATGGGACCCTACATGAGACCTATCCCTGTTAACTCCTCAATCGCGATGTTCTTCTCTCTTCTTGTTGCCTTTATTATCTCCCCATGGGCAGCTTACTATCTCCTCAGGAAAGAAGTTGAAAAAGAAGAAAAGAAAGTTATTTTAGAAGAGACTAGAACCTATAGAATATACAACAAACTTATAAGACCTCTTTTAGATTCTGCTCTTAAAAGATGGTTATTCCTTGGAGCTGTTCTGTTCCTCATGATTGGTTCCATCTCAATGTTCTTCACAAAAACGGTAATAGTTAAACTCCTACCCTTTGACAACAAAAGTGAGTTTCAGGTTGTTGTTGATATGCCTGAAGGTACCTCTCTGGAGGAGACGGCCAGAGTTGTAAAAGCAATAACAAACTACATTCAGACAATACCAGAAGTTACAGACTACGAAGCGTACATAGGAACAGCATCTCCTTTTGACTTCAACGGACTTGTAAGACACTACTACCTGAGAAAAGGTGGAAATGTAGCAGATATACGAATAAACCTTATAGACAAACACAAACGGAAGAGGCAATCTCACGAAATCGCCAAAGAAGAAAGACCCAAAATTGAAGCGGTAGCAAAGGCTATTAACCCCAAAGCCAACGTAAAAATAGTAGAAGTTCCTCCTGGCCCTCCTGTTCTTGACACGCTGGTTGCCGAAATCTACGGAAAGGACGATAAAGTAAGAAGAAGAATTGCCAAAGAGGTTGAAGAAATATTCAAGAAAACACCTGGAGTGGTAGATGTAGATACTCTCATAGATGCAGACCACTACAAGTACAAAGTATTAGTAAATAGAAAGAAAGCTAGAGAGTCTGGAGTAACCGATGCACAAATCGCTCAAACAGTAAGAATTGCATTGAAAGGAGCTTCTGTATCTGTTGCCCACACGCTCTACGACTCAGATCCTGTTTCCATATTCGTAAGACTCCCGAGAACCCAGAGAGACGACATTCATAAAATACTTGATCTTACTGTAATGAACAGGAAAGGTAAGCTGATACCCCTGAGAGAACTGGTTAAAATTAAGAAAGTTTTGGCAGATAAAACCATTTACCACAAGAACCTCCACCCTGTTTCCTACGTAATAGGAAACGTAGCTGGAAAGTATGAATCTCCAATCTATCCGATTCTTGCTATAAACGATTATCTGAAAAAGCACCCACTTCCAGATGGATACAAGCTCAAGTACAACTTTATTCCACCTTCTATTCCTCAAACAGACTTTAAACCGGTGATGAAGTGGGACGGAGAGTGGCAGATAACCTACGAGACCTTCAGAGATATGGGAGCAGCGTTCATAGTAGCCCTTATCCTCATCTACCTCCTAATTGTAGGCCAGTTCCAGTCCTTCATAATCCCCATGATTATTATGGCTCCCATTCCGCTAACCATGATAGGAATCATTCCAGGTCACTGGATAATGAGCAAGATTCTCGGAAAAACAGCCTACTTTACAGCTACATCAATGATAGGTTTCATAGCCCTGGCAGGAATAGTTGTAAGGAACTCCATCATTCTGGTGGACTTCATACTTATGAGGAAGAAAGAGGGAGCTCCTCTCAAAGACTCAATAATAGAAGCAGGAGCAGTGAGACTAAGACCTATAGTTCTAACAGCTGCTGCAGCAATAGTTGGTTCAGCCGTTATCCTGCTAGATCCCATATTCCAGGGACTTGCAATATCACTACTCTTTGGCGTTTTTGCATCAACAACCTTAACCCTTGGTGTTATTCCAGTTCTATATTACATGTTAGAAAAGAGGAACTGGGAAAAGGAATAAAAGCTTAACAGAGGTTTAAGGCTTTAATAGGTAAAATTGTTTAGAATAGGCTAAAGATGTCAGGGAGGTTAAGATGAAGAATAAAGTTATTCTAGCTGCCGTACTGGGGGTATTTGGTCTCAGTGGAATAGCTTCAGCCGACGTATGCAAAACAAAACCAGAGGCCGAATCAGTTAAAGATCCTCTTCCAGTTAAGTATCGGAAACTGAAGGCAGAGAATGAGAACCTTAAGAATAGGCTGGAGTCATGTAAAGAGGAAAAAGAGCGTATCAGATCAGAAATATCACAGCTGAAATCACAGATTTCCCAATTGGAAACAGAAGAAGCCCAGCTCCGCACAAGGCTAAACCTTTTACCAAGCAAAGAGAGCTTAGAAGCTCAGATACAAGAGCTGGAAAATAGGGTAGGGAGGTAGAGATGAGAAAACTAATAGCTGCTTTTTCAATAGCTCTTCTAGGGGGAATTGGGGTCGTTCATGCCGGTTGCCCTTCTCCAAGTGAAAGCTACGTTCTTTACGCTCCAGATTTTGCCTTCTATCCAGAATCCCTCATAAAGGCCTATCAGCAGGCAAAGAGGGAAAACGAGGAACTTACAGCCAAGCTTGAGAAGTGTCAAAGAGAGTTAGCACTACTTAAGGCAAAAGAGGCTGAACTCAGAAAACGTTATGGTGAACTCTCCCGGGAAGTCCAGAGACTGAGGAAAGAGATAGCAGAGATAGAAGCTCTGCAGAGAAGACTTGAAGAGCTCAAAGCTCAGGCTGAAAACAGAATGTCTCAGTGTGAAGAGATGTTGAAAAGATGGCAGTCCCTTCCAAAGAGCTACACTGTAAAGAGAGGCGATACTCTCTGGGGAATCTCTTCAAAAAGTTACATATACGGAGATCCATGGCAGTGGCCCCTTATCTATAAGGCTAACAGAGACAAAATCAAGAACCCCCACCTTATCTATCCGAAAGAAGTTCTTAAAATACCAAGAGACATTACCTGTAAAGATATTATAGAAGCAAGAAGAGAAGCACTCAGAACACCACCACCTCCTGGCGTCAAACCGAAGAAAGTTGGTCCTGTGAAAGCTGGAGACGTTCCAAAAACAGCTACAGACTACTTTCTCTGCTCCCACTGTTCTAAGTAAAATAAGGCCACCTTTGGTGGCCTTTACCTTCCCTCCTTAAATTCCCATTCCCATTTAACTCTCCTTGTAATTGAATTTCCTTCTCTATAAATTAATAAAGGTAAGGAAATATTATTTTTAGGAGGGAGAGATGAAAGTAAAAGAGAGCCACGAATTGAGGCTTCAAAAAGTTGTAACTAAAACTGGTGTAGAGCTCTGGAGAATAGTTGTAGCTCCTAACCATTTCTTTTTGGAGCAAAACCCACAGAAACCTAGTAAATATGGGGTTGCCTACAAACAGATAAAAGAGATATACCCTGACTTCTACATGTTCTGGGAAATAAAAAACGACAACTATACCGGCAGGTTATTAACAGGTACTTTCTTAGATAGAGATGACATAGATAAATTCATAGATTCCTTAATAAAGAACGAAGACTATAAAAACTACAACGATGTTAAAGACGAAATAATAAAATAGTTGATAGGGCAGCTTAGAGCTGCCCTATCAAAAGAGAACATCTCTGTTCTTGCCTTCCCTTTTAGCTCTATACAACCTTTCATCGGCAAGCTCTATAAGCTTATCAATATCTCCGGGCACCTTGACATCGGAGGGAAAGTCTGAAAGGCCGGAACTGAAAGTAACCGGTCGCCCTATCCCGAAATCCTCTTTAACTAACTTGCTCCTTATTCTTTCAACTGCCTCTACCGCTTCCTCCTTCTTTGAAGAGGGAAAAATTATAAGTATCTCCTCACCTCCATACCTGATAGGAATATCACTGCCCCTTAGCGTCTCCTTTACTATACTGCCAAAGCGGCGAAGAACTTCATCTCCCTTGGCGTGTCCGTAAATATCGTTGATTGATTTGAAGTTATCTATATCAAGAAGTGCAATAGACATAGGAAAAGCTTTCCTCTTCCAGAGAGAAAGATAATTTCCTTTAATTACCAAATTAAAGTAGTTTCTATTGAACAAACCAGTTAAAGGATCTTTTACGGCCAGTTGCTTAATGTAATCGTTAAGCCTGGATATTTGCTCTATCAGCTCAGAAACCAGTGTGGCTACATCTCTAAATTCCTTAACTTTAAAAGAATAAACATCGTTTTTTTCAGGTTTAACCAATACGGCATCTGTTTTTTTTAGTTTGTCAATAAACTCTTTAAGTTTATTAAAGTCAAACTTTATATCGAGCCAGATAGAAATTATAACAACTGCTCCTAAAATAACGAAAGATAACGATATTAGAAGAGCATTAAGGAACCAGTAGTTTCTGAACTGATCTATATAGTAACTATTAAATACCGCAAGGAAACATCCCTCTTCTTTTCTTTCCAGAAATTGGGATGCATATTCCTCGTATATCGGGAAGGAAATAAAGATTTTATCTCCTTCTTGAAGGAATCTTTCTCCACTTGTACACTTAAACTCCTTTTTAAGATTAGAAGGATAACAGTATACCTTTTCATTAAGTAAGAAACAGCTGCCTTCAAGAGCTGGTATTTCATCAACAGCCTTCTTCATACTTTCTTCAATTAGGTATTTATTAGGATAAATTTCTGCAATGAGATTTATATTCTCTGCCAGAATAGAGGAAATTTCTTCCACATGTTTCTTCTCATAATCTGAAGCCAGTTTATAGGTAAAGAAAGTTGAAAATAGAAGAAAGAGAAACATCCCTAAAATAAGAACGGAAAACTGAAAAATGAGTAAACTCTTAAAACTCTTCATCGTTTCTTACACGGACAGGGAAGTATTCGCTTTTTTGAGCTCTGTTCCACAAGAAATACTATTTCTTTAGCAAGTAAATCGTAATCAATGTTGTCTACATAGTCTAAACCAAACTTTTTCAGGTCAGGTAGTCCGGAAAATATAAGAAGATTATTGTCTTTACAGAAGTTTACAAGGGTAACCAGATTTATAAGTTTTAGAAGTTTAGGATCAGGAAATACATATACGTATTTATACCTGAGCAGTTTTCTAAAAGTTTCTACAGGTGAATTCCTGAAGGGTATTATTTTGAAGTATTTTGGCGGTAGGTAGATTCTGGCAATGGACAACATTCTTCTACTGACAGGGACAGCTACTTTTCTCTTTTCTAATAAAAGAGACTTAAGGAACCTTTTGTAGGTTCTTATAGGTAAAGGGAAAATCCGCACACCGTAAAAGTTCTTTCTCTTTTGTAAGAGAAATTTTTCGGGAAAGAGAACAAAGGTATACACATTCTTAGTTTCACTGCCTGTCTTAAGTTCTTTGACTACTGCGGGTGTTCCTATCAAAATTTTCACACTGCAATCTTCTTTAACAATTTTATGGTGGTGCTCCCAGAGAAGTTTCCTTATTTTCTTCTCCAGCTTTTTAGCCGGGGGAATAGGATAACTGTTAACTATACACACCTCTGCTGCGTACGAAGAGATGTCCATTAAAAATATTAATAAGAATATCGCCACTCTAACCATAGGGTTCTCTCGTTTCCAGGAACTCCACCCTGATAGTAAATCTTCTTGTTAAATAGATTTCTAACCGTGAGGAAAAGTTTCTGTTTTCCAACGGTTTTTACAACATTTAGATCAATTCTTCCAAAGCCAGGAATGTCCTGAGAAGCTCTTGAGTAGGCGGTCAGAGAGATGTTCGCAGTTAAGCTATTTCCCAAGTAAGAAACTCCCACAACCAACTTTTTACGAGGAAACTCTGTAAATCCAGAGGATAGCCCGCCAACACTAAAAACTCTTCCTGTGGAGAGTTCCATTTCATAGCAATTTTTAAGTCTTTTCTTAAGAGAAACAACGAAACCTCTAATCCTCACAGTTGAATCTGCATTATCCCATAGGTAGGTCACAGGAGATATTTTTTTCTTGTATATGAAATCGTGGAACCAATACACATAGAACATTCCTGATAATGTAAATGTTCTGCCGTTAAACTCAATAGATGGCATAATAGAATCTGTTTTTTCTGCTTTTAAGTGGGGATTTCCAAGAAGTAATGGGTTGTTTTTTATGTACATTTCCTCAAAAGAAGGGATTCTTATTGCTCTACCTGTATTGAGTTTTATGTTCCAGTTTCTCCATTTTTTCAAAAGAGAGGAAGAGTAGCTCCAATAATGCCCTACATCGTTTGTTTTATTCCACCTACCATTAAACAAAATAGAGTATGAATTTTTTACAAGGAAATATTGGAAGTAAGGAGAAAAGGTGCTTCTAAAGTGAGGGGAAAATAGAGTTTCACTATCTGGAAGCCTCTTTATCTGTGGAAAGGAAATGATTTTAGAGAGGTCATTGAGGTTTATAGAGGACGGAATGAAATTGGCCTGGAGCTCCGTCCTGTAAAGTTCCGCTTCGCTGTATTCCGCCCCAAGGAATAGTTTTCCGTAGGCTTTGAAGTCTTTTGAAAGAAGAATACCTATACGGGGGTTCCTCAGGTAGCGTTTTTCTACAGCAAGGAGTTCTCTTTTGAGAGAAAGCACTACCGAGCATATGGAGTGATTAAAGGGACAGAGGTTGTACCCCCTTTCAAGGTAGAACCAGTTATAGTCAGCAAAGAGATCTAATCTGTAGCTCTTCAGCTTTTTCTCAATTCCTACTCTATTTATAACGGCTCGCCTGTCGGCATAAGTATTACCTGTAGTTATCATCCCTGTAAGCGTCAGCGGGAAGTTGTCGTCTCTGTCAACTGCGTAACTTTTCAGATAAAAGCCGGAAGTGCTTTTCAGCTTAAGGTAGTAAACGAAGCTCTTTCTGAGGGTAGAGTAGTTTCCAGTAACGTTGAATATGTCGGTATAGCTCTTATGGGGAGCTCTCTCTTCTGAGTAGTTAAAAGAGATACTTCCTGAAAAATTATTTTTCCTGAAGCTCTTAAAAAGTGAAACATAGGAATCGTGGCCGGTACTGAAGGAAGAATCCATATTCAAAGAGCGATCAGATGGAGAGTAGGTAACAAGGTTTATTACGGCAAGTGAAGCGTTGAAGCCGTAGAGTGAGGTCATAGGACCGTAGATAATCTCAACCTGTTTCACGTTTGAGAGTGAGAATATGTCGTTAACGCTGAACGAGGAACCATTTGAAGGATCTGTTATTGGAAGACCATCTACCAGAACCTGTATCTTCTCTGAGTAGTAACTCTGTCTGAGCCCTAGAGCTCCAATGGCTTTTAGACCAAAGTAACTTTTCCAGAAATAAAACTCCGGAAGTCTGTCAAGGAGCTCAAAAAGGTTTCTCACTCCCCACCTGTCAATCTGTTCTCTGGTAATTACCCTGGTGTAACGGGGAACCTCTGAATAGGGAAGGCTCTCCTTTGTGGCAGAAAGGACTTTAAGCTCCTGGGAGAGGAGGTAGTAGGAGTAGAGCTCTTGAGAGACCGCTCCTGCCGGAAGGAGCATTAAAAGAGCTATTAGAAGGAAAAGAAGCATTTACGTCTCCAGCTTAAGTATGTGCTCTGCTATCAGTGGAATCTCGGTTTCAAAGACTGTAAACATGTCAACAAGGTAAGCATCTTCTTTTATTCTACCAACAACCGGCGGGTAAAACTCCCTCATTTTCCTGTCTATTTCTGAAGCAGAAAGGCCTTCTATCTCTATTTTCACGCAGTAGGTCGGTAGAGTTTGAAGGGGAAGAGCTCCTCCTCCTACCTCCGTTCTATCTTTTACTATTTCAGCATTGCCTTTAAATCCTTCTCTGTTTAGAATCCTTATCAGCTCTTTCGCCTTAAACTCAACCTCATGGGGCTTCTGGGAGAGGAACTTCCAGACAGGTAGCTCTTTAAGGGCAAGAGACTCGTCCAGGTAGTAGATGAGGGTGGTCTCAAGGACTGCCAGAGTCATTTTGTCTATACGGAGAGCTCTATTTAAGGGGTGTTTCTTTATCTTCTGAAGGAGCTCCCTCTTTCCCAAAATTATTCCGGCCTGAGCACCTCCGAGGAGCTTGTCTCCACTGAAAGAGACAACGTCAACGCCGCTCTTTAGAACGTCCTGAACTGTAGGCTCGTAAGAGAGCCCGAGTTTTGTTACGTCTATAAAGCTACCGCTTCCAAGGTCTTCATAAACGGGGATTCCGTATCTCCTGCCAAGGTTAACAAGCTCCTTTGTTGATACAGATTCTGTGAAGCCTAAAATTCTGTAGTTACTCGTGTGAACTTTCATAAGGAGGGCTGTGTTCTCGTTTATTGCGTTTTCGTAGTCCCACAGATGGGTTTTGTTGGTGGTTCCAATCTCTTTTAGGAGAGCTCCGCTCTGCTCCATAACGTCAGGAATTCTGAAAGAACCCCCTATCTCTATAAGCTCTCCTCTTGAGACAACTACTTCTTTTCCCTTTGCAAGGGCTGAAAGAACTAAAAGAACCGCTCCTGCGTTGTTGTTGACAACGCAAACGTCTTCGGCTCCCGTAAGCTCTTTAAGTACCCACTCAAGATTCCTGTAACGGAGCCCCCGTTTGCCTTTCTCAAGGTCATATTCAAGATTTGAGTAGCCTGTGATTATCTCCTTCAGGTGGTCTGCAACAGAGGGAGAGATGGGAGCTCTCCCCAAGTTCGTGTGGAGAACAACTCCTGTTGCGTTTATAACCCTGTGAAGCTTCGGCTTGAGAAGTGAGAGGAGCTCCCTTTTTATCTCTTCCTTCAGCTCTTCGTAGGAGAAGTCCTTTACCTTCCCTTCTGCAATTCTGCTCCTCAGATTGTTAAGGACGGAATCAACCGCCTTTTTCAGGAAAAAGAGGGGTTTTCCGTCAAGGATTTCAAGGAGCTCCCTGTCCTGCAGAAATCTATCAACCTTCGGAATCTTACAGTAGAGCTCCCTCAAATTATCCCCCTCAGGAATGAACTAAGAGCAAAGAGGGAGGCTTGTGAAATAAGTTCGGGGAAGATCCCGAAGAGTATGAGGAAGAAAACCGTTACTGCAACAGCTCCAAACTCAAAAGGTTCAATCGGAGGAAGAACGGCCTCTCCCTCTTTCATGAAAGCGTAAACGACAGGCCTGAGGTAGAAGTAGAGAGAGATGGCGCTGGCAACCAGTATAGCAACGGCAATTCCCACCTTACCGGCCTTAACAAGGGCAACGAGAACGTAGAACTTAGCCCAGAAACCAAAGAGGGGTGGGATTCCAGCAAGGGACATAAAGATAACAACCAGCGAAAGCGCAAGGAAAGGTGAACTCCCGTAGAGGTTCCTCCAGTCCGACAGGTTTTCTCCCTTAAAGCCTTTTTCGGTCAGTAGAGAGATAAAACCAAAAGCTGCAACGGTCATAAACGCATAGGCAAACAGGTAGAAGAGAACCGAGAAGACAGCAACAGCCGGAACGGAGACGAGGGCTGTTAGAACAACACCGGTATGGGAAATTGCCGAGTAGGCAAGCATTCTTTTAACATTCTCCTGACGGAGAGCCATGAGAACTCCAACAAAAGCAGAAACTACACCGATAACTGCAAAGACCTCACCCCAGTTTTGAGTAAGAGGAAGGAAAACGGGGTAGAAGAGTTTTAGAAGTGCAACAAAGGCTGCGATTTTAACAACAGCTCCCATAAAGAGAGTTACAGGGGTGGGAGCTCCGTGATAAACGTCTGGCGTCCACCCGTGAAATGGAACAGCTCCAAGCTTAAAAAGGAAACCGGAGACAACGAGAGCCAGAGCCAGAAGAACCGGAAAAGAGAGAGTGGAGATAGAACTGGCCAGATCCCCATAGTTGGTTGAACCAGAAATACCGTAAAGGAGTGCAAAACCGTAGACGATAACAGCAGCACCTACAGATCCCATTATAAAGTACTTTAGGGCAGCCTCTTTACCTCTGTAATCTTTCTTAAAGAGTGCAGAGAGAACGTAAACGGATATAGACATAACCTCTAAAGAGACGAACAGAGTTGCAAGTTCGTTGGCAGAAACCATAAGCATTGCTCCAAAAACGGCAAAGAGAAACGTATAGTAAAACTCCCCTATGTAATCTGTATCAAACTTTTTCAGGAATCCATAACTAACAAAAACAGCAATGAGTGATGAGAATAGAATCAGAACCTGAGAAAGCCCGGTCAGGAGATCCTTCTTAACAAAACTATTAAAAGCCGTTTCTGGAACAAAAGGAGACGAAAAGATCACTAAAAAGACAGAAACAAAAAGAACAAAAACTGAAAACGTAGCAAAGAAACCGTTTTTTACCCGTTTGGGAAGAAAAAGGTCAATCAGTATTCCCACAATAGCAGACACAAGCACAAAGAACTCAGGAAAGAGCAACTTAAGGTTAAGTTCCATCTAAACTCCCCCAAGAAGCGAAGCTGTGTAACCGTGAACGAACTTTAAGATAAACTCCGGGTTGAAACCCCACCAGATAACGAGAAGTGCCAAAAAGCCAAGGGCTAAAAACTCTCTTGCATCAAGGTCTTTAAAGGAAAGAATTTTAGGTTCAAGGAAAAAGACGTTCCTGTACATGTATAGCATGTAAGCTGCCCCAAAGATAACCCCAAGAGCCATAAGGTAACCGACCCAATGGGCAGCTCTGTAACCTCCAAGGATCGTTAAAAACTCCCCTATAAATGAACTTGTTCCAGGAAGACCAACAGAGGCCATCGTAAAGAGCATAGCAAGAGTTGCAAGTTTTGGAGCAAAGGAGGCAAGTCCTCCCATCTTCTCAACGCTTCTTGTGTGTAGCCTTTCGTATATCGCTCCAACTATAAAGAAGAGAGCTGCAGAGACCAGACCGTGGTTCAGCATCTGAAAGATAGCACCTTCTATTCCCTGAACGTTTAACGAGAAAAGACCTATCATCACAAATCCCATGTGGGAAACGGAGCTGTAGGCAACTATCTTCTTAACGTCCTCCTGAACAAGGGCAACAAGGGCTGTATAGATGATGGCAACAACTCCCAGAACGAAAATAACAGGAGCGTAGAGTTTATAAGCATCGGGGAAGAAAGGTAGCGAAAACCTTAGAAAGCCGTAAGTTCCCATTTTAAGGAGAACGCCGGCAAGGATAACGCTACCGGGGGTAGGAGCTTCAACGTGAGCATCCGGGAGCCACGTATGGAACGGGAAAATCGGGACTTTAACCGCAAAAGCTATAAAGAAAGCCCAGAAGAGCCACTTTTGAAGCTCAAGAGGTAGCTTAAACTGTGAGAGCTGAATAAGGTCAAATGTAAAGTTACCGGTAACTGAACCGTAAATGATTACAAGAATGATCATTCCCACCAGAAGGAAGATACTTCCTGCAAAGGTGTAGATAAAGAACTTTAAGGCCGAGTATATTCTTCTCTCCCCTCCCCAAACGCCGATTATGAGACTCATGGGAATGAGCATCGCTTCCCAGAAGATGTAGAAGAGGAGAAGGTCTAAGGAGACAAAAACCCCAACCATTGCAGTCTCAAGGAGGAGAAGGAGACTGTAAAAAAGCTTCTTCCTGCGGTCTATGTATTTCCAGGCAGAAGGAACGGCTATAAAGGAAATGAGTGTTGTCATGATAAGCATTATCAGGCTGAGGCCATCAACTCCTACCTTGTACCTTATTGAGAAACTGGGAAGCCACGAGCCATAGTCTATGAACTGAAAACCACCTTTTGAGAGGTCGTAGTTAAAGAGAACGTAGAGGGAAAGGAGAAAGGTTAATCCAGTCGTGAAAAGTGCTATCCACTTAACCCTCTCTTCACTCCTGCAGAAAGCCACAACGAGAGCTCCCAAAAGCGGCAGCAGCAGTATAACGCTAACCATTTACACACCCCTAAACAAACAGTAGAAGTAAGATAACCGTAATAACACCTATACCAAAGTAGGCAACGTAGTTGTTTACAATCCCGGTCTGTGTAAGCCTTAAAACCTCTCCGCACCAGGAGGTGAAGTAGGCAACGCCATTAATGATTCCGTCTATAACGTATCTATCAAAGAAAGCGTAAACCCTGCCAAGGCCAAAACCGATTCCCTTTACAAAGAGGAAGTTGTACATCTCGTCAAAGTAGTATTTGTTGTAGAAGAGGAGGTAAACTGGCCTGAGAACCGGGTTCTCTGTGAAAACCTCCGGAGATATTTTCCGCCAGTAGTAGATAACGGCAGCGATGAGAATACCTAAAAGTGCAAGTGAAACGGTTATCGTAATGAGGAGGAGCTCCGTTGAGTGAGAGAGCTCCCTCACGTGGTTGGGAACAGAACTTTTCAGGAACTCCTCAAACCATCCCCCCAAAAAACCTGCAAGAATGGAAGGGATAGCGAGGAAAATAAGAGGAACAGTCATTACGGCTGGAGACTCGTGGAGATGTTTCATCTCCCGAGCATCAAACCTCTCCTCACCGAAAAAGACCATAAAGACAAGCCTTCCCATGTAGAGGGCTGTGAGGAGAGCTCCAACAACCAGGAAGAACCAGAAGATCAGGTGGCCGTTGGCAAAAGCAGCAGAAATAATCTTATCCTTACTGAAGAACCCTGCAAAGGGTGGAATTCCCACAAGAGCAAGAGTTCCAATTATGAAGCAGGTAGCAGTTATCTTCATATACTTGTAGAGGCCTCCCATCTTCCTTATATCCTGCTCGCCGCTCATTGCGTGAATAACGTTCCCGGAGCCCAAGAAGAGAAGCGCCTTAAAGAAAGCATGGGTAAAGAGGTGAAACATAGCGTAGATGTAAGCCCCCATTCCAAGGGCTGCAAACATGTATCCAAGCTGGGAAAGGGTTGAGTAGGCAAGAACCCTCTTAATGTCAAACTGAGTTAAGCCGATGGTTGCAGCACCGAAAGCTGTTATTACTCCTATAGCTCCAACAATCGGCAGAATATATCCACCGTCAAATATGGGAGAGCAGCGGGCAACCATAAAAACACCGGCAGCAACCATTGTGGCAGCATGGATAAGAGCAGAAATAGGTGTTGGACCTTCCATTGCATCTGGAAGCCAGGTATGGAGAGGGAACTGTGCCGACTTACCTACAGCACCACCAAGGAGGAGAAAACTTATTAAAGAAAGAGTTGCAGCGCTTACAGCTCCAGCCTGAGAGAAAACTTTGTGGAAGTCAAGACTGCCAAAGACCCAGAAAACGGCAACAACTCCCAATACAAAGAGAAAATCGCCAACCCTGTTCATTATAAAGGCCTTTATTGCAGCGTCGGCAGCTCTCTTCCTCTTAAACCAGAAACCTATCAAGAGGTACGAGGATAGACCTACAGCCTCCCAGCCGAAAAAGAGCTGGAGGAAATTCGGAGAGAAAACAAGAACAAGCATTGAGAAGGTAAAGAGACCTAAGTAGGCAAAGAATCTGTCGTACCCGGGGTCGTCGTGCATGTAGCCGATTGAGTACATGTGAACGAAGAAGGAGACAAAAGTTACAACAACGAGCATCACTGCTGTTAAAGAATCTATGTAGGCTCCAAAAGAAGCTGAAAGTCCACCGGAGACTACCCAGTTAAACCACTCCTCACTTAAAACTGCTCCTTTCATTACCTTAAAGAGAACGTAGAAAGAAAGAAGAAGAGAGGTTCCTACGGTAACAAGACCGAAGTAGTGGGAGCGATTTTTAAAAGATCGCCATCTGAAGAGAACTCCCAACCCGGCAAGTAGGAAAGAGACTAAGGGAAGAAAGGCTATCAAAAATCCAACTCCCATACTACCACCTCAAAGTAGAGAAGTCTTCTGTATTAACACTCTTTCTGTACCTGTAGAGAGCCACAACAATGGCAAGGCCAACTGCAGCTTCAGCCGCTGCAACAGCCAGAACGAAGAAGACGAAAACCTCTCCAAACAGATTACCGTGTAGCCTGGAGAAAGCTACAAGGAGAACGTTTGCGCTGTTTAGAAGGAGCTCTAACGAGAAAAAGAGCGATATAACATTCCTCCTTACTATAACACCAAAAAGGCCAACAGCAAACAAAAGTCCGCTTAAAATGAAAAAGTCAAATGGTGTCATTCCTCCCTCCTTCCAACAGCTACTGCTCCAACAGTTGCAACGAGGAGCAGAACAGAAACCACCTCAAATGGTAGAAGGAACCTGTAAAAGAGAGGAAGAGCAAGCTCTTTTGCTCCTGAAACTGTAGCTGGTATAGAGCCTCCGTAAAACCTGTAGCCGGCGTAGAGAATGGAGAAAAGGAGAAAGAGAGAAATGGCTCCTCCAGCTGCCAGAGAAATAGTCCTTAAAGGTTCCTTCCCGAAATTCTTTAAATCCATCGTCATAAGGGTAAAGAGGTAAAGGACAACTATAGCTCCACCGTAAACGATAACCTGAACGATGCCTATAAACTCAGCTCCAGCGGTAAAGTAAACAGCACCAAGAGCTACAAAAGAGGCTAAAAGTGAAAGGCCTCCCTTTATAACATTCCTGTGGGTAACTGACACAACCGCAAACACAACAGAGAGAAATGCAAACAGGTAAAAGAAAACCTCTCTCATCTCCTCTCCCTCTCCCACTCCTGATAGTACCTTCCCAGCTCCATCAGATCTTCTTTGTGAAGAATAAGCTTATCAACACTGTACTGTGAAAACTCGTATATATCGGTCATAACAATTGCATCTCTCGGACAGGCCTCTACGCAGAGACCGCAGAAGAGACACCTCGTTAGGTCAACGGTAAAATCAACAAGCTCTTTCTTTCCGTCCTTTCCCTCTATCATCTCCATGTCTATAACGTTACTGGGACACATTTCAGCACACAGGTAACAGGCTTCACACCTGTAAGAACCGTCTGGGTTGAGTTTCAGTGCGTGGATTCCTCTGAATCGTTCCCTTGGAGGAACCTTTTCAAAAGGGTAGTGGACGGTAACTGTGGGCTTAAACATTGTTTTCAGGGTTATTGACATCCCTTTTAAAAGGTCAACGAGAGCAGCCTTTTTGATAACGCTCATCACTTACCCCACAAACAGAGCTTCTGCCGCCACAACAAAAAGGTTGAGGATAGATATGGGCAACAGAATTTTCCACATGATTGAGAGCATCTGGTCAAATCTGTATCTCGGAAAGGTAGCTCTGAGCCAGAAGGTCAGGAATATGAAGAAAGCAGCTTTGCCGAGGTGGTAGAGAACACCTAAAGCAGGGTACTTATCTGCAAGTGGACCGCTCCATCCTCCAAGGAATAGAAGCGAGACCACAAGAGAGAGGACGATGATGTTTATGTACTCACCAAAGAAAAACGCGGCAAACCTCATTCCCGAGTACTCGGTGTGGAAACCACCAACCAATTCACTCTCTCCCTCCGGGAGGTCAAAGGGAGGTCTTCCCACTTCAGCTGCCATAACGAACAGAAAGAGCAGGAATGCCAACGGCTGGTACAGAATCCCCCAGCCGTGTTGAGACTGCCACTCAACAATTCTGTTAAAGTCAAAACTACCGTAGAGAATAACTGCAGCCATTATGGCAAAACCAAGCGGAAGCTCGTAACCAAGAACCTGAGCGGCAGCTCTCATTCCGGCCAGAAAAGAGTACTTGTCGTTTGAGGAATAGCCAGCAAGGATAAGAGCGTAGATGGAAATAGCACTCATTGCCATAACAAAGAGAAGGGCAGATTTCATTGGAACTGCCTGAATAAACCCTATGGGAACAACGGAAGCTGCAAGAAGAGCAGCAAAGACGCTAAAGGAAGGAGCAAACATAAAAAGCAGCCTGTCGGCTCCTTTGGGAATAATGTCTTCTTTGAATATGAGTTTTATGGCATCTGCCAAAGGCTGAAGAATTCCGTGGAAACCTACAACCATAGGGCCGGGTCTTTGCTGCATGTGTCCCAGAACTTTACGCTCAAGGTAGGTTATAGGAGGAACTGCAACGAGCATAAGACCGATAATAAAAGCCATGCTGAGAAGGTTCTCTATCACTTCTTGGGACCTCCCCAGATAAAGCAGGTTGTATCAACAAACTTTTTGTTCATTTCTTTGAGCCTTTCTGCTATTACTTTTGCAAGGGCCTCAAGAAGCTTTACTGCAAGTTTTGAATCCTCTTCCTTTAATCTCTCGTAACCTTCGCGGGTAAGAACGAGGGCGTGGGTCTCTTTTAGAGCCACTCCCTTGGAGGAGTGAAACCGGTTGCTGAAGAAGGAGAGCTCCCCCAGCGGCGTTCCCTCTTCACTGACTGCCACCTTAACAGGATTGCCAAAAGGGTCTGGGCGATACAGACCAACCCTTCCCTTAACGATGAAGAATATCTTATCCCCAGGGTCTCCCTCTTCAAAGAGAACTTCTCCTTTAGGGTAAACGACGTAGTCCAGATATTGAGCTATCTCCTGAAGCTCCTTTTCGCTGAAGCTTTCAAAAAGTGGAAACTGCTTTGCAAGCTCAATCTTTACCATTTAAGCCTCCGCTATCTGACACTTAATTCCTGTAAGGTTTGGGAACTGTCCTTCAAGTAGCTCCGCTATATCTCTTGTGAACCTTTCAACCCTTAAAAGGGCATGATCTTTCGGAACTCTTGAGTCTTTCCTACAGGAAACGAGGAGCTCCCTGCCTCCAACTTTCAGTTTAACCATATCGGTTCCAGGAAAATCTTCCGGATTGAGTAGTAGAATTCTTTCTCCTGCAACCTTCATAACGTTTTCAGAGTAGTAGCTGACAGAGTTCCAGCCGGTTCTATTCGGAAGAACAGTAAGAAGGAGCTCCCCCTTCTCCCTCTCAAGGAGCCTCTGACCCGGCTCGTTAACCTTTTCAACTTCAGGAGTTTTACCTTCAGAAGGTACTTTTCTGACGGGAAGCTGTGATAGAACCTCAAGGAGTGAAAACTCCTTTTCTAGAACTGTTTTAACCTCAAGGGTTCCGTCTACACCGTCAACGGTTCCCTCCTTCTCAAGCCACACTTCTGTGGGAATAACGAGGTCTGCCAGAGAAACATCTGGAATGTAAAAAGGAGTAAAGAGAACTGTAAATTCAGCCTTTGGGAACTCCACCCCGGGAAAGTCTCTCTCCATTTCTCCGTTAACAACAACGTTGACAGAGCCGTCAAGCTCCCCGGGAGATTTCAGCTCAAATCGGTTAACAACTCCAAGGGAGTTTGCCTTAGGCGGAACTGCAACAACTTTTCCGCCAACGACTCTGTCTGAAAGGTATGCAACGGTCTTCCCTATCTCTTCAGCCTCCGGAGAGAAAAATACCATCCCGGCTACAACAAAGACTATCTTCTTACCCCTTAAAGACTTTATAAACGTGTCAACTTCCCTGTTTCCAGATGAGTAGGAAGTGTCAATCATTCCAAGTATTACGTGCTTAAGCGTGTCTATGATTTCCGTCTGGTCAACTAAGAGCTTGGAAAAGGCAACGGAATCAAGCTTTTTAGACGGAAATACACCTATCCTCAGAAGTCGTTTCCCCTTCTGTAAAACTGCAAGCCTTAAGAGCATAGAGACAACAGGGTTTATCTCTTCAATGAAGTCCCCGATAACAACCACAGCGTCGGCATCGTAGATAGATGAGAACTTATCTGTTTCTCTCGTTCCTTTAACTTTCTTAAACCCCTTCAGGAAGTTGTAAAAGCCTAAAGAGTCTGCGGTTGCATTTTCCATTCCGAATACGGCGGCAATTCTCTCAAGCTCCTCATTTGTAAGGGAGCTTTCCAAAAAGAGGTTAATTTTCCTTCCCTCAATCTTCTCTTTAAGAACTTTTACAGCTTTGTCAAGGGAGACTTTGCGGAGCTCCCCGTCAACCCTCAAAAGGGGCTCCTTCAACCTTTTATCTGAGTAGATAACGTCCCAGCCCCACTTGCCTCTTACGCAGAGATACCCCCTGTTGTGGCCGTCGTTTATACCAATCCTTCCAACAGCCCTTTTCACTTTTCCGTGGTAGGAGTCTATTTCTACCTTACAACCGGAACCGCAGAAGAGGCAGGTAGTCCAGGTTTTATCCATCCTCCAGGGGCGGTCTTTATACTTGAAAGCTCTGTCTAAGAGGGAACCTACAGGGCAGACGTCAACACAGCTTCCGCAGTGCTCACAGCCGCTCTCCATAAAGTCCCCGTTAAAGGGCGAGATGTAAGCCCTGTATCCCCTGTTCAGAATTCCAAGGACTCTGTTCCCCATGTTCTCGCCGCACATCCTGATACAGCGGCGACAGAGGATACACCTGTCGTTGTCTATCTCAATAAGAGGCCCTTGGATGACAATGTCTTTCTCACGCCTTGGCTCTTTATACCTTGACTTCTTGGGGCCGTGGCGAAAACCGGTCATCTGGAGCTCACACTCGCCGGACTTATCGCAGATTGGGCACTCAAGAGTGTGGTTGTTGAGTATCAACTCTATAACCCCGGCTCTTGCCCGCCTTACCCTTTCAGTATCTGTCTTAACAACCATATCGGGCATTGCCTTTAGTGTGCAGGCGGTAACTAAGCGAGGAGCTCCCTCAATCTCAACCAAACACACCCTGCAGGCGCCCTCAGGACGGAGCTCCCTGTGGTAGCAGAATACAGGAATTGTAATTCCATTTCTCTCTGCAACCTCTAAAACGGTCTCTCCCGGGTAAGCTTCACACTCTCTACCATCTATGACAATCTTAAAACTCTCCATTTACCCTCTCCTGTAAGGGCATCTGCCAAGCTTAATGTGGGTAAAGAACTCCTCTCTGAACTTCCTAACAGAGGAGGCAACCGGGTTGTGGGCTGCCATTCCTAAACCGCAGAAGGAGTTCTCCATAGTTTCAGAAACAGAGAGGATAACGTCCAAGTCATCCTCGCTCCCCTCTCCTTCCTCAATCCTCCTCACAAGTCTTACAAGCCAGTCCGTTCCTTCCCTACAGGGGGTACACTTTCCGCAGGATTCGTGCCTGAAGAACTCTATAAGTCTCAGTGCTGCCTTTACTATACAGTCTGTTTCATCTAAAACCATAATCGCACCGGAGCCAAGCATCGTTCCAGCTTTAGCAAGGGACGGAAAGTCCATTGGAACGTCTATCTCTTCGGCGGTTAGAACTGAACTTGAAGCACCACCGGGGAAAACGGCCTTCAGTTTCCTGTCCTGAACGATTCCCCCTGCGTGCTCGTAGATAATCTCAGATAGGGGCGTTCCCATAGGAAGCTCGTAAACTCCCGGCCTTTTAACCTTACCGCTGACCGGGTAGAGTTTGGGCCCGGGGCAGTCTGGAGAGCCGATTCCCGAATACCACTTCCCACCCCTCTCAATGATGAGGGGAATGTTTGCAAGGGTCTCAACGTTGTTTACAACAGTTGGCTTCCAGAGGTATCCTGCGTTAACGGGGAAAGGTGGCTTAATCCGTGGCTCTCCCCTCTTCCCCTCCAAGGATTCAATGAGGGCAGTCTCCTCGCCGCAGATGTAGGCTCCTGCACCGCTGTGGACGTAGAGGTCAAAGGAGAAGTCCGTTCCGAGGATGTTTTCTCCCAAAAATCCCTTTTCGTAGGCCTCTCCAATTGCCCTTTCTAAAATCTTCCTTCCGATGGGGTATTCACCCCTTAAGTAGATGTAACCGTAGCGGCAGCCTGTTGCGTAGGCGCCTATCAGCATCCCCTCTATAAGGGCGTGGGGGTCTTTCTCAATGATTATCCTATCTTTAAAGGTGCAGGGTTCTCCTTCGTCTGCGTTGCAGACGAAGAACTTGGGCTCCTTTACGTCGGCGGCGGCAAATTCCCACTTTAAGCCTGTAGGAAAGCCTGCCCCTCCACGCCCCCTGAGGCTGCTGAGCTTTACCTCCTCAACAACGTCCTCAGGGGACATCTCCTTTAAGGCCTTCTTCAAGGATTGGTAGCCGCCGTTCTTCAGGTAGACCTCTATCGTGTGGGAGTTCTCTTTATCAACGTTTCTAAGGAGTAACCTCTCCATTCTAACCCTTCCAGCCGTATTTCTTCAGGATTTCAGGGAGCTTCTCCAGCCTAACGTTTGTATACCTGTCCTCGTTTACTGTTACGGCGGGAGCTCCGTCACACAGCCCCATACACTCGTACTCCTCAACGGTAAAGAGTCCGTCCGGAGTTGTCTCTCCAGGCTTTACACTAAGGAGCCTGCAAAGTTCAGAGAGAACCTCCTCTCCGCCCCTCAACATGCAGGAGAGGTTTGTGCAGACCCTTATAACGAACTTACCCTTCTTCTCTGTGTGGAACATTGCGTAGAACCTTGCAACCTCCTCAACCTCAACCAACGGAACCGAAAGCTCCTCTGAAACCACCCTCATAACGTCGTGGGTTATGGCGGGAAAGTTCTTCTCAGCTATCCAGAGAGCAGGAAGCAGGTAAGACTTGAGCTCCAAGTATTTATTGCTCTCCTTAAGCTTTCTGATTTCCTCTCTGAACTCAGCTAAGGTCATCTGTCAACCTCTCCCATGAGGGGGTCTAAGCTTCCAATTATGGAGATTACATCGGCAACGTAGTGGTCTTTGAGAAGCTCCGGCAGGATCGCAATGTTTATGAGAGACGGTGGCCTGATTCTCAGCCTGTAGGGTTTGTTTGAGCCGTCGCTTACTATGTAGTAGCCGAGCTCTCCCCTGGGGCCTTCAACCGCAGCGTAAACCTCACCTACTGGAGGGGTTAAACCGTGGATAACAAGCTCAAAGTGTTGAATGAGGCCAACCATAGTGTTGTAGACCTCTTCCTTAGGAGGAAGAATAATCGTCGTATCCTCTATCTGAACGGGGCCTTCAGGCATTTTGTCCAAACACTGCCTGATAATTTTTACAGACTCCCTCATCTCGTCCATTCTCACCCTGTAACGGGCGTAGACGTCCCCCTCTGTGTAGACGGGAACGTTGAAATCAAGCCGGCCGTAAACGCAGTAGGGGTAGTACTTCCTCACGTCGTAGTCGCAGCCAGCGGCCCTGAGAGTTGGCCCCGTAATTCCCCAGTTTACTGCCGTCTCCTTATCTATAACTCCAACTCCTTTAGTTCTTGAGAGCCATATCCTGTTTTCCGTTAAAAGGTCTTCATACTCGTCAAGTTTGTGGGGGAATATCTCAAGGAACTCCTCAAGCTCCTCTATGAACCTATCGGTTGTATCGTAGGCAACGCCGCCAATTCTCATGTAGCCCGTGTGGAGCCTGCCGCCTGCAATCTCCTCAAAGAGGTCTAAGACTTTTTCCCTCTCTCTAAAAGCGTAGAGGAAGACGCTCATTGCCCCAAGCTCTAAAGCGTGGGTTCCCAACCAGATGAGGTGGGAAGAGATACGGGTGAGCTCCGCCATTATGACTCTCAGGAACTGGGCCCTCTCAGGAATCTTATCCTCTATTCCTAAGAGCTTTTCAACGGCAAGAACGAAACCCAACTCGTTTGTGTTGGCAGAGACGTAATCAACCCTGTCAAAAACAGGGAGAATCTGCATGTACTTTCTCGTTTCGGCAAGCTTCTCAACGCCCCTGTGGACGTAACCGATTACGGCGTCTGAACCGATAATTTTCTCCCCTTTAAGCTCCAAAACCAGCCTCAAAACGCCGTGGGTTGATGGGTGCTGAGGCCCCATATTGAGAATGAGGTCTGCCTTTTCCCTTTCCATCAACTACTCCCAGTCCCAGAGTTCACAGGGCTCTTCATAACCTTCAAGGGGGAAGTCTTTACGGAGCGGGTGGTAAGGGTAGTTCTGGGGAAGGAGGAGTTTGCGGAGCTCCCTCCCGGTAAATCTTACGCCGAACATCTCGTATACTTCTCTTTCTGTCCAGTCTGCCGTTTTCCAGAGGTCTAAAACCGTTGGAACTTCATCATTCTCAGCCCAACACTTCACCCTGAGGTTGTGCTTCATCGGAATTGATCTAAGGTGGTAGACAACCTGAAACCGTGGGTTGTGCTCTGGGTAGTCAACGGCCGTAACGTCAACAAGCATATCCATCTGGAAACGGTCGTCGTGCCTGAGAAATCCCATAAACTCTTTCAGAGCAGACTTCTTAACAACTACAGTAACCTCGCCCCTAAAGGTTCCAATCTCCTCTATCTTATCCTTAAAGTGCTTCTTCAGAACGTCTATAAGGCTCTCGTCAATAAACTTCATCACTCTTCACCCACTATTATGGGTCTATCCCTCTTTATCTTCTCCTGAAGCATTATGAGAGCTTCGTAAAAGGCCTCAGGTTTTGGAGCACAGCCGGGAACGTAAACGTCAACAGGAACTATACAGTCAAGCCCCCTAAGGGTTGAGTAGGTCTGAAAGATGTTTCCGCTTATGGCACAGCTGCCGATGGCTATTGCCCACTTGGGATCCGGCATCTGGTCCCAGAGTCTTTTTATTATCGGAGCCATTTTCCTGCTTATGGTTCCGCACATTATCAGAAGGTCGCACTGCCTCGGAGTGTTCCTGAAGATGACGCCGAACCTGTCAAAGTCGTATCGGGAAGCAGCTGCCGCCATCATCTCTATACCGCAGCAGGCTGTAGCAAAGGCCAAAGGCCAAAGTGCCCCTTTCCTTCCCCAGTTTATTAAATCTTGAAGTTTCGTAAGAAAAACGCCGTTTTTCACTCCCATTTGAGAGCTCCCTTAAAGATTGCGTAGACAAAACCGACAAGTAGAATTCCTACAAAGAGAAAAGCCTCCACAATTCCAAGAACTCCAAGCTCCCTGAATGCCACAGCCCAGGGAAAGAGGAAAACGGTCTCAAGGTCAAAGAGGAGGAAAATAAGAGCAACAATATAGAAAAAGGCAAAGTAGTGGCCGGTTAAAGGTTTTATCTTTGGGATTCCACACTCGTAGGGTTCGTACTTATAGGGATTACTTCTGTCAATTCTCAAAAACCTGTTCGTTATAAGGTTGACGTTTGGAACCAAGAGCGCTACAGCAAGAGCTACTAGGAAGAAGAGGAAGAGAACTATGTAGAGCTCCAATCGGCCACTCCTTAGTACGAAATTTTAATATTCTCAAGTCAGCATGGTTATTGTAACAAATTTTTAACACTTATAGAGTTCCGGATCGTTAATCTCCATGTACTGACATCTACCCATCCTATAGAGGTCGTTCCCGTAAACGTCGTTAACGACAAATGCGGGGAAATCTTCAACAACAAGCCTCCTAACTGCTTCGGGCCCTAAATCCTCGTAGGCTATTACCTCTGCCTCCTTAACGCATCTGGCAAGGTAGGCTGCAGCTCCACCTACGGCACCGAAGTAAACGCCTCTGTACTTAACTATTGCGTCAATAACCTCTTTACTCCTAGTTCCCTTTCCTATCATTCCCTTAAGGCCAGCCTTTAAAAGCTTTGGAGCGTAGGGATCCATTCTGTAACTGGTAGTGGGACCGACAGAGCCTATAGGCCTTCCCGGCTTTGCCGGTGCAGGACCTGCGTAGTAGATAATCTGGCCTTTAAGGTCAAAGGGGAGCTCCTCTCCTCTCTCTAAAGCCTCAACCATCCTTTTGTGGGCAGCATCCCTTGCAGTATAGATAACGCCGGAGATGAGGACGAAGTCCCCTGCCTTCAGGTTTTCAACTACAGAATCGTCGGTTATGGGAGCAGTAATCTTTATTGCAGACATGCAAAACCTCCAGTTCCTTTTTAGGCAAAGTATAACAAACAGGATAAATTTGCAGCTGGATAAATCTGAGGAGGTTACATGAGGAAGGTTAAAGCGGCAGTGGTAATACTACTGGCGTTTTTTTCCGGAGTAATAGCCAACACCGTTTTCAGGATAGAAAAACCTGCAGAGGGTTTCACAACAGCCTCTGTTGCTGAACTACCAGAGTTTAAAGTTATAGAGAGATATCCAAGCCACGTAAACCTGAAGAACTTACCGGTAAGCGAAAGGAAAAAACGATTTATAGAGCTCCTCGTTCCTTCAATAAGGAAAGCCAACAGAAAGGTTCTGGCAGAGAGGGAGTTTATACTCAGGATAAAGGGAAAAAAGACCCTCTCTGATGAGGAAAAAAAGAGGCTTGAGTTCCTTATGAAAAAGTACAGGACAAAGAGTATAAAGGAGCTCCTTCTAAGGGTGAACACCGTTCCTGTAAGCTTGATACTGGCACAGGGAGCGATAGAGAGCGGCTGGGGAACCTCAAGGTTTTTCACTGAGGCAAACAACATTTTCGGTATCTACTCGTTTAAAGGTAAAAGATGTCTGAAAGCTAGGGGTTCAAATGTTTGCCTGAAGGTTTACGACAACCTCTACAGCTCTGTCAAAGACTACATCTACAACCTGAACGTTGGCTGGGCTTACAGGAAGTTCAGGGAGCTCCGTGCTAAAGGAGCAGACATATATACACTTGCAGAGAGCTTAGACCTATACTCAACAAAGAAAAAAGAGTACGTGGAGCTTGTGAAAAATGTGGTTAAGAAGAACCATCTTGAGCGCTTTGACGAGCCTGAGCTTGCTTCAAACGGTATGGGCACAGAGCAGTAACGGTTACGCAACAGTATTCATCTACCACAGGTTTGGAGATCAGCGCTACCCCACAACATCTGTAAGTATAAAAGACTTTAAAAGAGAAATGCTCTACTTGAAAAAAAACAACTACAACGTGATAAGCCTGAGGGAACTCTATAAACTGGTAGAAGAGAATAGACCAATTCCTCCTAAAACTGTAGTAATAACCATAGACGACGGCTACAAAACCACTATGAAAGCCTACAGAATTCTCAAAAAGATGAACTTTCCCTTTACCGTTTTCCTCTACATGGAAGCTATTAACAGATACCCCGACTTCCTAACAGAAAAACAGATAAGAGAAATGGAAAAATCCGGACTTGCCGATTTTGAAAACCACCTCTACAGTCATCCTAATTTAGCAAAGTGGCGGTTAACACTTTCAAAAGCTGAATATATAAAACGATTAAAAAGAGAAAAAGAACTCTCTGAGAGGAAGTTTTTAAAACTTTTTGGAAGAAAACCAGAATTTTTGGCCTTCCCATACGGAGATTACGACAAGATAAACGTGAAGTTCTTTAAAGAAAGCGGATACAAGCTACTACTGACTCAGAACAGGGGAACTTACTCTGGAAGAGGTGTTTTAATTCCGCGAATGGCAGTTGTTGGAAGCCAATCTAGTTTCAGAAAGTTCGTCTCTGATCTGAAAATTGAACCACTACCAGTTATTAAACACTACCCAGACTATGGAGTTTATAAAAAGGACACCATTAAACCTGTATTCTACATCGAAAATCCTGAAAAATATAAGAACTGCTGGATATATGCAACAGAAAACGGCTGGATCAGAGGAATTAAGAAAGGGGACAGAGTGAAAAGTTCCACTTCAGTTACTCTTAAAAAACTTACAACAAGAGTGGGAATAAGATGCTGGGATAAGGAAACCCATAAAAAGGCTGAATACTTCTTTTTAATTATCCACTAAAAGGGGGCTAAAAGCCCCCTAATTTTAAGACAGGATCTCATCTATTGTAATAACTTCTCCAACTCTTCCTGTAATTTCCGGACCAGGCTTAAGTGTCTTCTTGCCAGGTCTCCAGTTTGCAGGGCAGGCCTCGTCTGGATGCTCGTAAACGTACTTCCAGGCGTCAAGTTGACGGAGGAGCTCGTTAACGTTCCTTCCGACAGGCGGGTTGAGAACCTCCTCAGCTACAATAATACCGTCTGGGTTGATAATGAACCTTCCCCTTCTGGCAATTCCAGCCTCTTCAATGTAAACGCCGTAAGCCCTTGAAACGGTACCTGTAGGGTCTGCACCAAGCAAATACTTAACATCCTTTATAAGGGGTTCTGTCTCGCAGAAGATCTGGTGGCTAAAAACGGTGTCTGTAGAGATTGCCAGTACATCTGCTCCTCTTGCCTTGATCTCATCGTACTTAGCTGCGACCGCAGCCAACTCTGTTGGTCAGACATAGGTAAAGTCTGCAGGGTAGAAACAAAGAATTAAGAACTTACCCTCATTGTTTGGAACGTAATCCGAAAGCTGAACATCAACGTAAGCTTTCTTAACAGGGTCATATGCCTGAATCTTAAAGTCAGGCGCCTTTTGACCTACAAGTGCCATCTCTTCCCTCCTCAAAACTGTTTTCAACTTGCTTTCTGTTAATATATTAAACCCCAAGTATTCCAAGGGTCAACTATACATTAAATAGGAGCTATCTATGGAATACTGGCGGCTTAATATAAACAAAGAATGTAAGCTAGCAGACGCCGTAGCAGAGGTTACAAACTCAAAAAGGCAGGCTAAGAGGTTAATTGACGAAGGACTGGTCTCTGTAAATGGCGTAAGAGAGCTCCGCTACAGAAGACTTCTCAGAAAGGGAAGCATTGTGGAGTTCTGCCTCAATCCCAGACTCTTTAAAACTGAAAGGCCTCAACTCCTCTACAGGGAAGAGGGAGTTCTAGTTGTCAACAAACCTCCGTTTATAAACAGCAACCTTGACAGGCCAAACCTTGAAGAGGTTCTGAGAAAATCCCTAAGAAAGGAGATCTTTGTAGTCCACAGGCTGGACAAACAGACGTCGGGTGCCATTTTAGCTGTTGAGAGCAAGGAACTCTTTGAGAAGTTTAAAGAGCTTTTTAAAAAGAGGGAGGTTAAAAAGGAGTACCTGACCGTTGTTACAACTTCTCCTAACTGGAAAAAGAGGCGTATTGAGAAAAGGCTTGACGGAAAGGAGGCGATTACAGATTTAACAGTTGTTGAGAGGTTTAAAAGAGGAGCTCTTCTCAGAGCAGAAATTCCAACCGGCAGGAAACACCAGATAAGGAGACACCTCTCCTTAACGGGACTTCCCATAGCCGGAGAGTTTACCTACTGGAAAAGAGCTTTTCCGTTCCCCTACACCTTCTCTCCCCGTATTCTGCTTCACAGCCGAAGCCTTGAGTTTAACCATCCAGTAACGGGAAAAAAAGTTAAAGTGGAAGCCCCCCTTCCGGAGGACTTCCAGCTATTTTTAAACGACTTAAGAAAATTCAACTTTAAAGTGAACGAGTTAGCGCTCTAAGAATATTGAAAGGTCAATATCAAGACCGGAGTTTCTTAATTTTCTGAGAGCTTTAGACTCAATCTGCCTTATCCTCTCCCTCGTTACTTTTAGCTCCTTACCAACCTGTTCAAGGGTATGCTCGGGATAGCCGTCAAGGCCAAAACGGAGCTTTATAACGAGAGCTTCCCTCTCGCTGAGCTGTGAGAGAAGCTGAGCAACTTTTTCTTGGAGGTCTTTCTTTATTACTTCATGCTCAGGTATAGGACTCTTTGTATCTTCTATAAAGTCTCTAAGGGTGCTGTCTTCATCGTCTCCTATTGGCGTCTCAAGTGAAACAGGCTCCTGTGCCAGCTGAAGAATTGAACGAACCTTGCTTGCAGGCATCTTTAAACGCTCGGCTATCTCTTCAGGTCTCGGTTCCCTTCCCATCTCAAGGAACATCTGGCGAGAGACCTTTATAACCTTGTTAATAGTCTCTATCATGTGAACGGGAATCCTTATCGTTCTTGCCTGGTCTGCAATTGCCCTAGTTATTGCCTGCCTTATCCACCAGGTAGCGTAAGTGCTGAACTTGTACCCTCTTCTGTACTCAAACTTGTCAACAGCCTTCATAAGGCCAATGTTCCCTTCCTGTATAAGGTCAAGGAAGTGAAGACCTCTATTTATGTACTTCTTGGCTATACTAACAACAAGCCTGAGGTTTGAACGAACGAGTATTTGCTTGGCTTCCTGAGAATCTTTCTTAAAGAAGTGTATCTTCTCGGCTAGCCTGTAGAAGGTGTTCCTCGGCATTCCCAGGGAGTTGAGCACCTGCCTATAGGTCTCTTTACTGTCTAAGTACTTCTTGACCATTTTCCTTATTTCCCTGGTGGTGTAAGGAGAAGCGTCTATCTTTTCCCTTATCTCGTCGTCATCAAGCCTGTTACATATCTCCTCTATAGGGACACCGAGAAACGAGAGTTTACCGCTCAATTTCTGAACGCTCTTTTCGCTTCTCTTCAGGATCTTGTACTTCCTGTAGATGTCGTCGGCCAGCCTTTCGTAGATTGAGTAAGAGAGGGGAAGCTGCCTAAGGAGAGTATTTATTCTTGCCCAGGTCTTTAAGAACTCTCTCTTAACGGCAGGTTCTTTCTTGTTCCTCTGGTATTGTCTGTTGAGCTTTTCAAGTTTTGGAAGGAGTTCCCTAACCTCTCCGACAATTGAGAAGAACTTCTTTCTCCTCTGGCTCTCTCCACCTTCAGCGAAGTCATCGGGGGAGCGCATAATATCCCTAACTTTCAGCTCTCCGTTCTTAATCTTTTCCTCTACGTCAAGAACATAGTCAAGTATTGCCCTGGTTTTGAGAAGGTAACGGACAAGAGCCTTTCTCCCTAGCTCAACCCTCTTTGCAAGAGCTATCTCTTCGTGACGCTTTAAGAGAGAGATGTCGCTCATCTCTCTTAGGTAGAGCCTGATGGGGTCGTCTGAGCGGGGAAGGGTATCGGGAGCTATCGTTATCTGGAGTTTAGAGAGGTCAACCTGCTCCTCACCCTCTTTTGGTATAATGTGGATATCGTACTCGTCCAGCTGAGTTATTAACTCTTCTATTAGTTCTGGTGTGAGCACCTCCTCGTCCAGGTGCTCCATCAGTTCGTCAAAGGTAATGTAGCCCTTGTCTTTACCCAAGGCTATAATCTCTTCAAAGTTCAGCCGCTCCAAGGCTGCCTCCTTCTAATTTATAGTTTGGAGTTGTTCAACTATTTCAAAGTTTCCCTTTTCCAGCTCAAGGATCAGCTTCTTGAGTTTCACCTTTTCAGAGAAATCAGAAACCCTTTTAAGCCTTCTCTTTAACTCTTTTGTTAAAACCCTGCAGACGTAACGGCGGAGCTCCTCCTCTGTAACTTCTATAAAAAGAATTTCAGAAATAAGAGATGAAACATCAGGGTAAAGACTCTGAAGTATGGCCGGGTCTTTCTCTCTTGTCTGAACTATAAGAGTGTAGAGTTTCGCTACCTTCTGAGAAACGAATATGTTAGGAGAAACTTCAATTGGAAGATTAACACCTTCAAGTACAGTTTTCAGGAAGGCCTTTTCGTAAAGGGGAATGGGTTCTTCATCCTTATCTCTATCTCCCTCTACCTTCAACCTTGGAAGCTGAGACTTAAACCAGACTTCATCTATACCGAACTCTGCAGATAGCCTTGAGAGATATTCCTTAAAAAGGAACGGGTTGTTGTTCTTAAGATAAGATATTGCAAGGGCGACCTGTCTGAGAAGCTCCGGCTGCCGGGAAACGGGAAGGGACTTAACGGTTGCAACAGCCCACTCTATAAAGGGTACTGCAGATTCAAGAAGTTTCTGAAGAAGCTCCGGCCTCTTCCTAGCAAGTGAGTCAGGGTCTTCACCGTCTGGAAGCTGAACCACGAGGGGTTCACAACCAAGCTTAAAGAGAATTCCGGTAGACCTAACAGTTGCCTTCTGCCCGGCAGAGTCTCCATCAAACACGAGAACGGGAGATTTGGTGTAACGTTTCAAAAACCTTACGTGGTTTTCGGTTAGGGAAGTACCCATAGGAGCGACAGCTCCGTAGATACCGAGCTTGTAGAGGGATATTACGTCAAAGTACCCTTCAACTATGAAGGCTTTTCGTTCTCTGAGGATAAACTCTTTAGACTGGTAGAAGCCGTAGAGGATTGAATTCTTCTTGAAGAGGGCACTCTCCGGGCTGTTTATGTACTTGGGTTCCTGTCCTTCCTTCAGAGCTCTTCCGGCAAAGGCTACAACCTTACCTGAGTGGTTAAAAATGGGGATCATCAATCTTTCCCGAAAAAACTCCCTTCCTTTTGAACTTTTAAGACCAAGCTGAAGGAGAATCTCTTCTTTGAGCTTTAGTTCTTTTAGATAGCCAACTGGAGCATACCCCAGTAGGAACTTTTCAGCCGTTTTCTTGTCTATTCCTCTTTCAGACAGGTAGTCTTCAACTTTCTCAAAGAGGCTGTGGAAGTACTTAGCTGCTTTTAAACCGGCCTCTTCAATCTCCAGAGAGGAATCGTCTTCAGAAAAGGCTTCTTTAGGGAGCTCCACCCCCGCAATTTCCGCTACTCTCTTTACAGCCTCATAAAACGAGAGGTTCTCGTACTGCTGAACGAAAGTTATTGCATTTCCCCCAACGCCACAGCCAAAACACTTGAATATCTGCTTTTCGGGGCTAACAACAAAGGAGGGAGTCTTCTCCGGATGGAACGGACAGAGAGCAACAAAGTTCCTGCCAGACTGCTTAAGGGTTAAGTAGTGTGATATGATATCTACGATGTCTACTCGGGACAGTAGCTCCTGAACTAAAGAGCGGGAGACTTTAGAGCTCCCCAATTATATCACCTCGTTTTCTCTTTATATGGCCTTTCTAAAATTATTCAGGGGAGTAGCAAAGTCAACTTCTCCTGAATGAGAATACTAGAAGAACCGTTCCGAGAAAGACTCCAACGTCTGCAACGTTAAAGGTTGGGTAGTGATAACTGCCAAAATGGAAATCTATAAAGTCAATAACGCTACCCTTTAGAAAGCGGTCGTAAAGGTTCCCCAAGGCTCCCCCTGCTATAAGACCGAGAGCGACAGAAAGCCTAAAGCTCTGTTCTCTTTTAGTAAAAGCATAGTAAAAAACTGCCAAAATAACAACAACGGGTATAACTAAGAGAAACAGCTTTCTAACAACTTCATTACTTCCGGCAAAGAGGCTGAAAGCCGCCCCTCTGTTCTCCGCAAACCGCAAAGTGAAAAAGCCGGGAATAACGTCAATAGGGTGGTGAAACTCTTTGACTGCCAGAATTTTTGTAACTCTATCTAGCAGGAAAGTAATAAAAACAACAAACAGGAAAACAAACCTCATCACAACCTCGCAAAAAGGTAGGTTAAGTCGGAAAAGAGGTGGAAAAGAACGGGAGCAACTATTGAACCGCTCCTTTCGTAGAGAAAGCCCATAACGAGAGAGGGGAAAAAGACGATAAAGCGAGAAGGATCGTAGTAGATAAGAGCGTGGGCAACCCCAAAAAGGATACTTGAAATGAGGTTGTTTTTTGTAAGCAGCCCCACGAGTTTCTCGTTATCAAAAATGGAATAGAAAAACCCCCTGAAAAAAGTCTCCTCACCAACGGCAACTCCAAGGTAAAACGGCAGGTAAGAGAGGAGCTTGCCCGCGTCAAAAGGGAGTTTATGGGGAGCTCCCAAAACGTAAACAGGAAGTACGAGGGCAGACACCACCACTCCCCAAATAATCCCCCGTAGATAGTTCCTGTAACCAAGTTCGTAAAGAGTTTTATCAAAGAAGAGAACCGGAACAGCAACAAGCACAAGAGGAAGAAGAATACCTGCAAACTCAGGGAAAAACCTTACAGCAACTGCTGCAAAGAGAACCATCCCGAAGTAGGCTCTAAAAAAACCACAGGAGTTACAGCTGAGCATAACTCTCCCTATCGTCTATAATTCAACTGCTACAAAATTATGCCGGGAGAGAAAAATGGCGACCTACCTCGTAAAAGTGTTTATATCTTACAGGAAAGGGATCTTAGACCCTCAGGGAGTAGCTGTTGAGAAGGCAGCACACCAGCTGGGATTCACAAAGGTAAGGAACGTAAGGGTAGGAAAGTACATAACAATGGAAATTGAAGCAGACAGCCCTGAAGAGGTAAAGAGAGAGATTGAGGAGATGGCAAAGAAGTTCCTGGTCAATCCGGTAATTGAGGAGTATACCTACGAGATAGAAGAGGTTAAGAGATGAAGTTCGGAATACCTGTATACCCGGGAAGCAACTGCGATAGGGACGTTGGCTGGGTTGTTGAAAAGGTTCTTGGCCACGAGGCAGTTTACCTGTGGCACGGAGAGAAAAACCTTAAAGGGGTTGACTGCGTTATCATTCCCGGTGGTTTCTCATACGGGGACTACCTGAGGCCCGGAGCTATGGCAAAGCTCTCCCCGGTTACAGAGGCCATTTGCGAGTTTGCAGAGAGGGGAGGGCTCGTTATGGGAATCTGTAACGGCTTTCAGATACTCCTTGAGACGGGGCTTTTACCGGGAGCTATGCTCCCAAACAAGACCCTCTCCTTCATCTGTAAGTTTGTCCACCTCAGAATAGAGAATAACCAGACCCCATTTACCAGCCTCTACAGGAAGGGAGAGGTCGTAAGAATTCCCATAGCCCACGCAGAGGGAAACTACACCTGCCCGCCTGAAACCCTGAAAGAGATAGAGGAGAACGGGCAGGTTGTCGTAAGGTACTCGTCCCCTTCAGGTGAAGTCTCTGAAAAGTTCAACCCAAACGGCTCTCTGAACAACATTGCCGGTATCTGCAACAGGAGAGGAAACGTCTTCGGCCTTATGCCTCACCCGGAAAGGGCATCTGAAGCTATTTTAGGTTCAACAGACGGTCTTAAAATGTTTCAGTCAATAGTTGAAGGCGTTGTAAGGGCTTAAAATGGAAGAACTTGTTGTTGTTATTCCGGCAAGGCTTGGGTCAACCCGCCTTCCGGGAAAACCTTTAAGGGAGCTCTCCGGAAAGCCCCTGATTGCCTGGGTGGTAGAAGCTGTAAAGAAGGTAATTCCAAACGTTGTTGTTGCAACAGACAGCCAGAGAGTAATAGAGGTTGTAGAGGAACTCGGTGCAAGAGGCGTTATGACCCCTTCAGACCTGCCAAGCGGAACAGACAGAGTCTACCACGCAGCCAAAGATCTGCCGTTTAAATACGTTGTGAACATTCAGGGAGACGAACCTTTCATAGAGAGAGAGCACATCGTCTCCGTTTACGAAGGGTTAAAGAGGGGGTACAGCTTTACAACTGCTGCAACTCCATTTAGGTCAGAAGAAGAGGTAAGAGACTCTTCTAAGGTAAAAGTTGTTCTGGACAAAAAAGGAAGGGCTCTCTACTTCTCACGGAGCCCCATTCCTTTTGTAAGGGACGGAAGAGTAAAGCCTGAAACCTACCTGAAACACATCGGCATTTACGGCTTCACAAAGGAAGCGCTCAA
Source organism: Thermovibrio sp. (assembly GCA_015490195.1). Classification (GTDB taxonomy): domain Bacteria; phylum Aquificota; class Aquificia; order Desulfurobacteriales; family Desulfurobacteriaceae; genus Balnearium. The sequence goes on from WFYG01000018.1 coordinate 67,319, forward strand.
AAAGTTTGTAAGCTGGAAAGAGGGCAGACTTGAAAAGCTTGAGAAGCTGGAACAGCTGAGAATTCTGGAGAATGGAGAGGAGATTTTCGTCTCAGTCGTTGAGAAAGACAGCTTTGGAGTTGACACAGAAGAAGACCTTAAGCTGGCCGAGAAAATGGTTAAGGGAGAGGTATAGATGGCTTCAAAACTGATATTTGTAACAGGTGGAGTTCTCTCTTCAATTGGAAAAGGTATAACTGCATCTTCAATAGGAACTCTCTTAGAGAGCAGAGGACTGAAAGTCACAATCCAGAAACTTGACCCTTACCTCAACGTTGACGCAGGAACGATGAACCCCTACCAGCATGGGGAAGTTTACGTAACGGAAGACGGCGCCGAAACAGACCTTGACCTCGGCCACTACGAGCGGTTTACGTCTGCAACAATGAAGAGGATAAACAACGTAACTTCCGGCCAGATATACCAGGAGATAATCCAGAAAGAGAGAAAGGGAGAGTTTTTGGGAGGAACCGTTCAGGTCATTCCCCACGTAACGAACCTGATAAAGGAGAAGATAAGGCAACTTATGTCTTCAGATGTTGACGTTGTTATAGTTGAGGTTGGCGGAACCGTTGGAGACATTGAGGGACTACCATTTTTAGAGGCGATAAGGCAGCTTGGAACAGAGGTTGGGAAGAGTAACGCCATCTACATCCACGTAACCTACGTTCCCTACGTAAAAGCGGCCGGGGAACTGAAGACAAAACCGACACAGCACTCTGTAAAGGAGCTCCGCGCCATAGGTATTCAGCCCGACATAATCGTCTGTAGAGCTGAACGCTCAATACCCTCGTCTGTCAAGAAGAAAATTGCCCTCTTTGCAAATCTCAAAGAGCACGAGGTTATTACGGCAAAAGATCTGTCAACAATCTACGAAGTACCTCTCGTGCTTCAGAAAGAGAAGATAGACGACCTGATAATAGAGAAACTTCAGCTCCCGGTAAGTAAGGAACCTGACCTCTCTGAGTGGAAAGAGGTTGTTAACAGAATAAAGAAGCCGTCGGAGGGAAGTGTAAGAATAGCTATAGTCGGCAAATACGTGGAACTCCCCGACGCCTATAAAAGCATCATTGAGTCGTTCGTCCATGCAGGAGCAGCAAACGACATTAAAGTTGAAATCAAGTGGGTAAACGCAGAAGAACTGGAAAACGGAGATAAAACACCCCAGGAACTCCTGTCTGACGTCCACGGAATCCTGGTTCCTGGAGGATTTGGAGAAAGAGGAGTTGAAGGGAAGATAAGGGCAATCCAGTTTGCAAGGGAGAAAAAAATTCCGTTTTTTGGAATCTGCCTTGGAATGCAGTGTGCCGTAATAGAGTTTGCCAGAAACGTTGCCGGCCTTGAAGGTGCACACAGCGCAGAGTTCAGCTCAACAACCCCTTACCCTGTTATAGACCTGATGAAAGAACAAAAAGGAGTAGAGGAAAAAGGTGGGACAATGAGGCTTGGAGCCTACCCCTGCATTCTCAAAGAAGGAACTTTCAGTTACGAGGCTTACGGCAGGAAAGAGATCTCAGAAAGACATAGACATAGGTATGAGTTCAACAACAGGTTCAGAGAAACATTAGAGAAGGCAGGCCTCGTAATAGCGGGAACATCCCCGGACGGAAAGCTGGTTGAAGTTGTTGAGATAAGAGAACACCCTTGGTTTGTAGCAGTCCAGTTCCACCCAGAGTTTAAGTCAAGACCTAAGAGTCCTCATCCTCTGTTCGTTAATTTCGTTAAAGCAGCAAAAGAACTAAGGAATCGGGTTGAAAGTTAAAGTTCTTAGCGCTGAGGAATTAACAACAATCGGAATAGGAGCTCCCAGGAAAGTTTACTTTCCGGAAAGCGTGAGGGAGCTCCATTCCCTCTTAAAAGGAAATCTTCCAGTTATAGGAGGAGGCTCAAACGCAGTCCTCTCAGACAGCACTACCCCCCTAATATCAACTGCCCTCTTCAGAAATTGCACCTTTAACGGAGATACAGTAACCTTCGGAGCAGGGATAAGGCTCTCTCAGGTACTAAAACTGCAGCAGAAAATGAAGTTCTCACTCTTTGAATTCCTGGCAGGAATACCGAGAGCAACGGTAGGAGGACTGGTAGCACAGAATGCCGGGGCTTTCGGAGAAGAGGTAAAAGATCGGTTACTCTCTGTAACCTACTTTGACCCGGAAAGCGGAGATATATTAGGAATGGAGAAAGAGGAGATAGAAAGGAGCTTTGGTTACAGAAAAACACCCTTTCCTGAAAAAGGGATAATTTTAAACGCAACGTTTAAAATCAGATACGAACCAAAGATTCAAAGAAAAATAGCTAGTTTTGTCTACCTGAGGCTATCAAAACAGCCACCATTCTACCTTAAAACTGCCGGATCAACTTTTAAAAACCCTGAAGGAGAATCTGCCGGAAGGCTCCTTGACCTTGTAGGTCTGAAAGGTTTCTCTATAGGTAGAATAGAATTCTCTAATATACACGCGAACTTTATGGTTAACAGGGGAAAAGCAAGTTTTCTGGAGTTCAAAGAACTTATAGAAGAAGCCAGGAAAAGAGTGGAAAGAGAGTTTAACGTGAGGCTTGAACTGGAAATTAAAATTTTTTAAGATTTAAACATGGATACCGTCATTGTAAGCTCAAAGAATCCAATTTTCAGATTTGCAGTAAAGGAACTTAAAGAGAAAGCACCGAAGGGTTTTGACTTTGCTCTCTTTGCCGTCTCTCCCAACTATCCCTATCAGGACGTTCCGGCAACCATAAAAAAGGAATTTGGGAGCATAAACTACGTTGGATTCAGTTCCTTCCACGCTTTTGAAAACATTAAACTAATAGACAACGGAATCGTAGGGTGCTTTTTCAAGTTCAGCAGCCACAAAACGAAAGTCTGCACGCTGGTTAAGAAGAGAATAACAGAAAACAACAAACAGCGATGTAAAGAAGAGCTAATCTCTTTCCTATCCGATAGAAAAAACAATCTGAACTTTATAATTGCAGACTTTATAGACGGCCTGTTTCCCCTATTAATAGAGGAACTCGGAGAAGAACTCCAGCAAAACGGGACTAACACCCCTCTTTTAGGAGGAATATCTGCGACCCAAATAATTGGAGACAGGCGAGAAAAAAGTTACCTATTCCACAACGGAGACATAGTAGAAAACGGCTTTGTAGTAATAAGCATATCTAACGTAGACTATGCGTTTCAGTTCTCTTCTGGCGTTTTTAAAAAAGGCCCCATCTATACCGTAACGAAATGTGACGACTTCAAAATATATGAGCTTAACGATAAACCGGCAGGATACCTGCCGAAAAAGCTTTTAAAAGACATTAACCATTCAGAAGATAACAGATTTCTCCTCTGGTACACTCCCTTTGGAATAGTTGGAAAGAAGAATGAAATTGAAGCCCTCAGACTTATAAAAAGTTTCAACGACGACTACATAGAGTTATGGAGTCCCATTAAAGAAGGAGACAGACTAAAACTTTCTATAGTCTTAAGTACAGAACTGCTAAAAGACGCGGAAAAAACAGCAAAAAAAGTCAAAGAACAATTTGGAATAGCAGATTTTTGTCTTAACTTTTCCTGCGTAGCAAGGGCAAAAATCCTTGAACAGTTTGAGGAAAAGGAAATAGAGCTCTACGGAAGACTTTTAAACGCTCCTCTTTTTGGATTTTTTACTCACGGAGAAGTTGCAACAAAAAATAGAAAATTGAGACTTCACAACTTAACTTCTGTGATTGTAACAGTAAGGGAGAGATATGAACTTTAAAGACAAAAAACTCAAACTGTTCCTCAACTACATAGAAGAACTGACAGAACAGTACGAGGAGCTCCTCAACCAGAAGAGGGAGCTCCTCGTAGAACTCCAGAAAAAAGCCCTGTACGATCCACTTACAGGACTTTTCAACAGACATGCCCTGATAGAATTCCTAACCAGAGAAATTGAGAGGATAAAGAGAGAAAAAGGAGAAAAGCTGTTTATCATCTTCTTAGACCTTGACAACTTTAAACAGGTTAACGACCTGTACGGCCACAAGAAAGGAGACGAAGTTCTTAAAGAGGTTGCTGAACTTCTAAAGAGCCACTTTAGAAAGTACGACATCGTAGCCCGTTTTGGTGGAGACGAGTTCATGGTAGTTGTGAGAAATAGCTCAAGAAAGAATGTTGAGGAGATACTGCAGAAACTTCAGAAAAGGATAGAGGAAATCTTTAATAGGTTCAGAATTTCAGTAAGCTACGGGATAGCCGTTGCTCCAAACGATGGAATAGACCCGGATAGGCTCATTAACCTGGCAGACAAAAGAATGTACATGATGAAGGAGCGCCACAAGGCCAAAAAGGTTGACAACTAAAAGTGAACGTCTATATTATTCACCGTCGCAAGTGGGCCCGTAGCTCAGCTGGTAGAGCAACGGACTTTTAATCCGTAGGTCGGAGGTTCGAATCCTCCCGGGCTCACCACTTAAGCGTCCCCGTCGTCTAGCCAGGCCTAGGACACCGGCCTTTCACGCCGGCGACGCGGGTTCGAATCCCGCCGGGGACGCCACTAATCATTGGGGCCGTAGCTCAGCTGGGAGAGCGTCAGGCTGGCAGTCTGAAGGTCGCGGGTTCGAGTCCCGCCGGCTCCACCATTAAGGGCCCGTAGCTCAGTTGGTTAGAGCATCCGGCTCATAACCGGACGGTCGGTGGTTCGAGTCCACCCGGGCCCACCACTGATTATCCTCCGTCTTTCCCGTTAACCTATAAATCTACCCTACACAGAAGAAGAAGAACAAACTGTGATAAATTTTCCAGAAAACTTACCTGTAGGAGAATATAAATGCCTGTGGAACTTCTACAGAAACTCATCTCAATACCCTCTGTTTACGGAAATGAAAAAGAGATAGCAGATTTCTGCGAGAACTTCCTGAAAGCCAAAAACTACACAGTTAAGAGGAACAGCAATACACTCCTCAGCTATAAGGAGTTTGATCCGTCAAAGAGAACTGTTGCTCTGGTTGGTCATCTTGACACAGTTCCCGGAGAGAACGACCACACAGGAAAGGTGATAGAGGGAAAGCTGTTTGGCCTCGGTGCAAGCGATATGAAGGCGGGAGATGCCGTTATTCTGAAACTGGCTGAGGAGTTTTCCCTTAAAGAGAGCAGGTTTAACCTCGTTTACCTCCTCTACGAGAAAGAGGAAGGCCCCTATCTTGAAAACGGGCTCAGACCTCTGTTTGAAAGTGAAAAGTTTAACAGAATTTTAAAGAAGATAGACTTTGCATTCGTACTTGAGCCGACAGACAACGTGGTTCAGGTTGGATGCCTGGGAGTAATCCACAGCTGGTTCGTCTTTAAAGGAAAGAGGGCACACTCAGCAAGACCGTGGGAAGGAGAAAACGCAATACACAAGGGGTGGAAACTTTTAAAAAAGCTCTCGGAAATGAAACCAAAAGCCCACACCGAAAACGGGCTCACCTACTACGAAGTTATGAACGCAACCATGACAGACTACACCGGAGGAAGGAACATAATTCCGGAGGAATTCAGAGTTAACGTTAACTACAGGTTCTCTCCAACAAAAAATCTTGAAGAGGCAAAAGAGGAGTTAAAAGCTCTAAAGAAAGAAGTTCAAGCTGATGAAGTAGTTTTTACCGATCTTTCCCCAGCTGCAAGGCCTTGCCTTGACAACCCGGTACTCTCTGAATTTGTAAAAAGGTACAGTATAAAGGTTGAACCAAAACAGGCCTGGACAGATGTAGCTCAGTTTTCAACAAACGGAATAGACGCGGTTAACTTCGGCCCCGGACAGCCCCACCAAGCGCACCAGAGAAACGAGTACGTTGAGGTTGAAAAAGTAAAGGAGTGTTACAGGTTACTTAGGGACTTTATGTCAGAGTAACCGCTCAAGGTCTGTTATTGAGAATTCACTGTGCTTTCTAAACTCCTCCCTTTCGTAGGGGAAGTCCTGCCTATAGTGGCCTCCCCTGCTCTCCTCTCTCCTCATAGCGCTTACGGCAATGGCAAGACCTAAGAGAGCTCCGTTCCTCACCTCCCATCTTGAAGAGGAAGCTGCAATTTCAGAGAGTTTATCTATCGCTCTAGTCAAAGACTCTGCACTCCTTACAATTCCAACGTTTTCCCACATCACCCTCTTAACGTCCTCAAGGGAAAAACTACTCTCAATCCGTAACGGTATACTCTTTCCCGTTAACCTGAGCTCTTTAAAGTCAAGCCTCAAGTAACGCCAATCTCTGTACATTCCGTAAGCCACCCTGTTCCCAAAAACTAAACATTCAAGGAGAGAGTTGCTGGCCAGCCTGTTTGCGCCGTGAACTCCGGTACAAGATGCCTCTCCAACGGCAAACAGCCCATCTATTGAAGTTCTGCCGAAGGTGTCAACCTTTATGCCACCGATGTAGTAGTGGGCTACCGGCGTTACCGGAACCGGCTCTCTCTTAGGGTCTATTCCTTTCTCCCTCAATTTCTTTACTATAGTAGGAAAACGCTCTTCAATATCTATTCCTCTCTTTTCAATGGGTCTAAAGTCCAGATAGATTTCTCCCCCCGTTATCCTCCTCTGGCTCTCAATTGCCCTCGTAACAACATCCCTGGGGGCAAGCTCCCAGAGGTGGTGGTAGTCTCCCATAAACCTTCTACCGTGCTTGTCTATAAGAATGGCACCCTCACCGCGAACAGCTTCTGAAATGAGAAAACACTCAGAGTTATCACAGAAGGCCGTAGGGTGAAACTGGACAAACTCTAAGTCCTGAAGAGTTGCTCCGTACCTCAGGGCTATTCCTATACCGTCTCCCGTTGAAGTTGGAGGATTTGTGTTTTTTAAGTAAAGACCGGCAGCTCCCCCGGTGGCAATGGCTACAACCGGGGCGTAGAAGAGTTTCAACTTACCGTCAACAGATGCAACAACTCCGTAACACCTGTTGCCTTCAGCAAGGAGTTCCTTCACTTGAGCCTTCTCAACCAGTTTCCCTTTATAGGAAGAGAGGAGAGCTCTCTCCACCTCCTCCCCTGTTTTATCCTTGTAGTAAATGATTCTAGCCACAGAGTGGGCTGCTTCTCTGGTAAACTTCAACAAACCTCTCTCGTCGGTCTCAAACCGGGCTCCCATTTTAATCAGGTCAATTACTCTCTTTACCCCCTCCTCAACGAGAATCCTTGCCATCTTTGGCTTTACCAGACCTGCTCCTGCTCTTACAGTATCGTTAAAGTGAATGTCCGGGGAGTCTTCTTTGGGAAGGGCAACAGCAATACCTCCCTGTGCAAGGTTTGTGGAACTCTCCTCTCTCTTTCCCTTCGTCAATAAACAGACCTCAAGACCTATCTCCTTAAGGACAATGCCGCACATTAAACCTGCTGCCCCACTGCCAACAACAACCGCATCGTACGTTTCAGAAGGGAGCTCCAGAACGTCAAAGTCTGTTAAACTCTTCAAATCACCCTCCTACAGGCGAATAATAAAGGAGCCTTTTAATCCTTTCCTCTTTAATTTTTTCTTAAAGGCAACAGCTTCTTTATAGCTCCTAACGGGTCCAGCAAGAACACGGTAGTATCCTCTGAGCCTGACAACCCTTACGTTTAACTTGTATCTCCTGTAAATATGCCACTTAAAAGTATAGGCGTTCAGTTTGTTCTTAAAAGCACCTATCTGAACGTAAAAACTTCCGTAGGCATAGTTAACAGAGAGATACCTGTGATTAACTCTCTTACCAAGGGCAATAATTTTTACTTTTGCCGTCCCCTTTTTCAGCATTCCAAGCTTTTTAGCCGCAGCGTAAGAGAGGTCTATTATCCTACCAGGAACAAAAGGCCCCCTATCGTTAATCTTAACGACAACGCTCCTTCCATTTTCAAGGTTTATTACTTTAACGTAAGTACCCAGAGGAAGCGTTTTGTGGGCTGCCGTAAACCTGTACATGTTGTAGATTTCCCCGCTCGCAGTCCTGCTACCGTGGAACCCGGGACCGTACCATGAGGCTATACCTACCTGAACAAAGCCAGAAGAGCTCTTCCTGACACAGTAGGTTCTACCTCTTACACGGTAGGTATACTTACACTTTTTACTGGAGATTCCCTCACTGGTATACACCGGATAAACTACAGGAGGCTTAGAACCACCGCAGCTAAACAGGAAAACTACTCCTAAAACTACAAACAGCCACCTCATGACCAGTAGATTTTAACCGATATACCCAAACAGCGCTCCACGGAATAATTTCTGTAAAATACTAAAATCAAAGTCTATACTAGGAGTCTTAAAATGCTTTTAATTTTAAAGTCCCTTTACCTCTACGCCATTTCCCTGTGGGCAGGAGCTCTCTTCTTCTTTACAGTAATAGGAGCTCCTCTTGCTTTCAAAGTCCTGAAAAAAGAAGATGCAGGAAGGTACACAGGAGCCGTATTCCCCAAGTACTTCGGCATCGGCTACGTGTTCGGGGTACTCGCTCTAATCTCGTTCTACCTTCTAACCAGAGAAAACATGACTCTTATCTCGTCTATAAACATAGCCATACTGCTAATCATGAACCTACTCAACTTTATTAACGGTCTACTAATAGTTCCAAAAGCGGGAATTTTAAAAGCGGAGTTTTACAGAAGCAATGACCGCTCCTATTACGATAAATTTCTCAAACTTCACGCTGTATCCATGGCTTTAAATGGCATTACAGTTATTTTAGGTTTAATGGTAATCGGCATAACATCACTCTACCTGACATTTTAGAGTGATAAATCTGAATTTTAGAGGGTACAATGACTCTTAAACAAAACCTTTATGCCATTTTAGTAGCCACTATAGTGGGAGGGGTTACACTATTTGCTCTTCAAAACTTCCAAGATGTCAATGTTACCATTCCTTTTGTAGGTGAATTTAAAACCAAGCTGTTTGTCGTTATTGTCTTCTCCTTTTTAGCAGGTTTCCTTGCGGCAGGTTTCCTCTCTCTTATTCTGAAGATTTTCTCCCTACCTTCCAAAATGAGAAAGAAGGAGAAGAGTGTTGAGACTGGATCAGTTCCTGAAGCTGGCAAGAGTGATAAAGAGGAGGAGCGTAGCTAAAGAGCTCTGCGACTCTGGAGCCGTTAAGGTAAACGGTCAGAAGGCAAAACCGTCTCGTGAAGTAAAACCGGGAGAAATTATAGAGATAGATACGCTTACCCGTTACCTTAAAGCTGAGGTTTTAAAGGTTCCGTCTTCAAAAAACGTTTCAAAAAAAGAGGCCAGGGAGCTCCTTCTGGTTATTGAAGACAGGAAAAAAGACATTAGAGACATAATAGATCTGATATGAGGGAAGCTATGGGAACGTTCCTGGAGAGAGTATTTGAAAACATTCAGGAATTTCCAGACAGAGAAATATTTGTAGAGAAGAAGGACGGACAGTACAGGTCTTTAACCTACAGGGAGTTTGGAGAGCAGATTTTTGGCTTACAGGAGCTCATGGGTGATCTGGCAGCTGAAGACCGAGTCGTTATTTTTATGGAAAATAGACCAGAGTGGATAAGTTCTCTCTTCTCCGTTCTCTTTGCCGGCGGTATAGCTGTTCCCGTTGACTACATGTTAACGGAGGATGAACTCTTTAACATACTGAAAGATTCCCAGCCAAGGTACCTAATAACCAGTGAAAAAAACAGAGAGATTGCAGAAAAAGCTATTTCAAAACTCGGCTACCATGTTAAAGTTTTAGACGTTGACTCGAAAAAACTCACAGGAAGTGGAAAAATAACTTTCAGGAGAAGGGAGCCTGAAGACGTTATTTTGATTCTCTATACTTCCGGAACCACCGGTAACCCTAAGGGAGTAATGCTTACACTGAAAAACTTGAACCACAACATAACTGCGGTTGAGAAACTGGACTTCTTAAGTGAAGAAGATCGGTTTGTCGCAATTCTCCCTTTTCACCACACATACCCCCTTATGGCAACGGCAGTTCTACCCGTTACTTTACGAATTCCCCTCGTATTCATAGAGAAATTGACTCCTACAGACATCCTCTCAACGGTTAACGATCAGAAAGTTACAATAATGGTAGGTGTTCCAAAGCTCTACCACGTCATCCACCACAACATAATGGCTGAGATTAAAAAACTTCCTTCTGTTAAGAAAAGAATTGTAGAAGGTGCTCTTAAAGCTTTTAGAAAAGGCGTTCCCCGTACTGTGAGGAAACGGTTCTTCTCGGAGGTTCACAGAAAAGTGGGGCAGCATCTTAGGTACATGATAAGTGGGGGAGCAAAGCTCAGTGAAGAGGTCTGGAGAGATATGGAGGCCATGGGGTTCAATATTTTAGAGGGTTACGGTCTTACAGAAACCTCTCCTCTGATCTCGGTAAACAGACCAGATAAAAAGAAAATAGGTACAGCGGGAGTTCCCGTTGAAGGGGTTGAGGTAAAGGTAACAGATTCAGGGGAGATAGCCGTAAAGGGCGACAACGTGATGAAGGGATACTACAACAAACCTGAGGAAACTAACAAAGTTATAAAGGACGGCTGGTTTTACACGGGAGACCTCGGTTACGTTGATAAGGACGGCTTTATTCACATTACCGGCAGGGCTAAAGAGATAATAGTTCTTGAGAGTGGGAAGAACGTTTACCCAGAGGATATAGAGATAGAGCTCCTTAAAAGCCCGTATATCTTAGAGGTGGGCGTTTTCTTTCACGAGGGTAAGCTGAAAGCTATAGTTAGACCAGACTTTGAGCTTTTGGTTGAAGAGGGGGTGAAGGACGTTAAGTCCTTTATAAGAAAAGAGATGAACAGGCTGATGAGAGGGTTTCAACCTTACAAGAAGATTAAAGAGTTTAAACTTGTGGACAGGGAGCTCCCGAGAACGAGAATCGGAAAACTCAGGAGATTTCTTCTTCCGCAGATGTGGGAAGAGATTGAATAAAACCAAAAACTGGAGAGAAAAATGGGGCTGAAGTTTGTAAAGATTCAGGGGACGGGAAACGACTTTATCGTCATTAACAACCTGGCAGGTGCCTTCAACAGGTTCTGTGGCAGAGTTCCTGAAGAAGAAGCAGTAAGGAGGATCTGTTCTAGAAGGACAGGAACCGGAGCCGACGGCCTTATCCTCATAGAGGACTCGTCTGTTGCCAACTTTAAATGGCGTTTCTTTAACTCCGACGGTTCAACGGCCGAAATGTGTGGAAACGGCATGAGATGTGTTGCACGGTTTGCCTTTGAAGAAGGACTGGCTCCCGAAAGGATGAGAGTTGAAACGGGAGCAGGCATCGTAGAGGCGGAGGTAAAAGGCAGAGATGTAAAGGTAAAACTAACACCTCCTAAGGACATGAAGCTTAACCTGAATGAAGGAGGAATTACTGTTCACTACATAGACACCGGAGTTCCCCACGCCGTTGTTTTCGCTGACAGACTTGAAGAGGTTGAAGTTGAAAAACTCGGCAGGAGAATAAGGTTTTCGGAGCTCTTCTCCCCGAAGGGAGCAAACGTCAACTTTGTAGAGGTTAGACTTGATAGAATCAGAGTAAGAACTTATGAAAGAGGTGTTGAAGGGGAGACCCTTGCCTGTGGAACCGGAGCGGTGGCCTCTGCTCTCGTTGCAGCTAAACTCTTTAACTTAAAGTCCCCTGTTGAGGTGGAAGTCTCAAGCGGAGAAAGGTTAAAAGTTTACTTTGACAGAGAGCTTAAAGAGGTCTTCCTTGAGGGACCTACAACCTGGGTTTACGATGGCGTTCTGAGGAAAGAGGTTTTAGGTGGAAGAAGTTAAGAAGTTCCTTGAGTTCCTGAGACTTCTGGGTTATGATGAGGTAAAGGTTCCTTCCATTAACGGCGAGAGGTTAGAGATGGGAACTTTTGAGCCGATTGAGGAGCTTAAGAAACTGGAGGAAGAAGCGAAAAGCTGCTGTAAGTGCAGGCTCTGTAAAACCAGAACGAACGTTGTCTTTGGAGAGGGAGCTCCTCAAACCAACCTGATGCTTGTAGGTGAAGCTCCCGGAGAGCAGGAAGATCTTCAGGGGAGGCCGTTTGTCGGTAGAGCAGGGCAGCTTCTAACAAGGTTTCTGAACCTTTACGGTGTTTCCAGAAATAAGGTTTACATAACCAACGTTGTTAAGTGCAGGCCGCCAAACAACAGAAACCCGGCACCAGACGAGATTGCCGCCTGTTACCCTTTCCTTGAGAAACAGATAGAATTTATATCTCCAGAAGTTATACTCTGCTTGGGAGCTTTTGCCGCAAGGACGATTCTCAACCTTCCAGAGAAAACTCCCATATCAAAAATAAGGGGGAAAGAACACAGAGTTGAGATAGGAGGTAAGGAAATTACGGTAATTCCGACTTTCCACCCTGCTTACCTGTTGAGGAACAGAAGAGGAGAACCAGAGTTTCAGAAAGACCTTGAGAGAGCTCTAAAACTGGCTGGCCTTGTGTAATGGGCAGAATAGAGGTAATTAAGGAAGTTTACAGACGGTTAAAGGAAATTTTTCCGATACCCTACAGACCCAACAGAACGCCTGTAGAGCAGGCAGTTTTTACAGTTTTGAGTCAGAACACAACCGACAGAAACGCAGAAAAGTGTCTTAATAACCTGAAAAAGGTTACGGGCGGAAACCTTCTTAAGCTGGCAGAACTCCCCGAAAGTACTCTTATCTCTGCCATTCGTCCGTGTGGAATGTTCAGCCAGAAGTTAAAAGGGCTTAAAGCTCTGGTTTCTAACTGGCCAAAGATTGAGGAAAGACTGAGGAAGCTCCCCCCGGAAGAGGGTATAGAACTCCTTACATCTCTTCCCTTTGTTGGCTCAAAGACGGCAAGGGTAATACTAACTTTTGCCTTTGAAAAAAACACTTTTCCGATAGATACCCACTGCTACAGGGTTCTAAAGAGACTGGGAATTTTCCCGGAAAGCTGGGATAAAGACAGGATTTCAGAGTTCATGGAGAAACATTTTGACGGGGAGTTCAACAGAGTTTTCCACTACAACCTCATAAGACTTGGAAGAACGATTTGCAAGGCCAGGAAGCCTGAGTGTGAAAAGTGTCCTCTGAAAGACCTTTGTGGGTATTATAGAGAAAAGAAAGAAACTAAAGAGGAAAAGTAGGAGCTCCCCGCTCCTACTCCTTCTCAACCTTAATCAGGTGGTGAGATAATCCAGATTTATCCTTATCAATCCCAAAAGCGTAGGCCATAATCTCCGGCAGGAAAGAAGATGGAACCCTTGGCGGGTTTTCCATGTTTGTCTGGTATATATCAAAAGATTTAAAACACAATGGACAGGGAGTAGCTACTATGTCAGCTCCCACTTTCTTAACTCCGCCTAAAATCCTGTTCAGCTTTTTCAGAGTCATTGATTTATCTGTGAAGAAAGAGTGGTATCCGCAACAGGCATCCTTCCCTTCGTAGTCATCAATAACTTCTGCTCCAAGGGCTTTTAATATCTCCTGTAGAGATGATGGATTGTCGCTGTTGTCAACGGCAATCTCTTTCGGGTAGAGAACGTGGCAGCCGTAGTAGGCGACAACTTTCCACCCCTTTAAAGGCCTCTTAACGGCCTGTTTTATCTTTTCATAACCAACAACATCCCTGAAAAAATCTAAAAGGTGGTATATCCTGCTCGTTCCTTTATACTCCAATCCTTCCTCTTTAAGGAGCTCGTTTATCTCGTCCCTGAGCTTTTTGTTTGTATCAAGAGCTCTTTTTGCCTTTGCTATTACCATATAACAGGTGTTGCACGAAACAAGCATGTCAAGCCCTTCTCTCTCTGCAAGGGCGATGTTCCTTGCATTTATTGCATAAGAGAGCTTTCTGTTCTCCTCGTCAATTGTGTTCCCGCCGCAGCAGGTAGTTTCCTCTAAAAGTACAACGTCAACATCTATCCGCTTGAACATCTCCTTCATCGTCTCAAACATGTGGGCATCCTGCCCCTGAAAGCAGCAGCCCTGGTAAAAGCCAACTTTAACCATTACTGACCTCCTAAAAGACCTTTCAGCTTAGAGATTAACCCCCGTGAACTCCTGCCCTCCTCGTGGGCTTTGTCAACGATTGTGCAGATGTCTGCCTTGAATATATCGCTTACCATCTTGTCAATCTTGCGGACGTGGGAGTAGTCAAGGTCTAATGCTTTATCTTCCTTGGATAGAATCTCAAGGTATATATCCCTGAACTTCATAAGGCCTTTTGTCGGCTTTGGAACTTCCCACACCTCAACACCCATCTCTGTATAGGCCTTGGTAAGTTTTTCCCTCGCTTCCTTGTTCCCGTAAACCTCCTCTGGCAGGTAGAGCCTGTTTATCTGACCTGTAGCGTAGATCCAGTCAACGAAGTGCTTGAGCTTCTTAGCACCAGGTTTGTCTGTAAATCCTTTCTTAACGGCCTGTCCTCTAAGATTTTGAATGTCCTCGGCTGGTCTAACACCTTTAGGGCATACGTGAATGCACTTTTGACATTGAACGCAGCTCCAGAGACCTCCTGAGATTGCATACCTGATTCTTTTTTCCTTCGCAGTTTCTATATCTCTCCTGTCAACCTGGAACCTGTAGGCCTTGGAAAAGGCAAATGGTCCCCTGTATCTCTCGTTGTCTGCAACAGCTTCACATGCTGAGTAGCAAGAAAAGCAGAGCATACAGTGGATCTGGTCTTTGTAGGCCTCCATCTCCTCCGGGTAAATGATGCTCTCGTGCATCGGGTCCGTTGGAACTACCCTCGGGTCTGGAACCAACCAGGGAATAAGGGTCTTCATTTTCTCTATCGGCTTGTCTATATCAACAACCAAGTCCTTGATAACCTTCATGTGGTTTAGAGGCTCTATCCTTAAAGGTTTTCCCTTCCAGGTCTCAACTAACTCTTTCATAGGAGTTTTACAGGCGAGTTTTGTCTTCCCGTTAACCTTCATTGAACAGGAGCCGCACACCTCACTCCTGCAGAAAGCCCTGAAGGCGAGGGTTGGGTCTAAGTTGTCCTTTATGTAGAGGAGTGCATTGAGGAGCGTTCCTTCTACAGGAACCTCATACTCCTTGTAGTAAGGAGCTTGATCTTTTTCGGGGTCGTATCTAAAAACCTGCAAGATGGCAGTTTCCATAGCTTCCTCCTTAGTACTTCCTTTCCTCTGGTAGGAACTTTGTAATTGTTACCGGCTTCCAGGAGAGCTCGTAGGTTCCATCCTCTTTTAACTTAACAACAGAGTGCTTCAGGAAGTTCTTATCGTCCCTCTTTGGGTAGTCCTTCCTCGCGTGAGCCCCCCTGCTCTCTTTCCTCTCAATTGCAGGAACGGCAATGGCTGGAGCCAGGTCAACGAGGTTTAAGAATTCAAGTGCTGTTATCAGGTCTGTGTTGAACTTCTTGCTGGTATCGTAAACCTTAACGTGTTTGGCCCTTTCCTTAATCTCCATCACTTTCTCAAGTCCTTCTCTCATAGACTTTTCTTCTCTGAAGACGCCAAAGTGCTTCATCATAACGTTGCCCAACTCTTTCCTTAAGTCGGCAACCTTTTCCTTTCCATCTGCTTCCATAAGCTCCAGTATTCTCTTTTCATCGTCTTTTGCCTTTGCAACAGACGGGTTTGTTTCTGGAGCTTCATCTGCATATTTAACTGCCTCAAGGGCTGTAAGCCTTCCGTAAACGAGAACGTCAAGTAGGGAATTGCCGCCTAACCTGTTTGCACCGTGGACGGAGATGCAGGCACACTCACCTGCAGCGTAAAGCCCTTTAATCGGGGTTCTTCCCAGCTTATCTGCATCAATCCCACCCATTGAGTAGTGGGCAGTTGGGGCAATGGGAATCGGCTCCTTAACCGGGTCAACCCCCTCGTAGAGGATTGCGTGTTCCCTTGTCTGTGGGAGCCTTTCGTTTATCTTCTCTTCTCCTAAATGGGTAAGGTCTAAACAGATGTAGTCGCCGTTTGGTCCACATCCCCTTCCCTCGTCTATCTCCGTCTGAATAGCCCTTGCAACAATGTCTCTTGGGGCAAGCTCCATCTTCTCAGGAGCATACCTCTTCATAAAACGCTCGCCGTCTTTGTTCCTTAAGTATCCGCCCTCTCCGCGGGCACCTTCAGTGACCAGAATTCCCGTTTTTGCAAGTCCCGTTGGGTGGAACTGGATAAACTCCATATCCTTAAGCGGTAAACCTGCTCTTAGAGCGGCGGCGGTTCCGTCTCCAGTGTTTCCAAGGGCGTTTGAAGTTCTATTCCAGTAAACCCTTGCATGTCCACCTGTTGCCAGGATTACCGCTTTAGTCTTTATGAGGTGAACACCGCCGTTCCTTATGTCCCAGGCCGTTATTCCCTCTACCCTTTCGCCGTTGTGGATTATTGAGAGGAGGAACCACTCGTTTAAAAATGTTACGTTGTTCTTGAGGCACTGTTCGTAGAGGGTCTGGAGTATGTAGAAGCCTGTTTTGTCAGCAGCGTAGCAGGTTCTTGGGAAAGAAGCTCCACCGAACGGCCTCTGGGCAATCCTTCCGTCTGGCCGCCTTGAAAATGGAACACCCCTGTGGGCTATGTCGTATATAACGGCGGCCCCCATTTTGCACATTATGTCAACGGCGTCCTGATCTGCCAAGAAGTCGCTACCCTTTACCGTATCGTAGGCGTGGGCTTCGGGGCTGTCTCCAACTGAGTGGGTTAAAACGGCGTTAATTCCACCCTCTGCAGCTCCGGTATGGGAACGGGTGGGGTATACCTTTGTCATAACGGCCACTTTTAGTATCGTATTCTCCGCCGCCCAGAGAGCTGCGTATAGACCGGCTCCACCGCCTCCTACGATTACTATGTCGTAGTCAAGCTCTACCATATATGAAACCTCCGGAAGATAAAGTTATAAGCATTTTATGAAAATTAAGAGCTTCTTAAAATTTTACAAAATTTTTACAAATAGTTAAACTGGAACGATTTATCCGTTGAAAATTCTGTTTTTCGCGTGTTTTCTATAATTTTTCAAAGGCAATAAAAGAATTAAAGAAATTTCATAAAGCAAGGAGGACCTATGCTTCAGTTTGACATTTTAATCGTTGGGGCTGGGGGTGCCGGTCTTTACGCTGCCCTTGAAACGAGTAAAAGGAAAGGGTTGTCTGTAGCTGTTCTCTCTAAGGTTTATCCTACCCGGTCACACACGGGGGCTGCCCAGGGTGGTATAAACGCCGCCCTTGGAAACGTTGCTCCAGATAGCCCTGAGAAACACGCCTACGACACAGTGAAAGGTAGCGACTTTTTAGCTGATCAGGATGCTGTTGAGCTAATGTGTGAAATGGCTCCAAAAATCATAAGGGAAATGGAGCACATGGGTCTTCCATTCTCAAGACTCAAAGATGGGAGAATTGCGCAAAGGCCGTTCGGTGGAGCTTCCTTTCCGAGAACGTGTTACGCTGCCGATAAGACAGGTCACGTTATGCTCCAGACCCTCTATGAGCAGTGTTTGAAAAACGGAGTGAAGTTTCTTAACGAGTGGTTTCTCCTATCAGTTGTTCACAACGGAGATAGGGTCTCTGGTGTTGTTGCAATGGACTTGAGGACTGGGGGTGTTCACGGGATCAGAGCAAAGGCTGTAATCCTGGCAACAGGAGGACACGCGAGAGTTTACTGGAATAGAACTTCTAATGCCCTTGGAAATACTGGAGACGGAACAGCTGCCGTTTTAAGGGCCGGTTTGCCTCTGAAAGATATGGAGTTTGTCCAGTTTCACCCGACAGGTTTGAGGAGGACGGGTATTCTCGTTACTGAGGGTGCCCGTGGAGAGGGCGGTTACCTGATTAACAATAAAGGTGAAAGGTTTATGAAAAAGTATGCTCCTGAAAAGATGGAGCTTGCTCCGAGGGATATGGTTTCAAGGGCTATAGAGACGGAGATAATGGAGGGAAGGGGATTTAGAGATGATGAGGGAAACGAGTTTGTCTACCTTGACTTGAGGCACCTTGGAAGGAAGAAGATTCTTGAGAGGCTTCCTCAGATAAGGGAGCTGGCCATTGACTTTGAAGGTGTTGATCCTATAGAGGAACCCATTCCCGTTCGGCCGACTGCCCACTACTCAATGGGTGGGATTGATGCAGATAAGCTGGGAAGAACCCCGATTAAAGGGCTTTACGCTGCAGGTGAGTGTGCCTGCATCTCCGTCCACGGTGCAAATAGACTTGGTGGGAACTCACTCCTTGACATAGTTGTTTTCGGGAAACTCTCTGGCGAGGATGCCATCAACTATGTTTCAGAAATTGGTTTTGCTCCCTTTGATGAATCTGAAGTTAAGAAGGAAGAGGAGAGGATTGACAGTCTGTTTTCTTCAGACGGAAAAGAGAAGCTGGTAGATCTGAGGAGTGAGCTTAGTGACGTTATGAGCTATGGCGCCGGCATTTTCAGGGAAGAGAAGAGGATGAGGGAAGCCCTTGAGAAGGTAAGGGAGATTAAGGAAAGGGCTAAACACGTTAAGGTTTACGATGGGGAGAGGACCTTTAACACGAATCTACAGCAGACCTTAGAGTTTTTAAACCTTGTTGATATTGCCGAAACGATAGTTCTTCCGGCTCTGGAGAGGAAGGAGAGCAGGGGAGCTCACTACAGGACGGATTATCCGAAGAGGGACGATGAGAACTTCCTGAAACACTCAGTTGTTGAGAGAGGAGAGGATGGGGAGCTCCGCCTCTCATGGAAGCCCGTCGTAATCACCAAATACCAGCCAGAGGAGAGGAAGTATTAAGGGGGATAGAATGGAGAAGAGAGAGGTTCTTTTCAGAATAAAGCGTTTTAACCCTAAAAAGGACGAAAAGCCTTACTTTCAGGAGTATAAGTTAACTGTTCCAAAGGGTATGACGGTTCTTGAGGCCCTTCAACAGATAAAGGATACTCAAGATCCAACCCTTGCTTTCAGGGCTTTCTGCAGGAGCGCAATCTGCGGCTCCTGTGCCGTTAAGGTAAACGGTTTCCCAAAACTTGCCTGCAAAACCCAGATTTTCAACGAGCTTGACAAGTTTGGAACGGATACCTTAACACTTGAACCCCTTGATAACATGGAGATTATAAGAGACCTGATTGTTGACTGGGATAAGCCCTTTAAGAGAATGGAAGAGATGAAGCCCTGGTTGGTTCCAGACCCTGAGGTTGTTCCAAAAACCTTAGACGAGGAGAGTAGAGTTTATCCCAACGAACTTAAGAAGTTTGACTCCTTCACAGACTGTATTCTCTGCACTTCTTGTTTCTCCTCCTGTACGGCCACTCAGATTGACGAGAACTACGGTGGACCGTTCCAGCTTGCGAGGGTTTACAGGTTTGCAGTTGATCCTAGGGACGCCCTGAAGGCTGAAAGGTCAAAAATTGGCTACGCCTTTGATATGTGGAACTGTGTTCGTTGCAACAAGTGTGCAGACGTCTGTCCCAAACACATCTCTCCCGTTGATGGGATTATGAAGTTGAGAGGTCTTTCCATAGATGTTGGCCTGAAAGACAACCCAGGAGCAAGGCACGTTATGGCCTTCTACAAATCCCTACTTGAGTCCGGTATGCTCAACGAGGTTCTTCTTCCCCTTAGAACTAAAGGAATCAAGGGAGTTCTTGAGAACCTGCCTGTTGGAATAAAGATGATCCTCAGAGGGAAAGCCCACTCGCCGGTTATGAAGCCGATTGGAGAGCACGAAACACTTATTAAGGTGATGAAGGCCGCTATGGAGGTGGAGTGATGGGTAGATACGCCTTTTATCCGGGATGTGCTGCTAAGGGGGCTTCCAAGGAGCTCTACGAGTCAACCGTTGCCGTTGCTGAAAAGCTTGGAATAGAACTTGTTGAACTTCCACAGTTCAGCTGTTGCGGTGCTGGGGTTTTAGAAGAGGTTAAAGAAGCCGTTGACCTTGCCGTTAATGCAAGGAACCTTGCATACGCAGAAAAGGAAGGTCTGGACATAGTGACCGTTTGTAGCACCTGCCTTTTAGTCCTGAGGAAGACCAAGTATTTACTTGA
The DNA here is from genome assembly GCA_015490195.1 of Thermovibrio sp. GTDB lineage: Bacteria > Aquificota > Aquificia > Desulfurobacteriales > Desulfurobacteriaceae > Balnearium. Next base: position 87,210 of record WFYG01000018.1, read on the forward strand.
TAACGATGAAGATCTGAAAGAAGAGGTGAACGAAATTCTTTCTGAAGCTGGCCTTGAGTATAAGGGGACTGTTGACGTTAAACACTTCCACTGGGTTCTTTTAGAGGAGTTCGGAGAGGAGGGGCTTAGAAAAAGGGTTGTTAAGCCGCTTTCTAACTTAAAGGTCTATCCCTACTACGGCTGCCACACTGTAAGGCCTGAGAGTATTTTAGGTTTTGAGCCTTCAGAGAACCCTCAGTCTTTGGAGAAGATTATAAAAGCCCTTGGAGCTGAGCCCGTTTCCGGGGAGAGGAGACTTGAGTGTTGCGGTTTCCACGCCTTCTGGCCTGCTCCAAAAATGAGTATGAAGTTAACCGGTTTAAACCTTTTAGACGCCAGAAGAAACGGAGCAAACTGTATGACAACTCCCTGTCCTCTCTGCCACATGAACCTTGACGCAAACCAGTCAAGGGCACTAAAGGAAGTAGGAGAGAGCTTTAAGTTGCCAGTTCTTCACGTTCCACAGCTTGTTGGATTGGCCCTTGGAATTGAACCTAAGAAACTGGGACTTCACAGGAATATCGTTCCCGTTAACTGCTGATTGGGAGAGGGAGCTCCCCTCCCTTTCATTTAACTATCTCTGATTCCCGCCTTTTTGTAGGATAATTACCTTACCCTTTAAAACGGAGGGAAGAATGGTTACTCTCCTCTTCGTTATCGCTGCGGTTGTTCTGTTAATAGCCTACTTCACATACGGACGGTTTTTAAGGGATAAGGTCTTTGGCTTGAAGAAAGATGCCAGAACGCCTGCCCACGAGCTAAAAGACGGAGTTGACTACGTTCCGGCACCTGCTCCTGTCCTTTTAGGCCACCACTTCTCCTCTATCGCCGGTGCAGGGCCGATAGTTGGCCCAATAACTGCAGCTTCCTCTTGGGGATGGCTTCCTGCCTACCTGTGGGTTCTAATCGGAAACGTCTTCATAGGCGGCGTCCACGATATGAGCTCAATTGTCGCCTCCGTTCGGAACATGGCAAAGTCAATTGCAGAGATTGGGGGCAGATACCTATCAAAAAGGGCCGGTTTCCTTTTTAAACTCTTCATCTGGCTTGCCCTCCTCTACGTTGTTGCCGTCTTCATAAACGTTGCCCAGATAACCTTCAACGCTAAAGTTCCGTTAGTTGAGGGCGGCAAAGTTGTCTCTCTCCTTCCCATTGGTGGAGGAGTTGCAACCTCTGCAGTTATCTACATCTTTCTGGCCGTTCTCTTCGGAATTTCTGTCTACAGATTTGGTCTTTCCCTTAAGTGGGCTACTGTCATTTTCGTTGTCCTTGTCTACATTGCCGTTTACATTGGTCAGCTCTTTCCCATAAACCTCTCTCCGGCAGTCTGGAACATCATCCTCCTCATCTACGTTGCTGTTGCCTCAGTAACTCCCGTCTGGATACTCCTCCAGCCCAGAGACTACCTCTCAAGCTTCCTCCTCTACGGTGCTGTTATAGGTGCAGGCCTTGGAATTCTCCTCTCCTTCGGTAATTTCCAGCCTCACATTTCGGCCTACTTGGGATTTAACAGCGATATAGGGCCTTTAGTTCCGCTCCTTTTCGTTGTTATAGCCTGCGGTTCAATATCCGGCTTCCACTCTTTAGTTGGCTCTGGAACAACCTCTAAACAGCTTGATAAGGAGACAGATGCCCTTCCCGTTGGCTACGGAGCAATGCTCTTAGAAGGTCTGGTTGCTGTTATGTCTGTTATTTTCGTTCTCATCCTTACAGTTCCTGAGTTTCACATTCTTAAGAAAAACGTTGCGGCCATTTACGGAACGGGAGTTGGAAGGTTTATGGCAGTTCTGGGAATTCCTGAGAAGATTGGAGTTGCCTTTGGAATGCTTGCCCTCTCCTCCTTTGTTCTAACCAGCACAGATACGGGAACGAGGCTCGCAAGGTACGTTTTCACAGAGCTTACAGGAATAACAAACAGGTTTGTTGCCACCGGCGTTTCACTCATCATTCCAGCTTTCCTCGTCTTTCTCAAGTATAGAGATCCTGCCACCGGAAAGCTCCTTCCCGTCTGGAAGGCCCTCTGGCCTGTTTTTGGGGCTACAAATCAGCTGATTGCTGCCCTTTCCCTTTTCGTCGTTATGGTCTGGATGATAAAGACCGGAAGGGGAAAATACTGGTTCGTTACGGGAATTCCGTCCCTCTTTATGGCCGTTATCACCGTTTGGGCACTTGTTATGCTCTTTGTTAAGTGGAAGTTTACAGTTATAGGAATTGCTGCCCTTGTTCAGGTTTTCCTTGCCCTCTGGATATTCTACGAGGGCTTTTTAGCTCTTAAAAAGCTTAAAGAGGAGAGTAATGGCTGAGGCTAAGAGTTTTGGCGAGAAACTCTTTTTCATCGCAACGGGGGTGAGGCTCCACGCAAAAGAGTATTTCTTAAGGGCTACAGGGCTTTTTAAGAAGTATGAATACTGCATAGCTTTTCCCTCTATCCCTGAAGGGCTCAAGGCTGAGAAGCTCCTGAAGGACTTTAAGGCTGTTTCTATTCCCATTCCCGATGAGATATTTGAAGGGTGCGGCGTTGGGGTTCTAGTCAGGGAAGAAGACCTTGATAGACTGCTCAAGTTCTTCAAGGAGAAGGGAGTCCTCGTTTCCGGAGTTTTTAAGAGAGAAGGGGATAGATTTGTAGAGGTGAAGAGGTGAAGCTGGCCGTTTTAGGCTCTGGAAGCTGGGGATCTGCCCTTGCTATCCACTTTGGCAGAAACGGTTCTGAGGTTTTCCAGTGGTGCCGTGAGAAGGATGTGGCGGAAGTTATAAACAGGGAGAGGGAGAATCCTGTTTTTCTGAAGGGTTTTAGGTATCCTGAAACTGTTGTGGCTACAGATTCAGTTAAGGAAGCAGTTTCAGGGGCAGACGTTGTCTTTTCCGTTATCCCTGCCCAGTTTACTCCCTCTTTCTGGGAAGAGCACAAGGGTTTAATAGCTTCCAGACCCTTAATCTGCGCAAGTAAGGGGATAGAGGTTAAGACTCTAAAGACCCTTTCTCAGAGGTTTGAGGAGATTTTTGGTTCACTTGAAAACTACTACGTCCTTTCAGGGCCTACATTTGCAAAGGAGATAGCCTCCGGCCTGCCTGCCGCCGCTGTTGTTGCGAATCAGAGTTCAGAGAGAGCTCTTGAGATGGTTAAGACTCTCAACACTCCCTCTTTCAGGCTCTACGCCTCTTCTGATGTTCTTGGGGTGGAGCTCGGGGGAGCTCTCAAGAACGTGATAGCCATAGCAACGGGAATTTCAGACGGGATGGGCCTTGGGAACAACGCAAGGGCGGCCCTCATAACAAGGGGGCTTCACGAGATAAAGAGGCTGGGAAAAGCCCTTGGAGCAAGGGAAGAGACCTTTTACGGCCTTTCAGGCGTTGGAGACCTTGTTCTCACCTGTACCGGAGACCTTTCAAGGAACAGGCAGTTTGGGCTTTTGGTTGCCAGAGGTGAAGACTTTGACGGAAAGCAGGTTGTTGAGGGTGTCCATACGGTGAAGGCCGTTGTTAACCTTGCAGAGAAACTCTTTTTAGAGATGCCGATTTCTCACGCTGTCTATAAGATTATCTATGAAAAGAGGAACCCCGATGAGGTTATGAGGGAGCTCCTCTCAAGGCCGGTAAAAGAGGAGACACTTTAATGGGATGCTGCAACTTTGGAAGAGAGGATGAGTTTTTTCCCTTTGAGGAAGAGGCAAAGAGGTTCATAGAGGGGATACTTCCCCAGTGGAAGGCTGATAGGGAGTTCAGGGTCAGGACGAAGAAGGAGGAGCTCCGCCAGTTTGTCTCCTCCGTTAAAAACTCCCTTCTCGGCTACCCTGAAGAGGAGAAACTCTCATACCTTGAATGCCTCCTTGAGAAACCTATACCTGAGGAAAAGAGAGAAGCCTTCTTTTACATATCCCAGAACTACCTGATTCCATTCCTGAAAAGGCTTGTTTACTACAGGGCTAATGAACCTGAGGGATTTGAAGATCTGCTCTTCCTTGCCGATGAGATACTGAAGGAGCTCTCAACTTTTAAGAAACTGTTAAGGGAAGAGAAGGTAGAATTGGCCTTGGACGTTTTAATCTCTGCACTCTACCACCAGATGGAGGGGTAAATGATAGAGCGCTACATAGCAGATCTTGACGAGCTGAAGAAGAGCTTTATTGAGATGGCCGACATGGCCAAGAAGATCATTAACGATGCAATGGAAGCCCTTATGGAGAGGGATAAGGAAAAGGCCAAGGCCACCTACCAGTTTGACAGGCTCATAGATATAAAGGAGCTTGAGATTGAGGAGAGGTGCGTCAGGATTCTTGCCCTCTACTCCCCAGAAGCTGCAGACTTGCGGTTTGTTGTTTCTATTTTAAAAAGCATTGTTGACCTTGAGAGGGTGGGAGACCTTGCAAGGGATATCTGCGAAACGGCCATAAGGCTTGCAGAAGTTCCTCCTATAAAACCTTACGTTGACCTTCCCAGAATGCTTAAGATAGTTTCTGAGATGCTTAAAGACTCGGTTATGGCACTTTTGAGAGGAGACGTTGAGCTTGCAAAAGAAGTAATAGACAAAGACGATATTGTTGACAGCTTCTACGAGAGGCTCTTTGACGAGCTTGTTGAGATTTCCCAGAAGAACCCTGAAAACGCAGCGATTGCGGTAAGGCTCATACTTGTTGTTAAGTCTTTGGAAAGGGTGGGAGACCACGCAACAAACATTGCCGAGTATGCCATCTACTACAAAACGGGAGACGTTGTTAAGCACAAAAAGGCTCAGGAATACCTTAAGAAACTTAAGGAAAAAGAGGCAGAAGGCTCCTCTGAAGGATAGAAATGGTCTCAAACCCTTTTCTCTTTTTAAGCTACGACTTTGGAGTTAGAGCTCTCTTAGCCTCTATTCTTACCGGTTTTGTCTGCTCTGCCGTTGGCTCATACGTAGTTTTAAGGAAAATGAGCTTTGCCGGGGCTGGCCTTGCCCACGTTGCCTTTTCAGGGGTTGCCTTCGGCTTTCTAATTGGTCTCTCTCCCATTTTAACAGCTCTTCTATTTACCCTTTCTGCCGCTGCTGTTATCTGGTATCTAAGCAGGAAAGGTCTCCACTTTGACGTTGGGATGGGAGTTCTCTTTGCAACCAGTATGGCACTGGCAGTTCTTTTCTTAAGCTTTTCAAACACCTACGGTGCTTCCGTCCTCTCCTACCTCTTTGGAAGCCCTCTCTCTGTTGAGACTCAAGATCTTTTAGTCCTTTGGGTTTTAGCGGTTCTGGTTTCCCTCTTTTTCACCTTCCTCTGGCGGGAGATCTACCTGATAACCTTCAGCGAGGAGCTTGCAAAGGCCTCAGGCTACAGGGTTGAGCTGGTAACGTTTTTGATGAACCTTCTCATTGCCGCCGTCGTTACCTTCTCCCTTAAGGCGGTGGGAGCTCTCCTGGTTTTCTCGCTCCTTGTAGTTCCCTCAGCCTCCGCTTTCAGGCTCTCTAAAAGCTACGGCCAGTATTTCACCCTTTCCCTTCTCTTTGGAATCCTTTCAGGTTTCTTAGGAATGCTCACCTCGTTTGCATTAGACGCCCCCTCAGGAGCCACCATTACGCTGGTCTCTTTCTTAATCTTCCTCCTTTCCGCCGTTAAGTCCTAAAAGTTCCTTCAGCTTCAGTGCGTTTAGAGCTCCGATTCCCCCTACCGTGTTGTTGAAGAAGATGCACTTAACCTGTGAGGAGCTTCTCATAACTTTCTCTGCAATTTCCTTAAGCTCGTCTTCGGTGTAAGAGCTCCTGTATAACCTTTCTCTTCCGTGAAACCTGAAGTATGAAAGTTTTTCCGTTTCCTTATACTCCTTCAGCCAGCCTAAACTCTCTGGAAAGTCTGAACAGACAACTACCCCTTCAACCTCGCTGAGGTGTTTTTCCCACGTGGGGCTGCGGAGCTCCACTGCTACGTCAATTTCCTCTTTCCTGAAAATTTCAACTGTTCTGTTGAGAAACTCAAGGTTCTTCTCGCTGTAGGAGAAGCTCTTTGGAAACTGACCCAAAAGGCAGACCAAGTTCTCTTTCAGTATTTCCTTTACAGTAAGGAAAGGCCTAACGTTCTCTTCCGTCAGTTTCCTGTAGTGGGTTATTCCCCTGTAGAGCTTGAAAACAAACTTAAGCGGAACTTTACGGTAGTTTCTGATTGAGGACTTAACGGGAAGCCTGTAGAACGTTGAGTTAACTTCTAATCCGTTGAAGTGCTCTGCGTAGTAGAGGAGCCACTGGCTCATAGGCAAGTCTTCCGGGTAGAAGACTCCCTTCCAGTCCCTGTAGAAGAAGCCGCTTGTTCCAAGAACTATCAACGGTTTCCCTTAATAAGGTTCAGAACCTCCCTTACCCTCTTTCCAACGCTCCTTGCCGTTTTTAAACCCCACTCGTCAATCTCAAACTGGTCGTCTACCTGCTTTGCAACAGCTGCACACCCAAAGTGTGCTGTTGGATCTGAGTCTGAAACTAAAATCATTCCGTGGATCAGTGCCCAGGCGTGGATTGCCTGAAGCGTGTGCTCCTGACCGCCGTGCTTTGTTGCCCCAACGGCAATTGCCGCACAGACCTTGTCCTTCAGCTCCCAGTTGACCCTCAAAGTCCTTGACCTGTCAAAGAGGGTTTTGAGCATCCCCGTGATAGAGCCGAAGTAGACCGGAGAGCCGATGATAATAGCGTCGGCCTCTTTCATCTTCTGGGCTATCTCTTCATATCCATCTTTAACTACACAGATTCCGCCGTTCCTCTTACAGGCGTTACAGACCTTACAGTACTCAAGGACGTAGTCGGAAAGGGAGATGATCTCAGTGTCAAAACCTTCAAGCTCTTTAAAGGCCTCCTCTAAAAGGATAAGTGTTGACCCTTTCCTGTGTGAGCCGTTTATTCCCAGAACCTTCATCTTCCCTCCTAACTCCTCTTCTTAAAGACGATTCTGATGGGTATTTTGTTGAACCCGAATGCCTCTCTTATCCTGTTCTCTAAAAACCGCCTGAAGGACTTTGGAATCCCCTCAGGGTAGTTTGAGAAGAGCAGGAACGTTGGCGGTTTCGTCTTTACCTGTGTTCCGTAGTAGATTTTGACAATCTTGTTCTTGTAAACAGGGGGCTGGTGGATCTCCATCAGCTTCTGGAGAACCCTGTTGAACTCACCCGTTCTTACCTTCTTCGTATACTGCCTGTAGACGTCTTTTATCTGCTTGAGGAGCTCCTTCAGCCCCTTCCTCTCCTTCGCAGAGATGAAGACCCTTGGAGCGTAAGGGATGAAATCAAATGTTAAGTCCAGCTCTCTGTGTATCCTCTCCCAGTCCTTTTCGCTCTTCAGCTTATCTATTTTGTTTACTGCAATGATTATGGGCTTGAACTTCTCTAAGGCTATCCCGGCTATCTTGGCATCTCTCTCCGTAGGACCTTCCTCTGCGTCAACTAAAAGGACAACAACGTCTGCCCTGTCTATTGCGTCTAAAGCCCTCAAATATGAGTAGTATTCAATGTCCTTTATCTTCCCTCTCCGCCTTATTCCGGCGGTGTCTATGAAGATGAACTCGTCGTCTCCTATCTTTACGTAGGTGTCTATTGCGTCCCTCGTTGTTCCCGGAACGTCGCTGACTATTGCCCTCTCCTCTCCTACAAGGGCGTTCAAGAGTGTGGATTTGCCCATGTTTGGCCTTCCAACTATCGCAACCTTTATGGGCTCCTTCTCCTCTTCCTCTATCTCATACTCCTTTCCGGCTGCAAGGTCTTCTGAGAGCTTGTGGAGCTCTTCCGTCTCCTCTCCGGAAATGAGCCTTTCGGCCTTCTCTCTCCTCTCCTTCTTCTCGTGCTCTCTCCCTGCAGCCTCTTTCAGTTCCTCAGGGAGCTTTTCCAGTATCTTTTCTATTAGCGTTGGAATTCCAATCTTGTGGATTGCAGAGATGGGGATAACCTCTTCAAAGCCTAACCTGTAGAAATCGTAGATAAGGTCTTCCATAAAGGGCTCGTCAACCTTGTTAACGGCCACTATTACCGGCTTTTTCCACTTCCTTAAAATCCTTGCAACTTCCTCGTCTAACGGAGTTACCCCCTCTTTTCCGTCAACTACGAAAACGATTACGTCGGCCTCGTCCATTGCCCTTTTGGCCTGCTCTGTCGTCTCTTTTGCAAACTCGTGGACCCTTCCCGTTGTATCAACTCCCCCTGTGTCAACGAGTAAAACGGTATGGTCGTCTAAATCTGCCTCCTGAACGATTCTGTCTCTGGTTACTCCTGCAGTGTCGTCTATTATGGCCACCTTCTTCCCAAGTAGCCTGTTGAAGAGTGAAGACTTGCCGACGTTAGGCCTTCCAACTATCGCAACAACGGGGAGTCTTCTCATACCTCCTCCGCCATCACCATGTCGTAGAGCTTCTTAAAGACACAGGTGAACTCAACGTTCTCGTCAAATGCAAAGGGAAGAGTCTCAACCTCCCAGATTTCCTCTCCGCCGTATAAGTAACGGGTTCCCAGGAATGCGACGTCGGGGAGCTCCCTGAAGTAGTACTCCCTCTCTCCCTCCTCTTTCGCCCTTTTCAGGAAACTCCTCAGCTCGTCTACGGAATCAAAGTTCTTAGTTGTTGGAATGACAAACCTTAAAGCAGCGTAGGTGTTTCCACACTTTCTGCACTCCCCGTAGAGCTCCCTTGCGTCTATAACGGTTCTGAACTTCCTCTCCTTTGCAAGTTCCTCAACCATCTCTATAAGGTCAACAAGAGGTTCCTCTTCCTCTCCCATATAAACTTCCTGTTCCGTCTCTTCTAACCTATCCGGGTAAACGACCATGAGGGGAGCTCCGCAGTAGGGACACTCAACCCTCTCTCCCTCTTCAGGAGCAGGCTCTAAAAGGCCTATGAGCCTCTCAAAAAACTCGTTCATATCGTAGTCGTCTGCAACAAGCTCAATGGGTTCGTTGCACATAGAGAAATCGTATCTGTAGTTCCTGCTGATGAAGTCCTCCATCTCTCCTCCTCCTTCTCTGGTTTCACAGAAAATTTAACCACAAAAAGAAAAGGGGGAAGGCATTAGCCCTCCCCCTGAGTTAAAAGTTTATGGAATTACTGGTTTTGCTGGCTTTCCTGTGAACCTACTTCAATCTCTTTAACGGCCTTCATAAGTGCCTGCCCTACGTAGTAACCGGCAAGGAGCTCCAGTCCCCAAACGAGGAGTGTCGGGATGGCAGCTCCGAGCATTACAGCTTCGGCTATTGGTCCTATTACTATTGAAGAGATAATATTCAGCTCAAAGAGAGCTGCGATGAGGAAAACCAGGAAGAACCCTAAGTAGTAGGCGTACTTAAAAGGCTCTAAAGAGCTGAGCCACATGGAGAGGAGAGCTGCAACGCTTAAATCCTCAAGTTTCTGAAGCTGCGCAGCTTCAGGACTTTTGGCTATCTTCTGTGCGATTTCAGACTTATCGGGAATTTCCCCATCTAAAAAGGCCTTAGCTGCGTTTGCAATTCCACCGTAGCCGAAAATGAGCCTGTTGGCAAAGAGCCAGAAACCAAGGAATCCGATAACAAAAGCTGCTGCTTCAGGATGTGCGGCGATAACGAGGCTGAAGAGGAAAATTCCCAAAACGATTACCGCTATAAAAATTCCGAATACTATCCACCAGAGAACCCGTTGCATTACTTACCTCCCTTAATCTCTTTTTTCTGCTGTGCCACGTTCTTACCCCCTATCCCTAACTTAAAGGGATGGGCAACTGTGTAGAGGTCTGGAGATAGTGGATGAACGTATGTGAATGTTGCAAGAACTGCGTCTCCAAGCTGGAGTTTCTCAGTTCCGGCCTTCAGCTTAAGCTCAACCCTCGTTACTACTCCCGGGGGTAAAACTGCGTGAATCGGAACGTGAGAAACTATGTAAGCTTTCTCTTTACTGTTCTTTCCGGGAGTGAAAACAAAAGACTCGTCAACGATTGTAAGGGGAACTCCGCCGGGGTTGAGGATTGAGTAGGTTATTGAGTGTTTCTCCCTGTTGTAGTGAGCGTCAACAACGATTGGAGAGGCCGGAATGGACGCAACAACCTTTGCTACTGTTCTCTGCGTGAAGAAGCTTCCGATTCCCCAGCCGAGAATCAGTGCAATAATAGAAATTAAAATGAGAATACCTGCAGGTCTTTTCATCTTATCCCTCCTGATCTGTTTTTATAAATGGTTTACCCCCTATCCCCCTCCCTCTACTCTTCTTTTTCTTCCTGCTTCTTTAAGAACTCTATAGCTTCGTCTTTAGATACCTCAACCATTAAAGAGCCAAGGTTAAGGTAGATGCGCCTCCCTTCAGGAAGGCGCTCTAAAAACTCTATGAGCTCCTTACTTTTGCTCTCCTTCATCTTTCTTTCCCTCCCCGGCCTCTGCGTGGCCGTGCTCTCTTATCTTCTGAGAGAGGGCTTCAACTTTTTCGTAGAGCTCTACCATTGCCCTCTCAAGGGCTTCCCTTAAGGCAAGGGCTGCAACGATCTCCTTTTCAATCTGCTGGATTGCTTCGTCAAAGGGGAGCTCCACAGAGATTCCGCTTCCGATGTTGATGACGATCTTGTCAACATCTTCAAGCTTTGCTCCAACTTGAGCTATCCTTCCAACGGGAAGGAGAACCTCTTTTCCAGCCCCAAGGTCTTTCAGGTTCCTTAAGGTTGTGATTGTCTGCCTGTACTCGCTGATGAGAATGTCTAACTGGGCAATCTCAACCCTTAAGGCCTCAATCTGAGCAATGATGCTCCTGAGTTGCCTTGTGAGATCCGTCATTTTCTTCTCATCCCTCTTTACAGCCATGGCACACCTCCTTTAATTAGGGTTTATGGAATTCTTAGATTTTCAGCTCACACCAGCCTGTTGTGCACTTTTCTCTCGGCAGGTAGATGACCCTTTTGGGCCTTATGTCTGTTTTGAGCTCCTCAAAGAGCCTGTCTCTAACCTCTTTGATTCTCCAGAAGAAGAGGAGATGCCCTTTAAACCGAACTTCCGTCCACATTCCAACCCTTAAAGGTATCTCCCACCTCTTCATCTCGCTGAGGAGCGGCTTGTAGAAGTTCTCTGCAAGTGGGTGGTCTCCTAACATCTTCATCTCCATCTTTGCAAGGGCCTCGCAGAAGGAGTGACCTGCAGCTTTCAGTTTGTCTATGTGTGGAGATGAGATGGGAAGTTCTATTACGCCTTTGAAAACCTCAACTTTGAAATCTTCAACGTCTTCCCACTTTTTCAGGTCAAATACTTCAGCCCTCGTTCCGTAGAGCTCTCCGTTTTCTAAATAAAGCCTTTCGGGAACTTCAAGCCCGCTGAGAACAGGGTATTTCTCAAGAATTATCTCTTTAACCCTGTCTATAACCTCTTCAGCCTTTAGGCCTCTCTTTAATAGGTAGGCCTTAACCCTGCTCTCTATCTCTCTGTCTTTCTTTATGTAGTAGTAGATAACGGCGCTTGTTATCGCTTCCCTTATGGCGTTTCCGGGAAGGAAGGGTTTACCCTCACCGTCCCGGGGAAAGCCGTTCCTTGAGAAGATTATCGGCGACCAGGTTAAGAGCTCCATCTCTCTCCCTCCTACTTAAAGGCTGCCAGTATCTTGTCTGCTTTTTCTGCTATGTCTATTTCAAAAAGGGCTATTGTTGGCAGCAGCCAGGATACCCTGAACCTTGCGTCGCCGTCTTTGTTTTCCCCGAAATAGGCAAGGGCAACCCTTCCGAAACCTGCCTCTTTTTCCACTTTCTTTGCTTCCCTCAGGAAACGCCTTGCAACGTTTGGAAGCTTCTCAAAGGGGTAGGGCTTACCCTCCTGTCCCCTCTGTTTGACGAGCTCAGTTGCCGTTCCAACGTTTCTCAATGCCTCTATAAGGTGGTGGAACCTGTGTTTCTTGAAGTAGGCAAGGAGCAGTGATGCCGCGGGGAGCCTCAGAATCTCTATGTTGTGGTCTCCTTCGCGGAGCTCCCCCACCAGGTAAGCCCTTCCGTTTTCCATCTCAATGTGGGCAAAGAGCTTTTTGTTCTTGGGGAGCTCCTCCAGAACCTCGCTTACCTCGTATTTAACTCCCTCCTCCTCGTAAACGTCACCTTTCTGCCTTTTCCCGTATTCGGCAACGAAGTAGGTCTCCTCTCCTCCCTTCTTACCTAATATCAAGTCTAATCCCCAGCGTTTTAAAGACTTGAACTTGAACTCCCTCTCCTTTTCCGGCTGTCCTAATGTCTCAAAAACCAGAGTGTTTAGCGCCTGTATCTCCCTCAGCTCAAGCAGGTTCATTCTCCGCTCCTCCTTACTATCTATTTGGAAGATTTCCATTTGATTTCAATTTAGGTTATCTAAATTTATTTGTCAATGTATCTAAAGTAATATTTTAACTCTATTGAGTCTGATAGAATTGGAGCAGGAGGAAAGAGATGGAGAACTGCCTTGAATACCACAGGGCTACAGCCCATACCTTTGGGAGCGTTAGAAGACCACACTACCTTGACTGGTCAAACTACCCCAGCCCCTACAAGTTCTACAGGGATGTCAGGCGTTTTAAACTTCTTCCGTTTAATGCTTTAACTCAGGAAACCTTAGATACCCTATACAGGCTCTGCGGAGAGGGGGCTACCGAGAACCTTTCCCTTCAGGAGCTCTCCAACCTTGCCTTCGCGATGAACGGAATAACAAAGGTGGAAAACTTCCACGGAGAGGAGTTTGGGTTCAGGACAACGCCGTCGGCGGGAGCTCTCTACCCCTTTGAGCTCTACTTCTTCGTTAGAGACATTCCGGAACTCCCCAATGGCATCTACCACTACCAGCCCTACGACCACTCGCTGGAGCTCCTTTCAGAGGGGAACTACTTTGAGAGCCTTCAAACTGCCCTCTGCTCAACCGTTGATACAAACGTTGTTGCAGTCATTACAGCCATCTACTCAAGGAGCGCCTGGAAGTACAGAACCCGTGCTTACCGCTACTGCCTCTTAGACGCAGGCCACATGGCCGGTAACGGCGTTGCCTATTTAAAGAGCGTTGGCCTTGATGCAACCGCTGTTTCACTCTTTAAGGATGAGCCCCTGAACCGTTTAATTGGAGTTGATGGAAAAGAGGAGTTTGCCCTCTGCGTTCTTATGTCACAGCGTCCTGCTCTCTACTGGGGAGAGGAGTTTACCCCTCCAGAAACTTTCCCTGGGAGCTTACCCGTTGTCAGAAAGCCGATTGTCTATTCTGAAATAGAGGAAGTTCACTCTTTGGGGAACCTTAATTCCTGTAAGTTCTACAGGAACGTTCCTGCCTCTCCGGAATACTTCCCTGAAACTTCCTCATTAGATCTGGGAAAGACCCTCTTTAAGAGACGCTCAAGGAGGGAATTTACAGGAGAGCCGATAACCTTTGAACAGTTTCGGTTTCTCATCGAGTCCTCTCTCCTCTGCTTCCCGTCAGACTGGGGTTTTCCTCTAACAAACTTCTACTTACAGGTTAAGAATGTTGAAGGTCTTTTAGACGGTATATACACAATTAAAAACGACCAACTTGTTCAGGTTTACAACGGAGACTTCAGCCGTGAAATGGCCTTCCTCTGTTTGGGGCAGGGGTTTGTTGCCTATGCCAACGTCAATGTTATCTTTACCTGCAGTTTTGAGAACCTGAACTGCCGCCGATACAGGGGAGCCGTTATGGAGGCCGGAGCTCTCGGCGAGAACCTCTACCTCTCTGCAGAGTCTATGGAACTTGGAGCCTGTGGTATAGGGGCCTTTTACGATTTTGACCTTCAGAGTTTCCTCAGTTTAGATGGACGGGAGCTCCCCCTATACGTTGTCTCAGTTGGTTCTCTTTAAGGTTGACGAAACCTTTGAACTGCTTTAAATTTAGTTGAAATTTCTTCGTTTTTCTCTAACACCGCCAGCTTAAAACCCCAATAGAGGAGAAAACTTATGCAGATACCAGGCTTTTCTACACTTGAAGGGGTGGAAAAGGCCTTTGGCTTTAAAATTCCCGAAGAGGAGAAAAGGCGCCTTCAAGAAGTTATTGATAAACACCCTATGTTCATTCCCGACTACTACGCCCGCCTCATAGACTGGGAAGATCCTGAAGACCCGATAAAGAAAATAATCTTTCCCAGCGAAGGTGAACTTGACGTTTCCGGCTCTTACGATACAAGCGGAGAGAAAGAGAACACCGTTTTAACCGGTCTTCAGCATAAATACAGAGAAACAGCCCTTCTTTTAGTTACCAACAGGTGTGCAGGTTACTGTCGCCACTGCTTTAGAAAGAGGCTTGTAGGAATTCCTACAAACGAAACCCTTAAACTCTTTGACGCTGCAGTTGAATACATAAAGGAACACCCTGAGATAACGAACGTTCTCATATCCGGCGGAGACCCTTTAGTTCTTCTAACAGACGTTATAGAGTATTTCCTCTCGGAGCTCTCTAAAATCCCTCACCTGAAGTTCATAAGATTTGGAAGCCGTGTTCCCGTTTTCTACCCGATGAGGATTTACGAAGACAAGAAACTCCTTGAGGTCTTCTCAAAGTATTCAACTCCCGAGAGAAGGGTTTATCTTGTTACCCACTTCAACCACCCTAAAGAGGTAACGAAAGAGGCCAGAAAGGCCGTTGACGCCCTTATAAGGAGCGGCGTTCCGGTGAGCAACCAAACCGTTCTCCTTAGAGGCGTGAACGATGACCCTGAAATCCTTGCAACCCTCATGAAGGAGATAACCTCTGCTGGAGTTATCCCCTACTACGTTTTCCAGTGCAGGCCTGTTAAGAGGGTTAAGGGTCACTTCCAGGTTCCTCTGAAAGAGGCTTACGAGATAGTTGAGGGAGCAAAGCAGAGGCTTGACGGCCACGCCAAGCGCTTCAGGTTCATAATGTCCCACAAAACCGGAAAGATAGAGATTGTTGGAATAATCGGAAACGAGATATACTTGAAGTATCACCAGTGTAAGGAGCCGGAAAAGGTTGGGAAGCTCTTTAAAATGCTCCTTACTCCAAATGCCGGCTGGTTTGATGATTTAGAGCCGGTTGAAGAAGAGGTTGCCGTCTAAAAGCTCTGCAGTTATTCTTTTGAAGAAATCCCTGTCCCTCAACCCTTTGTGGGGAATAGTTAGGGCGGGGGTTCCTATTCTGTAGTTCCCGTAGAGAACGATGTCAACGTCAACGACCCTTGGCCCCCACCTGTAAGTGGGAAATCTACCAGTTATCCTCTCTATCCACTTTACAAGTTTCAACAGCTCAAAGGGGGGATGGGGCGTTTCTATCAGAAGACCGTAGTTGAGGAAGTAAGGCTGGTTCGAAACGCCAAAGGGGGCGGTTTCAAGTATGGAAGACCTCTTTAAAACCCTTCCGCAGAACTTCTCAATCAGCTTTTCTGCCCTTTTTAGGTTCTCTCTCCTGTTTCCTATGTTGCTTCCAAGGATTAGAACAGCCTTCAAATCTTCCCCTCAAGCATCTTCACCAAGAGCTGAATGGCCTTCTTTGCCGCCTTCCTTCTCCTGTTGTTCCTCTGCTTTACGGGATCTGGGTCGTCGTCTTCAAAGATGAACTTAAAGACTTCAGTCCTGTTCTTAACTGAAACCCCTATGTAGGTCAGTCCGACGGGTTTTTCGAGGGTTCCCCCTGTTGGCCCTGCTATTCCAGTTGTAGAGATGCCGCACTCTGTTTTAAGGAGCTCCCTCACCCCCAGAACCATCTCCCTTGCCGTCTCCTCGCTAACGGCTCCAAACTTCAGCAGGGTTTCTGCTTTAACGTTTAGAACCTTCATCTTCACGCTGTTGTCGTAGGCTACAACTCCCCCCATGAAGTACTCGGAACTCCCCGGAACGTTCACAATTCTTGCTGCAACCATTCCTCCCGTGCAGCTTTCTGCTGTTGCAAGTTTTAAGCCTTTCTTAAGCATCAGCTCTTTCAACTGAAACTCAACTCTCATCTTTCCCTCCTGAAAAAATTATAATCACACTAAACAGAGAGCCGGAGGTTCTTGATGTTCTCACTTCCAGACCACATAAAGAAGGTCCACGTCTACGAACCGGGAAAGCCGGAAGAGGAGCTGAAGAGGGAGCTTGGGTTAAACGAGATTGTAAAGCTCGCCTCAAACGAAAACCCTTTAGGCCCCTGCCCTTCTGCAGTCAGGGCAATAATTGAAGACTTAAAGAACCTTAACCGCTACCCCGATGGGAACTCCTACTACCTGAAGAAAAAACTCTCCGAACATCTTGGGGTAAAACCTGAGAACCTATTTGTAGGCCTTGGCTCAAACGAGGCTTTAGACATAATCGCAAGGGCTTACTTAAGGTCGGGGCTGAACGCCGTTTACAGCGAGAAGTCCTTTGCCGTTTACCCCATTGTCGTCCAGCTCTCCGGTGCTGAACACAGGGTAGTTAAGGCTAAAGATAACTACTACATGGACTTAAAAGCCCACCTTGACGCAATAGACGAAAACACTGCAGTTGTTTTCCTCGCAAACCCAAACAACCCTACGGGGACGGCCTTTACAAAATCTGAGTTTGAGGCATTCCTGAAGGACTTCCCTGACAACGTTCTCTTAGTTTTAGACGAGGCCTACTACGAGTACGCCGTTGGCGCCGGCTTTGACATAGAGAACGGCGTTGAATACATCTACGAGAAGAACATCGTTGTTACCAGAACCTTCTCAAAAATATACGGCCTTGCAGGGCTCCGTTTAGGCTATGCCGTTGCAAAAGAAGAGATAATTGCCGATATGAACAGGATTCGCCAGCCATTCAACGTTACAAGGCCTGCACAGGTTGGAGGGGCTGCAGCCTTAGACGACAAAATTTTTATAAAACACTCCCAGGTTGTAAACGAAGAGGGGAAGAGATACCTCTACAACGAGTTTGAGAAGTTAGGGCTGGAGTATGTTCCAACCTACGCAAACTTCATCCTGGTTAAGGTTGGATACCCCAGCCGTGAAGTTTTCAACAGGCTTTTGAGGAAAGGGGTTATCGTTAGAGCAATGGACGGCTACGGCTTCCCGGATCACATAAGGGTTACCATCGGAACGATGAGGGAGAACATATTTTTCATAAACAAACTGAAACAGGTTCTTGAAGAACTGAAGGACGAGGAACTATGAGAAAGCTGATTTTACTTTCACTAATTCCGGCACTCTTCTCTTTCAGCGGCTGCTCCTGTAAGTGGCAGACAAAGATGGAGAAACAGGTTTTGAAAGTTACGGGCGGTAAGTTTGTCGTTAAGGTCTACGACGGCGGAAAGCTTGTTGCCCAGTACAGGGGAGACGGATACGTCTGGTTTGAGAGGAGCCAGAACAAGCGCCACACAGGGGTTGTTACCTTCAGAGATGAAAACGGCCACATTGTGAGGGTTGGAGCCTTTGGTGGGGTTGTAATCGTTGAGTACCAGTAGGAGGGAAGGTTGAAGTTAGCCCACATCTCAGACAGCCACCTGGGATACAACCAGTATAGATTGGTTCAGAGGAGGGAGGACTTCTTCACGGCTTTTAAAAAGGCCGTTAACGAGGCCATAGAGAGGGGAGCTGAGTTAATAATCCACACCGGAGACCTCTTTGAGAGCTACCACCCGGATATGGCAACCCTCTCTCAGGCCATAAAGCTCTTTACGGAGATAAAGAGGAAAGGGGTAAAGGTTGTTGCGATAGCCGGAAACCACGACAGGGTTTTAAGGAGAGGACTCCTTTCTCCCCAAAAAGTTCTGTCTGACCTTGAGCTTATAGAGTTTATAGACCCTGCCGGCTCAACCTACTACAGAGATCTTTTCATAGCAGGTTTTAGATATTTTCCGAAGAGCTTCATTCCAGCCATAAGGGAGAGGTTCTTTGACAGTTTCTCTAAAGAGGCTGAAATGGCTGGAGTTTCAGTCTTTATGTTCCACCAGGCTTTAGACCAGTATCTTCCCTACGAGATGGCCTACGAGATTACGGTTTCGGAGCTCCCCGAAAACTTCACCTACTACGCTGGCGGCCACATCCACACTTACCACGTTGCAGAGGTTAAAGGTGGAATTTTCTCCTACCCCGGGGCTACGGAGTTCCACTCTAAAGGAGAGGCAAGGGTCGGCAGGCGGGGGTTCAACATATTTGACACAGAAACAAAAGAGCTTGAAAGGGTTGAGCTTGAGGGTTTGAGGCCTTTCTTCGTTTTAAAGACAGATGAGGAAAGGGCAGATGGGGATTTGAGGGAGCTCCTTGAAAAAGTAAAAGACTGCTCCCAGCCCCCTGTTGTTCTGATTGATTATTCCTACTCAAAAACGGAAATCACCGCTTTTTCTTATATGCTGAAAGAGATTGAGATCCGTTCCCTCTACCTGAGGGTCTACGAGCTCAGACATATTGAAGGTAGTGAATCATTCCTTACCGAACAGACAAAGAGCTACGCCGAAATCTTTGAGGAGTACGCAAAGGAGCAGAAGCTCCCGAAAAAGGCAGTTCTTTTGGGAAGCGAAGTAGTTAAGGGAAGCGCTGAGGACGTTCCCTACCTTGTTGAGGAGTTCTTAAAGGGAGAGCTTGGAGAGTTCTTTGACGAGTTTAAAAAGTTCGCTGAGGAATTTGGTTAGTGCCGTTTTAGACCTTCTCTACCCGAACTTCTGCGGGGTCTGTGGGAGTTTCCTCTTTAGAGAACACTACTTTGTTGCCTGTAAAGAGTGTTGGGAGGAAAACTTTACCCCATACACCGGAGAGAAGTGTTCAATCTGCGGCCACCCTCTGGAATTTCTGCCGGGAGCTCCCGACATCTGCAAGCGGTGTTTGGAGAAGAAGAGGACGTTTAACTTTGACTCCGTCTCTTACTTCACCCTCTACCGTGGCCTTCCGGAGTTTGCCGTAAAAGAGCTAAAGTTCAGTAGACTGAAACCAGTTGCTGATGTTATAGGGAAGACGATTTCCAACCACCTTTTAGAAGTTCTGAGTCAGCTCAGTGTTGACCTTGTTGTTCCCGTTCCCGTTTCAAAAGAAACCCTTAAAGAAAGAGGATTTAACCAGACAGAGGAAATCCTGAAAGGAGCGGAAATTCCCTACGTCTCCTTCCTTGAAAAACCCTTTACACCAGAAAAACAGTCAACACTTTCTTTTAAAGAGCGTTCGGAAAATGTCCGTGGAGTGTTCAGAATTAAAAAAGAGTTTAGAATGGGTCTTTTCGGGAAATCTGTTCTCATCTTTGACGACGTTTTCACAACTGGAGCTACGGCAAACGAGATAGCAGGCCTCCTAAAACGATATGGAGCCCGAAAGGTTCACGTCTATACAGTCTGCTATACGCCGTTTAATTCCCTTTCAAAAAAATAACTATGTAGAATCAAATTAAAAACGAACCAGATGAGAAAGCGGAAATGAGAAAGAAAGAGGTTATTGAGCTCATAAGACAGAACAGGGATAAGCTTAAGGAGTTTGGAGTGAGGAGAGTTGGAATATTTGGCTCTGCCCTAAGGGACGAGCTGAGAGACGACAGCGATATTGACCTGATTGTTGAGTTTGAAGAAGGGAGAGGGCATCTCTTTAACTTTTATGACTTCGTTGAGTTTGTAGAGAAGTTATTTGGTAGAAAAGTTGATGTTCTAACTCCATTAGGAGTGGAGAGTATAAGAATAAAATCGGTTAAAGAGAGAATAAAAAAGAGGTTGAATATGTATGATAGAGGAGATAAAGAGTTTGTTATTGATATGTTTTTAGCCTGTAAAAAGATTCTCAAATATACTGAGGGCATGTCCTTTGAAGATTTTGTTAACGATGAGAAAACTTTTGATGCAGTTGTTAGAAACTTTGAAATTCTTGGAGAGACTGTAAAGAATATTTCTAATGAGTTTAAGGAAAAATATCCTGAAATTGAGTGGAAAAAAGTAGCTGGAACTCGGGATAAGCTAATACATTTTTACTTCGGTATTGATAAAGAGATAGTCTGGGATACTATCAAAGAGAATCTGCCAGAACTTCTTAAAAAGATCAAAACGGTTATTCAGGCTGAAGGGTGGGAAGGGGAGATTGAAGATTAAACTAAAATACAGGCTGCTCTGTGGGTTTCTGTTATCTGCTTAAGTTCCATGTTGAAGCTTAGACACTCCTTCTTTCTCTTTGGGCACCTGAAGTAAAACGGGCAACCGGACTCTGGAACTCTCTCCACCTCATCAACCTCCGGCGCGGCTTTCCCCTCTTTTCCTGGAAGGGAGTTTAAGAGGAGCTCCGTGTAAGGATGCGCAGGTCTGGTTAGAACTTCTGTAGTCTCTCCCTCCTCAACTATGTATCCCTTATACATAACTGCCACACTGTCGCTTACAGCCTCAACAACGGGAATGGAGTGGGAGATGAAGAGGTATGAGGTTGAGAACTTCTCCTGGAGCTCCAGAAACAGGTTAACAACCTGGGCCTGAACGGAAACATCTAAGGCAGAGGTGGGCTCGTCTGCAACAATGACTTCAGGCTTTAGGGCTATTGCCCTTCCAATTGCAACCCTCTGTTTCTGCCCGCCGGATAGCTGATGAGGATACTTAAAGAGGGTCTCTTCAGAGAGGTGGACTAAAGAGAGGAGCTCTCTCCCTTTTTCAATCAAATCTTCCTTTTTCTTTGAAATTCCGTTTATTCTTAGCCCTTCAGTAATTATCTTCCACACTTGCCAGCGGGGGTTGAGGGAGCTCTGGGGATTCTGAAAAACGGCCTGAACGTTAACTCTGTATCTTCTGTACTCCTCTCTGTTCAGCCCTTCTATGTCCCTTCCCCTGTATAAAACCCTTCCGTCTGTTGGCTTCTCTATGTCAAGGATGATTTTCCCCAGAGTCGTCTTTCCGCTTCCGCTCTCTCCTATCAGGCCTAAGGTCTCTCCCTGAAACAGCTTTACGCTTACGCTGTTAAGAGCTCTAAACCACCTCTTAACCCTTCCAAATATTCCTCTCTCAACGGGGTAGAGCTTGCTGACCTTTTCCGTTCTTATTACTTCAGTAGGAGTGTTCATCAGACGGGAACTCTCCGTTTTTTACCTCTTTTATGAACTCCTCAACGGCCCTTCTCGCCTCTTTCCCAAGTTCTGCATACCTCTTTACAAACTTCGGCTTGAACTCCTCAAAGAGCCCTACCATATCGTGGAAGACGAGAACCTGGCCGTCGCAGAACTTCCCTGCCCCTATCCCTATTGTGGGAATTGAAAGGCTTTCTGTTATCTCTTTTGCAAGGTCTGACGGGATTTTCTCCAGAACAACTGCAAAGGCTCCGGCTTCCTCAACGGCCTTTGCATCCTCTAACAGCTTCTTCCTCTCCTCTTCGCTCTTCCCCCTTAGCTTATATCCGCCGTAAACGTTAACGCTCTGAGGCTGAAGACCTATATGTCCCATAACGGGGATTCCTGCGTCAACTAAAGCCCTTATCGTTTCCGCCTGTTCAACGCCCCCTTCAAGCTTTACGGCATCGCAACCTGTCTCCTTGAGAGCTCTTCCTGCGTTTAAAATGGCATCTCTGATTCCCGTCTGGTAGGAGAGGAACGGCATGTCAAATATGACCATCGCCCTCTCCCTTCCCCGAACAACGGCCTTTGTGTGGTGAATCATCTCATCCATCGTTACGGGAACTGTTGACGGGTATCCCAGGGCTACCATTCCTAAAGAGTCTCCAACTAAAATTGCGTCAACCCCTGCGCTATCAACTATCTTTGCAGTAAGGTAATCGTAAGCTGTGAGAACGGTTATCTTCTCTCCCCTCTGTTTCTTCTCTAAAAATGTTGCTGTTGTTATCCTTTTCATTCCTCTTCCTCTCTGCAAGCCTCTTTGAGCCACGGAACAAAGGCCTTTATCATCTTCAGGTAGCTTTTGAACCTCTCGCAGGGAATTTCCCCTCTGAAGAGTGCCTCTCTAACCTCACACCCTTCCTCTTCAAGGTGCATACAGTCTGAAAACTTGCAGGTATATCTTTGAAACTCGGGGAAGTGGAGACGAACCTCCTCTCTATCCATGAAGTTTAGTGCCTCAACCCTTGAAAAGCCCGGGGCGTCTCCTATGAACCCTCCTTTAAAGGGAATGAGCCTTACCTCCCTCGTTGTGTGTCTTCCCCTCTCTGTCTTCCTGCTCACCTCTCCTGTTTGGAGCTCCACCCCCGTCAGCTTTGATATAAGGGAGCTCTTTCCAACACCGGAAGGTCCCGCAAAGATGGAGACAACGCCGGAGAGTTCCTTTCCAAGCTCCTCAATCCCTTCTCCAGTTTCAGAGCTTGTTGCTATAACTTTATAACCTGCGTTTTCGTAAATCCTTTTCCACTTTTCAAGTTTTTCTCTCTCCTCTCCGTCCAAAAGGTCAACTTTGTTGAAAACAACTAACAGCTCAACTCCTAAGTGGTCGTAAACAATCAAAAGATTGTCAAGAAGAAAGTTCTGAAAAGGTGGGTTCTTAATGGTTGAGACAACAACAACTTTATCAACGTTGGCAATAGGTGGGCGGACAAGCAGGTTCTTCCTCTCCTTTATTCCTTCAATCGCAAATGTCTGGTTGTCAACAACTCTTCCCTCAACTCTGTCTCCGGCGTAAACCCTGTCTTTTTTCTTTACCTTTCCTAAGGGTATTCCCCTATAAGTTTTTCCCTCTTCAGGAACAAAAACGGTTATTTTCTGACCTGCCCTCTCAACCACAATTCCCTTTGCCATAAACAACATACTCCTGTCCTTTTTGGTTTTTTATTATAGTGTTTCAAAAACTGGCAGGGAGGTGAGAGTTGATAGAAAAGAGAGGAGTTACAAATAGAAAAAAGGTTTTTGAGGAGCTCCAGAAAAGGGGTTACGGGAACCTCTACGTCTGGAGCGACGCCCCGGGAACTTTCTACAACTGGCACATCCACCCCTACGACGAGGTAAGGTGGATCCTTGAAGGGGAAATAACAATAGGTACAGAAGAAGGAACTTTTACCCTTAAAGCAGGCGACGTTATGAGAGTTCCAGCAGGAACCAAACACTGGGCACAAGTAGGAGACAGTGGAGTAACTTACGTCTGTGGAACAAAAATCAGATAACACCTATCCTCTTTAACTCATTCCTTACAAAACTTGAAATTGAGTAGCCACTTAGCTCTGCCTTCTCCTTGATTTTTTCGTACTCCTCCTCTGTCACGTTTACAGCTATAAGCCTTTTCCTGTTGAACCCTTTTGTTCTCCTCTTTACCCTGAGAACTCCAAGCTCTTTTAGCGTTTTTCTGACTGTTACAGGAGAAACAGAAAGGAGCTCTGACATCTCTTCAACCTGAACTACCACTCCGCCTTTCTGGAACATCTGAACATTCTCCTTAACAGTTAAGCCCCTAAAGCCCATCAACTTTCCTTCTCTTACAACAGCCTGAAAGAGCTTGAGAAACAAAGAAACAATCAGAGGGGAATAACCTTTTAAAGCCAGTTTCCCGTAAAGTTCCCGCAGATCAAAAGGAAGGGACAGCTCACTTTTAATCTTCAATAAAGCTTTACTTAACTTCTCCTTTTCCACTGAAGACAGAACTAGAAAAACCTTTTTCCTGCCCGCTAAAAGAGTTGCAAAGCTATAACCCTCTTCTTTCCCCAACAGTCTCAATAAACGCAAAAGTTTATTATTCTTCCTGCAAGAGAAGAAGAAGCCGTTCTCCTTTAGGATTCTTCCAATATTCTCTCTAAGGTAGGAATTTTCTTTAAAAAACAACCTTTTCTCTTTTGATATTTTCTGTCTTACTCTCTCTCTGGTTACTCCAAGCTCCTCTCCTATTTCCGCGTACGTCTTACCTTCCAAATATTTACTGAGGACAGGGAAGTCTTCATTAAACATAATACCCCCTCCATCAGATTCTACACTAAAGTTTAACTGATGGAGGGGGAATTCTTCTTTTATTCCGGTTTAGGTTTATGAATCTTCACAGGTTTTATGTATTTGTCAACAACAGGTTTTGTGTTGAAAACCTTAAGCTGATCAAAAAGAAAATGGAACTTCTCTTTAAGGGCCTTCATCATGGGAGCTTTTACTTCTTCAGGAAGATCCCAAAACTCTTTCTTAAACTTGCCGAAGGCTTTTTTCCTGGTTTTGTAGATAAACTGCTGCTCTGTCCAGCCTTCTTTCCACTCGTTCTTTAACTCAGTCTTCAACCACTCGTATATCCTATTTTTAAAGTCCTCCGGAAGGTGGTCGTAGATGATGTTCTGAAAGCCTGTTGCAAGGTGAATTTCTGCTGTCTTAACTTCGGGGAACTTGTGAAAGAGCTCGTCGGGGAGCGTTGAAGCGCCGTGCTGAACGGCACCAGCCATTGAGTACTTCTTCCTCGCAACCTCTCCTATTCTCTCAAGAACAGAGAAGTCAAGTTTTACCTTTGCAACTCTGCCGTCAGGAAGGGGAATTCCGCCGTGTTCCGTTCCTGTCTGAACAGAGATTTTGCTTATGTGGGGGATATTCTCTCCGTACTTGCGGAGCTCCTCAAGGTAACCTTCCATAAAGGATTCAAACTCTTCAGGCGTTGAGTTCTTTCCTCCTATGTGTCCGATCTCTCCACCTACAGATACAGTTATCCCTTCTGGCTCAATCTCCCTGATGTAGGCAGTCATCTTTGCCGTATTTATGTAGTTATGGTACTGCTGTTCTTTAAGGGTTGGCTTACTGTAGTCAACGAGGGTTGATGGATCTATGTCTATATTGTAGAAGTCTGCCTCTATAGCCTCTTTTGTAAGAGCTTTTATCCTCTCAAGCTCTGCTTCTGGATCTTCTGCGTAGTTTTTGGCGTTGAACTGAAAGTGATCTCCCTGAATAAAAACGGGACCTCTAAATCCTTCTTTTATTGCTGCTGCAAGTGCACAGGCTGTGTACTCTGCAGGTCTCTGGTTTGTGTAGCCTATTTCAGACTTTGCAATTTCCAGTATAAAGGCTCCTACGTTGTTTTCAACGGCTACCTGGAATATCTGCCTCATAACATCGTAGGTAATTCCCCTTATATTCATTGCAGGAACTGTAAACCAGAATGGAATTTCCTCTTTAGCCATTCCCTTTGTGTAGAGGTCGTGGATAGAGGCAGGAACAATTCCAAGGTCTAAAGCTATTGCTCTGATTAACCACCTTGCAAATTTCTTCGTTTTCTCCTCTCCAAAAACGGCAGTATAGATGATGTCATCTATCAATTCTTTTACTTTTGACTCGTTTTTAACAGAAACTCTATCCTCTTTAATCTCCACGGCATCTTTTACAGCATCAAGGAGCTGCTGATAAGAGAGCTCTCTCATTCCATCCCTCCAGATAATTTGTTTTCTCAATTTTACAGAATCAAAAATATAATAAATTCTGATTCAACGTCCTTTAAAGGTCTGTCCACTTAAGGGTGATAACGTCCACGGGGCAGTTCTCTACGCAGATTCCGCAGCCGTTACAGACTTCAGGGTACATAACAACCGCCTTCTCACCGCCCATGACAAAAACACCAGTAAGGCACACCTCAACGCAGATTCCACAGCCGATACACCCTTCCTGGTCAATATAGGGAATAACTTTCAAACGCCTATCCTCATCTTAAACGCTTTTACAGTGTTGTAAAGGAGCATTGTTATAGTCATAGGTCCCACTCCTCCGGGAACCGGAGTTATGGCAGAGGCTTTCTCCCTTACAGCCTCAAAATCCACGTCTCCAACTATCTTACCATTTACTCTACTTATTCCGATGTCTATTACGACAGCTCCATCTTTCACCATGTCGGCCTTTATCAGGTGGGGAACCCCGGTAGCAACGCAGAGGATATCTGCATAACGGGTATAGTGGGAAAGATCTTCTGTGTAAACATGGCAGACAGAAACGGTAGCATTGGCGTTTAAGAGCATGTTGGCCAGGGGTTTTCCAACAATGTTACTGTGACCGATCATAACTGCGTTCTTTCCCTGAAGGGGAATCCCGTAGGCCTCAAAGAACTTCATAACTCCAGCAGGAGTACAGGGCATAAGTCCTTCATCATAAAGCCCTAAGATGCACTTTCCCACATTAACAGGGTGGAAACCGTCAACGTCCTTATCGGGGGAGATGAAGTTGATAACCTCTCTGCACGAAAGGTGTTCCGGCAGTGGTAGCTGAACGATTATCCCGTCAACTTCCGGGTTCCGATTGAGTTCGTCAACCACCCTGTTTAACTCCTCCTGAGGGATATCTGCAGGAAGGCGCCTGTCAACCGAGTTTATCCCTACCTTCTCACAAGCCTTTATTTTGTTCCTCACGTATATCTCACTTGCCGGATTGTCACCTACCAGAACAACGGCAAGTGTAGGAGCTCTCCCAAACCTCTCTTTCAGGTAGTCAACCTCTTCTTTCAGCTCTCCCCTTATTTTCTCAGAGAGAGCCCTCCCGTCTAATATAACTGCCATCCTCTCTCCTCTCGTAAACGTCATAGATTCTCTCAAAAGATCTCACCTTCATGTCATCCCCTACCTCAAAGAGGACACCACAGAATTGAATAAGCTCTGCCTTCTCAGGAACTTTAAACCTTACGGGAAGCTGCTTCACAAAACGGTCAATTCCTTCTTTCGGCTCCATCCCAATAACAGTATTAACCGCACCTGTCATACCGGCATCTGTAATATAGAGGGTACCACCGGGAAGAAGCCTGAGGTCTGCCGTCTGAACGTGGGTATGAGTTCCCAAAACTGCCGTTGCCCTGCCGTCAACGTAAAATCCAAAGGCCTGCTTCTCAGAGGAGGCCTCACCGTGAAAGTCAATTACAACAACGTCTGCTTCCTCACTATCAACAATAGATTCAAAAATCCTGAAGGGGTTGTCAAGACACTCCATAAAAACCCTTCCCATAAGGTTCACAACAAGAACCTTAACTCCATTAACCTCCAGGGTAATAAAACCTCTTCCGGGGGTTCCAGGCGGGTAGTTTGCAGGCCTGAGAACGGGGTACTTATCAATGAACTGGTATATCTCTTTCTTATCAAAAGTGTGGTTTCCTCCGGTTATTACGCTAACCCCGTAAGAGAGAAGCTTGTTAACAATCTTTTCCGTAAGACCGAAACCACCCGCCGCATTCTCACCGTTGACTATACAGAGGTCAACCCTCTCTCTGTTCTCCTCAAGCCACAGGTGGAGAGCTCTCCTTCCCGGTCTGCCAACAACGTCTCCCACAAAGAGAATTCTCAACACCCTACAACTCCTCAGTAAGGTATTTCGCCTGCTCCTTTAAGCTTAAAAGCGTTTCCGTATTACAAATTAGATAGTCTGCGTATTTTAACTTTTCGCTGTAGGGAAGTTGAAGGCTATCCCTTTTAACAGCCTCCTTCATGCCAAACTTTCTGGCAGCCCTTAAAAGTCTCTGACCTCTATAGGCAAAAACCAGAACTACTGAATCAAAGTAACTCTGCCAGCCGTACTCAATCAGAACTGCCGCCTCAACAAAAACAGGCACGCCGGAATACTCCATCCTCAGGGAATCAATTTTTTTAAGTATAAGGGGGTGAACGATAGAGACGAGCTTAGAGAGTTCCTTAGGAGAAGAGAAGACAATCCTTCCCAGCCTGACGGTATCAACTGAACCGTCCTCTCTCAAGATTCCTTCTCCAAAGGCCTTAACAACCTGTGGTTTTGCCTCGTTCTGAAGAACAAACTTCCCTATAATGTCTGCATCAAAAACCGGATAACCCAGCAGTTTAAGGAACCTGGTAAAAGTTGACTTACCTGAACCGATGTTACCCGTTACCCCTACAAGCAACAGCAACACCCCTCTTCTTATCAAGAAAGCTTTCAAAGATAGGAATTAAAATAACCGCAAGCGGAACGGCAACAACAATTCCCAGAAATCCTCCCAGGTAACCACCCACAAAGATGAAGAGAATTATAAGAATTGGATTAATCCCGGTAGTCCTGCTCATCACAAGTGGATATATAAGATTCTCAAGTCCTACCTCTGTAATGAAAACAAACAGGACCCCCAGAACAGCCTCCAGAGTTCCGTTATCAAGAATTGCAAGAAGAAGGGCAGGGATAAGTCCGGAGAAAAAACCGACGTAGGGAATCATGTTCAGTATACCAGCCACAAGCCCTATAAGGAGAGAATACTTTATCCCGACGAAGAAGAGCCCCAAAGCTAGGTAAACACCCACAAATATAGCAACTCCCATCTGGCCTATAAGGTAATTAGAGAGAGAGGCATGAACTTTTGAAAGGAGCTCTCTCAACTCCTCCTGAATAGAGACAGGTGCAAGGGAAATGTAAAGGTCAACCACCTTCTTTGAGTCAACAAGGAAGTAGTAAGTAAGAAACGGAACAACTACAATGTTGATAGCGATAGATATAACAGAAAAAACTCCTGAGAAAAATCTTGAAATTAGATTTCCTATGGGAATTGTACCAACCTTTGAGTAGACCTCCTTTATAAGCTCTTTTAGATTCATTGACTTAAACGGGTGAAGAAAAGACCAGTGTTTACCAAAGTGGTGGTAGAAAAAGCTGTCAAGTTTTGCCGCAAGGATAGGTAGATAAGTAATAAAACTCTGCATCTGTTCTACTACCGTTGGAACAACAACAAACAGCATTATAACTAGCAAAAGAAACATGGCAAAAAGCGTTAACAGAGCAGAGAGACGAACTTTTCCTCCTGTAATCTGTTTAAAAAAATTAAAAACAGGATAGAAAACGTAAGCCATAATAGAAGCAATGAAAAAGGGCAGAAGAGGCTGCTCCAGAATGAAGAGTAGTAAAAGCAAAGTAAGAACAGTAGCAAAAAGGTAAAGCTCTGGAAGATATTTACTCACTGTTTAGCTCCCTTATCCCCCTATAAGTATAGTGGAAAGCTGAAGCAATAGTAAAGGTTGCCGTTATAAAAAAAAGAAATTCCAGTCCACCTTTACCTATAATATTCCAGTTAACATTAATAAGAACTGCCAAAATAGTAATAAACTGTAAGAATGCAGTAACTTTCCCCAGAAAAGACGGCCTTATTTTCTCTATTTTACCAAAAACAGAAAGAAGCCAGCCGCCAAAAAGAATTAAGATATCTCTACTCAAAACAACAATCGTTAACCATACGGGGATAAACTTCTGATAGAAAGAGAAAAGAATGTATCCTGAATCTATAAGAGACTTATCGGCAATCGGATCAAGTATTATCCCCAACCTTGTAACCTGTCTAAGTTTTCTAGCAAGAAAACCGTCTAAAGCATCACTTAAAGACGCTAAAAGGAAGATAAAGAGAGCCAGCTTGAATCTGCCGTAAAAAACGGCCATAATGAAAACCGGCACGAGAAAGACACGAAAAACTGTAATCAAGTTTGGAATATTTACCACTACACCTCCGGAGGAAGGTATGAACCATCTCTATCTTAAGAGTTTAATTGTAAACTTTCTTAACGAAGACTTAGGAACTGTTGGAGACCTGACAAGCCAAGCCCTTCCTGTTGTAGAGGGAGAAGCAGTCGTAGTTGCAAAAGAGAGCGGTATTCTCTGTGGAATAGAACCGTTTAACACGGTATTTCAGATAGTCAACGAAAACCTTAAAGTAAATTGGCTGAAGAAAGAAGGAGAAGAGTTTAAAAAGGGAGAAGTTCTATGCTGTGTAGAAGGGGAGCTCCCCTCAATCCTAACCGCCGAAAGAACAGCACTAAACCTCCTCCAGAAGCTCAGCGGCATAGCAACCACAACAAGGGAGTTCGTTAAAGAACTTGAAGGCTCCCCGGTAAAACTGCTTGACACAAGAAAAACTACTCCCGGGCTGAGGGTTCTGGAAAAGTACGCAACAAGAGTTGGAGGAGCTCTAAACCACAGAATGGGTCTTTACGACGCCGTAATGATAAAAGATAATCACATAAAAGCCTTTGGAAGTATAGAGAGAGCTGTAAAGTTAGTTCTAAAGAAAGTTCCCGTAACTACGAAAATAGAAGTTGAAGTTGACAGCTGGCAGCAGCTTGAAGAAGTCATCAGAGTTATTGATCTTGTAGACATCGTAATGCTTGACAACTGGCCGATTAACGAAGTAGAGAAGGGAGCTGTAAAACTGAAAAATGCTAGAAACTCTGTAAAAATAGAAGTTTCAGGAGGTATCACTCTTCAAAAGCTCAAAACTTTAAAAGAACTTCCAATTGACTTCGTCTCAACGAGTAAAATTATTACCTCCGCGAAGTGGTTAGATCTGAGTATGGAGGTAAAGTGAACCTGACAACACTAAACGTACTTGATGGTTTAATCATTATCATACTCGGCTGGAATCTGATAAGAGGATTCAACAAAGGATTTATTGAAGAGATAATATCCATAACAGGTATAGTAGTTACAATCATCCTATCTTACAGATTTGCTCCTGAAGTTGCCAGATTGTTCACAAAGAACCCTGATCACACAATTACGTTGATTTCAGGGCTCTTCATATTCTTAGTAGGAATAACCGTTACGAGATACATAGCGTTTCACCTGAACAAAAAAACCAACGAAACAGCACTGGGAATAGCAAACAACATACTGGGATTTCTGTTTGGAATTATCAGAGGGTGGCTTCTAGCGTCAATAGCGGTATTTGTGATAGCTGTTCTAACTCCCGACGGCTATCTGATAAAGAGGAGCTCTCTTGGAGGAATAGCAGTTCCAGTAATAGACAAACTATTAGCGCTTATACCGGTTAAAAATAAGAAAGATGACCCAGTTCTAAAAAACTGGTTTACAGCTGAAAAGTATCTGAAGAAGAATTTTGTACTCAAGAAGTACCTTAAATGGGGGGATTTCCCCCCAGAAAAAAGTTCTTAAACTCCCACACTTGCCATATACTTGATGAGATCCACAAGTCTGTTTGAGTATCCCCACTCGTTATCGTACCAGGCCACAACTTTAACAAGGTTTCCGTTGATTACGTCTGTGCTGAGACCGTCAACTATAGATGAGTGAGGATTTCCTATGTAATCTACCGAAACTAAAGGCTCTTCAGAGTAGTCAAGAATTCCCTTTAACTCTCCTTCAGCTGCCTCTTTAAGAGCTCTGTTAACCTCATCAACAGTTACCTCTCTCTCAACGATGCAGACGAAGTCTATTAAGGAAGCATCTGGAACGGGAACCCTTATAGCCATTCCGTTGAACTTACCTTTAAGCTCAGGAATAACAAGTCCAACAGCCTTGGCAGCTCCTGTAGTAGTTGGAACCATAGAAACAGCTGCAGCTCTTGCTCTCCTCAGATCTTTGTGTGGAGCATCAAGGAGCCTCTGATCCATGGTGTAGGCGTGAACGGTTGTAAGAAAACCGGAAACTATGCCGAAATTCTCAAGGAGAACTTTAGCAACAGGAGCCAGACAGTTTGTAGTACAGGAAGCGTTAGAAACTATTCTATGTTTCTCGGGATCGTATTCTTTATTGTTTACACCCATAACAATGGTTATATCCGGTTCTTTTGCAGGTGCAGAAATAACAACTCTTTTGGCTCCAGCCTTAAGGTGTTTTGAAGCTCCTTCTCTGTCCCTAAAGCGTCCTGTTGACTCTAGAACAACATCAACTTCAAGCTCTTTCCAGGGAAGCTCCTCTGGATTAGGATCTGCGTAAACTTTAATCCTCCTACCATCAACAACCAGATCATCGCCATCTGCGTACACTTCGGCATTAAACTTACCGTGAACAGAGTCGTACTTAAGAAGATGGGCAAGCGTTCTAGCGTCTGTCAGGTCATTAATGGCAACAACCTCAACGTCGGGATCTGAGTGGACTATCCTGTAGAAACTCCTGCCAATTCTGCCAAAACCATTGATAGCTACCCTTACAGCCATAGCTCCTCCCTATAGATACGTTTTATTAAACTAATGATAAACTATTAACTACACTTTTACAAACCGGGAGAACAGCTTGGAAAACTTACTCATAGCCATATCTGTTTTCCTGTTTCTCCTGCTGCTAATATTTGCCTCTCTTACCCTCAGAGAACGACGGAAAAGGCTCCAGCTACTCAAACGGCTTAAAGAGAAAGGGAAAAAAGGGAAAAAGCCCCCAACAGACAGATCAAAGCTACTGGCAAGAGCCCTCAGCCTGATAAAAGAGGGAATAGTAATAATGGATCCCTACGGGAGAATCGTGTTCACAAACCGATTCGCAAGGGAGCTCCTTGGAATAGACGAAAAAGACACGGGAAAATTTTTCTATCAGGCCATAAAAGACTTTGACATAGTCTCAATGATAAACGAGGCATTTAACGAGAGTTACAGAGTCTGGCAGGAAAAAAAGATAAAGGACAGCTACGTTCAGATTATATTCGGGTCAGATATGGATGAAAAGGTACTACTACTTATAGATCAGACCCCAATTAAAAAGTACGAAGTACTTAAAAAAGACTTTATAGCAAACGCATCACACGAATTAAAAACCCCACTTGCAGCAATGAAAATATCGCTAGAAACACTTGAAGAAATATGCAAAGATAGGAATAAAGCCCTTAAATACATCATCAAAGCTCAGGAAAGAGTAAATTATATGGAGCAACTAATAGAAGATCTCATTACACTTTCACTTCTTGAAACAACAAATCTAACCTTAAAGCTCAAGAGAGTTGCCATATTACCTTTAATTAAAGAAATAATTAACAATATATCGGAGCTAATTCAGAAAAAGAGAATCCAGCTTTCAATCAAAGTTCCAGAAGATGCCGAAGTATGTGCAGACGCAAAGTTACTACACGCTATCCTTAAAAACCTGATAGACAACGCCGTCAAGTACAACCGTGAAGGAGGCAGAATAGAGATAACCTTCCAGAGGTTCACAAAAGAGGATGAAATAAGAGTATGTGACTCAGGTTACGGAATTCCAAAATCCCACCTACCCTTCATTTTTGAAAGGTTCTACAGAGTAGAGCGCTCGCGCTCAAGGAAATCCGGAGGAACAGGTTTAGGCCTTTCCATCGTTAAACTTGCAACAGAGAAACTGGGAGGAAAAGTAGAAATAGAAAGTACAGAAGGAGAAGGAACCTGCTTCTCAATATACCTTCCAAGAAGGTGTGATATTATTACTCGCGATTCCTGAAATCGGGGGAAGAATGAGGAACTTACTGATAATCCTGTTCCTGCTCCTATCTCTCTTACAGACATCACTTGCCGCAGAACAGAAAGTTGAAAAAGTTATAGTTATAGGTAACGAAACTATCCCCACAAGCACAATTCTGTATTACATATCTGAAAAACCGGGCAAACCTTACTCCCCAAAACTCATAGCCAGAGACATTAAAACTCTCTTTAAACTCGGTTACTTCGAGAACATATCTGTAGATGTAGAAAAAGGAAAAAACGGCGTAATATTAAGGTATTTCGTTAAAGAGAAGCCAATAATAACTGATATAGTATTTAAAGGAAATAAACAGATCTCTTCAAAAAAACTCAAAGAAGCACTAGGACTTGTAACAAAAGAAGAAAAAGGCACAAAACTTCAACGGCCACTTGACTATAAGTACCTTGACACTCTAGTTCAGAAAATTAAAGAGGTGTATCAGAAAAAAGGATTTGCTGGAACGCAGGTATACTACACAATAGAGAGAGTATCTCCCACAAAAGCAGTAGCCACTTTCTTCATAAAAGAAGGCAGAAAAGCAGAAGTTTGCGAAGTAAAAATTAAAGGAAACAGAAACCTCAGCTCAGGAGAAATTAAAAGCGTTTTATTAACTAAACCTAAATCTATTCTTCACTTAAGATTTAGTGCTCCTCTATCAGAGGAAAAAATAGAAAAAGACGTTAAGAGAATTGCTCAACTCTACAAAGAGAAAGGGTACCTTGATGTTGTTGTGGGAAGACCTGAAGTTGAAAGAATGAAAGGTTCCTGTTACAGGGTAATTTTTACAATTGTAAAAGAAGGGAAATTTTACCGTTTCGGAAAGATAGAATTTGTCGGGAACAGACTTTTCAGTGCAGAGGATTTCCTAAAGCTGGAGAAGAAGCTCCGCTCCGGCAAACGATTCAATCAGAAATTAATTGACGAAATGGTTAAAAAGATAATAAGAAAATATGGGGAACTTGGATTTATATTTGCTAACGTGGTTCCTGAAATAAAAATACATCCGGAAACCCACACTGCTGACGTAATATTTCACATCTACGAAGGGAAAAGAGCGTACGTCCGCTGGATAAAGATAGAGGGGAACATTTCAACAAGAGACCGAACAATAAGACGGGAACTTGACCTTTACGAAACCGGTATTTTCAATACCGTAAGACTTGAACGCTCCATAAGAAGACTTTTCAACACAGGGTACTTTGAAAATGTAAACGTAAAACCCAAGGTTGTAGAGGGAACAAACAAGGTTGATGTTGACGTAAAGGTTAAAGAACGACTAACAGGAGTCTTTTCCGTAGGTGCAGGTTACAGCTCTGTTTCTAAACTTGTAGGTATGGTAAGCGTTTCAAAAGGAAACCTCTTCGGAACAGGAGATTCTGGGTCTGTTAACATGCAGTTTGGTTCAAGAGTGTTTGATTTCTACATCAACTACAACCACCTGTGGTGGTTAGATAAGCCTCAAACTCTGTCTCTTAGCCTCTATCACAATAGATACGAGTACTTTACGTACACCAGTAAGAAAACCGGATTTTCAACTCTAGTATCAAGAAGACTATGGGAAGACTGGAAAGTGGGAGTCGGGTATCTTCTGGAAAGGGATAAAATCTCCAACATTGACATAAATGCTCCCGACATCGTAAGAGAAGAAGCAGGTACTCAGAAAATTGGCATGGCAACCACTTTTATATCAAGGGATCTTAGAGATAACAGGTTCCTTCCCCACAAAGGGGACTTCTTTAAAGTAACATCTCAGATTGCAGCAAACTTACTTGGAGGAGATAAGAACTTCTACAGGATTGTAGGTGAGTATGCATACTATTTTAACTTAAACCAGCTACCTACTGACATTGATCTGCCCCTCATAGCTTCTGTTCACGCGAAAATAGGTTACGCATCGGCATTTGGAAGTACGGCAAAGTTACCTATAGACTACAGATTTTATGTAGGAGGAGATTCTACAGTAAGGGGATTCCGCTGGGGTGAAGCGGGGCCTAAAGACTCTGAAGGTAATCCTACAGGAGCAAACAGAGAGCTAATATTTAACTTTGAGCTCGGTTATGACGTAACGAGAATTTTAAGGCTTATAGGTTTTGTTGATGTAGGTGGAGGTTGGTGGAACAGGTATAAGCTGGGAGATATGAGGAAGTCTGCCGGTGTGGGAATAAGAGTTTTAACTCCAATGGGACCAATCAGGCTGGATATAGGATGGAAGCTTGACAGAAGGAGCGGTGAAAGTGCTTCAGAATGGCACTTTGGGATGGGAAGTTACTTCTAACTAAATTTCAGGAGGTTTATAAATGAAAAAAGCTCTGGTGACTATTTTTCTTTCTACTTCGTTAGCAACAGGAGTTCCTGTTGCCGGTTATGGGGCTCCCCCTGCAAGCCAGCAGTCTTTTGCCGTTTACTACGTTGACATGCAAAGAATAATAAATGAGTCTGACAAAGGTAAACAGGCTAAGGCTCTGCTTGAAAAACAGATTGCTCAGGCAAAAGAGAAAATTAAGGAGATGCAGAAGGAAATAGAGAAGCTGAAACAGAAGCTTAACAGTCCTGTTCTTAGTAAAGAAGAGAAAAGCAAGCTTGAGGAGGAACTTCAGCAGAAGATTAGAGATCTTCAACGCTATCAGCAGGACGAGCAGATAAAAATAATGAACCTTGAGCAGAAATACACGATGCAGATAATAAAGGAAGTTGTTAAGCTTATTAAGAATTACCAGAAAGAGAAACACCTCCCCATGATAGTTGACGTAAGGGAAGCTGGAATAATTGCTGCATCTCCAAAGTACGACTTAACAAGCACAATAATTAAACTCTACAATCAGCAGGTTGGAAAATGAAACTACAAGAGTTAGCTAGTCTACTGGGATGTAGAGTGGAGGGAGACTCTGATGTTGAAATAAAAGGCGTAGCAGAGATTAACAGAGCAGGAGCAGGGGAAATAACGTTTTTGACAAATCCTAAATACAGGAAGTTCCTGAAGGAGACAAAGGCCTCTGCAGTTTTGACGGGAGCTCCCCTCAAGGAGCTTGAAATCCCCCAGCTCATCTGTGAAGAGCCTTACGTTGCCTTTGCAAAACTCTTAGAGGTCTTCTACCCGGAGGAGCTCCCAGAACCGGGTATTTGCTTAAACGCAAGAATAGAGGAAGGCGTTGAACTGGGGAAGGAGTGCTACGTTGGAAACGGCGTCCACATCTCAAGGGGAACAAAGATAGGAAACAACGTCTACATCTTCCCGGGAACTTACATAGGGCGGAACTGTGAGATAGGTGACAACACGGTTATCTTCCCAAACGTCTCAATCTACGACAGGGTGAAAATAGGGAAGTTCGTGAGAATTCACTCAGGAGTCGTAATCGGTTCAGACGGTTTCGGATACGCCTTCAGCAGAAAGGAGATGAAGATACGCAAGATTCCTCAGGTTGGAGGCGTTGTAATAGAAGACTTTGTTGAGATAGGAGCAAACACAACCATAGACAGAGGAACCCTTGGAGACACGGTAATTGGAGAGGGCACAAAGATAGACAACCTTGTCCAGATAGGCCACAACGTAAAAATAGGTAAATACTGTTTTATCGTCTCTCAGGTGGGAATTTCAGGAAGCACAAAGATTGGAGACTTCGTAACTCTGGCCGGAAAGGTCGGAGTTGCAGGCCACATAGAGATAGGGAATAACATAACCGTTGCGGCGAAATCTGGAATAACGAAAAGTCTAAAGGAGCCGGGAACCTACGCAGGATTTCCTGCAAGGCCTTACAGGGAGTGGAGAAAGATTCAGGCCCTGGTTGACAGGTTCCCTGAGATCTACGAGAAAATAAAGAAGTTCTTAAGAGGAGGAGAGAATGGAATACCACGTTAAAGACCTTTCACTGGCAGACCTTGGGAAGAACAGGATTGAGTGGGCAGAGATGGACATGCCCGTTCTGAGGAAGGAGATAAGGAAGAGGTTCATAGAGGAAAAACCGCTGAAAGGAATAAGGATTGGAGCTTGCCTCCACGTAACCACTGAAACGGCTAACCTGATGAGAACGCTAAAAGAGGGCGGAGCTGAGGTCTACCTGTGTGCATCAAACCCCCTTTCAACTCAGGACGACGTTGCAGCAGCACTGGTTAAATACTACGACATTCCCGTTTTCGCCATTAAGGGGGAGGACGAAGAGACCTACTATATGCACATAGAGGAGGTTCTCAAGAGGAAGCCCCACATAACGATGGACGACGGAGCAGACCTTATATCAACCCTCCACATGAAACACCAGGAGTTAATTGAGAACGTTATTGGGGGAACTGAGGAGACAACAACAGGAGTTATCAGGCTGAGGGCTATGGCAAAGGAGGGAGCTCTCCGCTACCCGGTTATAGCTGTAAACGAGGCAATGACAAAACACCTGTTTGACAACCGCTACGGAACGGGACAGTCAACGATAGACGGAATCTTAAGGGCGACAAACAGGCTCCTTGCAGGCTCAGTCTTCGTTGTTGCCGGCTACGGCTGGTGTGGCAAAGGCGTTGCGATGAGGGCAAAGGGAATGGGTGCCGAAGTAATAGTTACAGAAGTTGACCCCATAAAGGCGATAGA
>WFYG01000019.1 GCA_015490195.1 Thermovibrio sp.
GCCTTTGGCATCCAGACCCTGTCGGGAGTTTCGCAGATAACCCTGATTGCAGACTCCTCACTTGCCATATAGACTGTGTCTCCCTTTTCCGCAGCGACGAAGGGGCGGAGTTTTATCCTGTCGTTAAACCCTATAACTCCATCTTTGAAGGCAAAAAGCATTGCAAAGGGGCCGTTGAGCATTGCAGGGGCGTAAACGGTTCTTATCATCTTTGCCATTTCGTAGATCTTCTCAAGGCCAACTTTTTTATAGTGTTCAATGTCTTTCCAGAAGGGAGCTGCCATTGCCATAAAAACAGCCCTAATTGGAAGCCTGTGCTTCCTGAAGAGAAGGTCAAAAAGGTAGGCTGCAACCTCTGTATCTGTAAGGAGTGTGCACCTGTAGCCAAACATCTCAACGTAGCGCTTGTTGGTTCCGTAAGAGGTTATCTCTCCGTTGTGAACGATTGCCCAGTCTAAAAGGGTGAAGGGGTGAGCTCCCCCCCACCAGCCGGGGGTATTTGTTGGGAAACGGGTGTGGGCAAGCCAGATGTAGCCCTCGTATTCCTTTATCTCAAAGAAATCTCCAATCTCATCTGGGTGGCCAACTCCCTTAAAGGCTCCCATGTTCTTGCCGCTTGAGATTACATAGGTTCCCTTAACCTTATCGTTTATCGTCATTACAGTCCTAACAACAAGGTCTTCTTCCGATTCCATAGGAAGGCGGGCGTCGTCTCTCGGCTCAACGAAGTAGCGGTAAAAGTAGGGCGGTTTTGTCTTTTTGTAGAGGGAAGGAACCTCCTTTGTTGGAATCATCTCAGACTTTACGATTTTGAAGGATTTATTGAGAACGGCGTTGACTTCAGACTCGTAGTCAAGGTCGTCAAGCATAACGTGGAAGGCGTAGTATTCGGCTAAATCGGGGTAGATGCCGTAGGCGGCATAGCCGGCACCCATTCCGTTTCCACGCTCT
The DNA here is from genome assembly GCA_015490195.1 of Thermovibrio sp. Classification (GTDB taxonomy): domain Bacteria; phylum Aquificota; class Aquificia; order Desulfurobacteriales; family Desulfurobacteriaceae; genus Balnearium. Next base: position 952 of record WFYG01000019.1, read on the forward strand.
TTCATTGCAGTTATGGAATTGTATATGAACTTTCCGCTTATCTTTTTTCCGTCTCTGTTAACTATTCCGGCAAGGCCGCACCCTGCCATTTCGCTGTAGCAACCGCAAGCCATCAGAACGCCCTCCAGTCTTTGTAGGCCGTTTTGTCCTGCTTCAGCTTCTCCTCCCTCCACCACTGGGGAAGGTCAACAAGGCCAAAGTCAAGCTCAACAAGTCTCTCTTTCACATTTGAAACGTCTATCTTCTGCCTTATGAGGTTTGTAAGGATTCCGGTTCTGTCTATCTCACCGATTGCTATGAACCCTATGAGCTTTCCGTTTTTAACGATTGCCTTTCTGTAGAAACCCTTTTTCTCAAACTTATCGTTGACAAAAACTTCACAGGAGTCGTCTGTCGGCTCAACAACTCCAGCGTTTAGAACGGGAACGGGAAGGAACTTAAGGGAGTTGAGAACAAGTCCTCCAAGGTATTCCATTTTCTTTCCGGCCATGTTGAGACCTGCGATGAATCCCTGCTCAAAGGCAAGGGGGAAGAGGGGAATGGGCTTTTTCTGGCCGTCAATAATGTCTGTACACTCTATACAGTCTCCCGCGGCAAAAATATCGGGAACGGAAGTCTCCATAGTGTCTGAGACAGAAATTCCTTTGTTGACCTCAACACCGGCAGTTTGGGCAAGCTCTGTGTTGGGGCGAACGCCAATTGCAACTACAACGGCATCTGCCCTTAGAACGGAACCAGATTTGAGACGAACGCTGCTTACTTTTTCATCTCCCATTATCTCTTCAACTGTATCGTTGAAGATGAACTCAACGCCCTTTTCTCTCAGCATGTTCTCAACTATCTCTGAACCTCTCCTGTCAAGTGCACGGGCAAGGACTCTGTCAAGGAGCTCCACCACCCTAACCTTTACCCCAATTTCCCTGAGGAAGTAGGCAACCTCAAGGCCGATAAACCCTGAACCGATTACAACAACCTCCTTTGCCCCGTTCTCTTTCAAGTAGTTTTTGAATGAGATTGCCGAGTGGAGCTCCGTAAACGTAAAAACGCCCTTTTTATCACTTCCATTAATTGGTGGAACAAAAGGTTTACCGCCCGTTGCTATAAGGAGCTTATCGTAGGGAATAAGCTCATTTGAGTTTAAGGCAACAACTTTGTTCTTTCTATTTATACTTACAGCTTTATGGCCCAAAATCGTTTCAACACCGTTCTTTTCAAAGAAGGAGTTATCTCTGTAGAGGAGCTTCTCCTCTGGAACGTCAACTAAAACATCGGCAATCATCGGTTTTGAGTAGCACCTGTCCTCGTAAGAGATGACGACTATCTCGCCGTCTGGGTCAACTTTCCTGATTCCAGTTATACACCCAACCGCCGCAGCGCTGTTTCCGACTATTACGTATCTCATTGGAGCTTATCCTCCAGAAGAAAGGTAGAAACAAAGTCTAAAAATTTTTCTAAGTTTTTAATGCTACTATTTCCCAATTCAAAAGGAGGTTCCTCAACGTTATCCTGAGAACCATTATGAAAATGAAAAGGATAAGTTGACAATTTTTTCGCTCTCTTTTCACCAGGGTAAGTATCCAATCTGTAAAATTTCCCGTTAAACTTCTGAAAGTGGAAAGAAAAAGAGTTTTCTTCAAGGGGACTGATGTAAATATCCAAAAATCCATCTTTCAAAGATATTCTAAGCTTTGTCCCTCTATTTAAATACTGAACATCCATAACCAAATCACCTAACTTTTCCAGAACAAGTTTTTCCGTTCTAAGAAGCTTATTTTCCACTAATCTTCCTCCAAAACAGAGAGGAGCTTATCAAGCTTCCGCCTGAATGCCTCAAGATTTTGAGCTAAAAAATAGTCATCAAGCCCCTCTTCTTCAGGTATTTCTTCAAAACGGCGCTGGAGCTCCTCAAAAGAGCTTACCCCATATTTCCTGAAGAGCTTTTCAAGCTCTGCATTGACCTCGGAATACCTGTTCTGGAGTTCTGCCTTAATCTCATCCCTACACTCGCGAACGTTCAACATAACTTCACCCTTTAATTACCTTTCAAAATCGTAGATGAGAGCTCTGTTTGGGCAGGCCTCAACGCAGGCAGGAAAGCCCCTGTCTCCACACAAATCGCACTTAAATGAGTGCCTCTTCTCCTCTCTAATCATCGGGTGGGCCGCTCCGAACGGGCAGACGAGGACGCAGTTCCAGCATCCAACGCACTTCTCCTCGTCAAGGTTAACCTTACCGTTCTCGTCAACCATTATTGCACCGGAGATGCAGGCGTCAAAGCAAAAAGGATGTTTACAGTGGCGGCACATGAGGGATAGGGAAACGGCCTCCTTTACCTCAACAGTTGCCCTTGGAAGGAGGTTTTCCAGCTTGTAGGCCTTTACAGGGTCTTTACTCTCGCTGTGAACCATTGTGCAGGCAACTTCGCAGTAGCGGCAGGAGATGCAGTTCTTCTCTATCGGGTAAACTTTCATCAGCTTCCTCTTCTTGCTCATCTTACCCCCTACATTCCGGCGGGCAGAACGCCAAGGATTTTGTTCTCCTGCTCGGTAAGTCCCCAGCTCCTGAGCCTGAGCCTGTTCCCTTTGATGGACTCAATAGCGTTAATACCCATAGCCCCGAGGAGCTCCTTAATATCATGAGCCCAGGCCCTTAAGAGGTTGTAGAGGTTCTCAGCAACAATGTCCGGGTTTAACCTCTTTGCAAGCTTCGGGTTGTTTGTCGTAATTCCCCAGGCGCACCTACCTGTATGACACTGCTGACACTGTGTGCACCCGGCGGCAAGCTTTGCAACAGTTCCTATGTAAACGGCATCTGCGCCAAGAGCTATGGCCTTAAGAACGTCTACTGCGCTTCTGAAACCACCTGCCGCAATCAGTGAAACCTCGTTCCTCAAGCCCTCTTTTCTGAGCCTGTCGTCAACGGCGGCAATGGCCATCTCTATGGGAATTCCAACATGGTCTCTCAGTGATTTAGGAGTTGCTCCCGTTCCACCTCTTACACCGTCTATTGCTATGGCATCGGCTCCGGCGTGGGCTATACCGCAGGCGATTGCTGCAACGTTGTGAACTGCTGCAATTTTGACGAAAACGGGTTTTTCGTAGTTCGTAGCCTCTTTTAGGGCATAGATGAGCTGCCTTAAGTCTTCAATGGAGTAGATGTCGTGGTGGGGAGCCGGAGAGATGGCGTCTGAACCTACGGGAATCATACGGGTTTCGGCAATTCCCTCATTAACCTTTTCACCCGGAAGGTGGCCGCCGATTCCAGGCTTTGCTCCCTGACCGATTTTTATCTCAATGGCGGCGGAAGTTTCAAGGTATTCAAGGTCAACTCCGAAACGGCCAGAAGCAACCTGAACAATTGTATGATCTTTAAACTCCCTCAAAGACTTGTGGAGTCCACCCTCTCCGGTGTTCCAGTAGGTTCCAAACTCCCTGCAGGCAATTGCCATGGCCTTTTGAAGGTTCAAATTGATTGAACCGTAAGACATTGCTGAGAAAAGAACGGGGATTTCCAGTTCTAACTGCTTCCCTATGGTCGTCTTTATGCTTACGCCATCTGAATCAAACTGGAGCTGGTCTGTCTTCCTGCCAATGAAGGTCTTTAACTCCATAGGCTCCCTTAACGGGTCTATAGGCGGGTTTGTAACCTGACAGGCATCTAAAAGAAGGTGGTCAAAGTAGTTCTTTATGGGTTTATCGTTTCCGGTAGATGTGAGGATAACTGCCCCCGTTAGCATCTGAACGTGGATGTCTCTAATGGCCTCTGGAGTCCAGTTGGCGTCTGGGTGGAAGGTTGAAGGATTCCTTACAACTTTGATGGCGTCTGTTGGACAGAAGGCTTCACACCGCTTACAGTTTACGCAGTTTTCGTGGTGGTTCATTATCATGTTAAGGTCTTCGTCGTAATAGGTGGCGTCAAAAGAGCACTGGTCAACGCACGACTTACACCTAACGCATTTGTAGTCGTCCCTTAATACCATAAAAGGGTAGAAGGCTACCTGAGGCTTCTTGAAGAGCATTTCACACCCCCAAAGGTGAGTGGAAATATTCTACTACAGGCTATTGGGGAAGCGAAATTTTCCTGAGGAAGGTATCAACGTCAAACATTCCCTGATAGATGCCGTTCCTGTCAACCACTGGAATCAAATTGGCCTCAAATATGGCAACCACTTTTAAGACTTCTTCAACGGGAGCGTCTGTGGTTAGAACGAAGGGCTCTTCCGTCATGAGGTCTCTAACTTTCAGATCTGAAAGGTCGCTGATTGCTGCAAGTCTCAAGTCTCTTAGTGAGACTATTCCTACAAGTTTCCTATTTTTAGGGCTTTTAACAACGGGGATGTATCGCTCTTTTCCTTTCAGGAAACGCTCTATTAGGTATCTGATGTGGGCATTCTCGTAAACGGGAGGAACAGGTTTCAGGTAGTCTGAGAGTTTGAAATCTTTAAGGCGAACTGAGAGGAGTTCCTCAACGTTAATCCCCTTGTGAAAGAGAGCTCTCTTGAAAAAGTCCACTTCGTTTGAAAGTCCGACAAGGAAGTTTGTAGTTACAGAGGTTAAAAGAATTGGGATTATCAGCTGGTAGCTGTGGGTCAGCTCAATAATTACAAGAGAGGAACGGAAAGGAGCCCTTGAGATACCGCTGAGCATTGCAGCAGAGCCGACAAGGGCAAAAACCCTCGGGTCAAACTGGGAGTAGTCTCCAACAAAGTAGCCGAGGAAAGCCCCTGTAAAGATTGAAGGAGCCATTACGCCGCCGAAAACTCCGCTGCCAAAGGAAAGAACAACGGCAACAAGTTTAGTAAGCGCAATTTCAAGGGCGGTGGCTGGAGAGAAGTGGTTTTTGAAGAGCTCCCCCACGGCACCGTATCCAACCCCTGCAGCCTCAGGGTGGAAAAGAAGCAGAAGGCCAACGATAAGACCAAATGAGAAAGCAACTTTTCCCCAGTAATGGCGGTAAGCAGCCCTTAAACGGGTGAAGAAGTTGAGCGAAACAAAAAAGAAGAGGGAAGAAACAGCAGTTAGAAGGGCTACAACTATGAAGAGAGGAATCTCTGCATCCTGAAAGTGGAGGGGAGGAACGTAAAAGGCTGTGAAGTCTCCAAGGAACTCCTGTGCAACTAAAGCTCCAACGCTTGCAGAAACCACCAAAGGAATTAGAACATAGCTGTTTATTTTTCCCAGAACTATCTCTGTTCCAAAGAGAACGGCTGCCAGAGGAGCATTAAAGGTTGCAGAGATAGCCGAAGCAACGCCACACGTGAGGTAGATGGGAAGGTGAATCCTGTCTATTCTAAGGAGTTTTGAAAAGAGCTCCGAAAGAACCCCGCCAAGCTTTGCGATGGGGCCTTCACGGCCGACGGGAGCTCCAAAACCTATGTTAAAGGAAGTTAAGGAGAGAACCAGAATTCCCCTCTTTAGGTTAAAACCTCCTCTCTCTAAAGAGATCCTCTTTGCTATCTCGTCTATCGTTGCATCTTCAGGAGAGACAAGAAAGTAACGGGAAACGGTGTAAGTAATATAGAAAATAAGCGGAAGAAGAACAGGGTAAAAAAGAGGCTTTCCTCCGGAAATAAAAGAAAAAAGAATATGACTTAGGGTTATCAGCTTCCTGAACAGAATAGCCGAAAACCCTCCAATAACTCCTATAAAGGAAGGAATTAAAAAGAAATGCTTCAAATAGTTCAGTAATTTCCTTAACTCACCCAAAACCCAAGAATTATAACAAATTATGCTGTATGGAGGCTAATATCAATTTGATAAACTGATAGAAAGAAGCTATACAAACTATCTTAAGGAGGGCAGAGATGGAGAACTACCTTTCCCCCGGAGACCCATTGTTCAAAGTACTTGAGGTTGTAGGAGTGGCTGTTCTAATAGCTACAATTCTTGTTGGAGTTATGGTCAGCTACGACTGGTGGAAAGAAAAACAGGAAAAAGAGAGGGAGGAGCAAAATGGCTAGGGTAGACGAATTTAAAAACAAGAGCATTGAAGAGACCTTGAAGGAGCTCCAGACCTCACTTGAAACGGGACTGTCTGAAGAAGAAGCTAAAAAACGGCTACAGAAGTACGGCCTTAACGAAATTCCAGAAAAAGAGGAGCCACTCTGGCACAGAATTTTCAGGCGTTTCTGGGGGCCTATTCCGTGGATGATTGAGATAGCTGCAATTCTCTCTGCGCTGGTAAAACACTGGGAAGACTTCGTAATTATTATGGTTCTCCTGTTCGTTAACGCAGGGGTTGACTTCTGGCAGGAACACAAGGCACTTTCGGCACTGAAAGTTCTAAAAGAGAAACTGGCCAAGAAAGCCCTTGTCCTCAGAGACGGAAAGTGGAAACTTATTGATGCAAAGTACCTGGTTCCGGGAGACATAATAAAGCTGAAAATTGGAGACATAATCCCAGCAGACGTTAAGCTTGACCACGGCGGGGACTTCATTCTGGTTGACCAGTCTGCCCTTACGGGAGAGTCTCTTCCAGTAACGAAAAAACCAGGAGACATAGCCTACGCAAACTCAATAGTCAAAAAAGGGGAAATTAATGCAATCATAGTTGCAACAGGACTTGACACCTACTTCGGAAAAACCGTCCAACTGGTAGCAAAGGCGGAAAAAGAGGAACGCTCCCATTTCCAAGAGATGGTTATAAAAGTTGGAAACTTCCTGATAGCCTTAACGCTGATACTCGTTGCAATTACGGTATTTGTAGAGATTAACAGAGGCAAACCAATAATTGAACTGCTCCAGTTCTCGCTGGTTCTGACTGTAGCAGCAATTCCCGTTGCACTGCCGGCAGTTCTTACCGTTACAATGGCCGTTGGAGCTCTCTACCTGGCAAAGAGGCAGGTTATAGTAAGCCGACTTGCCTCTATTGAAGAGCTGGCAGGTGTTGACGTTCTGTGTTCCGATAAAACGGGAACACTCACAATGAACAAAATGACAGTATCTATTCCCTTCACAGTTAACGGCTACACCTCAGAAGATCTCATGTTCTACGCAGCCCTAGCCTCTAAAGAGGAAAACAACGACCCAATAGAGATACCGATATTTGAATGGCTAAAGAAACACAACCTGTACGAAAAGGTAAAAAAGTGCGTTCAGGAAAAATTTGTCCCATTTGACCCTGTGAGGAAAAGAACGGAAGCCCTTGTAAAGTGTGATGGAGAAGAGATATACGTAACGAAGGGAGCTCCCCAGGTAATCTTAGAGCTTTCCGACAAAAGCGAGTTTGACCCGAAAGTTGTAGAGAAGAAAGTGGAAGAATTTGCAGAAAACGGTTTCAGAACCCTTGGAGTTGCCCACAAAAAGCCTGACGAAGAGAAGTTCCACTTTGTAGGCCTCATACCTCTTTACGACCCGCCAAGACCAGATTCAAAAGAGGCTGTTCAGGAGGCAAAACGCTACGGTGTTGAAGTGAAGATGGTAACGGGAGACAACATAGCAATTGCCCGCTATATAGCAAGGATATTGGGAATAGGCGACAAGATAATCAGCGCTAAGGAGCTCCGTGAGGCAACAAACGAGGAGTACGCAGTTCTGGCAGAGATAATAGCCAAAGCCATAATGAGAGTTGAAGGGCTAAGTCCCGAAGAAGCAGAGAAAAAGGCCAAAGAGGTTGCAGAACTCGTTAAGAAAGAGCTTGAGAACAAGAAATTGGCACTGGGAGTTGTAAAGAGGCACGAGTCTGAGATTATCAAGATAATTGAAGAGGCTAACGGTTTTGCAGAAGTCTTTCCGGAAGATAAGTATTTCATCGTTGACAAGCTACAGAAAGCAGGCCACATCGTTGGAATGACCGGAGACGGCGTAAACGACGCACCAGCCCTTAGAAAGGCAGATTGTGGAATTGCAGTTTCAGGAGCAACAGACGCAGCAAGAGCAGCAGCAGCACTGGTTCTGTTGGCACCGGGTCTAAAAATCATCATCAGAGCAATGGAAATTGCCAGAGAGATATTCGCCAGAATGGAGGCCTATACAATATACAGGATTGCCGAGACTATCAGAGTTCTCTTCTTCATGACACTCTCAATTCTCGTCTTCCAGTTCTACCCGATTACAACGGTAATGATCATTCTCCTTGCTCTGCTAAACGACATCCCAATCCTTACAATTGCCTACGACAGGCAGAACATCTCTCCTAAACCTGTTAAGTGGGACATGTACGAAATCAACGTAATGTCCTTCTGGCTGGGAGTTGCCGGTGTCCTCTCCTCATTTACAATCTTCTTCCTCCTTGAGGTTTACTGGAAGTTACCTCAAGACCTAATTCAGTCAATAATATTTACAAAGTTAGTCGTTGCAGGACACTGGACAATTTACAACACAAGGGTCAAAGACTGGTTCTGGAAAAAACCCTGGCCTTCAGCACTTCTATTCGTAGCAACAAACGGAACAAGCATCCTCGGAACTATAATTGCCGTTTACGGATTCGGACTTATGACCCCGATAGGCTGGGGCTGGGCATTTGTAATATGGGGTTACGCCTTCCTCTGGTTTGTATTTAACGACGTAGTCAAAATGGCAGTTCTCAAAATGTACCGTGAGAAAAAATTTCTCTTTGCTCCCGGCCACTTCAAGTTCATCAAAAAAGTCTTCTCTGCCTAATTCTCTGCGGGCTTCGGCCCGCTTCTATTTTTTTCTTTAGAATTTTCGCTGACAACTTAATATGGATTATGCTATATTCTGGATTAGAAATGAATTACGCCCTTCTGCATTCTTGTATCGTTTCTAAAGTCTGGCCGGCAGGTCCGGCCGCATTTTCTATTTCATGATCCTGCAAAATTATTGCAGAAAAGGCTTAACAGCCTCTAAGAAAAAAGCTACCGATAATTCAGTTAGAGAACTGATTTTTCATAATTTAGGAAAATTGACAAGAACCTACTTGGGAATTACGCCTACAAAACCAGTAACTTGAAAAGAGTTTATAGCAAGAAAAGAATGAAAATAGCAGGAATAAGGAAACTTCAAAACTAAAGAACAATCAACTTTCTAAGCTTTTAAGCCAGACATTCAAGTTGCTATCACACAAAAAAGTAACAAAATATCTATTCCTGTAATATAGAAGTTAAAAAGGAGTAAAAACAACGAAAAGGAAGCTAAGATACAGCCAGTAATTAATGGAAAGAAACGGGACGGCAGGCACCGTCCCACAGAAGGTTTAGCCACCGAAAGGATGGGTATTGGGATCTATCGTTGAGTGGCAGTTTGTACAGGTTACGCCTTTCTGCATTCTTGTATCGTCTCTTTTTAGTTCTTCTGGTGCTTCTGGATTGCCAACTTTTCCGTGGCAGCCAAGGCAGGATTGAACAGCACTACTTGTAGTTGGAAGTTCCTCAAAGTTCTTGTAAATTATCTGCTGGTTGAGGAACTCAACCGCCTTAGCGGCGGTGCTGGCAACTAACCTTGCACACCTTTCCTCTCTCTCTGCTGAATCTGCTCCCCACAGTGGAACGTTGTTGGAGTCAACGTTTGCATACAGCCACTCAGCAACAGATATGTGGCATATAGGAGAGTTGGAAACAGATTTGTTGGCCTGGGTTGAAAGCCTCTGAACTGCTGTCTGATAAGCCTTTATCTCATCGTCACTCTTCCCTGCAGCCTTAAGCTGATTAACAACTGCATTAACGTCGTCGGAAGTTGGAACGTAGGTTGGAAGGCTCGTTGTTGAATACCACCAGTTTAAGGAATCAATAATATCTTCCGGGTTGGGTGAGATTAGCTGAACAGCTGCAAAAGTTCCGTTGAGAGCTCCACACAGAGTTGCCCAGCTTAAGACTCCTCCCCTACCGTAGTTCATAAGGGCAGTTGGGATAACTGTGTAGGGAAAACCAACTTTCTGCGCCAGTGCAGTAATAATAGCGTTAAAGGTTCCGTAGGCACAGCCTTTAAGAGTATCGTTGTTAATCTTCTTATTTGCATAGTGAGACCTGTAAGCAAGTGAAGCAACCTCTGCAGGGTCAAGCTCAACGTACTTGAATGGAGGTTCGGGCATCTTCAGCTGAGAAGTTGAGGCAGAAGCCTGTTCCTGTGTTGAAACTCCGCCACCGCCACCTCCTCCGCAGGAGGTTATAACGGGGGCCAGCAGGCCCCCAGCAACGCATCCAATTCCAACAAGCTCAATGTTTTTCAAAAACTCCCGCCGTTTCATGCTCCACCTCTCCTATTGGTTTTTCCTCCTTCTGATAAACCCAAATGGAAGCAGGCCTAAGAGGAGTGAAAGGATGTTTCCAGCTCCAGCGTTTGGAGTAAGTGAACATCCTCCACCACCACCGCCACCTGTTGAAGCTGTTTCATTACCGGAAGTTGAACCGGTTGTAGTTGCAGGTTCTCCAAGAACTACAGTAACAGGTTCTTCAGCTTTTGTTGCTGTTAAGGAGATTGTTGCAGTGATAGTTCCGTTTGTTGTGTCGCGGGATACGCTGGTAACAGTTCCTCTATCAGGAACGACGGTAGCATTTTGAACTTCGTCTGGAGTAAGGCCAGTAAACGTAACAGTAAACGTAGTGGACTCTGGAACTACAACTAAGTGGGCAATTACTTTGGCCAACTTCTTCTCTTCGGCAATCTGCTGAACCTCTGTTTCAGGTGCTGTTCCCTGAATAACAGCATTTTTAGCCTCTGCCTTAATTGTCAGCTTCTTGCCGTTGAGATTAACAGAGAGAACGGCTGTTCCATCCTGAATATTTTGAACTGTTACTTGAGGAATTACCGGAGCTGCAGGAGCCGAAGGTGTTGTAGTTGAGGGAGCTCCACCCTTAACAATTGCAACAGTTGCCTCGTCAGACTGTTTAGACGATGTAGCTACGGTAAACATAAGTCTGCCGTTTTCAACCTGAGTGCTCTTAATTACAGTGTTGGGCCCTGCAACAACAGAGTAGTCTGAAGCTTTACCCACTGCAGGAATAACTACAAATGTTGCTTCAGAACCTGTCAGTTTAATCTTGAGAGCTTCCTCAATCTCCTTACCTTTTGGAACGAAGCTCGTATCAACGCTGTCGGGCTCTGCTGTTAAAGGATCAATATTTGCACCCTCTGGAGTCCAGACGGCTGCGATGTAGCCGTTTCCGTCGTAAGGCTTAACCTCAACATCGCTCGGTGAGTAATAAGCGTAGGTGAGCCTCCTCAGGTCTTCCTGAGTAAACTCTCCGTTGTAACCCTCAATTGCAGCTTTTGGAACTTCAAACACAGTTACACCGGGAACTGTATCTATGTGTGGATACTTCTGAACGGGCCTGTTGAAGCGGCCATTTGGAGAGTGGCAGTCTTCACACTGAAGAACGTGCATCGGATCTTTTGCGTAGGCAGCATCGCCACCGCTGAGCTGCGGATTACTGCTTACAGGAGCAATGTTATGGCTCATAATGTAGGAACCGTCAAAGATACCTAAGTGGTAAACGTACTGAACCTTAACCGTTTTCCCTGTTACTTTGTGGATAGCAGCCTCAAGGGCCTAAGCTGCGAATTGAATTTCATCGGACTTGTCAACAAACGGAGCTTCGGCATCATCCTTCCTGATTATCATTGTTTTGCCAGTTTCGGGGTTTTCAAGCATGTTGGGAAGTGTTGACTTAACAACCCATCCTGTCTTGTTGTTGGGATCTATCCAGTCAATCGTTCCGTCTGGCTTGAACCTACCAACTATTGGAGCATTATCGTCAATTCCAAGTTCCTGGACAACATCGGAGTTGGGGAATTCAACGTTGTCACCGTATTTACCCACGTAAGCCCAGAAGACCATTCCACCTGGAGTTATGTATGGATTGTTAAGGGCTTTTGCAGGAATGTAGGGCTTACCGTCTTTGAAGTAGATGAGGCCAAACTCTGCAATAGGTCTGTCTGGATTATTAACGTTCCATGTATCTGGAGAGACTCTAAAGACCATGTGGAGGAACCTGTTAGGAACTGTTCTTCCATCGCTGAGCCTCCAGTAGAGCTCTGCAATTAGGTTTGCAGGCTTGACCTTAAGTGTTGGAGGCTGTCCTTTACCTGGAATGTCTGGGAACCAGACGTAGTCTGGAGTGAACGGAACTGTTACAAACTCTTTTTCACCATTAACTTCTATCTCCCTGAAGTTTGCAAAGAGGTGCCCTTTACCCTCTTCTGTTGTCCTTATAAGAGTCTGAATTACGCCGTTAAATTTCTGTGGAATGTGGCACGTTGTACAGTGGATATACTTCATGTGTTTGGCAGTAGCATCTCCTGGACCAAAAACTCCAGCGTGATCCTGCATGTAGTTTGTGTGACACTTTGTACAGGTAATTGTTCCATCAAGGTCTGAGCGGACGTTGAAGCCGTCTGTTCCCTTAGCAAGGTCGTGGGAGGGAATCGCAGCTGAGAGGTTTGGAATGTAACCGAGTCCTCCTGTTGAAACAGGTTCGTGTTTTACTGGAGCGTGACAGTCAGCACACTTAAGGCCGGCTTCGGCGTGAACGTCTAAGTATGGGACTTTTTTCCACTCTTTTGTTTTTGGATCAAAGTATTCAGGCCTTTTATCAGGGTCAATTATTTTATGGGGAAGGCCGTCGCTTCCAAGTTCAGCAACATCACCTATTTCCTGAGCCCTCTTGAAGAATCCTGGAGAGGTTAAGAGATATAGGTTCCCAAAAAGCCCAATGTTGTCATAAGGAGTAATCTTGCCGTCTCCGTTTATATCGTAAACACTTGCGTGACACCTTGCACAGGAATCGTTAGATGTTGAACCTATAAGTTTGTTGAAGTTCTGAACGGCAGAGGCGTTATATGTAACAGTCCAGTCTGAGTTAACTGTTCCAAGCCTTGCTCCGACTGTATCAACCTAGCCTGGATGCTTCTTCAACCATGAAGTCATACGGGCATTTGCAAGGTCGTATGAGTAGGCGTGACAGATAAGACAATCGTTATCCCTTACGTTTGGAACGGTTACATCTCCAGCCTTTGCTTGGTAGGTTTGAACAATGAGTTTTCCGGAACCGTCTGTTGAGTTCATGAGGTAGTCGCCGTAGTAGGTGCCGTTTTTAAGACCGTCTTCAACCTTTGTCATGTCCATCTTGTCAAGTGGCTGGTCTTTCTGGTCTTTAAGACCGTAACCTCCACCAGGGTGGCAGATTGAGCACTTGCCGAAGTCCCAGTCTGCAGTTGTGTTATCAATATCAAGCGGGTCGTTTGTTTTGTAGGGGGCAAGGTGGAACATGTGGGGAACTGAAACCCTGTTGTACATACCGCCGGGGCCGTAGATGTTGTTGGGGCCGAACCACTTTATCCAGAGCTTTGACTGATCTTTAGGAAGGCCGTTTGTGAAGTTCTGGTCGCCGAACTTGTTGTAGTAGAGGTTGTAGATGTCTGAGGTTAGAATTGAGAGCCTACCCTGCTGGGTATGCCAGCCCTCATTGATGAAGTTTAAGTCGTGACAGGCACTACAGGACTTCTGGTAGCTGACCGGGAGCTTTGAAGCAACGTTTCCGTTTGAGTCAAGAATGTTGTTGCCCAGAACGTCCTTCAGGTCAACTGAAGGGTGGGCAAAGACCTGAGAGCTCCCAAAGAGCAACGCCAGGAGCGCTAGTGAGATGGTTCCTCTAATTCCTCCCATAATGAAGACCTCCTATTGGGTTCTCTACTAATTTTTATATAGCTTAAAATAGTAAATGTCAATATAATTATTAAAAAGATTAATGTATTCATACTTTAATTAATAAAGGAAACATTATCTTTGAGCCAGTGTATAATTTCAGACATTAAAGAGGAGAAGTGATGACCTACACAGCTATACCGAGGAAATACCGCCCTCAGAGGTTTTCAGAGGTTACAGGACAGGAGTTCATAACAGAAACTCTCAGGAACGCCGTTGCAACAGGCAGGGTTGCCCACGCTTACATATTTGCAGGCCCGAGGGGAGTTGGGAAAACGACAACTGCCCGTATAGTTGCAAAAGCTCTTAACTGCGAAAATCCAAAAAACGGTGAACCCTGCAATCAATGTCTTCAGTGTGTTGAGATAGTAAAAGGTTCCCATCCAGACGTGATTGAGATAGACGCTGCATCAAACAGAGGAGTTGACCAGATAAGGGAGCTCCGTGAGTCCGTCCACTACGCTCCAGTAAAGGGAAAGAAAAAGGTCTACATAATAGACGAGTTCCACATGCTCACAAAAGAGGCCTTTAACGCCCTTTTAAAAACCCTTGAAGAGCCTCCAGAACACGTAGTTTTCATCCTCGCAACAACAGAGCTTGACCGGATTCCTCCAACAATCCTCTCAAGGTGTCAGAAGTTCATATTCAGGCGAATTCCTGAAGAGACAATAGTTAAAACACTTAAAGAAATATGCCAGAAAGAAAACGTAGAGTGTGAAGAAGAAGCCCTGAGGCTCATAGCTATCTCTTCCGAAGGGTGTATGAGAGACGCTGAAAGCCTTTTAGACCAGGCAATAGCGTTGGGGCAGGGAAAAGTTGAAACTAAAACGGTTTCAGAGTTTTTAGGAATACTGACCGGGAAAGAGGTAAGGGAGCTCCTATCTCTCGGCTTCAGAGGAGAAAAAGAAGAGTTAAAAAAGAGACTAAAAAAGTTAGAAATTGAAGGCTACAACCCGGTTTACGTAGCAAAACAGCTGATAGAACTGATAGAGAGGGAATTCCTGTCAAATTCAGAGTTTTCAGAAGAAGAGCTTACCGCTGCCTTTGAAATAGTGAGCAGAGGATACAGGGAGCTCCAGACCCACCCCTACCCGTTTACGCTTCTTTTCTTTACCCTCTACAAGCTTTCCTACTTTAATGAAGTAAAGAAAATATCAGAGCTCTTGAAAAGTGGAATCAAAGTAACGGGAAAAGAGAGTTCCACAGAAAAAAAAACTAAAAATGGAACAGTAAACACCCTCAAAGCCTTCATTGAACGCTCTATAGACAAAGGAACGGCAGTTGAGATTTACCCGAAAAACTACACAGCCTACCAAACCCTTAAGAGCAAAATTGACAAGCTAAAAGAGTTCTATGGAAAAGAGATAAAACTAATAGAGCCGGAAGTTAAAAGAGTAGAAGTCAGGAAAATATCGGAAGAGTCTGAAAAGAAGATAGACTCTATGATAAAAATCCTAAACGCTAAAATAATTGAGCTGAGGCACAAAGAGAGAGATGAAAGTACTGGTAGTTGACGACGAAAGAACGATAAGGGAAACCCTCAAAGAAATACTGGAAGAAGAGGGATACAGGGTATTCACGGAAGAGGTTGGCTCCAGAGTCCTCCAGAGGGTTAAAGAGGTCTCTCCAGACCTGATAATCCTTGACCTCTTCCTGCCGGGAACTTCCGGAATGGAAGTGCTAGAGAATCTCAACCGGGAAGGGATTACCCAGAAGATACCTGTAATAATAGTTTCAGGCCACGGAACCGTGGAAACTGCAGTTAAAGCGATGAAGCTGAAAGCCTTTGACTTTATAGAAAAGCCAATAAAGTACGAAAAACTTCTATCGGTATTAGAAGAGGCAATTGAGAGAAAAAGTGAAAACAGCGCCAGAAACTGCAACTACAGCGATCTTCCGTTAAGACAGGCCAAGGAAGCCTTTGAAAAGGACTACATACTGAGCGTTTTAAAGAAATTCAACGGCGACCTCAAAAAGTGTGCAGCCTTCATGGAAATAGACATCTCCAACCTCTACAGGAAACTCAACAAGTACGGTATAAAGGCCGATGGAGTGGCTTAGAGAGGAACTGAGAGAGTTAGAAAAAAAGGGACTCTACAGGGAGCTCCTCCCCCTGTCCACTTCACAGGGAAAGAGAATAGTTGTAAACGGCAGGAAGCTCCTTAACTTCTCGTCAAACGACTACCTTGGGCTTGCGAAAAAACACTCTCGCGAGTGCTTCAAACGGTGGGGAGCAGGAAGCGGAGCATCAAGGTTAGTCTGCGGAAACTTTGAAGCACACGAAAGGCTGGAAAAGAAACTGGCAGAGCTAAAAAAGACAGAGAGCTCCCTCCTTTTCTCGTCTGGTTACATGGCAAACGTAGGAGTAATCTCAATCCTCGCAAAGGAAGGAGATCTAATCCTGTCAGACGAACTAAACCATGCCTCACTGATAGACGGATGTAGGCTCTCAAAGGCCAGAAAAATAGTTTATCCCCACTGTGACACAGAAACCCTTGAACTAATACTCTCAAAAGAGAGGAAAAAACACCGCCGCTGCTTCATAGTAACAGACACAGTTTTTAGCATGGACGGAGACGTTGCCCCTTTGGGAGAGCTCTTCAAACTGAAAGACGAGTACGACGCCGTTTTAATTTTAGACGACGCCCACGGAACAGGAGTTATTGGATGGTCTTCATTAGACCTTTTCAAACTGAAACCTGACGAAAGAACAGTAATAGTAGGAACCCTTGGAAAAGCCCTCGGAACGTTTGGAGCTTTTATTTGCGGAACAGAAACCTTAAGAAAATACCTGATAAACAGATGCAGAACCTTTATATTTACAACAGCTTTACCACCAGCCATAGCATGCCAAACGCTTAAAAACATAGAGAAAGTACCTGAAAAAATGGAAAAACTCCAGAAGAACATCAGCTTCTTCAGAGAACTAACGAAAATCAATAGCCAGTCGGCGATATTCCCCCTACTCATAAAAACCCCGGAAGAGGCAGTAAAACTCTCTCAAAAACTCTACCAAAACGGATTCTTCGTTCCGGCAATAAGACCCCCAACAGTCAAGCAGAGTAGGCTTAGAATTACAGTAACATCAGAACACACAGAACAGGAAATGGAGCTTCTGTGGAACAATATAAAAACCTGCCAAGCTAGATAAAGCTACGACCAGGCACCACTGAGCTACTTTGAAAGATCTTAAACCTCTGAGGCCTTTTATATACTCCTCAAGGTCTTTTCTGCACCACTGAGCTACTTTGAAAGATCTTAAACCCTACTAGTTCAGATAAAAGTTTCAACCTCTCCTCCTTACTTGTAAATCCTTACGAGGTTTAAATCCCACTAGTTCAGATAAAAGTGAAAATCTCCTTTCAGTCAATACAGCAAAACTCACGTTTAAATCCCACTAGTTCAGATAAAAGGTGGACTTTAAAGACAGGTTCGGCCCCAAGAAAGCCCGTTTAAATCTCACTAGTTCAGATAAAAGTTGACGGACTCCGTTCCACCAGGCTTCAATAACAATGTTTAAATCCCACTAGTTCAGATAAAAGCTGTTATTGCATTTATAATTCCCTCACAAACTATAACGTTTAAATCCCACTAGTTCAGATAAAAGGAGGTTAGCTTGAGGATTTTGAGCTCAGCTCTGAAAAGTTTAAATCCCACTAGTTCAGATAAAAGTAGTCACATTCACGAGGTTGCCGTTCTCGTCAAGTTGGTTTAAATCCCACTAGTTCAGATAAAAGCCGTCCTGAACGGCCAAATACCATTCAAAGTTAATAGTTTAAATCCCACTAGTTCAGATAAAAGGCTGAAGTATTCCAGAGTCCTATTCGCACTCTGGAAGTTTAAATCCCACTAGTTCAGATAAAAGCTCTGCTTGAGGACTTAACAAACTGGTTTAAGTCTAGTTTAAATCCCACTAGTTCAGATAAAAGGAGCAAGAAACTTCTCGTATGCGTTCTTTTCATTCTGTTTAAATCCCACTAGTTCAGATAAAAGCGTAGCGCCGGCAGATGGCCGATGTTCTCTCATCCACGTTTAAATCCCACTAGTTCAGATAAAAGCATTGACAAAATCATTGTTGAGCAGGGGCTTTACCCAGTTTAAATCCCACTAGTTCAGATAAAAGTTGTTTCGCTGGGCAAACTTTTAGCAGTTATTTACCGTTTAAATCCCACTAGTTCAGATAAAAGGCCATCATCATGTCATTTTCGGCTTCCTTGTCAACAGTTTAAATCCCACTAGTTCAGATAAAAGTTTAGAAAGTTTAGCAAAATTATCCTCATCTTCTTTAGTGTTTAAATCCCACTAGTTCAGATAAAAGCCGCCCAGCTCCGGGTCGTTTACGTATTTTGCAAACTCGTTTAAATCCCACTAGTTCAGATAAAAGTTAATTCTTTTGCCTTTTGCTGAATTATGTTATCTATGTTTAAATCCCACTAGTTCAGATAAAAGCTGCTGAATACATGAAGGGGCTGTCTCCAGAAGCAGTTTAAATCCCACTAGTTCAGATAAAAGGGCAGATTTAGCGTATTCTAAATGTCAAAGAACTACAAGTGCTTTTCTAATTATAGTGGAGCTCCCAGCGAAAGGTCAACTGCAGCGAACTATTCATAAGTTATTTATAAAAGTCTAATGTATATGGCTAAAGTTATTATACTGCAAGAACTAAAGCAGCTTTTATTAGAATTTCAGCTCGCTGCAGTGTTAGGTGTTCCTAATAAAAATGAAATAAAAAAACCCCCGATTCGCCGGGGGTAAGCAGTTCTCTACAGGATGCAGGTTACTTGTTATCTTCTCCTTTATCTTCCTCCTTCTTCTCTTCAGCAGTCTTTATCTCTGCCTGCTTGGGAGGGAGCTCCTCCTTTTCAACGTTGAAAGTGAACTCCCCTTTATCTTTGTCGTAGTCAACAACTACAGTGTCTCCCTCTTTAACAGAACCTTCAAGTATCTTCACAGAGAGAGGAGTCTCAATTTCTCTCTGAATGGTTCTTCTGAGCGGCCTTGCTCCAAACTCTGGAACGTATCCTCTCTTAGCAAGCTCGCTCTTGGCCTCTTCTGTAAGCTTAACCTTAATACCCCTCTCTTCAAGGCGTTTGTTGAGTTTGGAGATGAGAAGGTCAACAATCTTCTTAATTTCCTCTTCACTGAGAGGATGGAAGATGATTATCTCATCTATCCTGTTGAGGAACTCAGGCCTGAAGCGTTTTTTAAGTTCGTTCATTATTTGCTCTTTAATCTTGTCGTAGTTCTTCTCAAACTCCTCTTTGGAAAGGTGCATCAGGTATTCAGAACCCACGTTGCTGGTCATGATTATTACGGTGTTGCTGAAGTCAACAGTTCTACCCTTAGCGTCTGTAAGCCTTCCGTCGTCAAGTATCTGGAGGAGAATGTTAAACACGTCTGGATGAGCCTTCTCTATTTCGTCAAGGAGAATAACGCTGTAAGGCTTCCTTCTAACAGCTTCTGTAAGTTGGCCGCCTTCCTCGTAACCTACGTATCCAGGAGGTGCACCGATAAGCTTGGAGACTGCGTGCTTCTCCATGTACTCAGACATGTCAAGTCTGATAATGGCGTTTTCATCGCCAAAGAGGTACTCGGCAAGGGTCTTAGCAAGTTCTGTTTTACCTACACCTGTAGGACCAAGGAAGAGGAAGCTACCAAGAGGCCTGTTGGGTGGCTGAAGGCCCGCTCTTGCACGTCTGATAGCTTCGGAGATAGCCTTGATGGCTCTCTCCTGACCAATAACTCTCTTGTGGAGCTCCTCTTCCATCCTGAGGAGTTTCTGAATCTCCTCTTCCTGAAGTTTGGAAGCAGGAATTCCTGTCATCTCAGAGATAACTTCGGCAACATCTTCAGCGGTAACTACAGGCTTCTCCTCTCCCTGCTCTTTGGCCTTCTCCATTTTCTCTTCAAGCTCTTTTATGCGGGCTTCAATCTCTTTTATTTCTTTCTTGAGCTTAGCCGCTTTGTCAAACTCTTCGTTCTTAACAGCTTCATCAAGTTCTGCTCTTAAGGTGTGGAGTTTCTCTTTAAGTTCGGAGAGCTCTGGAGAACTATAAGTAGCCTCTATCTTCTTGCGGGCACAGGCCTCGTCTAAAACGTCAATGGCCTTATCGGGAAGGTATCTTCCCTGTATGTACTTCTTGGAGAGCTTAACGGCAGCCTCAATGGCGTCGTCTGTAATCTTAACGCCGTGGTGCTCTTCAAGTTTTGGCCTTAAACCTTTGAGCATAAGGATTGCAGTTTCAATATCTGGCTCGTCAACCCATACGGGAGCGAAACGCCTTTCAAGGGCTGGGTCTTTCTCAATGTACTTCCTGAACTCGTCAACAGTTGTGGCACCAATAACCCTTATCTCTCCACGGGCAAGGGCAGGCTTCATTATATTGGCAGCATCCATTGAACCTTCAGCTGCACCTGCTCCAACAACGGTGTGGAGCTCATCAATAAAGAGGATGATATTTCCTTCCTCTTTAACTACGTCAAGAACTTGTTTGAGTCTTTCCTCAAATTCACCACGGTACTTGGTTCCGGCAACAAGAGCTGCCATATCTAAGGCAACAATTCTCTTATCCTTCAGGTTGTCTGGAACTTCACCGTTTGCAATCTTCTGAGCAACACCTTCAACGATTGCAGTTTTACCTACGCCTGCAGGACCAACAAGAACGGGGTTGTTCTTGGTTCTACGGGAGAGTATCTGGATAACCCTCTTAATCTCGGTTTCACGGTCAATAACAGGGTCAAGTTTACCTTCCTCGGCAAGACCGGTAAGGTCAATACCGAACTTCCTGAGAACTTCAGGAAGCTGCTTTCCTCCTTTTGCAGCTTTTGCCCCAATATCACGGGAAACTTTAGCCCTACCTTCCCTGTACTTCTTAACGGCCTTAAGGGCTTCTTCTTTTTCAAGGCCGAGTTTAAGAAGTATCCTGTAGGCCATTCCCTCGGGAACTTCGTAGAATGCAAGGAATAGATGCTCAAGGTCTACACTGCGGGCTTTCATCTGACGGGCAATGTCTAAAGCAGCGTCAAAGACTTTCTTTAGAGTTGGAGTAATGTATATCTCCTCGTATCCTGTGTAACTGCCGCTTGGAAGACCGAGCCTTCCTACTCTGTCTACTTGCTCTCTGATAAACTTTTTAACCCTTACTGGGTCATATCCGGCAAGCGTAAAGATGTCAAGTATTGGTGAGCCAGGAAGCTCAACCATTGCAAGGAGCAGGTGTTCTGTATCAACATACCTCTCTCCCAGCTGTCTTGCAATCTCCTGTGAGAGCAGAATTGCATCCTTCGCTCTACCGCTTAAAACGTCCCAGATGTTCATCTCTTCCCTCCTCTATCTGTTTAGGATGTCTATTAGCTTTTCTCTGTTCAGTTCTTCAAACTGGAGCTCTGAGAGGAGCTCCACAAGTAAACTCTTCGCCTCCTGATCCAGCCTTTCAGCCAGAGCCTCAAAGAGGCGTTCAATGTCGTCTTCCATCTTCAGAATGATGCTGGTTCCAGCTACGTTAACTCCCCTTTCTCTGGTCAGGGAGACTATACGCTTAATTCTAATTAAATCTCTTTCAGAGTAGAGGCGAGTCTTCCCTTCAGTTCTTGAAGGTTTTATAAGACCTTCATTCTCGTAGAACCGAAGCGTCTGAGGATGAACTCCAGCAATTTTGGCAACGATGCTTATCATGTATACTGGAGTATCTTTGTCAATCACCGCCCGTTCCTCCTAATTCCTTGAATAAGAATTTAGTTATTTTTAAATGATCTGTCAACTATCTTAAAATGTTTTTTTAAATCAGAGGAACGGACGGTTAAAACTCAGTACGGAAGCTTCTCCCAGTTAACATTCTCTTTTATCCAGTTAACGTAAATAGGAATCCCCTCTTCTATTTGAACCTGCGGGTGCCAGCCGAGTATCTCGTCTGTTTCGGTCAGGTCCGCTTCTGTGTAGTTCTGGTAGAAGTCGTAAGGATTGTCAAAGTATTCGGTTTCTACGTCAACGCCGAGGGTTTTCTTTATTATCTCTACAACCTCGTTGAAACTTCTGGCCCTTCCGGTTCCAACGTTTACAACGCCGCTCCTTTCAGCAAAAAGTCCCCTTATGTTAGCCTCTACGCAGTCCATAACATAAACAAAGTCTCTCTTCTGCTCACCCCACTTAAAAAGCCTTGGCCGTTTTCCCTTAAGTATTTGAACTGTAAGCTGAAGTACCATGCTGGCCATTTTTCCTTTGTGGGTCTCTCTTGGACCGTAAACGTTAAAGTAGCGAAGACCAACAACGGGAATTTTCGGATTCTCAGCCATGAAGCGGTAGGCATACCTGTCCATTGCAAGTTTTGAGTAGCCGTAAACGTTCTCGGGCTTTAACCCCGAGTTAACCTTCATAGGAGGAGGAGTATTGCCGTAAACGGCGGCTGAAGAGGCGTAAACCATTCTACCCTTTGACTCTTTCACAATTTCAAGGAGGTCTTTAAAAGCTTCACAGTTTACTTCCATCATACGGCGCTGGTTCATGTCTGTTGTGTCAACGTTTGCAGCCTGGTGGAGAATTGCATCAAAGTTGTACTTACGGAGCTTCTCTAAGGTTTCAGGCTCTGTTATTGAACCGGTTATTACTTCTCCTTCAAAGTCTATTAAGTTTTTAAAAGTTCCCTTTGAGAAGTCGTCTAAAACGAAGACCTCCCAGTCTGGGTACCTTTTCTGAAGTTCAAGGACAAGGTTTGATCCTATAAAGCCGGCTCCTCCTGTAACAAGAACTCTCATTATTCAAGCTCCCCTTTTATGTGTGTTTCGTAACCTCTGCTTTTAAAGAACTCTTTTAAGGCGTTTCCGTACTTTTTGGCAAGGTTCCAGCTGTGGAAAACAGCATAGGTTGAAGCCTCTTCAAGCTCGTTTCCGTTGAACCTTACAACAGAAACACCCCACTCAAATTTTGAAAAGCTATCGTCTAAGTAGACTCTTTGAACAAATATGTCACATACTCTGGGATTTTCTCCTAGATAGGGAGAAAGCTCCTCAGGTGACTTTCCAAGAGCATCGGCCATAAGCTCTCTGAAAAACTCATCCATGCCTCCTCCTACTTTTCAACTATCGTTTCCTTCACTTTCATTCCAAAGTGTCTTCCCGGTTCCTCTGTGTATACCAGAACCTCATCTCCCTCTTTCAGGTCAACAACAGAGATAGGCTCTCCTTTGGGAGAAGTAAGTCTTATGGTCTCTGCGTTTTGAAGTATTGCAGAAACTTTTTTGCCACCTTTTGTTTTGGCTTCTATGAGAAGCATCGGCCGTCTTTCAACTTTTGCCCTTCCCACGTAAGCTACTCTTCCTTCACCTTTGTAGTTGTAAATCATTACCTCGTCGCCGCTCTCTATCTCTGCAAGGTATTTAGTTTTACCTCCGGGGAGGCGGACGTACATGTGAACGGCTCCGGCGTTTACCCTAAAAGGTCTTGCAGCAACGTAAGGGTTTGATTCGGTCTCTGCATGGACTAAGAACATTCCCGCAGAGGAGTTTCCAACGAGAGCTCCCTCACCGCGGGTCATGTTGGAACAGGTATCTATACAGACTCTATCACACATTCCTATGGGTTTCACCCTTGTGATTTTGGCAACCTCAAGCTGAACTTTCTCTCCTGCAAGGTTTATGGCTTCTCCTGCAGCTTTTATTTCGTTAACGTCTTCTGTGTCAAGAACTACACCTTTAACGCCCTTTTCAAGGATTGTTATTGCCGTTTCAGCCTCTTCGGCGTTTCTGACCCATGCGTAGACGTCGTCTCCCTGAGCCAAGAGGTTTTCTAACGGAATGATTGTCCAGTCGGTTGTTTTCACAATGACCTTTTTACCTTTTTTGAGGAGCTCCGCCGCCTTCTCCTCGTCTTCTTTGCTCTTTATCTCAACAATTACGTAGTCTTCACCCAGTTTATAGTCTCCGTCTGGGGCAATCGTTTTTACCTTTGCAAGCCTTTTAACTTTTTCGCTCTCAGGCTTTTCTAAGAGGAGCGCAGAGACTCCAGACTCAAGGGCAGCAGTAACAACTTTTTTGTTCTTTGGGTCTTTAACGTAAACGATCAGTTCCTTTTTCATTCCTTCCTCCTAATATTTTCTCGGGCCGAAGAGAGCCGTTCCTATCCTCACAATTGTAGCTCCTTCCTCAACTGCAACGGGAAAGTCGTGGGACATTCCCATGGAAAGCTCCGGAAACTTCTTGTTAAAAACTCTTTCCATTCTGTCTCTAATACAGCGGAGCTCCCTAAAAAACGGCCGAACCTCCTCAGGGTTTTCAAGGAAAGGAGGAACGGTCATGAAACCCAAAACGTTTAGCTGTGGGAACCGAAGGGTGTAGGAAAGGAGCTCCTCAACCTTTTCAGGAGGACAACCGTATTTTGATTCTTCAGGAGAAAGCTTTACCTCAATTAGAAGGTCTATCTCTTTAACGCCCTTTCTCTCCATCCTCTTTAAGAGCTCATCTACAAGTTCTTTCCTGTCTAAGGTCTCTATACAGTTAAAGAGCTCAACGGCATATTTCACCTTGTTTGCCTGTAGGTGGCCTATCATGTGCCACTCTGCATCTTTAAGATCTCTTAGCTGAGGTATCTTCTCTCGTGCTTCCTGAACCCTGTTCTCCCCAAAAAGCCTGATACCGACGCTGTAGGCTTCCTTTATCTCGTCGGGGGTTCTGGTCTTTGTGGCAGCAAGGAGCCTCACCTCCTCAGGTCTCCTTCCAGCCCCCTGGCACGCCTTCTCTATCTCCTCCATTATCTTTTCGTAGTTCTCTCTAATCATCTTCTAACCTCTCATAGACTTCATCTGCAAAGAACCAGAGGTCGTCGTTCAGGTTTGACTCTGAGTTCTTAAGGAAAGATTTCCAGTCTTTCAGATAACCGAGCTTGTAAAGGTGGTAGCTTGAATCAACGAAACCGCAATCCTCGTAAGAGTCTTTTCCGTTAAACCTGTAAACTCTTATGTCAACAAACTTATCAACTCCCGACTTAAAAAGGTCTTCTGAGAGCCTCCTCCAGAACTCGTAGTTTGACTCTTTAAGGAAGAGCCTCGTCTTTCTTCCCTTTATAGGTTCTCCGTTTTTCAGGTAGAATTTGTATTTTAAGGTAACAACTACGCCAACGCCTCCGTCGCCGGTTCTGACAAGTTCTACGTCTTCATCCCTAACGGGCATCGTTTTAACGTAGTAACCGAGCCTATCGGCAAGCGAGGAAGAGAACTTTGCACTGTTGAAAATGTCAACCAGCCGGTTTATCTCCTTCAAAACGGCGTCAACGTCAACGGAAGTTTCCTCTCTTATCGGCTCAAGAGAAGTGTAAAAGTGGTTCCTGTAGACATAACCTCCGCTTCCCTTTAAAAGGGCTGTTCCGGGATCTAAAGTGACGGAGTTTACTCCGTCTGAAAGTTTAGCCTTTCTGTTGACAACAATGACTGAGAAGGTGGAAGACTCAACGTTTAACTCTTTTTCAGGAATAAGAAAGGCACGGTTTTTAAAGAGACAAACGGCTTTTCCATCTTTCACCTTAGCAACGTAAAGAACGTCGTTCTCGTTCAGTTTCAATCCGTCAATCTCTTTAGGAGAGGTGATAACGGAAAACTTTAAGGGGAGCTCCCCCATAACTTTCTCAAATGGAAAGTCAAAACTGGTGTAGTCAAGGTTTACCCAACCGTTTTCGGTCTTTCCCCAGAAGGTAAAGAGAGATGTGAGGGGAGCTCTCTCTCCCGGGTTAAGGGTCTTCTCAATCTGACCCATGGGAACTTGCCTTACGGAAACTGCACTTGAAACAACCTGAAACTCCTGCGCCTGAGAAATCATAGGGAAGAGAAGGAAAAGCGATGTCAGAAAATTCCTCATTCTTTCCTCTCCTTAAACACAAACATTAAGGCTTCGGCCTCTGCAACCTTTTCGCCTGAAGCTTTCCTCATCACAGCCCTGGTTACCTTGAACCTCTTCCTTTCCTCTTCAATCCAGGCCTCAACCTTAACCTCCTCCCCAACATAAAGAGGAGAGTGGAATCTAACGGTTATCTTCCCGGTAAGGAACCGTTCCTCAAAGCTCTGAAGGTAGGCCATGGACTCATCTAGAATCAAGGAGATTATGCCACCGTGAATTACCCCGTCGTAGCCCTGGTAGTACTTGGAAAGTGTGAAACGGCCATAAACTCTACCGTTTTCCCTGCGGAACTTAAGGTGCATACCTTTCGGGTTCTCTTCACCACACACGAAACAGTAGTTATCTCTTCTAAGCTCTTTACCTTTCATAACAGTTGAATTATAGGTTATAAATAGAGGTTGGGAGGTGGAGATGAAGAATAAAGAGCTGGCAGATACATTTGACAAGTGGGCAGACATACTGGAGTTTTTAGGAGATAACCCCTACCACGTAAGAGCGTACAGAAACGCAGCAAGGCTGATTAGAGACCTGTCTGAAGACATAGAGGTTCTGGCGAAAGAGGGGAAACTCTCCCAGCTTCCAGGAATAGGCCAGAGACTTCAGGCAAAGATCCTGGAGTTTCTGAGAACCGGAAAAATAGAGGAGTTTGAGAGGTTAAAACAGCAGGTTCCCGACACAATTTTCACACTTTTAGACATTCCGGGAGTAGGCCCCAAAACGGTTAAACTCCTGTATGACGAGCTTGGAATAAGAAGCATTGAAGACCTAAAGAGAGCAATTGAGAGAGGAGACCTCCTTAAACTTCCGGGGTTTGGCCCAAAAAAGGTTGAGAAGATAAAGAAAGGAATAGAACTCCTTGAGAAGAGCGGCGGCAGAATACTCTTAGGAGTTGCGGTATTTATAGCAGATAGAATCGTTAACCAGCTCAAAGAGCACTCGGCAGTAGACAGAATATCGGTGTGCGGTTCAACCAGGAGGATGAAAGAGACCGTTGGAGACATAGATATACTGGCAACGGGAAACAACCTTGAAATCATAGAAGCCTTTGTAAACCTTCCAAACGTTAAAGAGATTCTCTGGAAGGGAACAAAGAAGGCAACGGTGATAGTTGAAGAGGGAGAACAGGTTGACCTAAGGGTAACAGAACCTGACTCCTACGGAGCTGCCCTTCAGTACTTTACAGGCTCAAAAGCCCACAACATACACCTGAGAACCATATGCCTGAAGCTGGGGTACAAACTCAACGAGTACGGACTGTTTAAAGGCGATAAAAAGATAGCCGGAAGAACAGAGGAGGAGATCTACAGCGCCCTTGGAATGGATACTCCTCCTCCTGAAATAAGGGAAGATACCGGAGAGATTGAGGCCGCTTTAGAACATAGATTGCCCAAACTGGTAGGTTACGACGAGATAAAGGGAGACCTTCACGTACACTCAAACTGGTCAGACGGTGCCTCAACTATTGAAGATATAGCCAAAAAAGCTATAGAGATGGGATACAGGTACATTGCAATAACAGATCACTCTAAGAGCTTAAAAGTTGCAAACGGCCTTTCAGAGGAGGAGTTAGAAAGGAGAAACTACGAGATAGACAAACTCAACGAAAAGTTTAAAGGGAAGATAAAGATACTCAAGGGAGCAGAGGTAGATATTCTCCCGGACGGAAACCTTGACTACTCCGATGAAATCCTGAAGGAACTTGACTTTGTGGTTGCAGCAATCCACTCAAGATTCAACCAGGACAACACAGAGAGGCTCTTAAAGGCAATAAACAATCCCTACGTAAACGCAATAGCCCACCCAACCGGCAGGGTAATCGGCCAGAGGGAAGGTTACCCGTTAGACCTTGAAAAGGTGATGAAAGCTGCAGCTGAGACGGGAACTACACTTGAAGTTAACGCCTACTACAACCGGCTTGACCTGAGAGACGCCCACTGCAGATTGGCGGTAAAGTTCGGAGTAAAGCTTGTTATAAGTACCGATTCCCACCACGTAGACCACATGTGGATGATGAAACTGGGAGTGGGAACTGCAAGAAGAGGCTGGGTTGAGAGTAAAGACGTTGTTAACACGGGGGGATTGAGGGAGCTCCGCCGGTTTGTAAAGGAGAAAAGGAAAAAGTTCGGCGTTAAGTAGTTGACTCTACGGTTAAAGGGAACTAATATTAAAATAGAATTTGAAGTTAATTAAAACCAAATTTTAGGAGGGAGAGATGTTTGGAGGATTCTTCGGAAGAGGTAGAAGGGGATTTGATCCCTTTGAGGATATGTTCAGACAGTTCCAAGAAATAGAGAGAATGATGGCCGAAATGATGAGAGGGTTCGGCGGTTTTAGGGAGTTCCCCGGCTTTGAGGCAGGATTTGAGCCGAGAATAGAAATGTACGAAACCCCCGACGAGATAGTTGTAAGGGCTGAAATGCCAGGCCTTGATAAAGATAGCATAGACGTTAAGGTTCGCGGAAACTACCTGATAATAAGGGGCATTAAGAAACAGGAGCAGAAGGAAGAGAAAGACAACGTCTTCTTTAATGAAACTTTCTACGGAGAATTCCAGAGGGTAATTCCTCTTCCGGTAGAAGTTAAAGAGGAGGGAATAGAGGCTTACTACGACAAGGGAATTTTGGAAATAAGGCTGCCTAAGGCCGAAACGGCAAGAAAAGAGGTTAAGATTATAGTCAAAGAGCCGGAAGAGAAAGATAAAGGTAAGGAAGATAAAGGTAAACAGGATAAGTAACTCTACACCCGGTAATAGAGTTTAAAACCTGCAAATGAAGGCCGCCTTCGGGCGGCCTTTCTATTTTGACGGAGAGAGATTTGGGGACATATTTAAGTGAGAACGATTTTTAATTAGGAAGTGGAGGTCTATGTCTGAACTTGTAATCATAAACGAGTGCTGCCATCTGGAGTTTAACGCCGGCGATCTGAAAGTTCTACTGGTTTACCCGGGAGAGGAGAAGGTAGGACTCTCCAGCCTGGCAGTCCACAGGATATATTCCCTCTTAAACCAGATAGAGGGAGTAAGCTGTGATCTCATTTTTGAAGGGTTTAAGAGTTCCTACTTCTTGGGTTTAAGTCCGAAGGACTTTGACATTATCGCCTTCTCAATAACCTACGAGAACCACATCTTTAAGGCCGCAGAGCTCCTCTCAGGCTGGGGAATAAATCCTTTAAGAGAGAGAAGGGAGAACTCTCCCTTGATACTTGGAGGGGGAATAGGCCTTTACTACAACCCGGCGCCTTTCCTTCCGCTGTTTGATGCAGTTTACCTAGGAGAGGCAGAGGGGAGAATTGAAGAGGTTTTCGGAGCTCTGCGGCAGAACCCTACCCTTGAGGTCTTAGAAGAATTTGACAACGTAGTTGTAAGCAGGAACCACATATTCAAGTATAACGGCCTGCTTATTGAAGAAATTTCAGGTGAGAAAAAAAGAATATACAGGTCAAAGATCTTTTCCCAAACTCCTTCCCACTCCTGTTTCCTTACGGGGGACACAGCCTTTAAAGACATGTTCCTCATAGAGCTTAATAGAGGCTGCATAGAAAAGTGCCGGTTCTGTGTTGCAACCTACATGGGGCTTCCGTACAGGGAGAAGAGCTTGGAAGTTGTTGAAAAAGAGATAGCCCTTGCGTCTAAATACGTTGATAGAGTTGGGCTAATAGGTGCAGGGGTAACCGACTACTCAAAGATGAAGGAGCTCCACCAGATTTTGAAAAAGTACGGCGTTAAGGCATCATTTTCCTCACTTAAGGCCTCCTCACCTTCCCCTGCCGTATTTGAGATTATTAGAGAATCCGGGCAGAAAACTGTAACAATAGCTCCAGAAGCAGGAAGGGAAGAGCTCCGGTTCGCCATAAACAAAAAGGTTCCCGACGAGAAGTACTTCTCCTTTGCAGAAAAAGCCCTTGCAAGTGGAGCAGAGAACATAAAGCTATACTTCCTGATAGGACTTCCCGGGGAAACAGAGGAAGACATAAAGGCCATAGTAGAAATGACCTGGAAGTTCTCTGAAATTGCCAGAAGGTTCTGGAAAGAGAAAGGGGTAAGG
This sequence comes from Thermovibrio sp., assembly GCA_015490195.1. Lineage (GTDB taxonomy): Bacteria > Aquificota > Aquificia > Desulfurobacteriales > Desulfurobacteriaceae > Balnearium. The sequence goes on from WFYG01000019.1 coordinate 30,473, forward strand.
GGAGAGATACACCTCAGCGTTAACCCGGTAATAGCAAAGCCGTTTACGCCGTTCCAGTGGTACGGGCTTAACCCGAAGTCGGTAATAGAAAAGAAGCTAAAACTCCTCAAAAAAGAGCTCAGGAAGGTAAAAGGGGTAAGGCTGACTCACGAAAACGTTAAAGATGCCATCCTTCAGGCCATAGTGTCAAGGGGTGATACGAGAGTGGGAGAAGCAGCCGTGATAAGCGCCGTTGAGAAGGTCCCGTTCAGGAAAGTTCTGAAGGAGATGGGACTGCCCTTTGAGGAGCTCTACACCAGAGAGAGGGAAAAGGACGAGGTATTCCCCTGGGATTTAGTAGAGAGCGGAATAAAGAGAGACTACCTATGGAGAGAGTACCAGTTTACCTATAGCAGAAAGTCTACGCCGACCTGTTTTCCCGGCTGCAAAGTATGCGGACTATGTGAAGGCGTTGAGGAAAAGGCAGTTGCAAAAGTTTAATGCAAGTTTGCAACTAAAGTTCAGGAAAGAGCAACTAAAGGAACAGACATTAAGAATATAATTCCTGTTAATAGAACATAAATGTTAGGAGAGCCCATGCAAGTTTACCAGAGAACCCTTGCAAAGGAAGTGGCTTTCAGCGGAATAGGCCTTCACACAGGAAAAAAGGTAAACGTAAGACTGGTTCCCGCACCTGCCGACACAGGAATCGTCTTTATAAGAACGGATCTCAAGGGCTCTCCTTCAATTAAAGCGTCTCCAGAGTACCTAAGCAGGCTCTTTTACGCAACAAACCTCTCCGATGGTAGCGTAAATGTCCAAACTGTTGAACACCTTATGGCTGCACTTTCGGCTTTTGGAGTTGACAACCTCTTCGTCTACCTAGACTCTGAAGAGTTGCCGATTCTTGACGGGAGCTCCGCCCCTTACGTCTACCTCTTTGAGGAAACCGGAGTTAAAGAGCTCTCTAAAAAAAGAAAGTACGCAGTACTGAAGAGAGAGGTTCTTGTTGAATTTGAGGATAAAAGGATATTCGCCGAGCCTCTAAACCACCTGGAGATAGACAACACAATCTCCTTCAATCACACCTATAAAAAGGTTCGCCACCAGAGGTTGGTTTACGTTCACACCTTAGAGAACTTCAAAGGGATAGCAAAAGCAAGAACCTTCTGTTTCTATCAGGAGGTAGAAGCTCTAAGAGCAGCAGGGCTGGCAAAAGGTGGAAGCTTAGAGAACGCAATAGTTATAGACGACTACGGAATACTGAACGAAGGCGGCCTCAGACTTGAAAATGAGTTTGTTGCCCACAAAACCCTTGACCTCATCGGAGACCTGTACATCCTCGGATACCCTCTCCTTGCCAGAATAACGGCCTTCAGGACGGGACATGCCCTTAATGCAGCTCTGGTAAAGAGAATTTACGGCGAGAAGCTCTATGAGCTTGTAGAGTTTGAAGAGGGAGCAGCAGAAAAGACAAAAGGAGTAGCCTTTGGAGGAGAAGAAGCTCCCTCGGTTATTTAACAGGTACAGGTTTCAGATAGCCCTTACAATATTCTTCACTGTTTTAATAGCACTTATCCCCTTTTTCTACCTCCAGCTTTTCCCCAGCAGTAATATTCAGCTTAAACTGATGACAATGAGGTGTTTTGGCCTTAACTTCCTTTCCGGAGCTCTCTTTTTCTGGTTTGAAGGTGGGAAGTTCAGGGAGCTCCTTCCATTCCCTGTTGCAGGAGTGATTCTCTCCCTCATCTACCTTAAAATCGGAAATTTCCTTTTACTCCTGTTTTGCCTCCCGGCAACGGCAACTTCTGTTCTAATGGTTGCTCTGATAGCTTTCACCTCAATAAAAGTGAAGTTTGAGAGATAGAAGGAATCATCCTTTAACAAAATATTCCTGTAAAATATCAACTCCAAACCAGTCAGGAGTTCTACTTTGAAAGTTAATCGCCAAATTTTGAACGAAGTAGACTTTCAGAAAGGTAACGGCCTTATTCCCGTTGTAGTTCAGGATTTTTCAACAAAAGCCGTTCTTATGGTAGCCTATGCAAACAGGGAAGCCCTTGAAAAAACTCTTGAAACCGGTTACGCCCACTACTACTCCCGTTCAAGAGGAAAACTCTGGAAAAAGGGAGAAACCTCCGGAAACGTTCAAAAAGTAAAAGAGGTTCTTGTTGACTGCGACGGAGACACCCTCCTCTACCTGGTAGAACAGAGAGGAGTTGCCTGCCATACAGGTGAGTACAGCTGCTTTTTCAGGAAACTTGCGGAGGAATGATGGAGATAGGAAAGGTTCTAAAAGAACTCTACAGGATTATTGAAAAGAGAAAGGAAGAACTTCCTGAAGGTTCCTATACAGCTTCTCTCTTTAAGGCCGGAGAGAACAGAATACTTCAAAAAGTTGGTGAAGAAGCGATAGAGACTATTCTGGCTCTGAAGTCTGGAAACAACGAAGAAGCCGTTTACGAAGTTTCAGATCTTCTATACCACTTGACGGTAGCCCTTGTAAACAGAGGCATCACTTACGACGAAATAGCAAAGGAACTTGAGAGGCGAATGAAATAGTGAAGGTAGACAAACTTGATAAGTACTTTACTCCTGAAGAGGTAGGAAGGCTTCTTGAGAACTTTGTATCACAACTCGGGGCTTCTTCAATGGTCTGGGACGAGAGGGGGAAGCTCCGGTTTGCAGATTTTGTTACCCCTTACTGCGAAACCATCTACTCAAAAGTTCCCCAAAGGTGTGAAGAAGATAGAAGAATCCGTTTTGAAAAAGCAAAGAAAAGGAAGAAACCTTTTCTCCACACCTGCTTTGCCGGAAAACTTAACTTCGTTATCCCTCTTAAGTTCTACTCCGGTAAGGATGAGTTCTTTATAGGCGTTGCCGGCGGCTGACAGGGTTTAGACAAACTCTCCCGTCGGGAGATAGAAAAAATTGAAGCCCTGGCAAAAGAGATAGGTATACCTCCAGAAAAGCTTCTGAGACTCGCCGAAGAAGACTATCAGTTCGGCTGCCAGAGGTTGGGCTTTCCTGTACCGAAAGTTGGAAGGAAGAGCTCCCTTCTCTTTCAGTCTGAAATGTTCCAGAAAGCCTTCAACAGACGCTTAAAGTTACCGCGAAATTATCCGAAAGAACTCCTCCATATTATGAACAGAGTAGAAGAGCTTATAGGCTGGAACTTCGTAAAAAGGCTTCCTACAGACGGTAACCACCTATCCCGCCCCGTTCTTGAAGCCCTTAACGACCTGGTAGAGTCCGTAGAGTTCCTGATTAAGAGAATAGTTCCAAGGAAAATTAGTTACTACGCCTTCAGAGACCCTCTTACAGAGGTCTTTAACCGACACTTCCTTCAGGAACAGCTCCACTTCTTTGCAATAAACGGGAAAAACTTCCCGATTGGAGTCATATACCTTGACCTTGATAACCTGAAGAGGGTAAACGACAGGTTCGGCCATAAGGTGGGAGATCTTTATATTCAAAGGTTTGCCTCTATACTCCGCTCCTCTGTAAGAAAGGGCGATCTAATAGTAAGGCTGGGAGGAGACGAGTTCCTGATTATCGTTCCTAAGGCCGGAGAGAGGCAGATGGAAGAAATACTGAGAAGAATAAGAAACGCCACAAACGCAGTTAACAGAGAAAGGGAGCTCCCCGTTCCCATCTCATTCTCGGCAGGCTGGAGCATCTGGACCTCCCCAGACGAACCCTTTGAGGAAGCCCTAGAGAGGGCAGACAAGATGATGTATCTGAACAAGTTCTCCCGCTAACGGCAGACCATTGGTCCCAGCGGAGCTCCTCCCAGAAGGTGGAAATGGAGGTGGTAGATCTCCTGACCTCCATCTCTGTTACAGTTAACCAGAACTCTGTAACCACTCTCTGCTATTCCCATCTCCTTGGCAATTTTCTTTATCACCATGAAGATGTGGCCTATTAATTCCTTGTGCTTTTCCTCTAAGTCGTTTACCGTAGGAATGTGCTCTTTGGGAATTACAAGTATGTGGACTGGTGCTTGAGGGTTTATGTCGTGGAAAGCCATAACTTTGTCGTCTTCGTAAACAACCTTAGCGGGAATCTCTTTGTTAACTATCTTGCAGAAGACGCACATCTCTCTCCTCCCTTTGCATAGCTTTCTTCAAGTTTAACAAAGTCGGCAGCTGCAACTGCCACTATCTCATAACCGGAGATGTAATAGAGCCAGTTGTTAACGGCAACGGAAGTGACAGCCAGCGTTCTATCTCTGTACTTCATAAACCCCGTAAACCACTCGCATCTGCCTTCTGGGTAGCTTTTCTCCGTAAGGGTTCCCGTCTTCCCACCGATCACTAAGTTCCTGTACCTGCCGAGCATTCTAAAGTACCTTCTGTGTGAAACAGTTCCCATTTTTACAGTTAAAACCATCATCCTTTCAATCTCTTTTGCAGTTTCAGGCTTTATAACCCTCTCAATTGAAACAGGCTTAAAGGAGTACTCCCTGCCGGTTTTAAGGTCTACTACCTTCTCAACGAGATAGGGTTTAACCATAACTCCGCCGTTTACAACCGTTTGGGCTATCAGTGCCTCGTGGAACGGACTCGTTACTGTATCTCCAAGTCCTGCCCCCACAAGAGCAAGCTCGTAGTCGTCTAAAGGTTCTCTAATGAGTCCCCAGGGGAAGTTGTAGCCTTTTCTGTTGAAGCCAAACCTGTAGGCGTACTCAAGGAGCCTCTTCTTTCCGACAAGCCTTGCAAGGTTTCCAAAGAAAGGGTTTGCCGAAGTTGCAAAAGACTGAGAAAAAACCCTCTCCACCCTGTACCTGCTGTTCAACCAGACAGAGGGGGAACAGGAATCCCCAAGACCTCCACAGTTGAGCTCCGTTTTTGGAGTTGCAACTCCCGTGTCAAGGGCCGCTGCAGCTGTAACGATTTTAAAGGTTGAAGCCGTTGGGAAGGAACGCTTAAAGAGAAGGTTGGGATGTTTAAGGCTTGATACCGCCGCTACAACGGCTCCCGTTTTCGGGTCCATAGCAACGTAAGCGCCGTACTTTACCTTAAAACGCCTGAATTCTTCCTCTACAGCCTTCTGAAACTTCGGGTTTACGGTAAATACAATCTTGTAGTCTCCTGTGTTGTAGACGTAGTGATCTCCCTCAACTTCCGCCTTTTTGAAGAGCTGGTACTGGAGTTTAAAATCGGCCTGGAGCTCCTTCACTATAGGTGGTGTTGAAGGGATAACCTTCTCAACTTTCGCCTCGGCCTCTCCGTTTGCCTCCTTTTTAGACGGTAGAAAACTGTTTACGAGAAAAGTTAGGAGGACGAAGAAGAGAGCTGATGCGAGGGGAACCAAAACTAACTTTAACTTCTCTTTCATCCTTATAGAGACCTCCCTGCAGCCATATAATATATGCACAGCCATAAGGAGGTTTAGTTTTGACAATAAGAGGAGTCCTTATTGAAACAGCGTACAGACGGCTCGGAACAGTTTCTCTCTCTCCAGACGGCCTTGACAAGGTGCTGGAGAGAGTAAAGGAGCTCTGGTGGGAGCTCCCATCTCCGGCACCCCCGGAGCGCGCCGGAGCGGTTGACGGAAGCAGAAACAGAAAAGAGTTTTCAGGTTACGTCGTTTACGCAGTAGGAGCAGCATCTGTTACGTTTAAAGGTTCCGACCCTGAAAACCTTGAGATAGAGGCAGACGTTGACCTCCTAAAGCCTTACGAGTATTCAGACTCAAGGCTCAGAATACTTATGGGAATTTTAGAGTTTAAGAGAGCTCTCTCCCTCCTAGCGGAAGTTTCCCTTCTGATGCTTGACGGCTCCATGCTGGGAGCTCTGGTCAGGCCGCCCTCCTTTTACCACGAAGTAGAGAAGGAAATCAGAGAGGTTGTAGAGGAACTCTTTGAAGAGCTGAAGGAGAGTTACTCACCGGGGAAAATAAACTCAAAAGAGTTCTACTCAAGGTTCCCCGAGACAATCTCCGGAAGGGATTACGCCGTTGCTGCAGGCTATCTTGAATACCTTGAATATCTCTACACCATCCACCTACTCCTTAAAAGAGCAAAAGAGGAGGGGAAACTCCTCATTGCCATATCAAAGAGGTCAGACTCCCGACTCCACTCACTTGACAGGCTCCTTCCCGATATAACAGTTCTAAACCTTTTAAACCTGCCCCCCGGATTTACCGAGCCAGCGTTTGGAAGGAGGGTAGATACAGAGAGAAAGTTCAAGTACCCCGGAGAGTTTGACGATTTATTAAGGAGTTTTGAGTTTACCGTTTCTTATCTGAAGCTCGGGGAGTGGGTTCACAAGCTGGAACTCCTTGAGACTTCAGAGGAAAAGTTCAAGAGCTTTGAGAGAGCTCTCTCTCACCTCAACTTCTACTCAGTCTCCGGCTACCCCTACCCACTTGCCGAAGTCCACAGGAGCGTGAAGATAACCTCTTCCGATATAGAAGAGGTTCTAAGGATACTGAAGTTTAAGGGGATCACCGGCAGGGAGGCTCTGGGTGAGTAACCCCTTTACCGGCAAAGCTGCCAGGGAGTACGACTCCTTTTTTGAAACGCCTTTCGGAAGAACCGTTCTGAAACTGGAAGGGAAGCTCCTTCTGAACCTGCTTCTCCCCTACAGAGAGGGGGAGCTCCTTGAGGTTGGTTGCGGAACGGGAATCTGGATGAAGTTCTTGAAAGATAGGGAATTCAGAGAGCCTACAGGTCTTGACCTGTCGCTTGACATGCTCCGTCAGGCAAGGAAGAAAGGACTGAGGAAACTGGTAAACGGAACGGCACTCAGTCTGCCGTTTCCAGACGACTCGTTTGACGTCTCCCTCTTTATAACAAGCCTTGAGTTCGTTACAGACAAAAAGAGAGCTCTCCTTGAGGCCACCAGAGTTTCAAGGGAGGCCGTAGTCGTTGCCTTTCTCAACCGTTATTCACTTTTAAATCTCTACAGAGAGGCGAAGAGCCTTTTTAGAAGTTCCGTCTACTCTTCTGCAAACTTCCTGACAAAGGGAGAGCTCCTTAAACTCTCACGGTACGTCGGCGAGGTGGGCAGAAAGAGGCTAAAACTGGAAAAGTTCCTTACAACGCTTAATTTAAGTATCACCAAATTTGTAAACGAAGAGTGGGAGAGGAGGATCGGCTTCAACTCCCCACTCGGCGCCTTTGCAGCAGCTCTCTTTAAGGTAAAACGATGGAGTTAGTAAGAGAGATAACGGTTAAAGAAGCTCTTGAGAAGGGGTACTGGTTTATAGATACAAGAACAAAAGAGGAGTTTGAGGAGTTTCATATTCCTGGAGCCTACAACGTTCCTCTCTTTACGGCTGAGGAGAGGAAAAAGGTCTCTCAGGTTTACTACGAGAAGGGAGAAAAAGAGGCAAGACTATACGCTTTAGAGCTGGTAGGTCCTAAACTTCACAAAATAGTTAGGGAAATAAAAGAGATTAAAGAAAAAGAGGGAAAAGTTGTCGTTTACTGTTGGCGGGGAGGCATGAGGAGCCTTGCCGTTGCTGCAATCTGCACCCTTGCAGGCGTCAACGTCCCCAGACTGATAGGAGGATACAGAGCTTTCAGGCAGTACATATTGAACCGAATGGAGGAACGCCTAAGAGAGAAAAAGCTCGTTGTTCTCTACGGACCTACAGGTTCTGGAAAAACCAGAATACTAAGGATTTTAAAAGAGAAAGGATACCCGGTCATAGACCTTGAAGGTCTTGCAGGTCACAGAGGTTCAGTATTCGGAGGAATAGGACTGAAACAGCCCTCCCAGAAGATGTTTGATGCTCTGCTCTGGCAGGAACTTGAAAAGCTGAAAGACTCTCCCTGTATCCTCGTTGAAGGAGAGAGCCGAAAAATAGGAAAGCTCTTTATCCCCGAACCCTTCTGGGAAGCCATGGAGAGAGGAGAGAAACTCTACGTTGAGATTCCTCTTGAAGAGAGAATAAGGATTTCAATGAAGGACTACGGAGTTAGAGAGTTTCCTCCTGAGGTCTACCTTGAGGCGCTCTCAAGAATAAAGAAGATACTGGGAGACGAGAAGTACAGGAAAATCAAAGCCCTAATAGAGGAGGAGAGATACCCGGAAGCTGTAGCTGAACTCATGGTTAACTACTACGACAAACTCTACGCCCGCTCAACCCCTAACGAGGTTAAGCCTTTTAAGGCAAAGAGCTTTGAAGAAGCTGTTTCTGTTGTTGAAAACTACTTAGCCTCAGCTTGCGGATAGACCCACCTTTCAGGCCTGTAGGCGCACACTCTCGGGAAAACTCTCTTGCGTAGCCTCTTCCTTATCTCGTGAGCCAGTTCCTCATCCTCCTGGTAAGTCCTGTCAAATCCCACCCTTAGAGTGTAGTACTTGCCTATCTTTTCCACCCGCACGTAGGGAAGGCCTTTCAGCTTCTCTGTCAGTTTTATGAGCCTCTCGGCAGAAGTATCTGTTGCAACTTGAACGCAGTAGTAGTCTTCATCTCTTGAAAGGGAGCTCTTCCCGGTTTTTTGAGTAACTTTTCCTGGAATTTCCTTCTTGGTAGAATTCTGGAGTTCTACAGCAGTTACCTCGGCTACAGGAACGGAACTGGCCTTTCCTTCTTTCTTCACCGGCTTTTCTTCAACAGTTCCTGATGAAGTTGATTGAGGGTTCTCAGAACCTTTTTCATTAGAGGAATTCCCTCTCTTCTCAACAGAGCTCCCCATAGCAACCTTCCGGAGATTCTCCTCGTTCTGTCTCAGTTCAGAGTATTTGACTGTAAGCACCCTGTTGTTACCCGACTTAAACCACTTTGCCCCTAAAAAGACGCCGCCTAAAACAATAATCAGGGCAACAGCGTAGAGAATTTTTTTCAGCTTTTTTCTGAGAGTAATGTCTCTCTGAAATGCAAGGAGCTCCTTTCTTATCTCGTTATCCTGGGTATAGTTCATAAATTCACTTGGAATAGAGATAATCCTTTTCCATAGGTATTCTCTGATTATAAACTTAAGTATGTCCTGCTGTTCATCTGGAAGTTCACCAAAACGACAGAAGAAACTTTCATCTTTAGGTTGACACAAAAGTTTAATATCTGGAATAACAAGCTCGTTGTAGGCGTCGTAGGGAAATATAAAATCGGCAACAACCTCCTCTTTTCCTTCAAGTAGAGGAGATTTCTCAACAATAAGACCGGGAGCCCCCCACTTTAAAACTTTTAATCGTTTATTCCCTAATTTCAAGTAGGCTGGTATATTAAATAAGTTCTTACTTTCCCCCATTTCCTATCTCCTTTGTTCTAGCCGTATTTTATAGCTATTTTTGCTTAATGTATTAAATTGACTTAAAAGATACAAGTAAACCTTAAGATGCCTAACTGCGAATTTTATCAGGAGGGAGAGATGCCAAAAACAGTTGCAAAGTACTGGGAACCACTGGAAGGTGGAAAAGTTAAATGCACCCTGTGCCCCAGGGGATGTATCATACCAGACGGAGGCAAAGGGTTCTGTCTGGTAAGGATAAACGAAGGAGGAACCCTTTACACAACCATCTACTCTGAAATAACCTCTGCAAACTACGATCCTATAGAGAAAAAGCCACTCTACCACTTTTACCCGGGAACTGTAATCTTCTCAATCGGAACAAACGGCTGCAATCTTGACTGTAAGTCGTGTCAGAACTGGGAGATATCAAGACGGGATACACCACACCTTCGGCAGATATTCACCCCGGAAATGGCCGTTGAATACGCAGGTCGTTACGGATCTGTTGGAATTGCCTACACCTACAACGACCCGATAATCTGGTTTGAGTACGTGAAAGACACGGCAGAGAAAGTAAAAGAGGCAGGCCTTAAGAACGTTATGGTTACAAACGGAAACATAAATATTGAGGCGCTGAGGGAGCTCCTTCCCTTAATAGACGCCTTCAACGTAGATCTCAAAGGAATGGACAGAGAGTACTATCTGAAGTTCTCCTCGTTCCCCAACCCAAATGTGTGGCAGGTCTGCAAGGAAATTAAGAAGGCTGGAAAGCACCTTGAACTTACAAAACTTATAGTTCCCGGATTTGAGGAATTCACACCTGAAAATTTTGAACGGTACGCCAGATGGATAGCCGAAAACCTCGGTAAAGATGTTCCCCTTCACTACTCCCGCTTCTTCCCGGCTTACAAGCTTATGGACACTCCCCCTACCCCTGTTGAGGTTATAGACATGGCCTACGATGTAAGCAAGGAGTACCTGTGGTACGTTTACGTGGGGAACGTAATTGAGCCGGAAAGGGAATCTACCTACTGTCCACAGTGCGGGGAGCTCTTAGTTAGACGTGCGGGCTACAGCGTTGAAGTGCTCTTTACTCCAGACGGGAAGTGCCCCAGGTGTGGCAGACCGGTTGATTTCGTCTTTTAACCTAATAGATGTTTAAAGTGATAAAATTATTAATGTAGCCTAAATGTGAAGGAGGGAGAGATGAGGCTCTTCAGCCCTGCTTTTGGAAACGGAGAGTTTATTCCGGTTAAGTACACTTGCGACGGAGAAGACGTTTCTCCACCGCTACTGTTCCTTGACCCACCGGAAGAGACCCAGAGCTTTGCACTCCTTGTTGACGATCCCGACGCTCCGGCAGGAGTCTTCACCCACTGGATTATTTACGACATACCTGCCGCCTTTGAAGGACTGCCTGAAGACGTTCCCCCTGTTCCGGAACTGGAATACGGAATAAAGCAGGGAGTTAACGACTTTGGCAGACTCGGTTACGGCGGTCCCTGTCCTCCTCCCGGTAATCCCCACAGATACTTTTTCCTGCTCTTCGCACTGGACATACCTAATCTGGGAATAACTGCAGGAGTAAGAAAGCCTCAGTTCCTTGAAGCTATTGAAGGACACATACTGGCTCAAGACGAGCTTGTAGGACTTTACAGCAGGTAATAAATTTTCTGTTTATGGAAAATCTGTTCATCCCTGTAGGCGGCGGAAACGAAATAGGAGCAAGTTGTTATCTCTACATAGTATCTGGGAAACGAATTCTTGTAGATTCGGGGATAAGGTTTTCCAAAAGGGAACCTTATCCAGATTTTAAATTTCTTAAAGCCCTTGCTCCGGAGCTTGACGCCATAATTATTACCCACGCCCACGTTGACCACTGCGGAAGCGTTCACCTCCTCTCAAACCTCTATCCGGAAACTCCCATTTACACCACCCACGAAACAGCTCAGCTCTTAGCCCTTATGGTTGAAGATGCGATAAAAGTAAGGTACATAGCTGAAAGGAACTCTTCAGAGGAGTGGAAAGAATACAGGCTTTTAGATGAATCCCTCTCCCGCGTTGAAAGAAGGGAGTTCTTTGACAGGATAGAGCTGGAAGACGTTGAAATAGTTCTCCACCCGGCAGGACACGTTCTTGGAGCCTCCTCTGTTGCCATACACTACGGTGAGAGTTCCTCCGTTTTCCACTCGGGGGATATCTCCCTATCTCTCCAGAGAACTGTTGGAAGGGCGGAGCTCCCGCCCGAAAAAGCTTCCCTCTTAGTTCTGGAAAGCACCTACTACTATTCGGATCGCCGTTTCCAGAGAGAAAAAGACGAAAGGGAGCTCCTTGAAACTGTAAAGAAAAGCGTGGAGAGAGGCGGCAAAGTTCTTATTCCTGCCTTTGCTCTGGGAAGGGCGCAGGAGATACTCCTTCTGCTCTCTGAAGGAATGAGGGAAGGCTTACTTCCTCCTATAACTGTTTACGTTGACGGTCTGGCAAGAGACGTTTCTACGATCTACGAAAACCTTCTAAACAGGCCTCTCTTCAACTACTATGTCCAGCCGGCTCCCTCCTATCAGGGACTCTCTTTTAAGGAAGCCTGCAGAGAGAACCTTAGAGAAGCCGACTGTATACTCTCCACATCGGGAATGCTCGTTGAAGGAACCCCCTCGTTCATCTACAGTAAACTCCTTGCCAAAGATCCGAGAAACTCCATAATATTCAGCGGTTACATGGCAGAAGAGAGCTTCGGTTACAGACTTTTAAATAGCAGAAAACTTCTTTCTGCCTTCAGGTGTAGAATTGAGAAACACCACCTCTCTGCCCACTCCGACAGAGAAGAGTTAGAGGAGATATTAGACACTCTTACACCTGAGAAGACTGTCTTCGTTCACGGCTACCCGGAAGGAGAAGAGAGAAACAACCACGCTTTCAACAGAGAGGTTATAAGGTTTTGAAAGTTTACTTAGGCTACCCTCTCTCTTACACAAACGACAGAGAGTTTAAGTTGAAAGATAACTTCCTTCAAGAGATAGGAGTTGACTATCTCTCTGTTCCCGTTGAGGTGAAGAAAAAACTCCTCTCACTGCTTGAAAGTGTAGACAAGAAAAACTTCCTCTTTATAGGAGAGGTTTTCTACGACGGTATAGACCTGCTTGAGTTCGCCCTATTTCCCCTTGAGCCCCACTCTTTTGAAGAGGTAATCCTTCCAGGCTACGTTTACGGAAAATCCACTTTTCTTATAAGAAACCTGTTTAAAAACTCCTTTGGGAAGAAGATCTCCATCTACTACGACTTCAACTTCTTCAGCAAAGAGAGCGTTGTTATTAATATCGGCTACACAAAGTCTTCGGTATCTTTAGGCGGAGAACTCCTATTTGTCCTTCCGTTTGGCGAGTTCCATCTTGTTGACGTTCTCGGGAACTACCTGTTTAACCGATTTCTGGGAGAGACAGGTATCTCCAACGCCACTTTAAGAAAGGAGGGAGTTAGAGGTAACGTCCTTGACATCTGCAGGAGTTCCGCAGCCCGTCTTCTTTTCGGGAGAAGTAACCGTGTAGAGATTCCCCTCTTCAACTACAGCAGAGAAGTTCCAGAGTGGGAAGTGGAGCTTGTCCTGACTCCAATTGTAGGAAATGCCCGCTTTGGAGAGTCAATTAGAAGCCCTTCAGACTTTAGCTCCTCTCTGATTCTGTCTCTCTACACCTACGAGGAACTCTTCAGAGAACGGTTAAAGGTTCAGGAAGTGATAATTATAGGAAGGCTTCGCTGGCCTTTTGTTAAAGCGGTTTCCGGAGTATTTCCGGTAAAAGTAAGAGAGCTCAGCGGGAAGGAACTCCTTTCTCTTAGTCCGGTTAACAGGAACTTTAAACTACCTGTCAGAAAGTTCTCTCAGGAAAAGTCGGTTGTAAGAGCTCCCCTGATAGAGAGCCAGCCTGAAGAGTTTTCCCTTTCTGCTCTGAGAAGACACTTTAACAGCAGAAATCCTAATGGAGTAGGCATAATAGAAAAACTCGCAAAGGCAAACCAAAGCAGGAAAAACCTTATTTCTTTTATTTACGAAATTCTGACGATAATGAGGAGGAGCTCCCCCAGAAACACCACCGACATTGCCTATCTCAACAGCTCCATAGCGGCACTTTCCCAGATAGAGATACCGGACGAACTGTTTGAAAAGGTTGAGAGGGAACTTACAGACAAGGCCTTTAACTGGAACCTTCCGTTTGAGACGAAACTGAACATTCTCTACTTCTGCAACAGGTTTAAAGACAGACTGCAGAACTCAAAGCTCTCTGTCTTTCCACCGCTAATGTTAAGTTACATAAGGGAGAGAAAACTTGCTGAAGGAGAGAAAAACTTTATAAGAACAGTAGCCGAAGTTTTTTTCACTTCTTCCGGAACTACCAGCTCATAAAGAAACGGAGGCCAATATAGCTTGTAGAGGAGCTCCCCATGCTGTTAAGAATTTCCAGACTGCACTTTTTACCCGGCTTCAGTACAAGGCCAAAACCCACTTCTTGGACAACGTAACTTCCCGAGAATCTGTAAAGCCTGTCATAGACAAGACGCAGCTTCGTTGAAAACTCTGGAAACTTCCAGAAGTTTAAAGGAGTATCGGCCGTTGCCTTAAAGTACCTTACACCTCTCTCCCCCGGCCTGAGAGCAAGGCCAACGTTCCTGTAGAACTCCCTGAGGTTGAAAGTTGAAAGACCGCCGGAGAAAATCCTGTAGTCGGCAGAGAGCTCCGTCTTAAAAACGCCCCCCTTAACACCGAAAACGGCGCCCCAGTCGCCTCTGTGTCCATGCCCCCACTCTCTTATTCCGCCAACCCTGAAGTTCCTGTACTCTCTGTAGAAGGCTAAAAGGGATTGGGTGGAGCTCCCGTTTGAAACAGCTGCGAAGGAGAAATCTCTGTACGAGATAATCCCCAGGCCGTAATCACTGCTTCCCCTTTCCCCGTTAAAGCTGTGGTAGAAGGCAGAGACCTTTAAACCCTTTAAGCGGTAAGACAAACCCGGAAGGTAATCACTGAAAAGCGGTTTTATAGAAACAGGCTGCAGTCCAAACCTGTAGTTCCTACCCTCGGTGTAAAGCTCCTCAAGGTGCCACAGCTTCCCGTGGTTCCTTTGATAGAGGAAGTTATCAGCAGTATTCCCCCAAATGATATAGTCTAACTTCGTATTCCTTCCTGTTGCAAACTGAAAGGAGAAGCTATCACTATAGGCTTTTAACCTGTAGGTTGAGTGCCAGAAGCCCACGTGCTTGTAAGTAGCCCATCCTTCGTACTCAAGCTGAGTCGGGTAGAACCTCTGAGGGAAGTTGGCGTACTCTCCCCACACGTTAAAGTAATTTCTCACCTTAACCCTCTCCCCTCTGTAAACTTCAGGAAGCCTGACTCCCCATCTGTAGCCGCCAAACACCCCGTAAGCCCCTCCGCTTCCAGCTGCACCTTTCAGGAAGAGAACTCCTCTCCAAAAAGGGTAGTCAACTTCTCCTCCCAGCTCGTTGCCTATAAGCCTCCCCCCTGAAGTTTCAAACCTTGCAGCGTACAGAGAGACAGGAAAATCTTTTAAAGAAAAGGAGTAGGAGAGCTTACCGAATTTCATACCGTCTATTGTCGGCCGGAAAATGAACCCTTCATCTCTTACCTCTTCCCTGTAGCCGTAAGAGGTTATCCCCTTTTGCCAGTAACCTCCGGTTAAGGTAAGACTGTTCAGCCGGAGCTCCTCCCAACCTCCCAAACGGCCGTTCTGTGAAACTCCAGAGACTCTAAGGTTCCTTCCTTCGTACCTAAAGAAAATGCCACTTTTAAAAACTGCCGGCCTGTCCCCTCTGGCATCCATAATCCTGTAAGCACCGAAGGTAAAGTTTCTCCAGTCAACTCCAAAAACTGCTATGTCAACGTCATCTTCACCGCTACCGTTCATAAGCAGGTAACGCCCCTCATAGCCGGCTATCTGGTTCCAGAAAATGCTCATATTTCCGTCTGAGTACCTAAAGCTTCCTCCCCACAGATAATCTTTGAAAAGAGCAGGAACTGAAAAGAGCTGCTTTCCCGCCTTCAGAGTAAGCTTTTTAAAGAGGAATCCCCTCTTTCTGAAGTAGAGCTCTTTAACGTCAAAGGTCTTAATCCCTCCGTAGAACAGAGAATCTCTATTTGACGTGAAGGCATTTACAAAAGGAACCTTCGTAGTTCCGGTTACCACAGAAACCTTAAAAGAGGTACTCTCACTTACAGAGAAGCAGTTGCTCAGCTCTAGCCGGTAGTAGTAGCCAGACTTTCTCTCCTTCCACTTCTCAAGGCCTAATTCTCTGGTATAGTCTCCTTTAAGGTTAACCTTGTAAAATCCCGTTTCACCCGACAGTTTAAACGCCTTAGAGGTTGAAGGGAGAAGAAGGAAAAGCACAAGAGCTACAGCAGTTGATTTCAAGGTTCCTCCAAAATACCTTAAGTTTACATTATTCAGATTTTACGATAAAGGTGGTGGTATGAAACTGGTCGCCCACGTTCCAGGAAGAGAAATACTGGAAAACCCACAGCTCATAGAGAGGTTTACAGAAGCCGGACTGGGGGTAGAACTCCAACTAACGGCACAGGTTTTAGACTCTCTTACACTTAAAGAGTTCGGAAAACTAAAGAAGCTTGCAGGAGAGTTGCCCGTAACCGTCCACGCTCCCTTCATAGACCTGAACCCGGGGGCTTTAGACCCCTACATCCTTAAAGCCACCAGAGACCGTTTTTTTGAGGCTGTAACGGCTGCAAAAGTCCTCTCTGCAGAGGTGATAGTCTTCCACACAGGCTACCATCCCCAGAGGGCAGACCCCTTCTACAGAAGTTGGTTTGAAAGAGCACTTGAAACCTTCAGGGAAGTCTCCTCAATCTGGAACGGAAAAATTGCCCTTGAGAACGTCTTTGACAAAAACCCTAAAAACCTAAAAAAATTTGTAAAAAACCTTCCAGAAAACGTTGGAGTCTGCTTAGACGTAGGCCACATGAACCTCTTCTCAGAAGTTCCAGTTTCGTTGTGGTTTGAGATGCTGGGAAACAGAATCTACGAGTTCCACCTCCACGACAACTTAGGAATTCAAGACAGCCATCTTCCCATGGGATTAGGAACGGTAAACTATCCAGAAGTGTTTGCTCAGATGGAAAAGCTGAAACAGGAGTATATTTTAAACCTTGAAAACAAAAGCTACGACGATGTTATAAAGAGCCTTGACTACCTTAGGAGGAATACTGAATGGAGAGAGATATAGTAATCTACCCAGCTGACGTGTTAAAGGAGAAGGCCGAAGAGGTTGAAGAGTTTAACCAGGAAGTAAGAGACCTTGTGAACGACATGTTTGAGACGATGTACAAAAGAGGTGGCGTAGGACTTGCCGCCAATCAGGTTGGAGTTTTAAAGAGAGTTATCGTTATAGACCTTCATTCAAGAACGGAGAAACAGGGGAAGGAGCAGCTCGTCCTGATAAATCCTGAAATAATCTCCCAGGAAGGGGAAGTCGTAAAAGAGGAGGGCTGCCTCTCTCTGCCGGGACTTTACAGGAAAGTGAAGAGAGCTGCCTATGTAAAGGTAAAGGCACAGAACGTTGAAGGGGAAGAGTTTGAACTTGAGGCTGAAGGATTACTTGCAAGAGCTCTCCAGCATGAAATAGATCACCTCAACGGTATCGTTTTTATAGACAGACTCTCCCCCATTCAGAAGAGACTCGCCCTTGAGAAGTACAGAAAGCTCAAGAGGAAGTACGAAAGAGAACTTGCCAAGAAGAGATAAGCCTTAGAGAGGAGGGAGAGATGAAACTCTTAAAAGCTCAAGAGATGGCACAGATAGACAAGGAGACGATAGAGACCATAGGCATTCCCGGAATTGTTCTTATGGAAAACGCCTCAAGGGGTGTTGCCGAGGTAATATACAGGTACGTGAAGGGGAGCTCCGTTTTAGTCGTCTGCGGAAAGGGAAACAACGGAGGGGACGGCCTAGCAGCTGCAAGGCACCTTTACAACCTCGGCTATGAAGTTGAAGTCGTTCTAACGGCACAGCCGGAATCCCTGAAAGGAGACGCAAAGAAGAACTACGAGATAATCTCCAAACTGCCGGTTCCCGTTCATGTAATAGACAGCGAAGAGAGACTCATAGAGCTCTACGAACTCCTTAAAGAGAGCGAAATAGTAGTTGACGCTCTCTTTGGAACAGGTCTATCAAAGCCGTTAGAGGGTTTCTACGCCGATGTAGTTGACCTTATTAACAGGTCAAACAGAACCGTAGTCTCAGTAGATATCCCTTCAGGCCTCTCTGCAGATACCGGTAAAGAGATAGGGAAACACGTAGTTGCCGACTTTACGGTAACGTTTGCTTTCCCAAAAATTGCCCACGTCTTCCCTCCTGCCTGTGAAAACTGCGGAAGAATTTTCGTAACAGACATCTCAATTCCGGAAGACGTTCCGTTCCTGATAGGCCCCGAAAGGTACCTTCTAACTGCCGACGAAGTTCTCTTCACACTTCCCCCACGGGAGATAATGGACCACAAGTATACCTTTGGCCATGTTGCAGTTATAGGGGGCTCAACCGGTAAAACGGGAGCTCCCTGTATGGCAGCAGAGGCCGTCTTAAGAACAGGAGCAGGCCTTTCAACAGTGATTGTTCCAGAGTCTCTCAACCAGATATTTGAAACAAAGCTTACGGAAGTTATGTCAATTCCCATAAAAGATGAGGGAAGGGGGTACTTCGGGATAGAAGAGCTTGACGCCGTATTAAAGACAGTAGAAAACGGGAAGTTCTCTACAGTTGTAGTTGGAATGGGTCTTGGAAACCACCCTGACACCTACGAGTTCGTTAGAGAGTTCGTAAAGTCCTGCAACCTCCCTATGGTAATTGATGCAGACGGAATAAACGCCCTAGCAGAGAGTCCTGAGATACTGAAGACGAAAGAGACTCCCGTAATAATAACCCCCCACGTTGGGGAATTTGCCAGATTAACAGGGAAAGATAAGGAAGAGATACTCTCTGCCCCCTACGACTTAGCCGCCGAATTTGCACAGCACTTTGGAGTAACCGTAGTTCTTAAGAGTGGAAGAACAGTAGTAGCGACGAAAGAGGGAAAAGTTCACGTTAACGTAATTGGAAACCCGGGAATGGCAACGGCTGGAACCGGAGATATACTTGCAGGGGTTGTGGGAGCTCTCCTAGGAATGAGAATTGAGGAAGGAGATGCCGCCAGATTTGGAGTTTTCCTCCACTCTCTGGCAGGAGACATAGTCGCCAGAGAACTAACCCAGGAAGGAATGAAAGCCTGCGACCTCTTAGAAAAACTCCCATCTGCAATAAAGAAAATAAAAGAGATAGAGAAGAACCCTTCAAAGTCTAATTCTCCATTTGTAACAGAATTGAGAGAGATAGTGGGTGTATAGGAAGCTTACCCTTTCTCTTCTGCTGCTAATAGGGATATTCATAGTCGGTTATTTCGGCGTCTCCGCCCTCTCCTCCTTCTCGGGGGAGTTCTACCTTAACAACCCGCTCTTTCACGTTCTCATGGCTCTAATACTCATAGTAATCACCGCTCTCTTTATCCTGTTTGTCAGAAACCTGGCCCTCTTCTTCTTTCCCCACTTCAAGACAAACCTAAGGGTAAAGATATTTACAGCCTTCCTCCTCCTCGTACTTGGCCCTGCTCTCTTCTCAATATTCCTGGCCTCTGGAGTAATAAACCAGGGACTTGATAGACTCCTGAGAATACAGGTAAAGAGGATCGTTGAAACCTCATACAATACAACAGAGGGGTTACTGAGATTCATAGAGTCAGATCTTAGAAGGAAGGCGAAACAACTCTCCTACAGAAAGGTTTATCCCTACACCCTGAAAGCCTACGGAATTGACGGCTTCTTCAGAAAAAGAGGAAAGAGAGTAGAAAAAGTGGGGGACTTCCCTCTTTCCAAGAAAGAGATAAGTCAACTAAAAAACCTGAAACACTACGCCTTCTTTGATAAAACCTCAGGTCAGATTGTCGTATGTAACCGGTTCAACGGCAATACCGTCTGCGTCTCTAAAAAACTTCCCGAAAAGCTAAAAGAAAAGGTTGTCCAGATAGAGGAACTCCACTCAAACTACCAGACGCTGGTAGCCTTCAAAACCCCGATAAAAGCAGTCTACACCTTTACCTTCGGAATAATGGGGGTTGCTGTTTTATTCGGGGCTCTCTGGTTCGCCCGCTACTTTGAGAAAAGAATATCAATCCCGATAGAAGCCCTCTACAAAGCCACAGAGAGAATCTCCTCAGGAGATCTTTCCGTCAGAATACCGGAAGAGGAAGCAACAGACGAACTCAAACACGTAATCCAGGCCTTCAACTCAATGGTATCCCAGCTTAAAATCCTCCAGAAAAACCTTGAAGAGAACAGAAAATACCTTGAAGACATACTAAACGCAATTTCACCGGCAATAATAACCTTTGACTTCACAGGAAGGATAATCTCCTGCAACAAAGAGGCAAAAAAACTCCTGAAACTCTCAGAAGAGGCGAAAGGAAAGTCCATCTGGGAAGTCCTCTCAAAGTATCCGAACTTTAAAAAAGTCGTTGAAGAACTGATAAAAAACGACAAGAGCAGAGGAGAAGTAAGGGAAGAGATAAACGGAAGAGAGAAATTTCTAACAGTAGAAGTTATTACTTCACCGGAGGTTGGAGACAGAATCTTGATTGTAGAAGACGTTACAGAACTGGTCAGGGCAAAAAAATC
This sequence comes from Thermovibrio sp., assembly GCA_015490195.1. GTDB lineage: Bacteria > Aquificota > Aquificia > Desulfurobacteriales > Desulfurobacteriaceae > Balnearium. The sequence goes on from WFYG01000019.1 coordinate 50,356, forward strand.
AGAAGCCTGGAGAGAAGTTGCCCAGAGAATAGCCCACGAAGTCAAAAATCCGCTAACCCCAATAACCCTCAACGCAGAAAGAATAAAAAGACTCTTCTTAAAAGGAAGGCTCAACGAGGAAAACCTATCAAGAGCCGTAGACTCAATACTAGAAGAGGTGGAAGTCATAAAACGGCTCATAAACGAGTTCCGAAAATTTGCCAGACTACCACTTCCAGAGAAAAGACTAACAGACCTCAACAGCCTTATAAAGAACACGCTTGAACCGTACGAGAACAAAATCAGAGTGAGATTTGAACTTGAAGAAATTCCAAAAGTCCCCATTGACAGGAGTCTGATAAGGGAAGTCCTCATAAACCTAATAGACAACAGCATCGCAGCAGGAGCAACAGAGGTTAAAGTCTCAACCACAGAAAAGGACGGCAGAGTATTCATTGTCTTTAGAGACAACGGACCGGGAGTACCGGAAGAGATAGCAGATAAACTCTTCTCTCCCTACGTCTCAACAAAAGAAGACGGCTGGGGATTGGGTCTCTCAATCGTTAAGAAGATCGTAGAAGACCACGGAGGAAAAATCTACACAGTAGACAGAAACACGTTTGTTATAGAACTCCCTCTTTAGGATGGATCTGCATCTTTATCTCTGGTAAATGAATCTACAAGAAACATGTTTATACCTAAAATAAAATAAAGTAAAATCTGAACTTCTGCATCTGTAAAATTATTTTCAAAAAATCCAGCTAACAAAAATCCAGCATAACCTGCTATAAAAATAGAGGCCACTTCAGAATTAATCCGTAACAGATGAAAATTCCGTTTAAATATGTAACCCCAGAACAGAAGAAATCCTAAAAGTCCAATAACTCCATACTTGGTTAGAAATTTAATATAAATATTATGTGCTTCCATTCCATGAACCCAGCTTTTCAACTTATCTGGAGGAATATTATTATATTTGCTCAAAAACCTACAACTATTGCTCAGTTCATGCCATCCAAACTTCTTATTCTTTTCACATACACCAAACAGTTTTTCTTCTCGTGAGTAATCGTAAAGAAAAGCCCTTAAGTGAGATTGCCAGATGAGCAGTCTTATAACGTTACTTGGATTACTTCGGATATTAACAATACTTGCCATCCTTGCACTTAAAGAACTCGAAAAGCAAATAATAGAAACAATCAAAGCCAAAGAAACACCCGTAACAGCAAAAACTATTTTCAATCTTTTCCTCAGAAGAAGAATAAGTATTAAGAAAAAAAACAGAAATAGTCCCAACCAATATGATCTACTTTCTGTAAAAAGAATAGAAACTACTATTAAAGGAAGTAGTATAAGATATACCTTCTTTCTAGCAAAATAGAAATAAGAAAACAAAAGAAGAACCATAGAAAGATAAAGAACCCCTGCTGTCGTCAAAGGATGAGTCAAGAAACCCTTAGCTCTATACAGGTGCTGTGCCAATGTTAAAGTATGCAAATTAATATGTTTAATATTTTGTCCTGTTAACGCCTCAAAAAAAACAGAAAAACAGAGCAGAAAAACAGCCAAAGTAAAGATATTTATCACTCTTTTTAACAATATTCTGTTTTTAGATACCATATAGGAAACATAATAAACAATCAAGTGCTGATTAATATCGGAGAACTTCAGAATATTTTTCGTTCCATTTAAAAGACAACTCATTAATTCCGGAATAAGTACATAAAGAAAAAATTTACCTTTAGATAAAACTCTTAAAAAATCCTTCCAGTGTAGTATGCTAATAAAAAATGCCAAAATACCAATTCCTATACCTACATTGTCAAGTGCTATTGAAAGAGGCATAGAAAAAGCCAAAATATAAGCAGAAACTAAGAAAAACTTATAAACGATATCTTTTTGCACAGTACCTCCTTATATAGTATAATGCGAAAAACTAAAAATGTAAGGGAGAAAGAAATAAAAATGCCTTTTAAAAAAATAATAGATAGCTTAAGCAACAGATACATATATTCCATAATTACTCACATGTTGTTTACAATTGTATCCTTACTAAGGAGTAATGTGGAATTTTACAAATATTTTTTAATCATGTCAACAGTGACATTTTCCAGTCTAAACATGCTGGTATTTAATCTTAAGATGATTAATCCAACTTCTTTAGAAAACATTCTCCTCTTTAGCTTCCCTTTCTATACATTGTTTAACATTATTTTCAGTATACTATTTTTAGGGAAATATATAAGATTTCCAGAGTTTATTTATTCCTATCAGTTTTTTATCTTGATACTATTGTTTATCTTAAGGTACGGCGAGTTCTGTCTAGAAATGATATACCAGAAAAACTCTATCTCTTTAAGTAAAAATCACGGAAATTTCAAAAGACTATTAACTATGTTGATCATATCTTCCCTTATCTTATCTCCTTTACTTTTCTCCATAAAGAGCCTACCGTTATTCTTAATAATAGAAACTTCTCTTCTATATACCGTAGTTTACATAACTATAAAGAATGAAAAAGATGCGAAAACTGAACACAGTAGAATAATCAAAAGTGAGATTAATCTCTTTAAAAAATTATTAACAGTATACTCTAATAATGTTATGCAAAGAGTATTTCAAAGCATAGCCAGAAGTTATATAGCTCTTCTAACAAGTCTTAACTTCTTCTTCTTCTTCAACATAATCTTATATCTAATGCTACCAGTATCACTCATTACAAACTTCGTGAGATACAAAGCGCTAACCCTTCCTAAAGATAAGATAGTAAAACTATCTTTCCAGCTCATCTTCTTTTATATAGCTTACGATATAATAGCCAATGTTCTAGTATACTTCTACTTTAAAGGGAAGATTGATGTGTTCAACTTAACTATTTCACCCGTATATATTTTTACCCTTATTTTAATATCAATTATATGGCTTTACGAACAAACAATAATGACGCTAAAATTGATCAGAAAGCTATTCAAAACAAAAATACTTCTTCTACTACTATTTACAGCTATGCTGGTTCTATCTGCTCCTATAAAAGTGTCTCCATTTCTAAAGCTAACGATTTGCCAATTCATTTATTCCATAGGTCTGTTCTGTACAACCTTTATGTTTCTGAGAAAGTCTCAGTAACTTATATATTAAAATCATAGAAACTAAATTGTATGGGGAATGATATGAAGCAATCATAAAAGACAGGACAGATACAATAATAACATTGTAAATACACAACCTTAGAAAACTAACCTTTGGAAGATTTCGCATAATAAACCACAGCAGGAGTCCCAAATATACTAAGAGTCCTATATGCCCGTAAATAAATATGATGCTAAAACCTGACGGTGACTCCTCACCCAGAAGTTTCTCAATATGAGCATGAATACTTGGATCTGTTTCTATCGTATAAATAGGAGAAGTCAGAAAAGATTCTAATCTATTATACTCTGGATTATTCTTTGCTAAACTAAAAAATAAAAGTACCCCAACAACACTAAAGAGAAATATCAAAAAAATATATACTCTATATCTTCTTACCATATCACTTACGCCAATTAAAACCAAGTAAACATAATCAAAAATAAAAAGAATAACCATTCTAACCGCTTTAATCAACAGAAAATAAAAAGAATTAAAAAGAACTAGCATCACTAAATATAGTCTACGATATCCAGCTTTTCCATAGCGGGTAAGAAAAAATAATAAAAAGTATAAATTTAGTAACAATAACAAAACATTAATATTTGTACCTGGTTCTGTATTTAGTCCTCTAACAAACTTTCCCATCTCATAGGTTGTCATAAGATATGCGAGAATATCTCCTCTCTGTTGCCCAAAATTTATAAATGGGAACCAAGGAGGAATAGGAAAAGCAAGATTCAATAAAGAGAAAAAAGTATGAATCAGCAACAGCAGTAAAATAGTATTCTTAACAAGTACAAAATCTCTTTCTTGAAATCTATAAGATATAACATACGCAGTAACAATTATAATTGATATATCTTTCAAAAAATCTTTAACATCTCCTATAAAAATAGAATAACAGGCATCTATAACAACCGGAAAAGCCAAAATATAAAACTCCTTAGTTTTAAAAAGAACTATCCATTTTTGAGGAAAGAAGAAAGCCAAAACAGCAATTAACAAGTAGAAATAAGTTAATTCCCCTTTATTTGTCAATGCATTATGTAAACCAAAATTGAAATAAGGAATATACGTAAAAAACAAAAAGAGGAATAACAAAATCCTCTTCATTCTAAACCCAGTAGAGATAAGAGATTATAAACAAAAGAAAATCTTTTCACTACCTCACTGAAAGCTGCTGCGTGCTTTTCCCTATCTGGTTCTAGCTCCAAATACTTTGCGATTTTATCAACAGTATTCTCTAAATGCCATGAAATTATACGGAAATTTTCCAGCTTCTCTTCCGATATGTAATCCGCAATTCCACAGTATTTACTCGCAAAAACAAACATTCCTGATGCTAAACCCTCAGCCACAACAAGTCCGAAAGTCTCTATTAAGGAGGGAACAATCAAAATCTTTGACTTAAGCATAATCTGTTTCACAACCTGATTAGGTAAATAAGGATAAATTTTTATACTTGATTTCAGAGAACTAACTTTTTCATGAACATATTCTCTTAACGGTCCATCCCCTATTAAACAGATATTCAATCTGAAACCATATCGCTTTTCTAGAAGTTCTATCACATCTAAGAAGTAAATTATATTCTTCACTCTATTGAATTTACCCACAAATAACAAATCATAGCAACAATTGTTATTCTTTAATGAGGGAAATGCTTCTATAAAGGATTTAAAAAATAAAGGTATAGGAATAGAAGACATGCTAAACATTCTTTCATAAAAAGCTTTGGTTATAAAGCTATTAGAAATTACCCAATCGCTACGTTTAGAGGCGGAAATAATTGTTAGATAAGAAAGTAACGCCTTAATTGGATCTGAAAGTTTATTTTTAAAACTCCAATTAAAAATAAAAGGCCTAAAACCATGTAAAATTTGAATGTGATATATCTTCTCCTTTTTTAAGAAGGAAGGTATAACTCCATGATACAAAGATGACAGAACAAAAATTTTTTCATATTTTTTTTTCAAAACTGGAATCGCCCACTTATTAATACTCTTTACCTCTAAGTTATTGATATCCTTACTCAAATTAGCCGTAGTATATATATCCACATCAGCTGCTAGTAAATCTTTTATCAAATAGTAATTAAAAGTTTCCACGCCTCCTCTACTACCAACTGGACCATTAACTACGAAAGCTATCATTCAGTCTATAACTCCCAGCTTTTTCTTGGTCTGCTTTTCTTTTGCAGCAAGAAGATAATTTATAGGGCTCCCAAACAAAGAAATAGAAACCTTCTCTAAAGCAGACAACTTTTCCTTCCATTTATCATCATATCTAAAGGTAAGAAACTCTTTTTTAAATCTTGATGGATTACCAGAAATAATATGAAGGCTGTTCTCGGTACGTATCTTTTTAGGAATTGAAAGCTCACCCAGAAATGATTCAAGAAGATTCTTGTTTGAAAAATCCGCGTATTTTAAAAAGTATACATTCTTAAAATATTTAATAAATAAAAAAGATTCTATATTTCTTAATGCCCAGTAAGAAAAACCTAAAGGTTTAGGTAATCTCCTCATAAATTCTGGAGACTCCTTCACCTCAGGATTTTTTTCAAACCTCTTCTTCTTTTTAGACATTGAATAAACAACACCCTGAGGTTCTCGTGTAACATGAACATAGTATACTTCAAAAGGGGAATCCTTATAAATAAGATAAGCAAAAATTGGAACTTTTGAAGAATCAACTATAAACTCAGCGCCAGTCTGTTCAAAGACTTTATTTAAAATAAACCAATAAGCTTCTCTCAATTTATTTAGTTTCTCTTTATCGGGAGAAAAACCTAGAAGAATCCTTAAATAGGAGGCTGGCAACTCAAATTGTTTTCTTATTTCTAGAATTTCTCTGGGGTTAAATTTCTCCAAGAACTGTTTAGCTATAGGAGACCAAAAAGAACAGTCAAAAAACTTTTGGCCGCAACTGCAATATTCATTCCATAAAAATGAACGCTGCATTATATGTCTTAGTTCTCCTACACTTATAACTCCCTCATGACTCCCTAAAAAGGCATCAAAAAAGGTAGTTCCACTGCGAGAAGATCCTGCCAGATAAATTATCTTTTTCATCTACCCTGTCTCCTCAAAACTATAAGGATAGTTTTGAATATGGTTTTTATTTCTTGTCTAATAGACCAGTTTTTTATATAAAATAAGTCATACATTAGCTTTTGCTTCGCATCTTCTAGAGTAGCCCCATAAGGATACATAACTTGAGCCCATCCTGTTATACCGGGTTTTATAAGATGCCTTTTGGAATAGTACGGAATTTTTTTCTCAAATTGAGAAACCCAATATTTTCTTTCCGGTCTCGGCCCAATGACATGCATCTCTCCTCTAATAACATTCCATATTTGCGGTATCTCATCTATCCTAAGCTTTCGCATGGTTTCCCCCCACTTAAATACACGGGGGTCATTCTCAGAAGCGAATTTCGGACCATCCTTCTCGGCATCTGGAACCATGCTGCGTAGTTTATAACAAACGAATTCCTCTCCATTTAGTCCCACTCTCTTTTGCTTGAAAAGTATAGGACCCTCTGGAGATTCTTTTTTTATCCTGTATGCACTATAGATAAGAATAGGTACGCTTAAAATGGAAAGAGGAATTACTATCAAAAAATCCATAATCCTTTTTATTAAGTATTGAAGAGATGTATATCCTTCCAATGCCTCCAGCTCTGGAATTTTTTCCTTGAAATCCTCAGGAATATAACACTTAGAAAGGAACTTCTCCAGAAATTCATTTATGTACAAAATATTTACTCTATTTTTATAGATGTCCTCATGCTCTCTCAGTTTTAATAATATATCCTCTTCTTTAGAAGTATTTAGAACTAAAATCTTCTTACCCGGAGTGGCTAATTCCTTGAAAAGTTCTTCTTTATCTTCAGATAGGAATTTAACACGATATTTACTTAGTAACTTCTTATCATGCTGTGAAAATTTATACTTACTCCCCCAGACTACTATTTTTTCCATCTCCCCACTTCTCTTATTAAGATATCAGCAACCTCTGGTCTTGAAAATTCTTTAGGAGGACGTTTCCCTTCTTTGAGCATAGTTCTAACTTTTGTTCCGCTCAGGTGAATATGGAACTCTTTAGGATGAGGACAGGTTTTTGATGTTGCCATGTTCTCACATTTTGTACAGTAGAAAGCGTGCTCAAACTTTAAAGGCATAATTTCCAGTTCATCTATGAACTGATCCACAAATTCCTGTGCCTCGTAGGTACCGTAGTAGTCTCCTACGCCTGCGTGGTCTCTACCTATTATCATATGGGTACATCCGTAGTTTTTACGCATTATCATGTGGTGAACTGCTTCACGGGGACCAGCGTAGTGCATAGGGGCAGGTAGAACACTAAGGTAAACTCTGTTTTTGTTGAAGTAGTTGTTAATCAGAACTTCGTAGCATTTCATCCTTACAGGAGCAGGAATATCGTCTTTTTTGGTTTCTCCAACGAGGGGGTGTATGAGAGCTCCATCCATAGTTTCAAGGGCACACTTGATTATGTACTCATGGGCTCTGTGTATTGGATTCCTCGTCTGGAAAGCTACAATTCTCTTCCATCCCTTTTCTTCAATAACTTTTCTGACCTGATAAGGATCCTGATAGTAGTGTTCAGGAATTCCTTCACGAACGGGACGGTTGATTAAACGGAGGAGCTCCCCTCCAATAAAGTGATTTCCAGCATTTTTAACAAAGGCTACTCCTGGGTGGTTCTCATCGGTTGTTTTAAATACATGCTCGCAGTAAAAGTCAAGATCTAAGGTGTACTTATCTTCTACAATCACAATAGCTATAGGCCTGTTGTTTTTATCATAAATTGTAACCTCATCTCCCAGTTTAAGACTTTTCCAGAACTCTTCATCTACAGGAAGAACTATAGGTATTGACCAGAGTAAGCCGTTAGGAAGGTGGACGTCTCTGATAACGGACTCAGCCTCTTCTCTCGTCATAAAACCTTTTAAAGGAGAATACCCTCCTATTGCTATCATTTCACAGTGTCCAACATATCTATCACCGACAACTATTCTGGGAAGGGTCTCAGCTTTTTTAAGAAGTTCTTTTCTTTCCTCTTCAGAAGCGACTCTGTAAACCAGTTTACCGCCGTGAGGTTTTACCATTTAATCAACCTCCAGTAATTTTCTCTCTTTGAGGTAGTCAAGAATTTTCTTCGCACATTCGTCAATACTCATCTTATCTGTTTCTACAACTATTTCGGGATTTTCCGGCTCTTCGTAAGGGTCATCTATACCGGTAAAGTTTCTGATTATTCCCTGTCTGGCTTTCTTATACAGCCCCTTGGGATCCCTCTGCTCACAAACTTCCAGAGGACATTTGACGTAAATCTCTATAAAGTCCCCTTCCGGAACAAGACTCCTAACAAATTCTCTGTCTCTTTTATAAGGTGAAATAAAAGCGGAAAGAACAACAACTCCCGCGTCTACAAAGAGCTTTGCTACTTCACCTATCCGTCTAATATTTTCCCTTCTATCTTCTTCAGAGAAACCTAAGTCTTTATTTAAACCAGTCCTGATATTATCACCATCCAGAATGTAAGTGTGAATACCCTGTTGATAGAGGAGCTCCTCTACTCTATGAGAAAGGGTTGATTTACCCGAACCGGACAAACCGGTAAACCAAAGGATAAAAGATTTGTGACCTTTTAATCTTTCTCTATCTTTTCGCGTAATACGACCTCTAAATGGAATTATAAATTTTTGCTGATTCATATCCCTCCCTTTCCGGCAAGAAAAGTCAAAATTGTTGTGCATAATATACACATTAAAACTGATAACGGCAAGCCTACTTTAAAAAAATCTCTAAATTTATAATTTCCTACAGCAAACACCATCAGATTGGTTTGATAACCGATAGGAGTAACGAAACTCGCCGAAGCCCCATAGGCAACAGCAAGTATAAAGTACTTAGGAGCAACTCCTGCAACGCCTGCAGAGGCTAGAGCTATAGGAAAAGTTATAGAGGCTGCGGCAACGTTGTTTACAAACTCTGTAAGCACATTGGTTATAAGGTAAATTCCCAAAATGTATCCAAAGAGACCTAATCCCCCGAGGAGAGAACTTATTCCCTGTGCAAATGTTTCCGCCAGACCTGTTTTTACAATAGCTCTTCCAAGTGCAAGAGAAAGAACTGCAATAAGGAAAAAGTTAATGTCAAGTTTTGATTTCAACCTAGAGTAATCTGTAACCTTAAACAAAACAGCCAAAAGTAGAATAAAAACAAGAACTGTGAAAAGAGATACTATCTTGAAAGCAGATAACAAAATTGCAAAAAGGAAGATTAAGAATAGAACTTTCCCTTTGAAAAATTCTTTTTCATCAGGTATCTTATCAAGGCGGGAGACTATATAAAAGTCGGTAATATCTTCAACTTTTTTCCAGAAATCTTTCCCAACTATAAGTAAAAGTAAATCCCCTGGCTTAAGAACTATCTCCCCAATCTTTCCTTTTAAACGCTCTCCGTTACGGTGTACGGCAAGAACAGCAGCATCAAATCTGGCTCTGAAGTTAGTTTCTCTAATCTTTTTGTTAATCAGGCTTGAATTATTTGAAATAACTATCTCAACAAGTTCTTTGTAATCACTACCAAGTGAACAGAACTTTGGTAAAGACAATCCGTAATTGTTCTGTATAAGGTTAACTACAGCACGGGTATCTCCCACAAAAATTAAAATGTCTTCCTCCTGAAGAATCTCTGAGGGAGAAACAGGGTGTATCCTTTTATTCCTTCTAACTATCTCTGCTAAATAGAGTCCTTCAAGGTTACGTAAGTTTGCCTGCTTTACAGTTTTACCAACAAGAGGAGAATTAGGCTTTATAACAGTTTCTACCAGATAGTCCTTCCTGCGGGATAAGAACGACTTTATTATGTCCGGCCTTTCTGGAAGGAGTTTGTATCCTACAAAGTACAGGTAGAGAAAGCCAAGAACCATTGCAGGAACACCTACGTAACTAAAGTCAAAGAAAGAAAAAGGTTTTAAGCCAGATTCAACAGTAAGAGCGTTAACAACAAGGTTAGTTGAAGTTCCTATAAGTGTTGACATCCCCCCAAATATGGAGGCGTAGGATAAAGGTATTAGTAATTTTGACGGTGGAATTTTCTTTTTATGACACCAGTCGTTAACGTAAGGTAAGACCATAGCAACAACAGGGGTGTTGTTAATAATAGTTGAGATACTAGAAACAAAAACCATCATCCTCGCCAGAAAATCTTTATAACCCAGGGTTTCTTTGAGCATTTTAGATATAAAAAAACTAAGAACCCCTGTTGACTGTAGCAGTTTACTTACAAGTATGAGAAGTACAACATCTACAATCTGTTCGTTAGAGAATCCGGAAAGAACATCTTTAGGGGAGAGAATTCCCAGAAAAAGCAGAAAAGAAACGCTTAGAAGAAAAACAATAACAGGATGAAAGAGCTCCCGATATAGAGCTATAACTGTAAATAAAATAATCAAGAATACTATTAGTTCAGCAAACATCAGGAGAAAGTGCTATAAAGAAGGGGTTGAGCAGATTTTCTTTATTATATCTCAGCTCTTCTTTATTGCAAAGCTCTTTAAGAGTATTAAACCTGTCTGACAGATTGTAAGGAATCAATTTCCCTCCTGCTCCTTTAAGAACAGCATGAGCCGCTGCTGTATCCCACTCCATAGTTGGCCCTAAACGGGGATACAACGTTGCTTTCCCTTCTGCAACGAGGCAGATTTTAAGGGAAGAACCTACAGCTACAGTTTCTATTTCTCTATTTCCTGTTATCTCTTTCAATCTATCTATGAAAGCCCTGGTCTTGTCGTTCATGTGGGATTTACTTGTCACAACTATAAGGTTATCGGGGGAGCTCCCTCCGATAGCCTTTTCTCTCCCATTAGATATACGAAAAGCCCCGAAGTTTATACCTCCATAGTAGAGAACGTCTTCGGCTGGAGCGTAAACCACACCGAAAACAGGCTGGTTTTCCTCTACAAGAGCAAGATTTACAGTAAACTCTCCATTTCTTTTTATAAATTCTTTTGTCCCGTCAAGTGGATCAATAAGCCAGAAAGTATTCCAGTTTTTTCTCTCTTCATAAGGAATGCTACTTCCCTCTTCACTCAGAATAGGAAAGTCTGAAATCTCCTGAAGACCTTCAACTATTACTTCGTGTGAGCGCCTATCTGCAAGGGTTAGCGGTGAATTATCTTCTTTATAAGAAATCTCATAACTTGAGTTGTAGATTTTCATTATTTCTTTACCAGCAGCAACTGCAATATCCACAACTAACTTATAATCAAACATAGGCATCTTCTCCCGATTTTCATTTTATAAGCTCACCTATCTTAAAGATAGGTAGATAAAGCGCAACTATAATTATGCCGATAATAGAACCAATAAAAACTATCATAAGAGGTTCTATAAGAGAAGTAAGAGCATCTACGGTGCGGTCTACTTCTTCTTCGTAAAAGTCTGCAACTTTTGACATCATCTCGTCTAAGTTACCTGCTTGCTCTCCTATAGCGGCCATGTTAACAACCATAGGCGGGAAAATAGATATTCTTGACATAGCAAGGGAAAAACTTACTCCCTTTTCAACCTGCTCTCTTACTTTCTCTATAGCCTCTTTTATAACTTCGTTGTTGGCTGTTTCTGAGGCTATTTTGAGAGCTTCAAGAATGTTTATACCGCTTGCAAGCATGGAAGAGAAGGTTCTAGAGAAGTTTGCTATACTTGACTTCAATACGAGATCACCAAAAACCGGGAACTTCAACAAGGCCATATCTGTAACGTATTTGAATTTTCTGGAAACCCTTCTGAACTGTATAAATAGAATAACTATTATAGCTATAGCCAGGATAAACCAACCTATGTAATCCCTTAGCCAGTTGCTTATACGTATGATTAACTGCGTTAATGCAGGAAGCGTTCCTCCAAGATCAGAGTATAGCTGTTGGAAGGTAGGAATCACGAATATCATAATTCCTGTTACGATTAGTGTTGCCGTAATTAAAACGAAAACAGGGTAAAAAAGAGCACTTTTTACTTTTCCTCTAAGCTTTTCTACCTTTTCTAAATAGTCTGAGAGACGCCTGAGGGTTTCTTCAAGGGTTCCCGCCTCTTCAGCTGCTCTTATCATTGAGATGTAAAGGTCACCGAACACGTCTCTGTAACGGGAAAGGGCTGTTGAAAACTTACCCCCTTCTTCTATGTAAGTGGCGATATCGTCTATTATCTGTTTAAGTCTTTTGTTTGTTACCTGATCTTTTATGATTCTTAACGCCTGAACAAGGGGAATTCCTGCGTGAATCATTGCGTAGAGCTGACGGGTAAAAATGAGAAGATCACGAAGGGTAACTCTGTTTAAGAAGGGAAGATCAACTCCTCTTTTCAGGAGAGAACGATCTTCTGTAAGTTTTTCTACTACAACGACTCCACGGCTTAAAAGTATTTCTCTGGCAGTATCTATATTGTCGGCTTCAACAAGACCTCTCCTTCTTCTGTTTAAAACATCTCTACCTACGTATCTGTAAACGGCCATTTATAACCCTTTTGATAAAGATTTAATTAAAGATTCAAGTTCTTTATAGTCCGGTGATACTCTCTTGGCTTCTTCAATGTTTATTAAACCGCTGGTGTAGAGCTGTGCAAGGTGCTGGTTAAGTGTAATCATTCCGGTTGCTGCCTGCCCTGTCTGCATCATTGAGTAGATTTGGTGAAGTTTGTTCTCTCTTATCAGGTTTCTAATTGCCGGTGTTGGTATGAAGACTTCTACTGCTGCTACTCTTCCTTTTCCATCTTTCCGTTTGAGAAGTTTCTGAGCTACGGTACCAACAAGAACAAATGAAAGCTGTGTTCTAATTTGAGCCTGTTTTTCGGCGGGGAAAACGTCTACTATACGGTTTATAGTTTCTATAGTTGAGTTTGTGTGGAGAGTTGAGAACACGAGATGACCGGTTTCTGCTGCAGTGAGAGCAGCTTCTATGGTTTCGGGATCCCTCATCTCTCCAACCAGTATGACGTCGGGGTCTTCACGGAGTGCGGCACGAAGAGCTCTCGCAAAACTCTTTGTGTCGTTTCCCAGCTCTCTCTGCGTTACGAGGGCTTTGTTGTGTTCATAAACAAACTCAATGGGATCTTCAATTGTTATGATGTGGTAGGGGTAAGTATCGTTTATTATTTTAAGCAAGGAAGCCAGAGTTGTTGATTTACCAGAACCTGTAGGACCGGTTACGAGAACAAGTCCTTTGTCTTTATGGGCAAAGCTCTCTATAACTTTTGGAAGACCAAGTTTGTCAAAGTTCGGAATGTTAAAAGGAATAAGCCTGAAGGCTGCGGCAAGGGACTGTCTCTGAAAGTAGGCGTTTCCCCTAAAACGGGCAACACCTTTTATTCCAAATGAGAAGTCAAGTTCCCAGTCTTCTTCAAGCCGTTTTTTCTGAATATCTGTTAATACGCCATATATGAGTCGCTTGGTGTCTGCGGGAGTAAGAATTCCATATTCGTTTAGAGGCACGAGGTCTCCCATTATTCTTATACGGGGAGGACTGCCAGGTACAATGTGAAGGTCTGAACCTTTTCTTTCTATAACTTCTTTAAGAAGATTGAGCATTGTTACGTTACTCTGCATATCTACCCCTGCTTGATTATAGCAAAACGAGCAGAAAAATTAGACCTATAACGATTCTATAGATGCCAAATGGTATAAAACTGTGATGTTTAACATAATTTAAGAGCCACTTAACAGCAAAAAAGGCAGATATAAATGCTGTTATTGCTCCTGCAAGTAGAAGTAACAGGTTTTGTTCGCTGAAAGTATGGGAATTTTTAACCAGCTCAAAACCTGTTGCAGCAAACATTGTGGGAATTGCCAGAAGGAATGAGAACTCGGTTGCAGCCGGCCTTTTCATTCCTAAAAGCATGCCTCCGATTATGGTAGCTCCTGAACGGGAGGTTCCCGGTATCATGGCAAGGGACTGGAAGAGTCCTATACCGACGGCTTTCAAGTAACTTATTTCCTCGGGCTTTTCTATGTGGTGCTCTTTTTCGCTGTGAAGGAGCTCCACCAGTATAAAAACGATTCCCCAGAGTATCAGCATGAGAGAAACTACTTTTACGCTGAAGAGTTTTTCTATGTAGTGGTGTAGAGCCAGACCAAGAATGCCTGTAGGTATGAAGGCTGCAATCAGTTTCTTCCAGAGTTCCAGACTCCTTATTAATCTATCTTTATAGATGAAGACTACCGCTAGTATTGCTCCAAGCTGTATGGCTATTTCAAAGGTCTTTTCAAAGGGCGTCTGTTTCAGGCCAAGGAGGTGGGAGGTAAGTATAAGGTGGCCTGTTGACGAAACAGGCAGGAATTCGGTCAGACCTTCAACTATTCCCATTATAATTGAATCTAAAAAGGTCAAAGCTGTTCCTCCTTAAGGTGGTCGTAACCTTTTTTGGGAAGAAGTTTGCCATTTCCGTAAACTCCGCTCCCTTTCAGAACTCTTCCAATCGGTTTGAAGCCTATCTTCTGGAGCTCCCCCCTCTTTTCTTCTGGAGCTGTAATTATAACCTCATAGTCTTCTCCTCCAAAGAGGGCGAAAGAGAGAGCTCTCTCCTTTCCACAGTAGGAGATGAGGTTTTCTGAAAGGGGAACCTTTTCAAGGTCTATCTCTATCCTGACCTCCGAAGCTTCTGAAATGGTGTAGAGGTTGAAGACAAGTCCGTCGCTTACATCTGTTCCACACTTTACACCAAGGCTAAGGGCAGCCTGTCCCTCTTTCAGCCTGGCAGTAGGGTTGAGGAATCTCTCAACAAGGTATCGGTCTGTAACTTTCCTTTTAAGAAACTGGTCAAGTCCTCCTTTTGCGTCTCCAAAGGTTCCCGTAACGAAAACTATATCCCCCGGTTCTGCTCCACTTCTTAACATAAAGTCTGAAGGCGTTTTACCTACGAGAGAAAGGTCAAAGAAAAGGTTTTCACTTCTAACGGTGTCTCCACCAACCAGGGAGAGGTTATAGTCTTTAAGGGCTGAGCTGACTCCCCTGTAGAACTTGTCTATCTCTTCTTCTTTAAAGCTGCTGTTTACGCCGAGAGTTATAAGGGAGAAGAGGGGAGCTCCCCCCATTGAGGCAACATCGCTTACCGAAACTGTAACAAGTTTCCTCCCAAGGAGGAAAAAGAACTCCTCTACCAGCTCTCTCCAATCGGTCAGGAAGTGGGTCTTCTCAACTAAAGCGTCGCAGGTTAAGAGGAGTTTGCCGTCTTTCACAGAGACAACTGCCGTATCGTCTCCTATACCAAGCTCTATGGAGTTCCCCCACTTTATAAAGCGGGAAATCTTCCTGATGAGCTCAAACTCACCTAAGCTCATCTACCCTCTCAGGTTTTAAGTAGCAGATACCGTTCCTTTCAGATACTACACCTTCTACTCTTACCCTTTTTCCTCTATCTGTAAGAGGGTTAAGGCCTCCCGTTCCTGAAAGATAGATACAGCCTGTTAAGTCTGTTAGACAAACGTCAGACCTTGTTACACCGGGATTCCTGCAAGCCGAGGGGCAGTTCCAACCTCTGTAAGTTCCCTCAACGACCACTTCCTTCCCTAAAAGGGAAGGACAGTTTTTGAGGAGTTCCCCTGTGGTTATAAGGCGAAACTTTGCTTCTCCGTTTACTCTAACGGTTCCACAGGAAGAGAAAAACAGAAGTAGTAGCAGAAAAGTTAGCCTTACCATAGTTTACTCCAGAGAAAGATATTCCTTCAGGAAGTTATCCCAGTAGGTTCCTGCAGCAAAAGGATTGTAATAACCGGTAACCTCCTGTCCGTTAAAGATACAGGTTCCGGGAGTTTCCATGGTATAGCAGGAGAAACCTGAGTTGTCTGCTTCTGTCCAGTTGGCGGGGAAGTAAATAGATAAACCGTGAAGGTCTCTTCCATCACTACCAGGAATAACCACGTGATAAAGGGAGTTCATAACGCTAACGATGTCTTGAGCTGCCGGGTAACTCTCTGAAAGGGGAAAGGCGAACGTGTAGAGGTCAACATAGTAGTAGGAACAGGAAGCGTCTGACGGTGAACAGGCCACCTGCTGGGCGGAGCTTCGTGCAGATTGAAAGTCTAGAAACGTTTGAGGGTTTAAAGCCTGATAGAACTGATTCAGGTCGGATGCTACTCGCTCAACGTCTTCTTTGCTGAAAAGCGAAAGAGTAAGGGTATAGGAACTGGTGTAGTTTGAATAGGCCTCTCTGTAGGCATCAACTATTGCTCTACCAAACTCTTCCGGCGTAGCTTCCGGATTTGAAGAAAGAAAAGAAAGGAGCTTTTGGTAGTCCCAGCCTTCTCCGGGCTCGTAGGCTTCAGAGGCCACAAAGTAATCGGCATAATCTTTAACATCGTACAGCACCTCCTCCATTCCCATCAGACACTCATCAAATCCTATAAGGCTAAATGAAATGCCTTTACTTTTTAAATCGGCAAGAGCCTGATGGAGCTGAAACATTAAGAGGTAGTCAGAACTTGTGTCATCAACGGCTGCAGAACGCATACTCCTCCAGCCGTCTCCGTGATCCCACAGGATAAGAGCCACGTTTTTAGCCGGGTACCGGCTGTAATAGGTTTCAACAAAGTTTTCAAGAGTTTTGTAGTTCCCAGAATCAACTTCACTGTTTAACGGCTGGGTTATAAGAGTTCCGGTAGCCTCGTCACTTTCAGAGATTTCATCCTCTCCGTTCTGAAAGTCGGTTAAAACTACAAGTTTTACCTGGGGATTTATAGAGACAGAAGACATCTCCTTTAAATCCTGATAGGCATAGTCGTTAAGGCTATTATCGGCGGCCATGTAAACCAGAACGAGCCACTGTCTGTAATTAACGTCAACGCAGTTTCCATCTGAGCAGAGTTTGACAGACCCATCAGAGGGAAGGTACTCAACAGAGTACTCATTCCCAGAGCTGTCTGAAAGGGTTACCTGAACGGTTTTACTACCAGAAACAGCATCGGCAAGTGACTCCCCGTTTAAAAGGTTTGAATTGACTACCTTGATTCCTGAGAAGTTCAAGTTCTGGAGGCTACCTGTCGCATCTCCTGCCATACCGTGGATAAACTTTGCAAGGACATCTCCTGCTTCGGAAGAGGAAGTAAGTTTAAAGGGATTAATGATTTCCCCGTTCTGCTGAAGTGTGTAGCTCCCAACTTTAATGCTGTCTATCCAGAAGTTTAGACGAACGGGAGGAAGGTGGTCGGTTTCAAGGTAGAACCTGCCCTGAGAGTCTGTAAAGGTGCAGTTGCCAAAATCGTCACAAACTTTCATACCCTCTACGTAGCTGGAGATGAACTGTCCTGAAACTGTAACTGTAGATCCTGTACCTCCTCCACCACCGCAGGAGAAGAGAAAAAGGAGAAAGAGAAACAGGAAAAGTTTAAGGTTTCTCATTAGCTATCCTCCAGGCGTTAACATGTGCAGATAGTCTGGAGCTTTCCCTTAAAATCTTTAAGGTCTACGCCAAACTCTATAACTCCTTCTTTTGATCCTTGACGGAAAATAGTAATTCCCTTCAAATTTAACTTATAACCGAGAAGGAAAACTTTCTTAACGTCTTCAACCGTTGCTGTCTCTCTCATGTTTACAGTTTTAGAGACTGCGTTGTCGGTGTGTTTCTGGAAGGTTGCCTGAACCTTTACGTGCCACTCCGGAGAAATGTCTAAAGCAGTTACGAAGATCTTTTTCACCTCTTCGGGAATGCCGGGAACAGTTTGAATGCTTCCAGTTTTAAGAACTTCTAAAAGTTGCTCCTCCGAAAGGATGTTCCCTGCGTACTTTAAAAAGAGCGGTTCAACGTAAACTACAGGCTTTCCTCCCAGAATTCTCTTTACGTAGGCTACGGCAAAGAGTGGCTCTATACTTGGAGTGGTTCCGGCTATCATGCTTATCGTTCCCGTTGGAGCAATGCTTGTTCTCGTAGCATTTCTTACTCTCTTTCCTCTATAGATGCTCTTCTCTATGTTTGGGAAACTTCCCTTCTCTTCTGCCAGCTTAACCGAAGTTTCAAAGGCTTTTCTGTTTATAAAGGCCATAAGGCGGTCTGCGAGTTTAAGAGCTTCCTCTGAGTTGTAGGGAATTTTGAGTTTAAAGAGGAGCTCCGCCCAGCCCATAACTCCAAGGCCGATTTTTCTGTTACCCTTAGCCATTCTCTCTATTCGCTCATCGGGATACCTGTTGACGTCTATAACGCAGTCTAAGAATCTGACGGCTGTTTCAACGGTTTCTCCAAGCCTTTCCCAATCAACAGAGCCGTTTTTCTCAAAGTGGGAAAGGTTAATAGAACCAAGATTGCACTCCTCGTAGGGAAGGAGTGGAACTTCGCCACAGGGGTTGGTGGCCTCTATCTTCCCTAACTGAGGAGTAGGGTTGTGGCGGTTTATCTCATCTATGTAGAGAATTCCCGGGTCGCCACACTTCCAGGCCGACTCTGCCATGAGATCAAAGAGTTCCTGTGCCTTTAACTTCTTCCAAACTTTTCCGTCTCTCGGGTTTACAAGCTCTACGTCTCCTCCGGTCTTCAGCTTTTCAAAGAAGGCGTCTTCACAGGCAACCGAGATGTTGAAGTTCTGAAAGCTCTTTTTATCAAGCTTGGCAGTTATAAACCCCTCAACGTCTGGGTGGTTGTAGGAGAGGACTCCCATATTGGCCCCTCTCCTTTTTCCACCCTGTTTTATGGAATCGGTTGTACAGTCAAAAACCCTCATGAAAGAGACGGGACCGGAGGCCTTTCCGTTTGTGGTTCGGACGATGTCACCCTTCGGCCGCAGGTGAGAGAAGGAGAAACCTGTTCCTCCTCCTGTTTTCTGAATCTTTGCCATGAGGGAGAGGGTGTCAAAGATGGCCTCTATGGAGTCTTCAACAGGGAGAACGAAGCAGGCTGCAAGCTGACCAAGCTCTGTTCCGGCGTTCATAAGAGTGGGAGAGTTGGGGAGGAAGTCAAGGTTTACCATAACAGAATGGAACTTTTCTTCCCACTCCCTGACCTTTGAGACGGGACCGTAGAGGAGCTCCGCTTGAGCTACCCCCCTTGCAACCCTTTCAAAGAGCTCCTCTGGCGTCTCCCCCGGCCTCAGGTAGCGGGCTTTCAGTATCTCTAAAGCGGTTTGGCTGAGCTTTGGCATTAAGAGAGCTCCCCTATCAACTTCTCAATATCCTTAGGTTTTTCCACGCTCAGAACCTTTATATTCCTATCAATCTTCCTGATAAGACCCCTTAAGACGTTCTTAGGGCCGATCTCGTAGACTCTGTCAATCCCCATTTCGGAAAGCTTTCTCACGTCTTCAACCCACCTTACAGGTGAGAAGACCTGCCTGTAGAAAGAGTCTTTTATCTCTTCAGGGTCTTTTATCAGTTTAACGTCTGCGTTGTTGAGGATTGGGACTTCCGCTTCCTTAAAAGCCATTTCCTCCATCAGCTCCCTTAGCCTCTCTGCAGCGGGTTTCATAAGCTCTGAGTGAAAAGGAGCTGAAACGGCAAGCCTGACAATCCTTTTTGCACCTGATTCCCTGAGCTTACCCTCGGCCTCTTCAAGGGCTTTTATTTCTCCTGAAATTACGGTCTGTTCGGGGGTGTTGTAGTTGGCAACCTGAACAAAACCGCTCTCTACAGTTTTCAGAACCCTGTCTACCACTTCAGCAGGAATTCCTATAACTGCAGTCATTCCTCCCACGCCGGGAGGAACGGCCTCCTGCATAAACTCCCCTCTCTTCCTTACGAGGAGAGCTCCCTCTGAAACGGAAAAAACTTTTGAAGCGCCGGCTGCCGAGAACTCACCGAGCGAATGGCCTGCAACAACTACGGGCTTCTCCTTGATACCAGCGTTTTCAACAACTTTCAAAACGGCCATACTGACGGTAAAGATGGCCGGCTGAGCATTGTAGGTAAGGGTGAGCTCTTCCTCTGAGGAGTCAAAACAGAGTTTTTTAACATCAATTCCTGCTCCCTCTGACGCCTCTTCAAAAACCTCTCTGGCCTCGGGGAAGGCTTCGTAAACTTCCTTTCCCATTCCTGGATACTGGGAACCCTGACCGGGGAAAACAAAAGCTACAGCCATACCACCTCCGCTTTAGAGTTGTTACTTAGATATTAACATTCTGCCGTTTTCAGGTACTTTTACTTAATAAGGAATTTAGCATAGTAATTATTAAGATTTAATCTGTGATATAATAGGTTTAATTACAAATTCGCAAGGAGGGGTGAATTGAGAAATCCTATCTGTCTGGACAGTTCCTCTCTGGAGTTCATAAAGAGTGAAATTTCTAAAACAGCAGAACTGAAGGAGAAAAGAAAACTGGCAACAAGACTTTATCAGCTAACGGATCTCTCTATAACTCAGATAGCCGAACTGGTGGGAATTGACAAAGGAGTACTTGAGAGGGAACTCTCCTCAATTCACAGAAATCCCCTTAAAGTGAGATACAGACTTCAGGAAAGGAATTCAAAGGCGGAGCAACTCTTAAGTCAGATTGAGAAGAACCTAAAGTCAATTTAGGGAATCAGATGACAGTAGAGAGTGTTATCTCTTTCCTAAGGGCAGCAACGCTTATCGTTATCTTCGGACTGGCCGTTTGGGCTGTTTATGTTGAGAAGTTTCAGTAGGTTAGAGAGAAGAGGAGAGCTCCGAGGGCTCCACTGAACTCCCCAAGGGTGGCGAGTTTAAGGGAGAAGTCTTTAGCCGGCTGGGGGAATGAGAGTTCTTTGGTTCTCCTCTCAACGGTCTCTATGAGCTGGGGGTAGTGGACGGGAATTCCTCCTGCCAGCGCAACAACTTGAGGGTTAAAGAGATGGAGCAGGTTCATAAGACCGAGAGAAAGGTAGGAGGCCATTCCAGCAAGGGCTCTTATCGCTGCCTCCTCTCCATCCTTTGCTCTTTCTATCACCTCAAATGAGGAAACACTCTCTCCAGTCTCCATGTGGTAAAACCGCTCAAGACCATAAGAGGAAACGTAAGCCTCAAGACAACCTCTCCTGCTACAGTGGCAAAGCCAGCCGTTCCTTTCAACGACCATGTGTCCCACTTCCATTGCTGAGCCTGAAGCTCCAAGGAGGGGTTTTCCGTTAACAACGGCTCCACCTCCAAGGCCTGTTCCCAGGGTAAGGCAGATGAAGGGAGAGCTCCCCTTCCCGACGCCGAGCCAATACTCCCCGTAAGCTGCCGCCGTTGCGTCGTTAACTATAAGGGTTTCTACACCTGTTCTTCTCTCTACCTCCCGTTTCAGGTGAAGCCCTTTCAGAAAGGTAAGGTTTGGGGAGTCTGTTACCACTCCCTCTACCGTGTTAACAAGTCCTGCAACGGCAATTCCTACCTTTTCAGGTTTCAATTTTAGAACTGTTGAGGAGATGAGGGAGAGGAGCTCCCCGGCCGTTTCAGGAGTCCTCTCCTTCCATCTCCTCTCTCCGTCTGTGAACTTTACAAAAGTTCCGCCTATGTCAATCCCTAAGTTCAACCCCAGTCCTCCCAGAAGTTAAGCTCCTGAAAGATTGAGTTTTTCTCTTCCATTTCTTTGAGCTTTCTGTAGTCTGTTCTACCGGTTTCAACCATTTTAAGGAGAAGTGAGAAGTTGTTTATATGTTCCCTTAACCTCCTCTTTGCGTAGGCGGAGGCCGTTTGAGTAGTTATGAGGAAAGGCCAGTCGGAGCTCTGGGCTAAGAGGAGCTCCCTGAGCATCTGGTTGAGAAGACGGGTATTCTCAGGAGTTCTCTCAACCTCTGACTTCAGCCTGTTGAGAGTCTTTGCCATTCCCGTAAGGTGATAGTAGATCCAGTCGTTCTTTCCGTTTACCCACACGTCAAAGTAACCTCTGTCTCCCCACGACGAAACGGCAGGCTGGGTTTCTGGATTTTCCGGGTAAACTTCAAGGTACTCCCTTAAGAGAACGGGCTTCACAACACCGTATGTTTCAAAGTCTTTAAAGAGGTTGTAGAGGAACTCGGGCCCTTCAAACCACCAGTGGCCGAAGAGCTCCGCGTCAAAAGGAGCAACGATTAAAGGCTCCCTCCCGAGAACATCTTTCAGATATTCAGACTGTTTATCACGGCAGAAGTGAAAGTGATCTGCGTGGACTTTCGCCCTCTCAAGGGCTTTTTCCCTGTCGTAGGGCTCTTTAGCTCCAAGGTCAACCTCTCCTGTAACTCTGTAGTACTTGATTCCCGTGTAGGTTCTTGATCCGTCGGGGTTAATGTAAGGTTTAACATATTCAAGGGGAAGGTCAAAACCGACGTCCCTATAGAAATCCCTGTACCAGGGGTCGCCGGGGTAACCCTCTTTGGAGCTCCACACCTGTTTTGAAGACTCCGGATCTCTTGCAAGGGCTACCCTCCCAAACGGGGTGTAGATGGGGGAGTAGACGCCGAACTCTGGAAAGGGCTTTCCGTAGAGCAGTCCGTGGGAGTCAAGGAGGAAAAACTCTATGCCGAACTCCTTAAGGAACTTCTCAACCCCCGGGTAGTAGCCACACTCTGGAAGCCATATCCCCTTTGGTTTTTTACCGAAGTGTTTTCTGTAGTTCTTAACCGCAACTTTTATCTGCGTCCTTACCGCCTCTTCAACCCCCTGAAGCGCTGAGAGAAGGCCGTGGGTGGCTCCACAGGTCGCTATCTCTAAGTAACCCGCAGACTCAAGCTGAGAGTAGGCCCTGAGAAGGTCTCCGCCGAGCCGGAAGTAAAAGTCCCTTATGGACTTAAACCTCTCGTTGTAGAATCGGGCAAGTTTGTTGAACGTGGGGTTACCTTTCGTCCTCTCTATCTCTTTCTCTGTTAGCTCAACTGTTCTGTTCAGGTACTCCTCAAATTTCCTGTGAAGGAGAGAATCTCTCAGCATTTCACAGAGAGGAGGGGTGAGAGAGAGGGTCACTCTGAAGTTTATCCCTTCCTCTACCAGGGAGTAGAAGGTTTTAAGCAGGGGAACGTAGGTCTCTGAAATGGCCTCAAAGAGCCAGTGCTCCTCGTGGAAGTAGCTGTACTCCGGGTGTTTCACAAAAGGGAGATGGTGGTGGAGGAAGAGGGAGAAGTAGCCTTTAACCATTCTCCCCTCCGTAACCTATCCTCTCTTCCTCTTTAGAGGGAACCGGCAAGGCCAAACGAGAAAGGAGGGAAGCTCTTTCCGGTATCTCAAGGAATACCTCGTCTGAAGGGGCAACTATTGGGTTTGACCTGAGAACTTTCCCATCAACAACGAGCTCGGCCTCAATCTTTTTAAAGGGAGCTCTCAGGTGGACGTAGAACCTGCGCCAACTGAGGTTAACCGGAAATTCAAGGACGGGAGTTCCCTCAACGTAAACCCTCAAAATTCCCTCATTCCCCTCAGTATTCCAGACTGCCAAGGAAAGTTCCGGGTTAACGGGAATCAAGGTTATGAACTCCTCCCTGTAGGTAGGAAGTGGCGTATCCTCTTCAGTTTTCTCCGGAAAGGGTTCAGAAGGTACGATGTTACTGGTAATTGGCTCCTCTACAGAGGCCTTCTCAACAAGGAGGAGTTCCCTCTTTAGTGCCTCAAGGAGCTCCCTCTTCCTCATCTTCCCTCTACCTTTAAGGTCTATCTCTTTCGCAATCTGGTAGAGCTCCCTCTTGGTCATTCTCTCAAGCTCTTCAAGTGTTATCTGAATTCCCATTTCACCTTTCCCTCAATAAGGTTTTCGTAGAGTCTCATGTACTTGAGGGCTGAAGCGTTCCAGGAGAAGTCTATTCCCATAACGAAAGGCCTCAGCCTGAGAAAACGGCTCCTCTTTTCGTAGTAGAAGTCAACGGCTCTCTTAACACTTCTCAGGAACGCCTGCGGGGAGAACTCCTCAAAGAGGAATCCGTAACCTCCGGGCTCCTCTACATCTCTAACGGTGTCTGCAAGGCCTCCTGTCTTCCTGGCAACAACGAGGGTTCCGTACCTCATCGCTATCATCTGGTTGAGGCCGCACGGTTCGTAGAGTGAAGGCATAAGGAGATAGTCTGCTGAGGCGTACATCTTACGGCTCATAGGTTCATCGTAGGAAACTTCAACAAAGATGTTTGGGTACTTACCCTTGATAGAGTTAAAGAAATTGTTGTAGCTGGCATCTCCAGTTCCCAGAAAGGCAAAGTTTGCAGGAAGGGAGGAGAACTCCTCTATAGAATCAATTATCAGGTCAATCCCCTTTTGCTTTGCAAGCCTTCCTATGAAGATAAAAAGAGGCTTACCCCCATCTAATAGACCTGTCTCTTTCAGGAAGTAGCGTTTGTTATCGTCTTTACGGGAAACGGTATTCTCGCTGTAGTTGACGTAGATGTAGGGGTCTGTTTCAGGATTCCAAACGTCGTAGTCTATGCCGTTAAGAATACCGAAGAGTTTGTAGCTGTACTTCCTTAAAACGCCGTCCAGTCCGTAACCGAACTCCGGAGTAGTAATCTCCCTGGCGTAGGCCGGACTTACAGTGTTAACGGCGTCGGAGAAGACGATTCCGCCTTTAAGGAAGTTGACCTTACCCCAGAACTCAAGGGCTTCCATGTGGAAAAGTTCCCACCCAAGGCTCAACCTCTCAACTGTCTCTTTAGGAAAAATCCCCTGATAGGCGAGGTTGTGGATGGTCTGGAGCGTTTTAACTCCAATTCCCCTTTTTTTTATAAGAACAGGGGTAAGGGCTGTCTGCCAGTCGTTTGTGTGGACTACGTCGGGTCTAAAGAATCCATTCTCTATCAGCTTCACAACTCCCCAGCAGAAGGTTCCAAATCTTACGTCGTTGTCTAGGTAGTCGCCTTCCGGGGTTCCGTAAAGGTAGTCTCTTCCGAAGAGCTCGTCGTTTCTTAGGAAGTAGTGAGTTACTGCGTTTGAAACTCTGTAAACCTCAAACTCAAAGGTTCCGGCACCTACAGATACCGTTACTCTCTTTCCAGTTGGAACTATTCCAAACTTCTCCCTATCTACAGTTTTATAGAGAGGCATAACTGACTTAACGTGAACTCCAAGCTCTGAAAGGGCTTTAGGCAGAGAAAACGACACGTCTGCCAGCCCTCCCGTTTTTGCAAAGGGGTATATCTCGCTTGAAAGAAATAGAACTCTCATAACAACACCTCTCTCAAGAACCTTGCTGCAGTTTCTGGAGTCGTCGGGTTGATGACGTAACCGCTTCCCAGCTCAAACCCGGCCTGAACCGTTACTCTCGGAACTATCTCAAGGTACCAGTGGAAAAACTGGTCAATACCCGAGAAGTAGTCGGGTTTTTCTGGAAACGACCTTATCGGCGGAGCAGTATGGATGAAAAAGTTGTAAGGCGGGTTAACGAGGGTTTTGTAGAGCTTCCTCAGCGCCATTCTGAGGGCGTCTGCCATAAGGTAGAGATCGCTGTCTGAAACCTTTGAGAAGTCGCTCTGGTGGAACTTTGGGGTTAACCTCATCTGGAAGGGAACGATGGAGGCAAAGGGGCAGTAAACCAGAAATCTTTCGTTCTCGTACACAATCCTTTCCGTTTCGTTCAGCTCGTAGCCTATCTCATCACATAGGTAACATCTCCCCTTTTCTCTAAAGAACTTTCTGGACTGTGAAACGACCGTATCAACGAGCTTGGGAATCTGGGGAGTGGCGATTATCTGGGAGTGGGAGTGGGTAAGGGAAGCTCCCGCCTCTCTTCCATAGTTTTTGAATACCAGAACGTACTTTATTCGGCTGTCTCCGTAAAGGCTCCTGACCCTTTCCCTGTAAACGAAGAGAAGATCTTTCATCTCCTCTACTGTGAAGTTATGGGGGTGTTTAAAGTGGTCGGGAGTATCTATAACAACCTCATGGGCTCCAAATCCTCCGGCTGCATCGTAGATTCCAGCTCTGTACCTTGTGTTGGGGTTTTCTATTCTGAAGGCAGGGTATTTGTTGGGAACAACTCGTATTCTCCAGCCGGGGGTGTCCGGGGCAGTTCCGGGTTCCCTGAGAGCGAATATCTCGTGGGGAGCAAGGTACTCCTTACCCGGCTCAAAGGGGCACTTTGAAGGGTCGCTCTTTGAGGGATAGGTGTGGGGTGGGAAGTCGTGAGGGCGTCTCTCCCTCTCTGGAGCCACTACAGACCAGGTATCCCACAGGTAGTTGTACCTCAGTTCAGACATCTTTTACCTCTAATTCTAGTTTGAGTTTGAAGGAGCTCCCCACTCTGTAGGAGAAGCCGAAACAGTACCCCTGCAGGGTCAGCTCAGCTCCCTTTTCGCTCTGGCTAACCGTCTCCACTGGGTAGTGGAGAAGTGAAAAAGGAAGTGAAGAGGTGACAAGGAGCTCCTTCCCAAGACCATAGTCCCTTACCCTTAAAAGGTTCTCCTCTAATTCAAACTTAAATCCTTTCGGGTCTATGAAGTGAAAGTTGAATTCAAGAATGTGGAGGAGCTCCCCTCTGTAACCGGCCTCAAACTCCTCTTCAAAGCAGAGGGTGTTTCCCTTGAGAGAGAACCGCTTTGAGAGAAGGGCACTGTGGCGACCGTCTTTGTAAATTCCTCCCCTCCTGACCAGTATTACTGAACCGTCTGAAACTGAAACGGCGTAGGGCTGGTCTGCAAAGTCTGAGAGTTCTTTAAAGCTCTCTCTGAAGAACTCCTCTTCCGTAACGGAGTCTGTAAAGTGGGAGACGAAAGAGGCTCTTAGGTGCCAGTCAAAGGCGAGTTTTTCCTTCACTTCAGGGGGTATCTTCAGGGGTCTTTCGTGGATAGTGGGAATTCCTCTGGAGCTCTCCTCCTTCCCACTCTCCTCCATCTGGTAGTGGTAACCCTCCCTGTGCCTTGAGATGACGTTCTGGTAGTTAAACCTCTCACCTCTCAAAGAGAGTTCCCCTAAAACTCCCCCGTACTTTGGTAGCAGAACAGCAAAGAGACAGGAAGAGGATAGAATCCCCTCTTCGTAACCGTCGTAGTTAATATCTCTGAGCTCTACAAACTCCTTCTCCCTATCTACCTCTTCTTGAGCAGAGAGGAGAAAACGCCAAAAGTTGTCCCTTAAGTTTGGAAGATAGATACCTCCAAATATCCCGTGCCAGAAAACGTCGTTGCACTGGGACTTTGAAAGGTTTTCTACAAAAGAGTCAGAATAAACCTCTCTCAAGGATAGGTCCAACATCCTCTTGTGCATGTAGTTACTCTCCGGATACTTAACGAAGAAGTTCTTCCAGATGCTCCCCCTCACAAACTTCTCCACACAATCCTCAAGGCCGTTTTTTCTTAAAAAAGCCTCAAGCTCCTTTAGCTCCCGGAACCTCTCGGGGGGAAGCGTCCACTCACCCATCTCGTAGTAAGAGGTCGTTGGAAGGTAAGTTATACCAAGGGGCTTTTTTCTCTTTACGTTCTCAGAGAAGAGCTCCATCTCAATCTCGCCGGATTCAACCAGGGAGAGGAACTCCTTCAGCCACCCCTTCTCGTAAACCCAGCTGTAGGTTCCTGGCCAGATGCCGAACTTCTCACCGTCGTCAAACAGAACTCTACTACCCCAGGAGCTCTTAAGGTACTCTGAAGTATCTGAAGGGGGTTTGAAGGGAACAAGGTACCTGAGCTTTTTGTCTATAGGGAAGACCTTTAAAACCTTCCCTTCACTCTCTGTCAGGAAGTAACCTCCCAGCTGACTCCTGTCAAAACCGGCACAGATGAAGTGGTAGTCGTCAACAACGACGTACTCAACGCCGCAGTCAACGATGTCGCAGATAACAGAATCGTCCCAGACCCTCTCTGTTAACCAGAGTCCTTTAGGTTTCTGGCCGAAAAGCTCCTCTATAAGGCCGTTTAGCCTCTCTATTTGAGAGCGGCGCCAGCGAGAGGGGAGGGAGACGAGAACCGGCTCGTAGTAACCGGCAGTAAAGAACTCAACTCTCCCCTCGCCGGCCATCTCTTTAAGGAGTTCAACAACAGAGGGGTGGTTGGCGGCTATGTACTCAAGGAGCCAGCCGCTGAAGTGGACGGAGAACTTAAAGTTCTTAACGGGATATACGGCCTCAATAAAAGGTCTGTAGGCCTTCTTAACGGCCTCATCAACTATATTTCTAAAGTTTTCAACCGGCTGGTGATTGTGAACTCCAAAGAGCAGTTTTGCCATAACTACACCATCCAGTCGTTTTCAAAACTCTCAGAGAGCTCCAGTACGCCGTAGGTAAAGTGGGGAGCTTCTTCTACAAACCTGCCGTCAACAAAGAGCTTCAGCGTAAGCTTGAGCTTCTCTTCTCCTTTCAGACAGTTAGAGGGAATAGAAATCTCAAGGACTTTTTTAAGAACGGCTTCAGAACCGCTACACTCTGAAGAGCTCTCCCTACCTCCCGACATCTTAAAGGTGAAACGGTGGAGCTCCTTCCCTTCAAGCTCAACGACCAGCTCAAACTCACGGTTTAAAAGCTTCTCCCATCGGCCGTCCACCCTCAGGTAGAGATTTCTCTCTTCGTCGTAGCCGTAGTAGAGCTTCTCCATAATGAAGGAACCGGATTCCATAGTTGAGAACTCAAGAAGGTCTATCTCTCCCGCCAGAAGCCACTCGTAGTAGCTGGTTACCTCTCCGTCAATAACCGGCTTTAAGTAACCCCTCGGCGGCTTGCTCTTCTCCCCGAAGTATCGCTTTATCGGGGTAAGGAGCTCGTGGGGAATGTCTGCTCCCAGCTCTCTGTAAACAGCCATAAGATGGCTCCTGAAGAGCCTGTCAAAGTCGGCGGCAAAGGGAGAGTAGTGTCCCTCTCCGAACCACCAGAACCAGTCGCTTCCTTCAGCAACGAGGAGGTGCTCCTTTGCAGAGTCGGTACCCCCCCTCCTGTTAAACTCAAACTTGGTTCTTCCAAGGAGCTCCCAGGCTCTGTTCTTCTCCTTGTCGCCTATCCAGGTAAGGAAGTTCCCGCCTATCCAGCTACCGGGAAAGAGTCTCGGGAGCTCCTCTTCAGCCTCAAGCTGCGAAGGAAGAGCGGTCTCTACCCAGTCGGAAGAGGAGAGGAGAGAGTAGAGCTCCTCCCGGAAGTCATAACCGTTGTTCTCGTAAAACTCCCAGCAGTTCTCCCCGTCAAGTATTACAGAAACGACAGAGGAGGAGTAGCTGTCGGAGAGCTTCTTGAGCCGGTTTACAAAGTCTTCAGCAGCCTGAGAAGGCTCCCATCCCTTGTAGACAAAACCGATAAGGTCGCTGAGCTCACGGTCTCTAAAAAGGAGCTTCACGCCTCTGTACGAGTAAACTCTGTAGAGGGGCTCCCGGGTACCGAAATGCTCCTCAAGTGAGCGGAAGAGTATCTCCTCGTCTGTTGCCGTCCAGCCGATTCCTTTCTCTGAGAGAAGCTTTAGAGCTTCCTCACTTATAGCACCCTCTGAACACCACATCCCCTTAGCGGTACCGAACCTCTGGCTGTGAAAGGAGAGAGCTCTTTCAACCTGAAGTTCTGCGTCGTCTTTAAAGGAGATGTGAAGGGCTGGAAGCTTAACATCCGGGGTTGAAATTCTGGCAACAGACATGTCAATGAGGAGAGGCAGTATCGGGTGGTAGAAGGGCGTTATGGTTAGCTCAACCTGCCCTTTCTGGGAGAGCTCCCTGTAGAGGGGAACAATTCCTTCTATAAACTTTAAAAGCTCTCCAACGAGGTTGAGCTTTTCACTCTCAGAGAAGGCAGAACCTTTGTCAAGGAGTTTCCTTACTGTTTTATTTTCGGATTTCAGATAGTTTCCGCACCAGGCAAGGAGAAAGAGTACTTCAAGGTTTAGAAAATCCTGGTTTGCAAGGTTTTTACAGAAGTCTCTCCGTCTGTCCCTCTGAAACTTTAAGGAGAGCTCCTTTAAAAAACTGAAAGGGGAAAAGAGCCGGGGAGAGGAGGAGAAGACGATACTTGCAAGGTAGCCTCTCTCCTCAAGGGAGAGCTCCTTAACGGGCTTTTTAATAATCTCTAAAAACCGACACCTTGCTTTCCCTGAGGCGTACTCCTCAACCTGAGAAACAAGTGAAGGGGTCAGATTAAAGACCGCCTTAAGCCGTGGAAAGCGACTAAGGTGCCAGGGCATGTCGTAGTAATCCTTTATAGCGTGAAGGAAGACCCACGGGAGTTCGTACTCTCCCGTAAGGCCGTTCCTGTAAACGGGCTGGTGCATGTGCCACAGGAATACCAGTTTCACTCTCCCTCCTCTATCCAGCTGCCCACCAGTTTTTTGTAGTGTTCCAGAAGCTCTTCCCCCCTTTCCCGGCTCTCAGACTGAACAAAGATGTGGAGCTTGTCTGTAAACTGATCAGGTATAAAAAGTATCCAGTCTCCGTTCATGAATATCTTTACGCCATCTACAAAGGAAGCGTTCTTCTCCATAGCCTCTTCTGAGAGCTTCCTCATAAGCCTGGCCTTTTCAGACGACGGACAGTTAACGATGATGTGGTTGAAGTAGAAGTTGGGGATCTTAGAAAGGAGCTCCGAAACCTTCTTACCTGCATAGGAGAGGAGCTCCAGGAACTTAATACTTGAATAAACTGCGTCAGGCGAGTAAGAGAACTCCGGAAAGATAAACCTTCCGTTTAAATCTCCCACAAAGTAGTAACGGTTTAAAAGGTTAGGAGAGAGGCCTCTAAACTTACCCCTCTCAACAGTTACCCTTTTCAGCTTACTGTCTAAAACAGACGGACAGCTAACAGGAATGTAAACTTTAACAGGCCTATTTACCGCTTCGTCAATCGTTTTCAGGAAGAGGAGAAGGAGGCTGTGGCCGTTTACCACTTCTCCCCTGTCTGAAACAACCGTTAACTGCTCTCCGCTGGGATGGATTATGAAGCCGACGTCGGAATCTGTTGACTTGAGGATTTCTGGAACCTCTTTTAAAGCCTTGGCTTTTACAAGGGGATACTGCATCAGCTTCTCTTCAGACTCGTAAGAGTTGAGGATTATTGAGTTGACTTTGAAGTGGGCAAGGAGCTCCGGGTAAACGTCAGAGAAAATACCGTTCATCAGATCAACAACAACGTTGAACCGGGGCTGTCTTATCTTGTCGTCTATCTTCTCCTTTATTGCACTCTCGTAGTCTGAAATTTTGTAAGACTCTTCCTTTATCTGGCCTACCTCTGAAGGGCTAACCCTCCTAAATCTTTCCCTGAAGAATATCCTCTCTATTGCCTTCTCCTTTGAGGTATCTATGGGAATTCCCCTGTCATCAAAGAAGAGGATGTCCGTATGACCTGGAGTTTCTAAAGAAGTTTCAAAGTGAACACCGGCAACTACGCCTCCACCCTTTAACAGGAACCTTGAAGCAGGACTGGGAAACTTTCTGAGGTCAGCAGCGCTTACACCGGCAGATAGAAGACCTGAAATAAACGCCCTCTTTATCATTCTTGAAGCTCTGTGGTAGTCTCTGCTGGTATAAACAACCGCCCCTTCGGGTAGGGTTGTTCCAAGAGCTGCACCCAGCTTTGCTGCAAGTTCCGGGGAGAGCTCCACGTTTATCCTTCCCGAGATCTTTCCTCCCTCAAAGATTGAGCGCTTCCATCTCTCACCCCAAACGAGGTTTGAGCTTACAATTGAACCGCTCTCAACAAACTTCTCAGGCCAGATAACAACATCTTTCTCTATTCTTACGTCATCCTCTATCTTCACCTTCTCGGCAATAACTGCACCTTTTAGTGCCCAAACCCTTGAACCGATATCAACCCTGTTGCAGACAACGCAGTTCCTAAGCTTTACGTCATCTCCAAGGACGCTATCTTTCCAGATAACCGTATCCCTAAGCTGGCACCTCTTCCCAACCTCCGTTCCCTTTCCGATACAGCAGTTCTCAAGGAGGGTTCCCTCCCCTACAGAAACGCCATCTCCGAGAATCACCATACCCTTTACCTTCACAGAGTCGGGGAGCTCTACATCCCCTTGTAGGAACAGCACGCCCTCAGGGTACTTAACTATCTCTCCCCGAACCTGAAGCTTTACGTTCCCCGAGAAGATGTCTCTGTGAACCTCTCTGTAAGCGTCGGGGTTTCCAACATCCTTCCAGTAACCCTTTGCCTCAAAACCGTAGAGAGTTATTCCCCTCTCTATGAGGAGGGGAAAAAGGTCTTTACTGAAGTCAAAGGGGACGTTTTCAGGAATAAAGTCAAGAATTTCGGGCTCTATTACGTATATACCCGTGTTTATTGTGTCGCTGAAAACCTCTCCCCAGCCGGGCTTCTCAAGGAACTTCAGTATCCTCCCTTCTTTATCCTTTATCACTATCCCGAACTGGAGGGGGTTGGGAACGGAAGTTAACGTTATAGTCAGTTTTGACCTTTTAAACTCGTGGAATCCGACAACTTCGCGGAGATCAAAGTCGGTTATAACGTCTCCGCTTACAACTATAAACGTCTCATCTAAGTAACTCTGAGCCTTTTTAACTGCACCTGCAGTTCCAAAGTCTGCCTCAGGTAAAACGTAGGTAATCTTTGCTCCTATCCTCTCTCCGTTTCCAAAGTACTCTTTTATAACCTCCGGCTTGTAGTAGAGAAGGACTATAATATTTTCTATTCCTAGAGCTACGAGCTCCCTCATTATATGTTCCATCATTGGAACATTCACCACTGGTAACATGGGCTTCGGCCGGGAACTTGTTAGGGGCTGGATCCTTGTGCCGAAGCCCCCCGCCATTACAACCGCCTTCACTTTTCCTCCCTGTAAAGGTGTTCTCTCGTAAGTGGAAAGCCCGACTCTCCGGTCGGATGGGTCTTAACCAGAAGGGTCTGATAGAGACCTATCCTGCCTGTAAGGAACTGGTAAGCACTTGAGGCCATGTAGAGGCGCCAGATCCTGTACTTTTCCTCTCCAGCTACCTGAACTGCTCTCTCGTAGTTCTTTTCAAGGTTCCTTACCCAGTGCATCAGTGTGAGGGTGTAGTGCTCCCTCAGACACTCAACATCTCTAACTTCAAAACCTGCCTCTTCGGCCTTTTCAACCGTCAGGTAGATTGGAAGGAGTTCCCCATCGGGAAAGACATACTTCCTGATAAACTGGGAAGGCGGTTTTCCAAACTCCTTGTAGCTTGAGCTTATTGCATGATTGAGGAAGATTCCGCCGTACTTTAGAAGTTTGTAAGCCTGTTGAAAGTAAGTGAGAGCCCTCTTCTGCCCCACGTGTTCAAACATTCCAACGCTTACTATCTTGTCAAAGGATTCCTTATTGGTAAGCTCCCTGTAGTCGGCAAGCAGAACTTCACACCTGTCCTCAAGACCCTCCTCTTTTATCCTCTCTTTTACGTATTCGTACTGGTTTTTACTGAGGGTAATTCCAAGCGCGTTTACTCCGTAGTTTTTGGCTGCGTGGATTATGAGAGCTCCCCATCCGCACCCTATGTCAAGGAGCTTCTCTCCAGGCTTCAGCATCAACTTTCGGCAGATGTAGTCAATCTTTTGTTCTTGAGCCCTGTCTAAAGAATCCGTTGGTTTTCTGAAATAGGCGCACGAGTAAACGAGGTTTTTGTCAAGGAAGAGTTTGTAAAACTCGTTTGAGACGTCGTAATGGTACTGGACTGCCTGCCTATCCCTCTCTATGCTGTGGAGATCCCCCTTTACCTCCGCCCAGCATCTTTCATACTCCTCCAGAGTGGGTATTTTGCTGATGAACTTCCAGATGCGGATTTTCTCCCTCAGGGGTTTAAACTTCTCCATCAGCCAGTCGGCAATGGGAAAAATCAGGTAGATGTCGCCTACAAGGTCTATAAGGTTGTAGATGTAGCTTTCGGCCAGTGAAAGGTCTGAGAAGGTGCTGAGCGCCTCCCTTAAAGCCCAGGGTTTGTTAATCTTTATTACCAGTTTGTCCCCTTTCCCCCAGACACGCTCCCCGTTCCAGAGCTCAACGGAAACCTCCTTTTCCCCCGGAGCTCCTTTAAGAAGCTCTTTTATTAAATCTCTGTTCAGCTTAACAAGTTCCGGTTCATTGAGACAAACCTCCATCTCTCCCCTCCTCTAAGAGCTCTCTTGCGTAACGCTTTCCTATCTCAACGGCCGGCTGGCCGTAAGGGTTCACTCCCATCAGTTTTGCCATAACAACAACTGCAACCATGTAAGCCATAAAGAGATAACCCATCTGATACTCAGAAAGCCGGCTCAACTCAAACCGAACAACCGGCCTGTTCTTCTGTCTTAAAGCGTAGAGCGTTCCCTCAAACTCTGCTCTCATTACCTCCCCAAGGGTCTTTCCACCTATGTAAGGTAGTACTTTTGCCTCATCCGGAAGTTTCACATCGGAAGTTCTGCTATTTACGAAAAAAAGCTGGTAGAACTTGTCATCAGGACCGTCAACAAAGAGCTGAAGAATTGAGTGCTGAGAGGAAGTTCCTATGGCCTTAAGGGGCGTCTGCCCCTGGCCGTCTTTTCCGAGGGATTCTGCCCAGAGCTGAGCATACCACTCTGTAAACTCGTTCATATAGGTTGAGTAGGGCATAACAATGGAAATATCCCTTCCGGATTTGTAATGAAGGTACTTAGAGGCAGCAAGGTAGAAGGCAGAAAGCGGTGTCTCTAGAAGCTTGTAAGCGCCTTCTAAGAACCGGGTTACGTTGTAGCCGGCAAAGTATGCGGGAAGAAGGCCGACCGCCGTGAAAACAGAAAATCTTCCTCCTATCTCTTTCGGTATTTCAAGGAATGGAGCTCCCAGCTCGTCTGCAAGTTTGTTGAAGGGGTTTCCCCTATCTCCAACAAAGACCACTCTCTCTGCTACGGGGAGCTCTCTCCTTACAAGCTCTTCAAGAATCACGTTCATGAGGGAAACTGTCTCTAAAGTCTTACCAGACTTGCTTATAAAGGCAAAGGCCGTCTTATCCCAGTCTATCTGCTTCAGAACTTTTGAAAGGAGGTCTGGATCTATGTTATCCAGAAAGAAAAGCCTTGAGTTCTCTTTACCTACAGCCTGATGGAGAGCCTTAGCCCCCCTTGAGGAACCTCCCATTCCAACGACAACTAAAGAGACGAATCTCTCCTGAAGGCGTTCTACAACTTTCATTATCTTCAACAGGTACTCTTCCGATGGGAGCTCCGTAAAGGGCATTACAGAAGGCTTCAGAAGATTTTTGTAGTCAATCTCTTCAAGCAGCAACTCGTAATCAAGTAGAGGAAAGCCAGAATCCTCAAAAAGAACTTTCATTCTCCCTCCCGTCCTATTTCTTAATAACCGGATATAGACAACTTCCCTTATCTTTAAACGAGATTATGTTCTTCAAGGTCTTCATGAGAATTCGCATTATCGCTTCATGGGTGTTGTATGCGTTGTGGGGAGTCAGAATTACATTCTCAAACTGACTGAGGGCAAAGCTCTCAAGGGCTTTCTTAAGGACTTCTGGAGAGACGTCCTTTTCATCTCTGAAGATTATCAACTCCTCCTCTGCCCAGACCTCCTCTCCCTCAAAGGTGTCCAGGGCAACTCCCTCTAAAATTCCCTCCTTTAAAGCCCAGATTACAGCTTCAGTCTCAACAACGCTGCCCCTTGACGTGTTTATCAAATAGCTTCCCTTTTTGAGGAGTTTTATGTTCTCCCTGTTTATAAGGTGGTAGGTTGATGGAAGGTAGGGAACGTGGAGGGTGATAATGTCGGAATTTTTGAGGAGCTTCTCCAGGGAAACGTACTTGACTCCGAACTTTTCTATTAGCTCCTCCTTTGGCTTCACGTCGTATGCAAGGACGTTAATTTCAAACCCTGAAAGGAGCTTTATTAGCTTGGAACCTATACGGCCTGTTCCGACAACCCCTACCGTTTTCCCCTCAAGATCGTGCCCTCTCAGGCCGGTTCTGTCAAAGATGCCCCTGCAGGTTCTCTCTATAGTTGGCCTTAATCTCCTGAGAAGAGCAAGAATCAGCATAAGAGTGTACTCTGCAACGGTCTCCATACCGTAGTCAGGAACGTTACAGACTGCTATTCCCTTCTCTGCAGCGTAGTTAACGTCTATGTGGTCAAATCCGGTTGACCTTGTAGTTATGAGCTTAAGATTTGGAAGAGAATCTATAACTTCCTTTGTTATCTTTGAGTAAATAAAGACCGACAGAACCTCAACATCTTTTAAAGACTCTATGTCAGAGGTGTTAAGAGGTCTCTTTTCCAGTTTAACAACTTCAAAGCCGTGGGGAGGGAGCTCCCTCTCAATAAAGGGAATCTCCCATCCCTCAAGCTCAAAAAACGCTACCTTCATCTCTCCCCCCTCACTCTTTAATGAAGCCCCAGCCTCTTCTCTATCTCGTAAACGGATTTGATCACTTCCAGTATGGAGTCAGGATTAATTGAAATCGTGTCTATTCCCTTCTCAACCAGGAACTGGGCAAAGTCGGGGTGGTCCGAAGGTGCCTGACCACAGATGCCAACCTTCCTGCGGTATTTCTTGCCGTTCTCAATTGCATGAGCAACCATCCACTTAACGGCTTCGTTCCTCTCGTCGTAGATGTGGGCAACGAGGCTGGAGTCCCTATCAACCCCTAAAGTAAGCTGCGTCAGGTCGTTTGAACCTATAGAGAAACCATCAAAGTGCTCTGCAAACTCCTTAAAGAGAACAACGTTAGAGGGAATTTCACACATAACGTAAACCTGAAGACCGTTCTCCCCCTTCTTCAGGCCATACTCCTCCATAACTTTAATAACCTTCTCTCCTTCCTCGGGAGTTCTGCAGAAGGGAACCATAACAATTACGTTGTTAAGCCCCATCTCGTCTCTTACTCTCTTTATAGCAAGACACTCAAGACCGAAGGCCTCCTTAAACTGAGGAGAGTAGTAACGGGAAGCTCCTCTCCAGCCAAGCATCGGGTTCTCCTCTTTAGGCTCAAAGAGCTTCCCACCTAAAAGGTTGGCGTACTCGTTTGACTTAAAGTCTGAGAACCTAACTATAACTGGCTTAGGGTAGAAAGCTGCCGCAATTCTGGCAATGCCAAAGGTGAGTTTTTCAACGTAAAACTGTTTCTTATCCTCGTACCCTTTTGTTCTCTTCTCTATCTCCTCTGCTATTTCCGGAGCTCTCTCCTTAACCTCTTCAAACTTTATGAGTGCGTTGGGGTGTATACCGATGTAGTTGTTAATGATGAATTCCTCTCTGGCAAGGCCTACGCCGGCGTTGGGAAGGAACGAGAGGTCAAAGGCACCCTCAGGGGTTGCAACGTTGAACATAATCGGAGTTTTCGGTTTCGGAAGTTTGTTAAGGTCAACCTCTTCAACCTCATAATCTATGTGGCCGTCGTAAACATAACCTACTGCACCCTCAGCACAGGAAACCGTTACGTGCTGACCTTCCTTTAAAACTTCTGTTGCGTTTCCCGTTCCAACTACCGCAGGAACGCCAAGTTCCCTAGCAACTATAGCGGCGTGGCAAGTTCTTCCTCCTCTGTTTGTAACGATAGCGGCAGCCTTTTTCATTATCGGCTCCCAGTCGGGGTCTGTCATGTCAGTAACGAGAATGTCCCCCTCCTCAAACCTATCTGCCTCTTCAACCGACATGAGAATCTTTACCTTTCCTTCTGCAACCTTCCTTCCTACAGCAATTCCCTTAACCAATATCTTCTTCTGTCTCTCCTCAGGGGGCTCTGTAATCCTGTAAACCGTTATCTTTGAGTAGTCCTTATGAGAGTGGACGGTTTCCGGTCTTGCCTGAACGATGTAGAGCCTGTTTGTAGGGCCGTCTTTCGCCCACTCAACATCCATAGGCGTCCAGCGGCCGTGTTTCTCCGAGTAGTACTCCTCTATCAGACAGATCCACCTGGCAAGGGTTAAAACCTCGTCGTCAGAAAGACAGAACTTCTCCCTGTCGGAAAGGGGAACAGGAACTACCTTTACAGGCTCCTTCTCGCTGTCTCCGTAAACCATTTTCTGCTTCTTATCGCCGAGCTTCTTCTCAATTATGGCCTTGTAACCTTTTTTGAGAGTTGGCTTAAACACAAGCCACTCATCTGGAGTTACAGCTCCCCTTACTATCATCTCTCCAAGGCCGTAGGAACCTGTAACTAAAACAACGTCTTTAAAACCGCTCTCTGTATCAAGAGAAAAACCAACGCCTGAAGAGGCAAGATCGGAACGAACCATCTTCTGAACGCCAACAGCTAAAGCAATCTTAAAGTGGTCAAACCCAAAAGATTCCCTGTAGGAAATAGCTCTGTCTGTAAAGAGAGAGGCGAAACACTTTTTTATTGAGTTAAGCAGGTTCTCAACTCCTCTAACGTTCAGGTAGGTATCTTGCTGGCCAGCAAACGAGGCGTTTGGAAGATCCTCAGCCGTTGCCGATGAACGGACGGCAACGTCAACAGCTTCAGTGTTGAACTTCTCAGAGAGCTCCCTGTAGTACCTAACGATTAAATCCTTTAAATCCTCAGGAAACTTACCGCTCCTGATAAGCTCTCTAATCTTCTCTCCTCTACTGTGAAGGTCGTCTATGTCGTTTATGTCAAGACCTTTCAGGATCTCCCTTATCTTCTCCTCAAGGTTGTTGTAGGCGATAAAGTACCTGTAGGCATTTGCCGTAACGACAAAACCTTCCGGTATGTTTACTCCTTTAGGAGTAAGGTGCTGCATCATTTCCCCAAGAGAGGCGTTCTTCCCCCCCACTAAGGGTACGTCTTCAATTCCAACTTCTTCAAGCCAGAGAACGAGCTTTTCCTTCTCCATCACTCCCTCCATCTATAGAAAATTCCTATTGATAACCTATAGATATTTTAAAACTACCAAACCCAAAACTGCAAGGGAAACTCCTATATTTCTGTTAAACCCAAAAGGAGATAAGCTTTGATTGAGAAACTCTCCGACGAAGTTGTAAGAAGAATCGCCTCCGGACAGATAGCTTCCTCTCCAAAAGCCGTTTTAAAAGAGCTCCTTGAAAACTCTTTAGACGCAGGAGCTTCCGATATAACCGTTAAAGTAAAAGACCCCTTTAACTTTAAAGTTGTAGATAACGGCTGTGGAATCGGCTACAGGGAGCTCCCCCTCGCCGTTGAGCGCTTCACAACCAGCAAAATCAGGGAATTTAACGACCTGAAGAGACTTAATACCTATGGGTTCAGAGGTGAGGCACTCTACGCAATATCCCAGTTTTCAAAACTGACGATAATGAGCTCCACAGAGAACGGAACCGGCGGAAAGATAGTTGTAAGAGGCGGCAAAGTGGAGGAGTACCTGCCGATTCCCTACAGAAAAGGAACCTCCGTTTCAGTTGAAGAGCTCTTCTTTAACGCACCGGTGAGGAGAAAGTCTGTAGGAAGAAAGGAGAGGAGCTCCCTCCTGAAACTGGTAAAGATCTACGCCCTGGCAAAACCGGGGGTTACCTTCCGTTACAACGACAATGTTTTCCCGGCAACTTCCCTCAGGGAAAGGGTAGCTCAGCTCTTTGGAAAAGAGTGGGAATTACTTGAGAAGAGAGGAGACAAGTTCAGACTCCTATTTTCAAGAGAGAGGAAAGGACTCAAGTTCATCTTCGTCAACGGCAGGCCGGTCTCCCTTCCAGAAGCCGAAAAGCTCCTTGAAGAGAAAGGGATAAAAAGCTACATCCTTTTCCTTCAGATACCTCCCCACCTGATTGACCCCAACGTAACGCCTACAAAAGAGAGAGTTTACATAGAAGACAGGAGTTACCTTGAAGAACTTTCCCTCTCCCTCTCAAAACATATTGAATTACCGAAACTCCCTGCAGTTAGAGAGAGGAGAGAGATAGAGTATTCCGTTCCCGTAAAGCTCATCGGGTCAGACGGAACTGTCCTGATAGGACACGACCCGGAGTACTACTACTTCTTTGACCTACACCTTATCCACGAGAGGGTTAACTATGAGGAGCTTCTTCAGAAACTCAAAAGAGGTGAAGTTCCCGGGGTAAAACTTCTGAGAGAGGTTGAAATACCGGAAGAGGCTGTAGAAAAAGCGAAACTCCTCGGCGCAGCCGTAAAGGAGGAAAGAGGCAGGTTTTTCGTAATAGAAATTCCCGAAATCCTCACTGTTGAAGACCTGAAAGAGCTTTCAAGGAAAAAACCGGAATCTGTCGCAGAACTTGCCTGCAAAAGAGCCGTTAAGTCGGGGTACAGGGTTGTTGAGTTTGAAAAACTTGAAGAGCTCTTTAACAGGTTCCTCAGGTGTGAAAACAGAGAAACCTGTCCCCACGGAAGGCCTATCTATTACAAAATGAGGAAACAGAAAATCTACTCCCAGCTTGGGAGAAGGGTAAAGTTCTCAAAGAGCTGGTAGAATTTTTAAAATCTCCACTGGAGACCTGTCTTGAAGCCGGAAGTGAAGAGAGAGCTCCTTGCCGGTCTCACAACGTTCCTGACGATGTCTTACGTACTCATAGTCAACCCGGCAATCCTGTCAGACGCCGGAATTCCAAAGGAAGGAGTAATATTCGCAACAGCTGTAGCCTCCGCAGTTGCCACCTACACAATGGGAATTTACGCCGGTCTTCCGTTTGCACTTGCCCCAGGAATGGGACTGAACGCCTACTTTGCCTACACAGTCTGCGGCCAGATGGGTATAGACTGGCGAACGGCCTTAACAGCCGTATTTATAGAGGGAGTTCTGTTCCTAATTATGGCATTTTTCGGAGCAAGGAGAGCCATTTTCCGCTCCATGCCCAGGTCTCTGGCATACGGAATATCGGCAGGAATAGGCCTATTCATAACCTTTATAGGTCTAAAGAACGCCCACATAGTCGTTCCTTCTCACTCAACTCTCGTTAAGCTGGGAGACCTCAAATCACCTCAGGCCTTTATAACAGTCTTAACCTTAATTTTTATAACTGTACTCCAGAGAAAAAAGGTAAAGGGAAGCCTCTTACTTGGAATCCTCTTTGCCGTTCTGCTCTCGGTTCCGTTTGGTCTTGTAGGAAAACCCTACGGGATTGTAGGATTACCCCGACCAGTGGCAGCTTTTCAGCTTGACTTCTCACACATCTTCTCCTACTCAATCATTCCGGTTGTCATGGCCTTCTTACTGGTTGACGTCTTTGACA
This sequence comes from Thermovibrio sp., assembly GCA_015490195.1. Classification (GTDB taxonomy): domain Bacteria; phylum Aquificota; class Aquificia; order Desulfurobacteriales; family Desulfurobacteriaceae; genus Balnearium. The sequence goes on from WFYG01000019.1 coordinate 91,329, forward strand.
CAGTCGGAACTCTCTCAGCACTCTGTACCCGAATCGGAATATCGCTGAAGGACGAAAGGGTTGGGAAAGCCCTCACAAGCGACGCCGTAGGAACGACAGTGGGAGCTCTCCTTGGAACCTCAACAGTTACGACGTACGTAGAGAGCGCAAGCGGAGTTGCAGCAGGAGGAAGAACAGGACTTACGGCAATAACAGTTGCAACCCTCTTCCTCCTATCTCTCTTCCTCTACCCTCTCATATCGGTTATCCCGACCTTTGCAACCTCAGCAGTTCTCATCTACGTTGGATACTTCATGATGGAATCACTCAAGAAAATTGAGTGGGAAGAAATAACAGAAGCCCTTCCTGCGTTCATAACTTTTACGGCCATTCCACTTACCTACAGCATATCAGACGGAATGGGAATCGGGTTTATAACCTACACTGCCGTAAAAGTACTGACGGGCAACTGGAAGGACTTGAACAAGGTCTTAATTTTAATAACAGCAACATTTTTAATTAAATTTCTTTTAACTTCTTAACCTAAGATAGGAGAAAAGGAGGAAATTGATGAACTGGAACAGTATAAAAACAGCTTTACTTCTGGGGCTCCTCACAGGAATCCTTCTTCTCTTCGGAAAGCTCCTCGGAGGAAATGCCGGAATGATCGTTGCCCTGTTTATGGCAACCCTCATGAACTTTGGAAGCTGGTTTTTTTCAGACAAAATCGTCCTCTCAATGTACGGAGTAAGACTCCTCTCCGAAGAAGAGGCTCCCTGGCTTCACAAAACGGTTGAGAAGCTGGCCAGGAACGCAGGAATCCCTAAACCTAAAGTAGGAATCGCTCCAATGGACGTTCCAAACGCCTTTGCAACGGGAAGAAGTCCCAAACACGGAGTCGTTGTTGTTACGCCGAAGATTGTGGAGCTCCTCAACGAAGACGAGCTTGAGGGAGTTCTAGCACACGAAATCTCACACATCAAAAACAGAGATACCCTCATCCAGGCAGTTGCAGCAACGATAGCAGGAGCCATTACAATGCTGGCAAACATGGCACAGTGGTTCCTGCTATTTGGGGGAGCCAGAGACGAAGAAGAAGGAGGAGGCTGGGCTGAAGTTATAGGGCTCCTCTTAATGGTCATCCTTGCCCCAATAGCTGCAGCTCTCATCCAGATGGCAATCTCAAGAGCAAGAGAGTATAAGGCAGATGAAACCGGAGGAATCATCTCAGGAAAGCCTGAAGCTCTTGCAAGCGCACTTAAAAAACTTGAAGAGTACGCAAACAGAATTCCTCTGGAACTTGTAAAGAGAGAGGTAAACCCGGCAACAAGCCACCTGTTTATCGTTAATCCGTTAAAGGGAGACGCAATAGCCGCTCTCTTCTCAACCCACCCGCCAACGGAAAAGAGAATAGCAAGGCTCCTTGAGCTCGCCAAGAAACTCTTTGGTAAAATCAGAGAAATTTACTGGAGATATGCCGGGTACTAACTGAATGAACAGAGAGCGGTGGAAGTTCTTTAAGGACTACGTTATAGGATGCGGTAAAACAAACCTCATCCACCGCTTTGACCTTACCACTATCTCCGTCTTCTTCGGCCGGTGGATCCCTTTCGCGTTTGCAGTTGGGATTACCACCGGCACAATAGCCTCCTTTATGGACGTTCTTATCGTCAACTTTAACCATTTACTCTCCCAGAACGTTCCTCTAATCCTTCTTTACCCCCTTCTAGTCTCTGTTCTTGTTGGTTACGCACTAACCGTTGATCCGGTAATTGGAGGTCCCGGGATAGGTTATGCAATCCTCCACCTCAAAACGAAAAGCTATCTAAAGGCAAAAACCGTTCTGCTGAAACTCATAACCTCAACCTTTACCCTTTCGGGAGGCTTCATAGCAGGGAGGGAGGGCCCCTCATTCTTCATAGGAGTGGCAATAGGTGAGTGGTTTGGAAGAGCTTACGGACTTGGAAAAAGATATAAACAGCTCTTAGGCCTTATAGGTGGCGGTGCCTTTACGGGAGCTCTCCTGAAAGCCCCTTTAGGTAGCGCCATATTCGCAATGGAACTTGAAGAGATGTACAACCTTGACTACAGGCCGTTTGTCCCGATGATTATCGCATCAATCGTTAGCTATCTTACCTTCTCTTTCTTCAGAGGGGAGAGCGCCTTTATCCACCTCTCCAAAACTCCTGAGTGGAACCTTCAGACAATTCCCTACATCGTTGTTATGGGTCTGGTCATCAGTTTAATAATCTATGTTTACACCTTCATATATCACACTTCCGTCTGCATCTCTAAATTCTTTGACACCAGAAACAGACCGATAATAGGAACGGCAATAGCCTTACCGTTTCTCCTTATACTCTACCTCATAACCCACGATGTTGACTTCCTGTCTGCTCCGGCACATATGGGAGTCGTATCAAAACTCGCCCAGAACCTCTTTCCGGTATGGGTTGACATAATAATCATCGTGTGCGTTCTTTTGGTTACCAGCTCAACATTGAGCTTCGGAATTCCGGGTGGTTTAGTTCTTCCAAACCTCCTTATAGGAGCTGCAGTTGGTAACATCTTCGGCCACCTTTTCTCGTCTGAGATGGTCACTTTTACCCTTGCAGGGATGGGAGCTGCCCTTGCTGCAGGAGCTAAAACCCCGCTTGCGGCCATCGTCATGATTACAGAGATGACCCACGCCGACGTCGTTATTCCTATGACGGCAGCCATAATAACGAGCTACGCAACAAGCTTTGGCTTCAGCCTCTACTTAGGACAGGAGATAAGACTGAAGCCCATGATGATGAGGAAAAGAGAGTGAGCTTTTTAAAGGATAAGAGAATAGTTTTAGGAATAACCGGAAGCATAGCGGCCTACAAGGCGGTTGAGGTTCTGAGGGAGCTCCAGAAGAGAGGAGCCGAAGTAAGGGTAGCGATAACCCCTGCCGGAAAGAAGTTCATAACCCTTCTAACCCTTGAGTCCCTTTCAAGCTACCCCGTTTACGACGAGAGCGTTCCCGAAAGAGGAACAGAGATATTCCACACAGAGCTGGCAAAGTGGGGGGAGCTCCTCCTGATAGCCCCGGCAACAGCAAACACGATAGCCAAATTAGCCTGTGGAATAGCAGACACCCCTGTAACCGACCTTGCCCTCTGTTTCGGCAAGGGGATAATTGCTCCGGCAATGAACGTAAGGATGTACAAAAACCCTGTAACTCAGGAAAACCTGAAAAAACTCAAAACTCTTGGCTGGGAAGTTGTTGAACCGAAGTGCGGCTACCTTGCCTGTAGAGAGGTTGGAAAAGGAAAACTTGCCAGCGTATCAGACATAGTTGACTCGGCAGAATACTGGTTTACGCCAAAACTCCTTAAGGGAAAAAAGATTGTCGTAACCGCCGGAGCCACGAGGGAGTACATAGACCCTGTAAGGTTCATCTCAAACCCTTCAAGCGGAAAGATGGGTTATGCTCTGGCAAAAGTGGCAAGGGGAATGGGAGCAGAAGTTACATTGATATCGGGGAAGACCTGTCTGACTACCCCTTATGGCGTTAAAACCATTACAGTAGAAACCGTTGAGGAGATGAAGGAAGCAGCCCTGAAAGAATTTGAAAAAGCAGACGTTTACATCTCGGCAGCAGCCATAGGAGACTACCGGCCAACAGAGTACTCAACCGAGAAGATAAAGAAAGGGGAAGGAAGCCTCCTTCTAAAACTTGAAAGAACCCCCGACATTTTGAAACTGATAGGAGAGAGAAAAAGGGAAAAACAGATTGTTGTAGGATTTGCAGCAGAAACAGAAAATCTCTTAGAGAACGCCCTCCAGAAGCTCAAGAAGAAAAACCTTGACTTCATAGCGGCAAACAGCGTTAAGGGGAGCTCCTCAGCCTTCGGCTCCGACAGAAATGCCGTTCTCCTCATAAAGAGAAACGGCAAAACCGAAAAAATAGAAGGAACAAAAGAAGAAGTAGCCCTTGAAATACTAAAGGCCGTTGCTGAAACTCTTAAAAACCTCCCAAACGGCAATACCGCAGGAAACAGAAACGTTTAGGGAAGGAGTTTTCCCGACAGTCGGAATGGTAAAAACAGAGTCTGAAACGGAAAGAACTTCACGGCTTATTCCCTTTCCTTCAGAGCCTAAAACGAGAGCAAGAGGAAAACAGAACTCAGCCTTTCTTATGTCCTCCCCTCCGGTCTCAAGCGAATAGACGGCTCCTCCGAGCTCCTTAAAACGGGAGAGAGCTCCCGCCAAACTTCCAACCCTGCAGACCTTCAGGTGAAAGAGAGCCCCTGAAGAGGCCTTAACTGCAACCTGATTGAGGGGAGCTCCCCCTTTCTCTGGCAGCAGAACTCCAACACCTCCAAAAGACTCAACAGTCCTTGCAACAGTTCCAAGGTTCTGAGGCTCTGTAACGCCGTCAAGAGCGACAAAAAACCCTTTTTTCTCAAAAGTGGCAGAGAGGAGCTCCTCAAAAGAGGCGTACTTAACGGGAGAGAGCAGAGCAACAATCCCCTGGTGCTTCTCCGTTCCCGCCAAACGGCTCAATTGCTTTTTCTTCGCCCACTGAAATCTGACACCCTTCCTCTCTAAAAACTCTAAAAACTCCGGATCAAAGAACTTACCATGTTGTAGGTAAACCTTCTCAACATCCCTACCAGACTTAACAGCCTCAACTACAGCATTTCTACCGTAAACAACAAACTCATCCATTTCCAACCCCATCTTCTTAACCGAATTATACTTTACTAAACCAGAAAACTCCATCTGATTAGCCATTCGGAATTTAGAGATTAAATAAGCAGTAATAAGTTTTAAAGTGGTTTTCAACCGGATAAAAGAAAGAACTTACAGTAAAATCAAAAAGAAACATAAAACACCTCCAATATAGAAAAGTAGCAAAATTCACAACAACCAAAAATCTGTTATAAAAAAGGAAAAGAAAACAAAGTTCAGGAAAGTAACAACTAAAATCCTAAAATTATGGGATTTAATTCACAAAACCTTAACAGATTAAAAATAAAAAAACATCCATTATTAGGAATACCTAAAACTATTAGTTAAATACAACTCGCACTTAACCTATTCAGAAAGCAATACAATTAGAGAGTAAATCAGAAAGAACTGCAAAGAGCTTACCAGAAAACATAGCAATTAGGTTAACTACATTCCAAACTCAAGCCAAACTATAGCCAAAATGAGTGAAATCTCAGGGAGAAAAGAATTGATAATAGAATCAGCCGAACAAACGTTCAAGGTTAGATAAAGAAAATTTAAGCAGAAGAAATCCTATATAAAGCCAGATTAGTGAACGGATAGAGAGAAAAACAGCAAAAATAGTTAGCTTAAATAATCTTAAATTTAAAAAGTAAAATTAGATTAAAAGAGGTAGAACAGGTCGTTATCAAACTTGACTTTAAGAGTTTGACAATATAGAATAGAAAATGTGGAAGTTCCTTGAAATCTGAATAAGGAATTCCTTCAAAAGGGTGAAACCACTGAGATTGCAAAAACCCTTGAAAATCAAGGGTATTACTTTTTAGTTAAAATTGAATACCAACTGTTTCAACGAGTTATGAGTAGGTGCCCTTGAAATGCCCTTAAAAAGTGAAGGGATTGCGACAATCTTTGCTTTTCTGATTACTTTGACCTTTTCCATCTTGAAATGCCCTTAAAAAGTGAAGGGATTGCGACTTCTTGTATAGCTGTATCATTGCTATGTTGTTTGTGTCTTGAAATGCCCTTAAAAAGTGAAGGGATTGCGACTGTTCTTTCCCTGTAAGAACATACGGCCCTTTTAAACTTGAAATGCCCTTAAAAAGTGAAGGGATTACAATAGTAATGTAGATGTACTACTTCTTAATAGTGATTATTAAGTTGAGACATCCTGAAGAAGTGAAGGAGTTAAATTTGTCTATATGAAGTTTCATCTAGTTAGTTTTTATTTTTAGCAGCCAAAAACAAAAAAAAGCCCGCACATGGCGGGCTCCTTGGGAATTTTACAGAATCAGTTATTGAAGCTCAGATTTTGCCTTTTCAACTATCACCTTAAAGGCTTCAGGGTCTCTTACAGCGATGTCTGCAAGAACTTTCCTGTCAAGCTCAATTCCAGCCTTTTTAAGGCCATTGATAAACCTGCTGTAGTTGATGCCGAAAGGTCTTACAGCAGCGTTGATACGTGCAATCCAGAGCCTTCTGAAGTCCCTCTTTTTTGTTCTCCTGTGCTGATAAGCGTAGAATAGAGACTTCATTACAGCAATTTTCATAGTCCTGTAAAGCCTTGAACGACCGCCGAAGTAACCTTTTGTCAGTTTCTTCAGTTTCTTCCTTCTCTTTCTCCTCGGGCTGTACTTTACTCTCATTTCACTCCTCCTTTAGTGAGCTGCAGGCGCCCTTTTCGGGTCTTTCAGCCTGCGCAGCATCGGGGTTTACATGTAAATTACAAGCTGTTTGTAGTTTGCAGCCTGAGCTCCTTCAAGATATCTGGCCTTTCTGAGCCTTCTCTTCCTCTTACGACTCTTCTTTGTGAGGATGTGACTCTTTCCGGGAGACCAGTGCTTGATCTTCCCTTTAGCCGTTACCTTTACCCTCTTGGCTGCAGACCTGCGGGTCTTTATCTTTGGCATCTTCAAGCCTCCTTAGGGTTTTAAACGAGCTGAAATTATAGGTCTATTTCTTTTTTGGGGCAAGTATCATTATCATGTCCCTGCCCTCTTTCTTGGGTTTCTTCTCTATCTCGGCAATGTCCTTAACAGCCTCGTATATCTTCATAAGCTGGGCTTCTCCTATGTCAAGGTGAGCCTGCTCTCTTCCTCTAAACATAACAACGGCTTTAACTTTGTTCCCCTTCTCAAGGAATTTTCTGGCCTGCTTAATTCTCACCTGCATGTCGTGTTCGTCGGTTCTGGGGCGAACTTTTACAGTCTTAACTTCTACAGTCTTTTGTTTCTTCTTCGCTTCGTGCATTTTCTTCTGCATCTGGTACTTGTACTTACCGTAGTCCATTATTCGGCACACGGGGGGATTGGCATTTGGAGAAACCTCCACAAGATCTAGGCCTTTCTCTCTTGCAACGTTAAGGGCTTCTCTGGTTGACATTACCCCCAGTTTTGTTCCGTCTTCGTCAATTACCAAAACCTCTCTTGCCCTGATCCTTTCGTTCACCCTCGTTTCGTTAAGTTTCTTACTGATGGCTAACCTCCTCCTCAGTCGGTTTAGATTTTTTCTCTAATTTCTGTCAGGATTTTATCTAAAAATTGTGAAACTTCCATAGCTCCAAGGTCACCTTCTCGCTTAGAACGAACGGATACAGTGCCACTCTCCTGCTCTTTCTGACCTACTATAAGCATGTAAGGTATTTTCATTGTTTCAGCCTTTCGTATTTTGTAGCCAACTTTAGCACTTTCATCATCTAACTTAACCCTTATTCCGGCCTCCTTAAGTTTCCTGTAAACTTCGTCGGCATAGTCTAAAAATTTGTCGCTTACAGGAATTATTACGGCCTGAGTCGGAGCAAGCCAGGTTGGGAAAAGTCCTGCATAGTGCTCTATGAGAAGGCCTATAAACCTCTCTATGCTTCCCATTATAGCTCTATGAACCATAACGGGGCGCTTTTTCTGGCCGTCTCTGTCTACGTAGGTAAGGTCAAACCTCTCTGGAAGGTTGAAGTCAACCTGAATTGTTGGGCCGTCCCACTTACGGCCTATGGCGTCTAAAACGGCTATGTCAATTTTCGGGCCGTAAAAGGCTCCGTCTCCTTCAACTATGTTGTAGTTAAAGCCTCTCTCTGTAAGGGCATCTATTAAGGCCTGTGTCGCGTGCTCCCAGGCCTCATCGCTCCCGATGTATTTTTCAGGTTTTGTTCCAATGTTTATTACGTAGTCTAGTTTGAAGGTTGAGAGGAGCTCCATCACGTAGTCAAGAACTTCTTGAATCTCCTCTTTAAGCTGGTCGGGGCGGCAGAAGATGTGGCCATCGTCTTGAGTAAAGCCACGAACCCTTAGAAGTCCGTGGAGTGAACCGCTCTTTTCGTATCTGTAAACGGTTCCAAACTCAAAGAATCTGAGGGGTAAGTCTCTGTAGCTTCTTACCTGAGATTTGTAAATGAGTATGTGGCCCGGGCAGTTCATCGGCTTAACGGCGTACCAGTGTGCTTTCTTTATCTCTTCGCAGGTTAAAGGAACCTCGTCGTTTCCCAGCCTCTCTTCCTCGTCGTGCTCAACAACGGGAACGAAGAACATGTTTTCCCTGTAGAAGTTGTAGTGGCCGGAAGTTTTCCAAAGGTCTGCCTTCATTATGTGAGGTGTGTATATCCTCTGGTATCCTCTCTTCCTGTGTTCCTCCTCAGCCCACTTCTCTATCTCCTGCCGGATAATTGCTCCGTTTGGATGCCAGAAGACAAGACCAGGGCCAGCTTCTTCGTAGATTGAAAAGAGGTCAAGCTGCTTTCCAAGGACTCTGTGGTCTCTTTTCTTGGCTTCCTCAAGCCTGTGGAGATACTCGTCAAGGTCTTTCTTCTTCCAGAAAGCTGTTCCGTAAATCCTCTGGAGCATTTTGTTCCTTGAATCACCTCTCCAGTAAGCACCTGCAACGGAAAGGAGTTTAAAGGCTTTAACCATCCCAGAGTGCTCTACGTGTGGCCCTTTGCAGAGGTCATAGAAATCTTCTCCTAACCAGTAGATAGTTATCTGCTCGTTTTCTGGAATTGACTCAAGGAGCTCCAGCTTATACGGATCATCCTTGAAAAGCTCCCTGGCCTCCTCCCTCGTTACCTCCTGCCTTCTAAATGGCTCTTTAGCTTTAACAATTCTCTCCATCTCCGCTTCAATTTTCGGCAGATCTTCCTCAGAAATGGAGACGGGAAGGTCAAAGTCGTAGTAGAAACCCTCTTCAGTTGCAGGACCGATTCCCAACTTAACTTTATCTTTCCCGTAGATGTTCTTAACAGCCTTCGCAAGGATGTGGGCAGCGCTGTGCCTGAGTATTTCAAGAGATTCCGGGTCTTTTGGAGTAATTATTTTTATCCTTCCACTCTCCTTTATGGGAGTGTGGACGTCTATCAGCTCTCCGTTGAAGAGAGCTCCAACGGCGTTCTTCTCTAAACTCTTTGAAATCCTTGCTGCTATCTCTTTAACGTTCGTTTCACTCTCAAACTCCAACCTGCTTCCGTCGGGGAGCTCTATAACAACCATCCTACAACCTCTCCACTCGGTAGTTTCTGCCGTATTCTACTACTTTTTCTTCTGCTGAAGCCCATTTTTAAAGGTAAAGTCCTGATTTATATCCACAGATTCAACACAGCCGTTGCCGGCTATAAAGTACTTCTTCCTGTCGGGAGCTACCCTTTCGTATAGTAAAACTCTCTCTGCAATCTCTCTAAATATTGGAACTGCAATCTTACTTGCCCAAAGCATATTCCTTGGAACTTTTGGCTCAACAACGCTTACAACGAGAACGTACCGAGGATTTGTCATCGGGAATGCACCGGCAAATGTGGCATTTATCTTTGACTTATCGTAACCGTGAATTTTGGGATTGTACCTGAGGGCAGTTCCGGTTTTACCACCAATGTAGAAGTTCTCAAACCTCGTCGCTGTACCGGTTCCTCCTTCAACAACCATCGTAAGAATTCTCCTCATCTCCTTAGAAACTCTCTCAGAGATAACCCTCCTCTCTGGTTCAGGCTTAAACTCCTTAAGAACCCTTCCCTTATCGTCAATTACAGCTTTCAGAAAGGTGGGTTTGTAGTAGATACCGCCGTTAACCATGGCGGAGTAGGCTGCCGCAAGCTGAAGAGTCGTTACGGAGATATTGTGTCCAAAGGCAAGAGTTGCAAAGTCAACGTCCCTCCACTTCTTCCAGTTCCTCAGAATTCCCGGGCTTTCGCCGGGGAGCTCTATCCCTGTTTTCTCTCCAAATCCGAAAGCCTTATAATACCTATAAAGTCTCTTCTTACCTAAAAGCTGAGCCACTTTTATTATTCCAACATTGTCTGAATACTGAATAATCTCCCACGCCCTCAGCTTTACGTCCCTTCCATGGAACTCGTTATGAAACACCTTTTTTCCAACTTCATAGTGGGCAGGACAGAAAAAGACAGTGTTGGGAGTTATCAACCCTTCGTTCAAAGCAGCAGCAAGAACAAAAGGCTTCATAGCGGAACCGGGTTCGTAAGGCGCAACAGCGTAACGGGGAGTTAAAGGACCTCCCTTCTCAGGCTCTTCATAGTTAAAGAAAGGCCAGGAGGCAGCGGCAAGAATCTCTCCTGTATTGGGATCCATAAGAACAGCATTAATAAACCTGGGATGCCACTTCTTCCCGTATTTAGAGATAACCTTTTCAACAATGTACTGAAGATTACCGTCTATCGTAAGTTCAACATTCTTTCCCTTCTCTTTTGTTACAAAGAGAGTAGCATTTGTTCCAAGGTAAACCCTACCTCTGGCATCCTTCCTACCGGTAATGACGACAGATTTACCAACAATAAGTTTTTTCCTCTCAAGGTATCTCTCAAGACCGGTAAGACCTTCACCAAAAGGACTTGTTATGCCTACAACGGTAGAACCCACAGCATAAGGATAAACCCTCTTATACTCTGTTGAGTACCCGAGAATATCGGGATACCGTTTTTTAAATCTATTTTCACCTGAAAGTGCGTAGTAAATCCTTAAAGCCACTCTAACAGCCCGAGCGCTCTCTTCTACTCCAACAGAGAGCCTCTTCTTCAACCACACAAAAGGAACTTTTCTCTCAACTTTCTTTCCGTTGCTCTTTTTAATAACAACTACTGTGTACTTTTTCTTATAGGCTTTCTCAAGGTCTTTTTTCGTAATCCATGAAAACGGAAGGAGAAGATTTTCCAGTTTATCCACAGGAATTTTCTTCAAAGAGGAGTATTCCTGCAGAACTTTTTTGTTTCTCAGTATTATTGATTCAAAAAGTTTCCAGTCTTTTATCTCCGAAGGTCTTACATAGAAAGAAACCACTTTTTCACTTGCAGCAAGAACTGTTCCGTTCCTATCTAATATTGCCCCTTTAGGAGGGGCTAACTTTATCTTTCCTGCAAATTGGTTTCTAACCTGTTTTATCCAGTAATCCTTTTTGAAGTAAGAAAGGTCAAAAATTCTCCAGCTGTAAATCAGCACAAGAAAGACAGACATTAAAAAGAAAAAATTGAGTCTCTCATCTTTAAAAGGCTTTATAAATCGGTACACTCTGAAGAAAAAATTTCTAATCCAGAAAACGCCTCTCATTTAAGGTACTTCACTCCGTTTTCATGAAGAATTTCCATCTTCTGAGTATTTTTATCAACAAGTCCTGGCCTTACCTCTCTATAGAACTCTATCAAAAGCCTGCTGTTTTCATCTTTTAAACTCTTAGTTTTAGAAAAAAGGTTGGATATATTATGCCTTTCTCTAGTACACTTTGACCGAACATCTATAACCTTTATCGCAAGGAAAACAAACGCTACAAGGGTAAAAAGGTAAGCAACCAGACAAAACTTTACAAGCAGACTTTTCATAGCCCTCTTACTTACTATATTATTTCATGGCAGCAGGATGCGCCTGTAGCTCAGCTGGATAGAGCCCAGGACTCCGGATCCTGGTGTCGCGGGTTCGAGTCCCGCCAGGCGCGCCACTACTTTTTCTTGGCCTGTTCAACAATTCTCTCTGGAACTTCTATTGGGTAATCCCCGTTGAAACAGGCCGTGCAGTAGCCCATTCCATCTCCGCCAGCTGCGTTTATCATTCCTTCAAGGGAAAGGTATCCCAAAGAGTCGGCCTCAATATATCTGCAAATTTCCTCAACCGAATGACTTGAAGCTATGAGCTGGTCTCTGGTTGGCGTATCTATACCGAAGTAGCAAGGCCACCTTGTTGGAGGGGAGCTTATCCTCATGTGAACCTCTTTTGCCCCGGCCTCTCTAAGCATTCTTACTATCTTACGGCTGGTAGTTCCACGAACGATGGAGTCGTCTATAACGACAACCTTTTTTCCTTTAAGGAGCTCCGGCACCGGGTTGAGCTTCACCTTAACTCCAATGTCCCTCATCTTCTGCTGGGGTTTTATGAAAGTCCTTCCAACGTAGTGGTTCCTGATAAGTCCCATCTCAAAGGGAATTCCGCTCTCGTGTGAGTAACCAAGAGCCGGAACGACGCCGGAGTCTGGAACGGGAATGACTATGTCTGCCTCAACGGGGTTTTCCCTTGCAAGAAGCCTTCCAAACTCCTTTCTTACCTCATAAACGCTTTTCCCAAATATCTTGCTATCGGGGCGGGCAAAGTAGACAAACTCAAAGATGCACTGGGAACGCCTTGCACCTTCGCTTCCTGGTATTCTGAAGCTTTTCATCTGGCCGTTCTCAATAAGAACAACTTCTCCCGGTTCAACGTCTCTTATGTAACGGGCTCCTATAAGGTCAAAGGCACAGGTTTCAGAGGCAAAAACAGGGCTTCCGTCAAGTTCCCCCATACAGAGTGGCCTGAATCCCCACGGGTCTCTAATGGCAATGAGCTTTTTGTTTGTCATAACTAAAAGGGAGTAGGCGCCTTTCAGCTTTGAGAGGGCGTCCATGAGCCTCTCTAAGAACTTCCTCTTTTTAGACTTAACTATCAAGTGGACGATTACTTCTGAATCAGAAGTTCCTCTGAAGATGGAGCCTTCCTCTTCAAGCTGTTCGCGGAGCTCCAAAGCGTTAATGAGATTTCCGTTGTGGGCTATCGCCATCTGACCGTTCTTATAGGAAACAACTATCGGCTGAATATTGTCGGGAGAATCTGAAGCACCGGAAGTTGAATACCTGTTGTGTCCAACTGCAACATGTCCTGTAAGCTTTTTCAAACTTTCATCGCTGAAAACAGAGGAGACAAGTCCAAAATCCCTGTGGTAAGTTATTCTCTCTCCGTTTGTTACGGCAATTCCGGCACTCTCCTGCCCTCTGTGCTGAAGGGCGTAAAGCCCCAAATAGGTGTAGTAGGCAGCGTTAGGGTTGTTGTATATACCGAAAACTCCGCAGAACTCCTTCATATCTCCTCTCTACCAAAGGTTGTAGAGCAAACTATTATACACCTATCAATAGCTTATAATTAGGGAAACATTCCCCGGAGGAAAGATGGAGAAAAGGGAAAAACTTTACGAAGGAAAGGCAAAAGTCATATACGCTACAGACAGCGATAACCTCGTAATAACCTACTTCAAAGACGATACAACCGCCTTTGACGGAACCAAAAAAGAGGTTCTTGAGGATAAGGGAGTCATAAACTGCGCAATAACAACGGCAATCTTTGAATACCTTGAAAAACATGGAATTAAAACCCACTTAGTTGAGAGGCTCTCTCCCAGGGAGCTCCTTGTCAAAAAGTGCGAGATTATCCCCGTTGAGGTTGTTGTAAGGAATATCGCCGCAGGGAGTTTCTCAAGGAGATACGGAGTTCCAGAGGGAACGCCCTTAAAAGAACCTTTAGTTGAGTATTTCTACAAGAACGACGAGCTCCACGACCCTATGGTCTGCCCCAACCACGTCTACCTCTTCGGCTGGGCAACGAGGGAAGAGCTGGGCTACATGACAAAAACGGCCCTTAAGGTAAACGAGCTCTTAAAGAAGTTCTTTGACGAGATAGATATTGAGCTCGTTGACTTTAAATTAGAATTTGGAAGGCACAACGGAGAGATACTCCTTGCAGACGAGATAACTCCAGATTCCTGCAGGCTCTGGGATAAGTCCTCTGGAGAAGTCCTTGATAAGGACAGGTTCAGGAAAGACATGGGCAAAGTTGTTGAGAGCTACAGGGAGGTTTACAGAAGAATTATGGAGAAATACGGAAAACTGGAGGAGTAGGAGTGGAGAGGGAGCTCCTTATAAGCAACGTTGACAAAGAGATGAAGATTGCCCTTGAGAAGTACGAAGAGCCAAAGGATATAAAGAGAGTTCTCTCTGGAATGAGGCCAACGGGTAAGCTCCACCTTGGAAACTACTTCGGAGCTCTCAAAACCTGGCTTAACTTGCAGGATAGGGCAGAGAGCTTCTTCTTCATAGCCGACTGGCATGCAATAACAACTTCGTACCACGATACAAGCAAACTATCCGAGAACACAGTTGAAATGATGGCTGACTGGCTGGCCTCAGGGCTAAATCCTGAAAAGAGCATCCTCTTCATCCAGTCGTGGGTGAAGGAACACGCGGAGCTCCACCTCCTCCTCTCAATGGTTACCCCCGTCCGCTGGCTTGAGAGGAACCCGACATACAAGGAAATGATGGAAAACCTTAAAGACAGGGAACTTGCAACCTACGGATTCTTAGGCTACCCGGTCCTCCAGACCGCAGACATAGTTCTCTACAAGGCAGACACTGTTCCCGTTGGAATAGACCAGCTTCCACACTTAGAGCTCTCCCGTGAGATAACGAGGCGCTTTAACAGGTTCTTCGGCAATATTTTCCCAGAGCCAAGACCATACCTTTCAGAGGCTCCAAAGCTTCCAGGCTTAGACGGCAGGAAGATGAGCAAATCTTACGGGAACTGCATCTACCTCTCAGACACAGAAGAGGAAGTAAACAAAAAGGTGATGTCTATGGTTACAGACCCTGCAAGGGTAAGGAAAACAGACCCCGGCCACCCTGAAGTCTGCTCGGTTTTCTCATACCACAAAATCTTCACACCGAAAGAGCGGGTTAAAGAGATAGAGGAATCCTGCAGGAAGGGAGAGATAGGCTGCGTTCAGTGTAAGAGAGAGCTCGCCAAGAACCTCAATCAGTTCTTAGAGCCCATAAGGAGCAAAAGGGCGGAGCTCCTCTCAAAGAGAGAAAACCTCATAGACATCTTCAGAGAGGGCTCTAAAAGGGCAAAAGAGATAGCTTCTCAAACGATGGAAGAGGTTAGAAAGGCAATGAACTTCCTCACGGAGTAGGAATTGAACTCTAAAAAGAAAATCAGAGCCCAGATAGGGATTCTCATCTTCCTTATCGGGCTCCTCATCTTCTACGTTCTCCACAGGAACGTCTGATGGAAAGGGTAACTCTTGAAGACATCCGATTTATGAACCTTGCAATAAGGGAAGCCTACAGGGCTAAGGGGAAAACACTTCCAAACCCGGCAGTTGGAGCAGTAGTAGTAAAGAATGGAAAAGTTATAGCCACAGGCTACCACAAAAGGGCAGGGCTTCCCCACGCAGAGGCCGTTGCACTTGAAAGGGCAGGAGAAAAGGCAAAAGGGGCAACCCTCTACGTAACCTTAGAACCCTGCAACCACTACGGGAGAACCCCTCCCTGCACAGAGAGGATAATAGAGGCGGGAATAAGAGAGGTTGTAATCGGCGTAAGAGACCCAAACCCGGTTGCAGCCGGAGGAGTTGAGAGGTTAAGGGCTGCAGGGATAAAGGTAAAAACAGGAGTTTTAAAGAAGAGGTGTTTTGAGCTGATAGAGGATTTCGTTGTAAATACGCTGAAAAAGAGAGCTTTTCTGAACCTAAAACTTGCCCTCACTTTAGACGGGAAAATTGCAGACAGGCATGGAAACTCAAAGTGGATAACGGGGAAAGCCTCAAGGAGGTTCGTCCAGAAACTGAGGAGCTGGCACAACGCCGTAATGGTTGGAATAGGAACGGTTCTAAAGGACAACCCGAGGCTAACAGTTAGGGACTTCCCCGTTGAGAAACAGCCCTCTGCAGTTGTTGTTGACAGACAACTGAAAATCCCGACAAACTGCTACTTGGTAAAAGAGAGGGCAGAAGAGCTGATAGTCATCACAGCTCAGGAGTCCCTCTTTTCCTACAAGGCCGGAATCCTAAAAGACCTTGGGGTGAAGCTCCTACCCGTCTTTGACCTTGGCGGAAAGTTAGACCTGAAAGAGGCTCTAACCTCACTAAAAGAGGAGTTTGGCATCTACTCCGTTCTCTGCGAAGGGGGAGCTCTCCTCTCCTGGTCTCTTCTTTCTGAGAACCTTGTTGACAAACTGACCCTTTTCTACGCTCCCAAAATCCTTGGAGAGGACGGAATTTCGGCCTTTAGAGGCTCTCTCGGTTCAATAGAAAAAGCATATAAACTTAAACCTCTCAGGAGACTAAAATTTAAGGAAGATACCTATCTATCTTTCTATTCAAGGGGGCTCCACGAGATAAGAAGAAAGATTTAAAACAGGGAGGCAGTTTGACTGCAGCAGTTAACGACCTGACCTTTTTCACAAACGAGAAAGGCAGAAAGCTGATAGACCGCTTTAAAACTCTCTTCAGGGATACGAAAGAGTTAGACATAATAGTCGGCCACTTCTACCTTTCCGGTATATACCAGCTCTACGAAGAGCTTAAAAGGAAAGCACAGGATAATTTGGAAATAAATATAAATTTCCTTAAAAACTTTTTCATAGAGGAAAACACACGAATTTCGTTCCTTGGCTTTCCAGACATATTAAAGAAAATAAACTTTAAAGAAATATTAAATTTTTATTAAGAAGAAAGCTTCCCTAGGACTCTTTTGAAGATGTAGTCAATGTGTTTTGTGTGGTATGAGAGGTCAAATATTTCTTTCATCTCCCCTTCCGTAAGGCTTTGGAGTTTTAATGTTGTTTAGCTGGCTTTCTAATACCAAAAGCTATGAAAAGTCCCAAAAGAAACACGACTAAGAAGGACAGTATTACAATGATTTTCGGTAACATACTTACTCCTCTCTTCTATCAAGTTTCAGAGATATAATAGCTATCAATAAGCTTACGAAAACAATAGCGGAGAAGCCTATTAATAACCAATCTATTTTCCCCTTTCCGTAATGGAATGCAGTAGTTACTTCCCCTACTAATAAAGCTATTAGTATATTCCAGAGCTTTTCAAGAGCTATTTCCTTTGCTGTTTCCAATAATTACTCCCTCTCACATCCTTTTACCGAATAAACAAGGCAATAATGCTAACCTTCAGGGAGCTCTACGGCTCCCCGAAGACTCTTTTGAAGATGTAGTCAACGTGCTTTGTGTGGTATGAGAGGTCAAATATCTCGTCTATCTCCTCCTCTGTAAGGACTTTCCTCACTCTCTCATCTTTCTTGAGGAGCTCCCTAAAGTTGGCCCCCTCGTTCCAGACTTTCATCGCGTTTTCCTGGACGATTGCGTAGGCCTCCTCCCTTGAAAGGCCTCCCTTTTCAATGAGTGTTAAGAGAACTCTCTGGCTGAAGATGAGACCACGAAGGAGGTTGAGGTTCTTCATCATGTTCTCAGGGTAAACGACAAGGTTCTCCATAAGGTTTGCAAACTTCTGGAGCATGTAATCCAGGGCTATGCAGGCATCGGGGAAGACTGTTCTCTCAGTTGAGGAGTGGGAAATGTCCCTCTCATGCCATAGGGGAACGTTTTCCATTCCAACAATTGACGAGCTCCTTACGACCCTTGCAAGTCCGCAGAGTCTCTCTGAGAGTATCGGGTTCCTCTTGTGGGGCATTGCAGAGGAGCCTTTCTGACCTTTCCTGAACGGTTCCTCAACTTCTCTGACTTCAGTTCTCTGGAGGTGTCTTATCTCTGTTGCGAACTTTTCTATTGATGAGGCTGTTAGGGCAAGGGCGTTTAAGAACTCTGCGTGTCTGTCCCTCTGAACCACCTGGTTTGAGGCCTTTGCGTGGCCAATTCCAAGTTTTTTACAGGTGAGCTCCTCAACTCTTGGGTCTATATTTGCAAATGTTCCAACGGCTCCAGAGAGTTTACCTACTGCTGCCCTCTCTGTTGCAGCTTTAACCCTCTCGTAGTTCCTTCTCATCTCGTCGTACCAGATGGCCAGCTTCAGGCCAAACGTTATGGGTTCAGCGTGGATTCCGTGGGTTCTACCAACCATAACGGTCATCTTGTGTTCAAAGGCCCTCTTCTTTATAGCTTCCATTACTTTCTCTATATCTTTTAAGAGGAGCTCCCCGGCCTGCTTTATCTGGAGGGCAAAGGCCGTATCAAGCATGTCTGAAGAGGTCATTCCAAAGTGAAGATATTTGGCCTCGTCTCCAACAATCTCCTTTATGTATGTGAGGAAGGCTATAACGTCGTGGTTTGTAACCTCCTCAATCTCAACAATCCTTTTTGTGTCAAACTCTTTCTCTCCTTCCAGGTAGGGCTTTACCTTCTCCTTTATCTTCTCAACTGCCTCTTTTGGGATTTTCCCTATCTCTGCCCAGCTCTCTGCCGCTGCTACCTCAACTTTCAGCCAGTTCCTCAGTTTGTTCTGCTCATCCCAAATCTTTCCCATTTCAGGCAGCGTGTAGCGTGGAATCATTTAGTCCTCCCTGCTATATACTGAATTAGGTTTTCAAGGTATTTAAGCTCTCTATAAATGCCGTTTATCAGCTCAGCTATTTTATCGGTTTCTTCCTCGTATTCGTGGGCTATAAGGTTTCTTAAGCTTTGCAGCTCAAACCACTTCTCCTCACTTACGGGAAAGCCAAACTTCTCGGCGATGTTAATAACGTCAATCATCGGGAGGTGCTCAACACTTTCCCCCAAAATTGAAAGGGTAACTCTAAGGAGTTTTCCAAGGGAGTCCTGAAGTTTTGAGAACCTGTAGGCTATCTGGTCTAAGGCCATAGTTCCCTCACGGGAGTTCAGGAGTTCCCTCACATCTTCTCCAGAAAGGGGAATAGAGTAACCTAAACTACTGAGAGTTTCATAAGCCTCTTTTAATCTTTTAATATGCTTCTTTTCCTCACTCAGGAGTTTCTGAAACCGCTCTCTCAAAGCTCAACTCCCTCTTTCAGGGCAACTCTCTCTATTGGCCTTTCGGTGTCTTTCTGGATTACTACATCTACTTTCCTCTCCCCTAACCGTTTCATAAGGAGAGCCCTGAATCGGAGCTCCCTCTGGAAAAGCCCATCTCTCTGTGCCGGAATTATATAGAGATCTATGTCCCCTCCTCTCTTTTCAGGGTAAACTCTGCTTCCAAAAAGAATTACTTTAGTTCCCTCTCCAAAGGCCTCTTGTGCGCTCTTCTTTATCGCATCTACCTGCCAGTCTGAAAGCCTGATTTCTCTCATTTTCCTGCAATTCTCTCTGCAGTTTCCTCTGCAAGTTTTGTGCAGTCGTTAACTCCGACTCCCCTGTAGGCATTTGAGCAAAAGTGCAAGTTCCCCAGCTTCTCTCCAATCTCAAATATTCTGTCAACTCTCTCACAGTGGCCTAAAGTGTAATGGGGAATTCCCTTCTCGTGTTTAAAGACCTTAACCATCTCGGGGTAGTGGCGGATCTTCATTATCCGGCGGAGCTCCTTAAGAGCAATTTCTGTCAGCTCTTCTTCTGGAAGAAGTGCAAACTCAGGCTGGCGGGCCCCTCCAATCATTACCCTGATAAGGGCTTTACCCTCTGGAGCTCTGTTTGGAAATACTGAGCTGTCCCAGAGAGCTCCCAAAATCTTCCTTCCCTCGCTCCGTGGAACTAAAAATCCAAAGCCGTCAAGGTCGTGCCCCAATCCTTTCTTCTGGAATCCTAAAGCGACAACGGAAATTGGCGAGTACTCAATTTCAGAGAGGAGTTTGGGGAGCTCCCCATCAACCTCTTTTAGAATTTCGGCTGCTGCGTAGGCAGGAGTTGATACAACAAGGTGGTCAAACTCCTCTGTAAACTCATTATCTCCCTCTTTCCAGCTAACCAGCCAGCCCTTGCCAGACTTTTCAACCTTTTCAACAGAAACTCCCGTATGGAGCTCCTCTTTTAGCTCTTTAGATAGTGCATTTATCAGGTCTTTTGTTCCGCCGATGAATGAGGTTAAAACTCCTCCGGGGCCTGCAGGGCCAGACGAACTCTTTCCGCTCTTTTTTGCCTCTTTCATTTTTGCTATTAGACCCTTTATGAGGCCTCCGTACTGTTTCTCTAAGTTATAGATGGCAGGAAAGGCAGCCTTTAAGCTCATTCTATCTGGGTCTCCGGCAAATATGCCGGCAACCATAGGGTCTAAGAGTTTCTCTAAGGCTTCCTCTCCAAGTCTCCTCCTTGCAAAGTCTCCGAGGGTTTCATCTGAATCGTCTTTTTTGGGGGGAACAAAGAACTCCCCAACGAGCCTCAGTTTTCCTTTCCACGAGAGTAAGTAACTTGAAAGGAACGCTATGGGATTCTCTGGAAGCCTTACAAGTCTTCCGTTTGTGTATATGAAGCGCTTTCTGGCTTTGTCGGAACTCCTGTAGAGCCTATCCTCAATTCCAAGGGCTTTTACAAGGTTCAAGGTATAGGGTTTTCCGTCTAAAAAACCGTTGGGACCCGCCTCTACAATGTAACCCTTTTCGTAAAGGGTTTTCATCTTCCCGCCAGGCTCAGAATCCTTTTCCAGAACGGTTACTTCAACTCTTTTCCGTTTCAGATAGAACGCAACCGAAAGGCCTGAAACGCCGGCTCCGAGAACGCAAACCCTCATACTCTCTCCTTTAGTAAATTATTCTTTTCTCAATTTATCAATCTCTCCTGAAATTGCACGGATAAGGAAGGGATGCCTGTGGTCAAGTTTTACCCTTTTATAATTCAGCCTTAAATCTTTAGCAACCTGACCATATTCAATATCAAGCTCGTAGAGGGTTTCTATATGCTCAGAAACAAAGCTGATGGGAAAAACGACAACGTTTTTAAATCCCCTTTCCTTTATCCGGTGGAGCTCCTCCTCAGTTGAAGGCTCCAGCCACTCTATTGGTCCTACTTTGCTCTGGTAGGAGATTCTGTAGCTAAACTGAGGGAAGGCTTTCATAACTTCTTTAACGGTTGACTCAACCTCTTTCGGGTAAGGGTCTTTTTTCTCCTTAACAAAGTACTTGGGTAAACTATGGGCTGAGAAGAGAACGGCCGTCTCTTCAGGGTTTAAGGAGGAGAGCTCCCCCTTCAGAAGTTCCCTTATCCACTGAATATAGTTAGGGTTTAGAGTCCACGATCTAACATGTTTTACCTCTATCTTCCCTTTAAGGAGCCTTTCAACGTCTCTTATACAGGCGCCAACGGTTCCGTAGGAAAACTGGGGGTAAAGGGTTACATGGTAGATTCTGTTGAAACCGTTTTCGGTTATCTTGCGTGCTGTTTTCTCAAGGAGAGGCTCAGAGTAGAGCATTCCCACAAAGGTCTTCAGTCCCGTCTCTTTTTCAATCAATTCTGCCTGTTCCAGAGAGTTGGCGACTAACGGGCTTCCTCCTCCAATTGCCTCGTACTGGGGCTTTACTTTTGGAGTTCTGAAAGTTGCTATCAGGTAGGCAAGAGGTTTCTGGAGAAAAGGAGGAACACCAAAATTTATAAGGTCTCTGTCTGCGAAGAGCCTGTAGAGGAAGGGTTTTATCTCTTCTGTTTTAGAGGGAGCTCCCATGTACGTTATCAAAACTGCTTCTTTCATTTACTCTCCAATGATTTTTATTATCACCCTCTTTGGCCTCTGACCGTCAAACTCAGCGTAGAAGATCTCCTGCCATGGGCCTAAATCAAGTTCTCCGTTAGTCATTGGAAGAACAACCTGAAGGTGGACTAAGAGGTTCTTAAGATGGGCATCTCCGTTGTCTTCTCCCGTTCTGTGGTGTTTGTAGTCTGGCTTAAAGGGAGCCAATCTTTCCAACCATTCCCATATATCCTCGTGTAAGCCTTCCTCGTCATCCTGAATGATAACGGCAGCCGTGAGGTGCATCGCAGAGACGAGGCAGAGCCCCTCTTTAACACCGGACTTTTTTACCGCTTCCTTAACAGTGTCGGTTATCCTGATGAGGTCTCTTCTCCTCTCCGTATTAAAGGTTAAATACTCTGTGTAAGACTTCATATCTCCTCCCTACCAAAGTTTGAAAATGATACTACAGTGAAATAGTTTTTAAGAAAAAAACAAGGAGGAGAAGATGTACAGCGTTGCAGTAATAGGCGGAGGAGTTGCAGGACTTTCCTGTGCCCTGACGTTAGCAGACGGAGCAAAGCGGTTTGATTTTGCAAAAGGAAAGAAATTCTTAGTTGTTGACAACGGGAGCTCCGACGTTCTAAAGGCGGTTCTCAACAACGTTCCTGGAGTAAAAAAGGGGACAACAGGAGAGGAGTACCTGGAGTTCTTAAAGGCTCAGGTTGAAGAGTTTGAAGACGTTAACTTAGTTGAAGGAGAGGTTTCTGAGGTATCCGGTTCAAAGGGGAAGTTTAAAATTGTTCTCTCTGACGGAAGGGAGTTTGAGGCAGATTTAGTCGTTTTCGCAACCGGTTTCCACTCATTTGATATAAAAACAGACCTTGTTGAAGTTGTCCCTCACCCCCGCTCTCCAAGGCCCGGGAAAATTGCGCTAAAACCAAAGGCAGAAGGTGTTTACGTTGCAGGACTTGCAGCCGGAGAGATAACGATGGTTGCAGTTGCAGCCGGAAGCGGAGTTGACGTCGCCTGCGAAATACTCTCTGAGTGGGCAGGAAAGGTTGTTGTAGGCCACGACAGGATACAGGGGTAGCTCTGCTACCCCCTCACATCTTCAGGAAGTTTTTCAGAAACTCTCTCCAGTTCCCGAATGGAACCTCTGTAAAGTCCAGATCTTCAACCAGCATAGGGTTGAGAACGTAAACCCACGCTTCTACAAACTCGTTCATAGGTATGAGCCTTACAGGTTTTAATTTCCTTATGTAGAAACTCTCTTCCGGAAAGAGCTCGTTGAACTCCTCAAAGAGGTCAATGGCTTTAAGGGTAAGTTCATCTACCCTGTAGACCTCTCCAAATACAGTTCCCTCTCCCTCAATAACCCCGGGAAAGCCGTCCCTCAGGTGGACGAGCTTTGCACCGTATAAAACGCCGTGGGAAACCAAAGGGGAATCAATCAGAAAGGTATGGGCAGAAAGACCGTTCATTAAGGTTCCGTAGACAAAGAGGAGCTGGTAGCTCACAGCTCCTCCCTAAACATCAAGGTTCCTGACCTCTTTTGCAAACTTCTGGATAAACTCACGCCTCGGCTCAACTTTGTCTCCCATCAGGACTGTAAAGACCTCATCAGCCCTTACTGCATCTTCAACGGTAACCTTGAGGAGCGTTCTGTTTTCAGGGTTCATAGTTGTTTCCCAGAGCTGCTCCGGGTTCATCTCCCCAAGGCCTTTGTACCTCTGAATGTATATTCCCTCTTTTCCTATGTCTATAAGGTAGTTGAAAAGCTGGTCGGCAGTTTTGAACTCTAAAATCTCTCCTTTCTTCGTTTTAACCCTGTATGGAGGATGGCCGAGGAGCTCCCTCAGTCTCTTCTTAAGACCCCTTCCCTGCTTGAAAAGGTCTGAAATGAGGAGGTCTTCGTCTATAACCTCTTCCTTCTTCAGGTATTTGTCAAAAGGAATTCTGGCAACAATTTTGAAGGAGCAGTGCTCCTTATCCTCAACAAGCTCAAACTCAGTCCCTTTAAGCTCTTCAGGAAGATTCTCTTTCAGCCTCTCAATTAACTTCTCGGCCTTTTCTTTTTCGTAGAGCTCCTTGTAGTCGGCACCGACTCTTAATAGGAGATTTATGAGCTCCCTGTCCCTCTTTCTTGCAAGAACTGATATAACGTTCTGGAGCTTAAGGAGCTTATCAACAACCTCTTCAGCCTCTTCTCTGCTTAAAGGCCTGCCTTCTGGTGAGAGGAGCTCCACAGAATCTAAAGCAAAGTCCAGAACAACCCTCTCAAGTTCCTCATCGCTCTTTATATAAATCTCTTTCTTGCCTTTTTTGAGCCTGTAGAGAGGAGGCTGGGCGATGTAGAGGTGCCCTCTCTCTACGATTTCAGGAAACTGGCGGAAGAAGAAGGTTAAAAGGAGCGTCCTTATGTGGGCTCCGTCAACGTCGGCGTCCGTCATGATGATTATCTTGTTGTAGCGGAGTTTACTGATGTCAAAGTTCTTACCAACTCCTGTTCCAAGGGCTGTAATTATCGTCTTAATTTCGTCGTTTGAGAGAACCTTCTCAATACGTGCCTTCTCAACGTTTATAATCTTTCCCTTAAGTGGAAGAATAGCCTGGAAACGCCTGTCCCTTCCCTGCTTTGCACTTCCACCGGCAGAGTCTCCCTCTACCAAAAAAAGCTCCGTCCTCTCAGGGTCTCTCTCTGAACAGTCTGCGAGTTTCCCGGGAAGTGAAAACTCCTCTAAGGCGCTCTTTCTCCTTGTGAGCTCCCTTGCCCTCTTTGCCGCTTCCCTTGCCCTTGCGGCAGTTATCACCTTCTCTGCAATCTTCCTGCCGATGTCCGGCCTTTCAGTTAAGAAGTTCCAGAGCTTCTCATAAACGATAGAGGCCACAATTGGCCGAACCTCAGAGTTCCCAAGCTTTGCTTTCGTCTGCCCCTCAAACTGAGGGTTCGGAACCTTTACGGAGATAACCGCAACAAGCCCTTCTCTAACGTCGTCTCCGGTTACCGAAATTTTTGCGTTTTTAGGTAGAAGATTGTTCTCTTCAATGAACTTCGTAATGGCCCTCGTCAGAGCCATCCTGAAGCCTGCAACGTGGGTTCCGCCTTCACGGGTATTTATGTTGTTTACGAAGCTGAATATCTGCTCTGTGTAGGTTGAGTTATACTGGAGAGCAACCTCAACAAGAACATCGTCTTTCTCACCGGTTATGTAGATAGGTTGAGGAAAGAGGGGTTCTTTTTTCTCGTTTATCTTTTTAACAAACTCTACAATTCCCCCTTCGTAATAGAAAACCTCTTTTCTCGGTGGCTCCGTTCTCTCATCTATCAGGGTAATTTTCAGACCTTTATTAAGAAAAGCCAGCTCCCTCAGCCTGTTTGCCAGAATATCCCAGCTGAACTCTGTAACTTCAAATATCTCGGGGTCTGGCTTAAAGGTTACTATTGTTCCCCTCTTTGTCGTCTCTCCAACGCAGGCAAACTGTGTAACGGGTTTACCCCTTTCGTATACCTGCTTGTAGACCTTTCCGTCCCTGTGGATTTCCAGTTTCAGCCACTCGGAGAGGGCGTTAACAACAGAAACTCCAACGCCGTGGAGACCACCTGAGTACTTGTAGGCCTTCTTCTCAAACTTTCCTCCTGCGTGGAGAACTGTAAGAACTATCTCTGCTGCTGGTTTTCCGTATTCCGGGTGGATGTCAACGGGAATTCCCCTTCCGTTATCTGCAACTGTTACTGAGTTATCGGGATGGATTATCACCTCTATCTCTGTACAGTAGCCGGCAAGGGCTTCATCAACGCTGTTGTCAACAACTTCAAATACAAGGTGGTGGAGGCCGTAAGAACCTGTATCTCCGATGTACATTCCCGGTCTTTTTCTAACGGCCTCAAGGCCTTCAAGAACCTTTATCGCAGAAGCATCATATCTCTCACTATTCGCCATTTATCCCCTCTTTTCTCTGTTTTTCCCGGTTCAATTATACAGGCTGGTGCCCCGCCGATGGTTAACTAACTTTCCTCTTAGCTATCAGTTCCTCTATAATTTTTGATGCCCTTTCAGAGGTGAGGCGGTTGAAGTTGAGCTTGGAGATGTCTGTTCCCGTCTCCTGAGCAAGCTTTCTGATAAACTCTACCTGCTTTGCAGTTGCCTTCACCTCTTTTTTCTCCTGCTCTTTTTGGGGCAGGAGTTCTTTAAGTTCTCCTCTGTAAGCTTTCCTTCCAATTGAGAAGAGTGAGAGACCTTTCTGGATTGCATCTGTAACGGCTCCCTTAAGGGCATCTCCAGGTGTGTAGTTCTCACTTCCGCCAAAAACTTCTTTTGCAGATCCTCTGTCTACCACCCAGAGCCTCAGCTTAACGTAGGCGAGGAAGCGAGTCTCTCCTTTTTTGTTCTCAACTTTTTCTACAGAGTGGTCAAGAACTTCGTATCCCCAGCTGTTTGCTCCAACAACTTGATTGAGGGCGTCTATAACGAACTGGGGCTTGTAGCCGAACAGCGTTCTTCCCCTTCCGGGGACTTCCTGAACAGCGGGAGCTCCCTCTTTTTCTAAAATAGAGTCAATTTTTTCTACAATAGTCTCCCAGTAATTGGCATTCTGCTTTGCCATTGAAACCTCCGAATTTGGTTAGGAGAGGAACGATTGGCGGGGCACCAGCCAATATTTGACTATCCTAAATTTAGGAATTTCCTATAGGTTTTCAATAGGAGAAAAGCCTTGAATAACAATGGTTTTACAGCCGATAGGAGAACTCTTTTAAAGTTACTGATATTCGGGGGAGCTCTCTCCCTGACTCCCTTTGCCGTTCCAATTCTCTACCCGGAGCCAAGAGCTAAAAAGAAACACTTTGAGATTGGGAAGAGAGTTGACCTTGAAAAGGCTGAGTTCCTTCCGGGAGTTTACGGGGGAACTCTATACACGGCAACATCTTCAGACCCGAAAACTTTTAACTTGGTTCTTGCAAACGAAACCTCATCAACCGAGGCGGTTGGAGAGCTCTTTGAGGGGTTAACAGACGTTGACCTGAAAACCTTAAAGCCCAGGGGAGCTCTATCAAAATCGTGGGAGTTTAGAGAGGGCGGTTTAAGGTGGATTTTCCACCTGAGGGAAAAGGTCTTCTGGTTTGACGGAAAGCCCTTCACCGCAGACGATGTCGTTTTCACATTTAACAGAATCTACTTCAACCCGAAAATTCCCAACTCAACAAAGGACTCCTTTATGGTGAGGGGGGAGCTCCCCAAAGTCAGGAAAATTGACACAATGACAGTTGAGTTCATTCTTCCTCTTCCCTTTGCCCCACTCCTCTACTCCCTCTCAGCTCCCATCTTCCCAAAACACGTTGTTGAGGAAGCCGTTGAAAGAGGAAAGTTTATGGAGTTCTGGACAGTCTCAACTCCACCGGAAAAGCTCATAGGAACGGGACCTTACAGATTAGTTAAATATCTTCCCGGACAGTATCTGATTTACGAGAGAAACAGACGATACTGGAAGTTTGACGATTGGAACAAAAGGCTTCCCTACATAGAGAAAAAAGTAAAGGCGATACTGCCAGACCAGAATACCCAGCTTTTAAGGTTTAAAGCAGGAGAGCTTGACTTCTACGGCGTTAGGGGAGACGACTATCCGGAGCTCAAAAAGGGAGAGGAAAAAGGAAACTACACAATCTACAACTTAGGCCCTTCTCTAACGGCAGACTTTATCTGCTTCAACCAGAAAAGAGGAACAATACCGGATTGGAAGCTAAAACTATTCAGGAACAGGCTTTTCAGGTGGGCAATTTCCCACTCGGTAGACAGGAAAGGAATAATACTCACGGTTTACAACGGGCTGGGATACCCGGTCTACGCCCCCGTTACGCCGGCTAACAAACTCTACTGGGACCCAAACTACCCCAAATTCCCCTATAACCTGAAAAAGGCTAAACAGCTCCTTGAGGCGATAGGCCTTAAAGACAGAAATGGAGACGGATGGCTTGAAACTCCAGACGGACACAGGGTTGAGTTTAATCTGCTGACAAACTCAAACAACCCTGCAAGGGTTCAGACTGGTGCAATTCTGAAATACGACCTTAAAAGAATTGGAATAAAGGTTAACTTCCAGCCCTTAGACTTTAACAACCTTGTTGAAAAGCTCCTCCACACCCACGACTTTGACGCCGTAATAATCGGATTAACAGGCTCAATAGACCCGAACGGCGGGAAGAACGTCTGGATGAGCAGTGGGGAGCTCCACATGTGGAATCCAAACCAGAAAAAGCCGGAAACAGAGTGGGAAGCAGAGGTTGACAGGCTCTTTGAAGAGGCTGCAACAACTTTAGACTTTAAAAAGAGGGTAGAACTCTACAAGAAAGCCTACTACATAATAACTTACCAGCAACCGTTAATCTACATAGCGGCACCGCTAGTTTTAGAAGCAGCAAGGAACAGGGTAAAGAACTACTACCCAACAGTTTGGGGAACATACGAGCCGGAAAGGATGTTTATAAAACCTAATGGAAAAAGAACTTCTTAATCAGATAAGTAGAGACACCAACTTCAATGACCTTTGCAGTTATTGAATAGATAACAAGCTTCCTTTTTGGAACCTTCTTCAACCGAGCATAAAGGCTTTTTATTCTTTCCTTCAACTGTCCTCCAATTTAGAAAGTAGACAATTAAATATAGTCCCAAAGAACTAAAGTTTATGGAAACAAAAATCGTTTAAATCCCACTAGTTCAGATAA
>WFYG01000020.1 GCA_015490195.1 Thermovibrio sp.
GCGTTGGCGAACTCCTCCTTGTATGGAAGGAGGATGTTCCCTAAAAACCGCAAGTTCTTTATATCTTTTTCCCTTATCTCAAAGTAGTCTAAAAGTCTTTCTAAATCCCTGTAGTCAACTCCTAAGTGCATTACAGAACTCCGAATTCTTTTAGAGTTTTCTCAATTACTGCCTCTTTTTCAGGCGTTGTTGGGCACAAGGGAAGCCTGAACTCTTTTTCCATTCTTCCCATTATGGCAAGGGCTGTTTTAACGGGTATCGGGTTTGTGTCTATAAAAAGGACTTTTGAGAGGGGGTAGAGTTCCCTGTGAATCTCAGCTGCCTTTTTAAAGTCTCCGGAATTAAAGGATTTATACATCTCAACCATCTTCTCTGGAACAACGTTTGCAGTAACTGAGATTACGCCCTTTGCCCCAACTGAGAGAAGAGGGAAGAAAGTGAGGTCGTCTCCGGATAAAACCTCCATCTTGTCACCGCAGAGGTTGATTATCTCCGTTGCAACGTTTGTGCTTCCCGTTGCCTCCTTTATTGCCACTATGTTGTCAATCTCAGAGAGTCTTGCAACTGTTTCTGGAAGCATGTTTACACCGGTTCTTCCAGGAACGTTGTAGAGGACTATGGGTATTGAAACTGCCTCTGCAACGGCTTTAAAGTGGCGGTAGAGTCCCTCCTGGTTTGGCTTGTTGTAGTAGGGGGTTATGAGGAGAGCTCCGTCTGCCTTAACTTCTTCTGCAAACTTTGTGAGCCTTATGGCCTCAGAGGTTGAGTTTGAGCCCGTTCCGGCAATTACCTTTACTCTTCCCCTGGCCTGCTCAATTGTAAGGGCTATAACCTCTTCGTGCTCTTCGTAAGAGAGGGTTGCGCTCTCTCCCGTTGTTCCACAGGGAACAATTCCGTCAACGCCGTTTTCAATCAGGAACTCTATGTGGTTCTTAAGGGCTTCTGTATCAACCTTTCCGTTTTTAAAGGGGGTGGGGATTGCAACGTAGATTCCCTCAAACATCACTCCTCCGTATCCGTTAAAAAGCAGGAAGTATAATTCCTACTCCGTATTTTAACTGTTTTTCCGGAGGTATTTTAATGGAAAGGTGGAGAGGCGTAATAGAGGAGTTCAGGGAGTTCCTCCCGGTTTCAGATAAGACTCCTGTAATAACCCTTTTAGAGGGAAACACTCCCTTAATAAAGGCAGACAACCTTGCAAAAGAGATTAAGCCGGGGATAGAACTCTACCTGAAGTTTGAGGGTTTAAACCCAACCGGTTCCTTTAAAGACAGGGGAATGACGATGGCCGTATCTAAGGCCGTTGAGGAGGGGGCTAAGGCTGTTATCTGTGCTTCCACGGGGAACACGTCGGCTTCTGCTGCTGCCTACGCTGCAAAGGCCGGACTAAAAGCTGTTGTTCTCATTCCGGAGGGAAAAATAGCCCTTGGGAAGCTCTCTCAGGCCGTTATGTACGGCGCTGAGGTTGTTCAGATAAAGGGGAACTTTGACGACGCCCTTGAGATTGTGAGGGAAATTGGAGCTGAATACCCGATAACCATTGTTAACTCAATTAACCCATACAGGCTCCAGGGGCAGAAAACTGCAGCCTTTGAGATCTGCGAGCAGTTAGGGAGAGCTCCCGACTACCATTACATTCCCGTTGGGAACGCCGGAAACATAACCGCCTACTGGATGGGTTATAAGGAGTACTACGAGGCAGGAAAGGTTGATTCAAAGCCGAAGATGTGCGGATGGCAGGCTGCAGGGGCTGCTCCAATAGTTCTTGGCCACCCTGTTAAGAACCCTGAAACTATTGCAACTGCAATAAGAATCGGGAACCCTGCAAGCTGGAAAGGGGCAGTAAACGCAGCCAACGAGTCCGGCGGTTTTATAGACATGGTTACAGATGAGGAGATACTTGAGGCCTATAAACTGGTCGCCAGAACCGAAGGGATATTCTGCGAGCCTGCGTCTGCCGCCTCAATTGCCGGCGTTATAAAGAGCGTTCGCGAGAAAGGGATGTTTGAAAAGGGAGACGTTATCGTCTGCACCCTTACAGGCCACGGCCTTAAAGACCCGGATACTGCTATTTCTATGGGGGTTAAGCCCATAACACTTCCTGCAGATAAGGATGAAATAGTTAAGCACTTAGGGTTTTAAAGATGAGGTTAACTGAAATTCCAAAGGGTTTTAAGAGTTTCCTGCCGGAAGAGGTAAGGAGGCGGTGGGAGCTCCTTGAGAGGATTAAAACAGTTGTTGAGAGGTGGGGCTACGACCCTTTATGGCCTCCGACCATTGAGTTCTTAGAGCTTTTTACAGCCGTTGACAGAAACACTGAGGAGTTTGCCTTTAAGCTTGTTGACAGGTTTACAGGAAGACTCATGGCCGTTCGTCCGGACTTTACTCCACAGGTTGCGAGAATTGTTGCTTCATCTTTTAAGGACGAGGAGCCTCCTTTTCGCTTTTACTACATGGGAAAGGTCTTCAGGGATAGGGACGGAGACAGAGAGACCTACCAGTTCGGGATGGAGCTCTTAGGCGTTAAGGAAGTTGAGGCAGACGCAGAAGTCATCTCTGTTGTTGCAAATGTTCTAAAAGAGCTCGGCTTAAAGTCTTTCCAGATAGACATAGGCCACACAGAGTTTTTGGAGGGAGTTGTTGAGGAGATTGGTGTAAAGAACAGAGAGAGACTTCTTAATTTGCTTAAACACAAGGATTTCTCTGGAATTGAGCTCTTTTCAGATGAAGAAGGGATAACCGGAGAGAGGAGGGAGAAGCTCTTTTCACTTTTGGAGCTCTACGGGAAAGAGGACGTTTTAGAGAGGGCGGAAAAACTGTTCAAGAACGAGAAGTCTGCAAAGGCTCTAAAGGAGTTGAAGAGGGTTTACCGCATTCTGAAAAGCTATGGCTTTGAGGAGAGGGTAATATTTGACCTCTCTGAAAAGAGGGGAATGGACTACCACACGGGGATAACTTACGAGGTTTTCCACCCTCTCTACGGTTTCTCCTTAGGAATGGGCGGAAGATACGACCAGCTTACGGGAAAGTTCGGGCAGGAACTCCCTGCAACGGGAATAGCTTTAAGCGTTGACGCGCTGGAGGAGCTCCTTGAGAAGAAGGGACTCCTTAAAACTTCCACAAAAAAGGACTTCTACATAATTGACCTTGGCACTGAAAAGCACCTTGCTTACGAGGTGGCCAGGGAGCTCCGCAAAAGAGGGTATTCAGTAGCCCGGGACATCGTTGAAAGGGACTACCAGGATTCTGTAGAAGTTGCATTCAGAAAGGGCTACGAGTTCGTCCTCGTTCTAAACAGGAGTGAAGAGCCCAAAAATGTTCTCTTTACCTCTCCAGAGGGCTTTTTCAAAATAGAAGGGAACATTGTTGACTCTGTTTTACGTTTACTTTCCCGTATGTAGTATTATTCTGCCGCTAATTCAAAGTGGAGGCGTTTTATGTCCACGCTTGCCATAGTTGGAACTCAGTGGGGAGATGAAGGAAAAGGGAAGATCGTTGACATTCTCTCTGAAAAGGCCGACTACATAGTAAGGTTTCAGGGAGGAAACAACGCAGGCCACACGGTAGTTGTTAATGGAACAAAGTATGTTCTCCACCTGCTTCCCTCAGGAATTCTCCACGACGGGAAGAAGTGCGTCCTTGGGAACGGAATGGTAATAGACCTTGAATCCCTCTGGAACGAGGTTGAGTTCATAAGGAGGGTTGGAAAAAATCCCGAAGGGAGGATTTTCGTCAGCGAGAGGGCCCACGTCATCTTCCCCTACCACAAGGAACTTGACGCGGCATCTGAGAAGTTAAAGGGAGACGGCTCAATAGGAACAACTCTAAAGGGTATTGGCCCGGCATACAGGGACAAGGCCGGAAGGGTTGGAATAAGGATTGCAGACCTAAAGGACGAGGAAACGTTTAAGGAGAAGCTCCGCTGGAACCTGAGAGAGAAGGAGCTCACCCTCAAGCACGTCTACAACTATTCCGTTTCTTTCAACTTTGACGAGGTTTACTCCCACACAATGAGGGTTTACGAGAAGGTTGCAGATTACGTCTGTGATACCGTTTCCCTCTTAAACAGGGCGATTGACGGTGGAGAGAAGGTTCTCTTTGAGGGAGCTCAGGCAACGCTCTTAGACATAGACGTTGGAACTTACCCGTTTGTTACTTCTTCTAACTCTTCTGCTCTTGGAATTCCTGCAGGAACGGGGGTAAGCCCGAAGAAGATAGAAAAGGTTTACGGAATCGCAAAGGCCTACACAACCCGGGTTGGAGGTGGCCCGTTTCCAACGGAGTTAAAGGACAACGTTGGGGAGCTCCTCAGGGCCCGGGGCCACGAGTACGGCTCAACAACTGGAAGGCCGAGGCGCTGCGGCTGGTTAGACCTCTTTGCAGTTAAGTTCTCCGTTATGGTGAACGACCTTGACGGCATTGTTATTACAAAGCTTGACGTTCTTGACGCCTTTGACGAGATAAAAGTCTGCGTAGGATACGAGCTTGACGGCGAGGTTATAGACAGGTTCCCGTCAACGGCTAAGGAGCTCTCCAGGGTTAAGCCCATATACGAAACTCTGCCCGGATGGAAAACTGAAACTACCCACGTAAAGAGGTGGGAAGACCTGCCCAAAGAGGCTCAGAACTTTATAAGGTTCATTGAAGATTACCTCGGAATTCCAGTTCCAATGGTTTCTACAGGGCCGCAGAGGGACGAGACTATTACCTGCTGTGAACTTTGGTAGCTTCCAGCACTTTAAACTTCCTTCCCATGTCAACAAGGAGCATTAAGGCCTGGGGGACTTCCCCGGGCTCTAAAAATTTCTCAATTCCGTTTTCAAGGAGAAAGGAGCTCTGATGAGTTAGCCTTTCAACTGTAAAGCCTGCTCTTTCAAGAGCAGAGCTCAAGTAGTCAAAGTTAACAAGGGCTGTTAGGTCTGCCTCTCCCGGGTAGTTCAGGTAGTCTTCAACCAACCTGTTTTCTCTGAACGCCCTGAAGCTCTTTCTTCCTGAAATTTCTCTGCACTTTCCGCCGTAGTCAAAAGTTAGAAACAGTCCCCTCTTTAATTTTTGGAAAAGTTCCTTAAGAAATTCCTTCCATCCCACAAAGAGACAGTACTCATTCTCTTCTTCTATTTCACAGGGAATTTCGCCCCTGAAAGGGACTGTATCCTCGTAGAGCTCCCCATTCTTCTCTCTTACTACAACCTCGCGGAGCTCCCCGTTCAATTTTTTAATTCTCTTAAAGGGAAATGCGTCAAAGAACTCGTTTGAGATAACAACTCCCTCAAAAGGTTCAACTTCTTTCAGGCTTTTAACCCAGTTTATACCTTTGAGCCACTCAGGTTTTTTCCTTACCTCTAAAATTGTGTAGCTCTCAGGGTTTAGCGTTTCAACAATATCCTTTGCCAGAAATCCCTTTCCACCGCCAAGTTCTAAAATTTTTAAAGGCAGAGAGAGTTCCAGAGTTCTCTTTTCTAAATAGTTTGCAACGGTTTTTCCAAAACTCTCTGAAACTTCAGGAGCCGTTACAAAATCTTCCCCTAAGTAGGTTCCGATTCTTTTTTTTGTGTAGTAGCCGAACTCTTCGTCATATAGGCATATTTCAACAAATCTGTCAAAGGTTATAAATCCCTTTTTTCTAATTTCTCTAACTATTTTCTCCTTTAGCATGCTCTATATGTTGCTCCTTCCCTCTTTACAAGGTTTTTAAGTTCAAGTTTTGTGAGAATAACGAAGATTTCCTGAGGATTTCTTCCTGTTATTTGCGAAATCTGGTCTGCCGTTAAAGGCTTTTCTAAAAGGAGACTGTAAACTCTTGCAAGTTCTTCAGGAATTTCCCTATTCTTCTTAGCTTTTTTCAACTGTGGAACTATCTCAAAGATCTCGTTGAAGTCTGTTAAGGGAGGAGCTCCCTCCTTTATCAGCCTGTTTGTTCCCCTGCTGAAAGGAGAGTCTATACTTCCTGGAACGGCCAGAACCTCTTTTCCCTGCTCTAAGGCGTAGTTTACGGTTATAAAAGTACCACTTCTCTCTGAAGCCTCAACAACAACAACGCAGTTTGAAAGTCCGCTTACAATTCTGTTTCTTCTGGGGAAAAACTCTTTTCTTGCTCTTGTTCCAAGTGGAAACTCCGAGATAACGGCTCCACCTTTCTCAACTATCTTTTCTGCTAAGGGCTTATTCTCAAAAGGGTAAACCATATCAACAGAGCTCCCAAGAACCGCCACAGTTTTCCCGCCGCCGGAGAGAGCTCCCCTGTGTGCAGCGCTGTCAATTCCCAGCGCAAGGCCGCTGACTACGGTTATTCCGTTTTCTGAGAGGAACCTTCCCAACCTGAAGGCTACGCTCCTTCCGTAGGAAGAGCACCTTCTTGAACCCACAACTGCAACTGCCGGTTCCTTTTTCAACTCTCCTCTAACGTAGAGAACAACAGGGGGCTGAGAGATATTAAGGAGCTTTTTAGGATAGTTTTTAGACGTAAACGGAACGATTTTGACTCCTAATTCCTCGGCCTTTTTTATCTCTTTTTCTGCCAGTTTAACTTCCCGGGAAATCTCTATTTTTTCTCTCTCTATTCCCTCTTTTAATGAACCGTAGTCATCAATTAGCTTTTTAATTCTGTGAAAACCATAACCTTTTTTGAGTGAGAGGGCTAAAATTAAAAGGAGCTCCATCAGATTAACCTTATGGCAGAGAGAGTTCGCTTATCCGTTTTCTCTTTCCTGTAAGAGAAGAATCTGTCGTTGTTGCAGACAGAGCAGAAATTTAAGTCTTCAATTTCGGGAACCCCTGCAGCCCTCAGCTGTAATTTGTTTGCCTCCTTCAGGTCTAATAGAAATTTCCTTTCTCCTATCTCTTTGAAACAGCTTTTATACTCATGGGGAAAGAGTTTGTAAACCTCCTCTCCTACTTCGTAGCACTTTCCGCAGATTCCCACTCCTAAAATGGCCTTTCTCACCTTTGAGAACTTGTTTATGTAGGAAACAGCGTTGAAAGTTATTCCTTTCAGCGTTCCTCTCCAGCCGGCGTGAACTATTCCCACAACTCCTTCTCCTATCAGGAAAACAGGAAGGCAGTCTGCCGTTAGAACACCTATCCAGAGTTTCTTTGTATCGGTTACGAGGCCGTCTGCCACAAGGGGTTTTTCTGGAACAGAGCCTATAAATGCAACATTTGCTTCATGAACCTGAACCGGGGTTACTACAGGTTTTCCTTTGATTTCTTTAATGCTTTTTCCGTTTTGCGGTTTCTCAGATATGAAAATTTCGTACTTCATAGTGATAAAATTTTAACATGGTTGTTGTGGAGCTCTCTCTTAAAAGAAAAAAGAACTGTGTTCCGGCTATCTATTTCATGAAGCCCTCTCAGCAGTTCGCTTTTTTTAAGAAGAAGATTGAAGAGAGCCTTAAGCTTTTAGATTCGTCTAAAGTTACCAATAAGGCACTTCTGAAGCTTATGGAGAGGAAAGGCTGGAGGAGACTTGAGCTTTTAGAAAAAAGTTTTAAACGGCTTGACGGGGCTTCTATCAGGGAAAGAAAAGCTGTTTACAACGCTTTCTACAGGATTTTTCAGAGGTTTCAGTGGGCTGTGGAGTCGGGAACTGAGAGGGAAGTAGAACTAAAGGTATGGCTTACTTCCTCTTTAGACTATCTCTGTGAGTTTGTTGGTATTTTAGAGGGACGGGATGATAGAAATTTCAAGCAGGTGGGTTCTTCAGGAGGTTTTCGTTGACTCATCTTTAGAAGAGATTTCTGGATGTGTACTTAACCTTTCTATTTCTTCTGAAGTTATTGAGAAAAAGGGAAACCTTTATAAGGTTGCCGTAGAGCTCTCCGGGTCTATCGTCGGGGAGTTTCAGGTTGCAAACGTGAGGTTCGTTAATGTTTCTGTTGTAGAAGTGAAGCCTGGAACCCGGAGAGCAACCATTTTGAAAAGGCTTGAAAAGGTAAAGGAGGGGGAGCTCCTCTCAATTCTCCCCATCTACCTTTTAAACGCCGGAATCTTTTTAAAGGAAGTTCGCCGTGAGCTGTAGCTGCAGGAAGGGAAAGAAGCTTTCCTCACTCCTTAACGCCGAGATTGAGGAGTTTTTGGGGGCTCTCTCAAAAAACCCAAAGGCCTTTTCACTCCTCCTTGAGGTTGTGAACAGCTTCAGGCCAACAGACCCCTCCCAGGTTAAGGCAGAGAGGGTGTTCCTTGCCGTTAAAGACATGGTTGAGCTTGAGCTTATTGATTTTGCCTCTGCCGAGAAGGTTCTGAAGACTCTGAGGAAGTTTTTCGTTTCTGGAGACAGGCAGAGGGGAGACCTGTTGGAGGTTCTCGTTTCAAAGCTTGGCCCCTTTACTTTTAAAGGAAGGTTCAGACGGGTTAACCAGTGTAGAGTTTACAAAAAGAGCAGGAAGCTTTCAGATAAGGAGATTGACGTTGCTTTTTCCGGTAAGGAGGTTTTGGAGCTCCACGAGTGTAAGGCAAACATGGTTCGCCAGTGGAGAGACCCTTTAAGGCGCGGTAAAAGGGGAAGTAAGCTGAAGTTCCTCAACTCCCTTCCTGTAGAGTGTGAGAACGGTAAAAAAATTATTCCCTGCTGCAGCGGTTTAGACGGGGACTTTGCCTGTCAGTACGTTCGTATGGTCTTAAAGTTTTACAACTACCGACGGATTAAGGTTTTCGGGAGGAGGGAGCTCCTTCAGAAGTTCAGAGAGAAACTCTCCCGAAAAGGTTAAAATTTCTCCTCAAACTCTTTAGAGAGAGAACTGTGGATACGAAACTCTTAGAGCTTATTGTTATATTTATCGTCGGATTTACAGGTTCAATGGTTTTCCTCTACTTTGTTCTGAAGAAACTCTAATCGGGAGAGGTTATGGCTGTTAAAGACATCCACGAGAGCAAGATACTCATCTTAGACTTCGGCTCACAGTATACCCAGTTAATAGCCAGAAGGCTCAGGGAGAAGCACGTTTACTGCGAGATCCACCCCTACAATACCCCTGTTGAGAAGATTAAAGAGTTTAAGCCAAAGGGAATAATCCTTTCAGGGGGGCCCGCAAGCGTTTATGCTCCAGATTCTCCAAAGGTGAGCAAAGAACTTTTTGACCTTGGAGTTCCCGTTTTAGGAGTCTGCTACGGGATGCAGCTCATTACCTACCTCTTCGGCGGAGAGGTCGTCAGGGCTGAGAGGCACGAGTATGGAAGGGCGGAGCTCCACGTTTTAGACCATTCAGACCTCTTCTACGGCCTACCAGACAGGTTCACAGTCTGGATGAGCCACGGAGACAGAGTTTTAAAGATACCTGAAGGCTTTGAGCCGATAGCAGAGACAGAAAACGCCCCCTACGCTGCAATTAGGAATGGAGAGAGAAAAATCTTTGGAGTTCAGTTCCATCCCGAAGTAAAACACACACAGTACGGAGACAGAATCCTTGAAAACTTTGCCGTTAGAATCTGCGGCTGCGAGCAGACCTGGACGATGCACAACTTCATTGAGTATGAGATTGAGAAGATACGGAAAACAGTTGGAGATAAAAACGTTATCTGTGCCCTCTCCGGCGGCGTTGACTCCTCTGTAGTTGCAGCGCTTCTCCACAGAGCTATTGGAGACCAGCTCTACCCGATTTTTGTTGACACAGGCCTTTTGAGGAAGGGAGAGAGGGAGTCTGTAGAGAGGACTTTTAAAGAAAAGTTCCACATGAAGAACTTTAGAGTTGTTGACGCCTCAGACCTTTTCTTAGAGAGATTAAAAGGAGTTACAGACCCGGAACAGAAGAGAAAGATAATCGGCCACACCTTTATTGAGGTTTTTGAACAGGAGGCAAAGAAAATACCGAATGCAGAGTTCTTAGCTCAAGGGACACTCTACCCGGATGTAATTGAGAGTGTCTCTGTTAAAGGTCCCTCTGCAACGATTAAATCCCACCACAACGTTGGAGGGCTTCCCGAGAGGCTCAACTTTAAGCTGATTGAACCGTTGAGGGAGCTCTTTAAAGATGAGGTAAGGGAACTTGGTAAGGAGTTAGGCCTTCCGGATGAAATTATTAAGAGGCAGCCTTTCCCCGGCCCCGGCCTTGCAATTAGAATAATCGGAGAGGTTAAGCCGGAATACCTGAAGATATTGAGAGAGGCCGATGCCATCGTTTTAGAAGAGATAAAGAGGGCAGACCTCTACGACAAAATATGGCAGTCTTTTGCAGTCTTCCTGCCTATTCAGACTGTTGGAGTTATGGGAGACGTGAGAACCTACGACTACGTTATAGCCGTTAGAGCCGTTGAGAGTACAGACGGAATGACTGCAGACTGGGTAAAGCTTCCCTACGACCTCTTAGAGAGAATCTCAAACAGGATAATCAACGAGGTTGAGGGAGTTAACAGAGTTGTCTACGACATCACATCAAAACCCCCTGGAACGATTGAGTGGGAGTAGTTATGGGAATTCTTGAGAGAATAAGGGAACTAAAAAAGGAGAAGAACGCAGTAATCCTTGCCCACTACTACGTTGACGGAGCCATTCAGGACGTTGCAGATTTTGTTGGAGACTCATTAGAGCTTGCAAGGAAAGCAAAGGAGACAGAGGCGGATATTATCGTTTTCTGCGGCGTTTACTTTATGGCCGAAACGGCTAAAGTCTTAAATCCCAGTAGAAAAGTCCTGATTCCCTACTACAAGGCCGGCTGCCTGATGGCGGACATGGCAATAGCTGAGGAGATAAGGGAATTCAGAGAGAAGAACCCTGAATACGCCGTTGTAACATACGTAAACAGCTCTGCAGACGTTAAGGCCGTTTCAGACATCTGCTGCACCTCTGCAAACGCAGTAAAAATCGTTGAATCTTTAGACGCAGAGAAGATACTCTTCATTCCGGACAGAAACCTTGGCTCCTACGTTGCAGAAAAGGTTAAAGGAAAAGAGATAAAACTCTGGAGTGGTTACTGCCCCGTTCACCAGAAGCTCACTCCTGAAGATGCAAAGAGGGTTAAAGAGGAAAACCCCGACGCCGTTTTCGTCGTCCACCCCGAGTGCAGAAAAGAGGTAAGGGATCTGGCAGACTTTATAGGGAGTACTTCTCAAATTGTCAGATTTGTTAAGGAAACAGATGCAAAGAAGGTTATTGTTGGAACAGAGAAGGGGACGATTCACCAGCTTAGTAAACTGAGGCCAGACGTTGAGTTTATACCTGCCTACAGCGAGTTTGTCTGCGACCAGATGAAGATGATTACAGTTGAAAGGCTCCTTAAAGCCCTTGAGAGAGAACAGTTTGAAGTTTACGTTGACCCTGAGGTTGCTAAAAGAGCCGGAAGAGCCATTGAGAGGATGCTGGAGGTTAGATAGTGGAGAAGAGGGAGTTTAGAGTTAAGCAGGATATTCTCTTTATTGCCGTTCCGCTGATTGTTGACTTTCTGTTT
Source organism: Thermovibrio sp. (assembly GCA_015490195.1). Lineage (GTDB taxonomy): Bacteria > Aquificota > Aquificia > Desulfurobacteriales > Desulfurobacteriaceae > Balnearium. The sequence continues at coordinate 11,379 of WFYG01000020.1, forward strand.
TTGGTTGGAGCTCTCTTCCTCTCCTCTCCCTGGAACTGGATTCTCTCTGCTTTAGCCCTCATCTTTGCCGGAATTGTCATCTGGCAGTCAAGGCCTTTCCTTAAAAACTTTGAACTCATTCTAACTCCAAAAGGTTTAAGGGTTAAGGATTTTAGAGGAAAGACGGTTAGAGAGGTTGAGTGGAAAAAGGTTGAAGCAGCAGCCGCCGGCTACAAGAAGACCTGGCTCATCTGTACTTACAGCTTCTACTTCAGGGTTAGAGGAGACGAGGACGTTCTCTTCGGCCTTGTAACGAGAGAGCAGGGATTAACAGGGAAGTTCCAGCAGTTTATGAAGATCTTTGTTAGAAAGAAAATTCCCGTTCAGGTTGTTAAGGCCTGATTTTCAGGGTATATTTGAGATATATTGATAACGATTCTCAGGAAGAGGTGGGTTAGTTGAAAGAGACCTCTACAAGATTAGTTCTTCACTTTCCTAAAGAAACATGGGATAAACCAGTTATCTACAAGTTGGTTAAGGATTATGACTTGGTTGTCAATATTCTAAGGGCAGAGATTCTTCCAAAGATGGAAGGCTCCGCCGTTGTGGAGCTCCGCGGAGACAGAAAGAAAATCGGCGAAGCCGTAAAGTTCCTGCGGAGCCTGAAGATAAAGCTGAAACCCTTAGAGCTTGACATATTTAGAGAAGACGAGAAGTGCGTCCACTGTGGAGCCTGTATAGCTCCCTGCCCAACAAACGCTTTCTACTTAGACCCAAAAACCTACAGAGTTGAGTTCAACAAGGATAAGTGTGTAGGCTGTGGCCACTGCATCCCCGCCTGCCCGTTGAGAATCATCTATTCTGCAGAATTTTAATTTCCTCTGATTTATGGTTTATTCGCCTGCCTTTACTCAATTTGATAATTAACTGCTGAAGTCATAAGTTGATTTTTGAACCTATCTGGAGGCAAATTTGAGAACCTATACAATTCGGCTGGACGACCGGTTCTTTGAACTGCTTGAAGAACTTTCAAGGAAAACGAGAGCTCCCAAAAGTTCTGTTGTGAAGAGAGCTCTTCTTCTTTATAAACAAGAGCTTGAGAAAGAGGAAATGCTAAGGAATTTAATTGAATCTGCTGAAGAGCTTGCCAGTGACCCTGAAAATCTGAAAGATATTGTAGAGTTAGAGGGAACGGTATCTGATGGGCTTGATTAGGGGAGGTATTTACTTAGCAAAACTCAGTCCTACAAAGGGAGCAGAACCTGGAAAGATAAGACCTGTAGTTATTGTTCAGAGGCAGGAAATTCTTGAAATATATCCTACTGTCCTTGTAGCTCCTTTAACCTCAAACTTGAAGGGTAAGTATCCTATGAGGCTTTTTATTAAAGCGAGGGAAAGACTTGAGAGGGATTCGGCTATTATGATAGACCAGATGAGAGCCATTGACGTATCAAGGCTTATCCCAGATAGGATAGCATCTCTTACGGTGGAAGAGATGGAAAAATTAGAAGAAGCCATTTGCTTTTTTATCGGAGCTGATGGCAGAATTTAAAGAGACCGGCAAAAGCCGGTCTGGATTTCAGCTATCTGCTCAAGAGAACTATCAGCTGAACCACAATTCCAACGAAGAGGGTTAAGGCCAGAACGGGCAGAATCAGTGTTTTAAGGAGCTCCCCCTCTTCCTTTCCCTTAACTCCAACTAAGGCGGCGTTTGTTATCTTTGAAGGGGTTATAGCACTTGCAATTTCCCCTGCAACTTTGTGGGCTGGGAGCTCCTAACATAGAAGCAACTGTCCATGTTTTTGTATGGAAACTGGCCAGTTTCAGGTTGAGGTGGTAGAACTTTTTGTCTGTGTGGATGGATAGAGGTCGTATTTGGCTTTAACTTTGTAGTCTCCCGTCGGAAACGAATCTGGGTTAACGATTTCCACTTCGTTTGGCCTGCCGTAAGAGAGAGCTGCTGCTTTTGACCTGTTGCTTGGAAACTTCTCGTAGAGCTTTCCTATGAAATCTTTTCCTCTGTTTCAACAACTTCAACGAAGGGTTCAGAGAGTTTCTCTTTAAACGTCAGGGGCACTTCTCAGTTTCTAAAAAGAACGTGGAACCTTCTATATTTAACGTGGAACATGAAGGTTTCAGAGAGCTCTATCGGTTTTGAGAGGGTTATCCGGTAGTAAACGTTTGCCGTAAGGGGCTTAAAGAGAAGTCTTAGGTCAAACTCTGAGAGAAAAAGCCCTAAAAGGGAAATAACGGTGACAACGACTATGATGATTCCTGCCTTTCTACTTTCCGTGGTCAGGGCTTAATTTATACCGGCAAACTCTTATTCAGGGAGAGGTATGGAACTTATTAACATTATAGGCGGAGGACTTGCAGGGGTTGAAGCGGCTTACAGGGCTGCAAAAGAGGGAAAGAAAGTTCGTCTCTTTGAGATGAGGCCGAAGAAGACAACTCCTGCCCATAAAACCGATAAGCTGGCAGAGCTGGTCTGTTCAAACACTCTTGGCGGTATAGACATTACAACTCCGAGAGGACTGTTAAAGGCCGAAATGGAGAAGTTGGGTTCTTTAGTTGTTGAGGCTGCGAAGAAGACTGCTGTTCCTGCAGGGGGAGCTCTGGCAGTAGACAGGGAAAAGTTCGCCGACTACATAACCCAAAAAATAGAGAGTAATCCCAACATAGAAATTGTTAGAGAAGAGGTTACAGAAATTCCGAAAAAGGGAATAACCGTTGTTGCAACAGGACCTTTAACTTCAGATAAGTTTTCTCAGTTTTTAAGGGAATATCTTGGAGAGGAGGAGCTCCACTTCTACGACGCCATCTCTCCCATTGTTTACGCCGATACGATTGACTACTCAAAGTGTTTCTGGGGCTCCCGCTACGGGAAAGGAGGAGACGACTACCTCAACTGCCCCATGACGGAGGAGGAGTACGAGCGGTTCTACAACGCCCTTATGGAGGCTGAGAAAGTTCCCCTTAAAGACTTTGAAAAGGCCTGCTACTTTGAGGGGTGTATGCCGATAGAGGAGATGGCGGAGAGGGGTAAACAGACTCTCCTCTTTGGTCCTTTAAAGCCCGTTGGTTTGATTGACCCGAGGACTGGAAAGCAGCCCTTTGCCGTTGTTCAGCTCAGGAAAGAGAACAGAGAGGGAACCCTCTTAAACCTTGTTGGCTTTCAGACAAAGCTGAAGTACCCCGAACAGAAAAGGGTTTTCAGGCTCATTCCCGGCCTTGAGAACGCAGAGTTTGCCCGTTATGGAAGCATACACAGGAACACGTTTATAAACTCCCCGAAGCTTCTTCTCAGAACCCTTCAGCTGAAGAAGAATCCTGAAGTTCTCTTTGCAGGACAGATAACGGGAGTTGAAGGATACCCTGAGTCTGCAGCTACCGGGATTATTGCAGGGATTAACGCTTCAAGGCTTGCTGAGGGTAAGGAAGCCGTTTACCCACCGGAGACCACTATGATAGGAGGGCTTTTAAAGTACATTACGACGGCTAATCCAAAATCTTTTCAGCCGATGAACGCAAACTTTGGCCTTCTTCCTCCTCCTGAAAAGAGGATAAAGGGTAAACTTAACCGAAGGAAATACCTTGCCGAAAGGGCGCTGAGGGATTTAGAGAAATGGTTAAGAGAGCTCTCTTGATTCTTTGTCTGCTTACAGCCAATTCTTACGGAGCAACTTACCAGATTAACGTTGTGAAGGAACGACCTTCCGTTGAGACTGAAAAGAGATTTGTTATTTACAGGGTAAAACAGGGAGATACTCTTCTTAAGATTCTTAAAGAGTTTAAGATTCCTCGCCGTTTCCTTTACAGAGTTGCTCGTTTAAACGGTATAAAAAACCCTAATCTCATTTATGCGGGGCAGGAGCTGAAACTTCCTGCGGGAGATATGCTTCCTTTAAAAGAAAAGTCTGTATTTAAAAAGAGACAGGTTGAGAGGGAACTCCAGCTCATACACCGATTAGGAGGAAAGATTACGCAGGAAGGTTTTATATTTATTGGAAATAAAAAAATTTCTCTCAGAAAGAATCCACTAATAACTGTTGAAGGAAGTAAGTTCCTTGTTGATTTAACCGGGCTTTCCTCAGAAACGAAGAAATTGCTTTCACAGGCTGGCGTTTCTGTTGTTAGCGGAAATAACCTCAATCCTGTTCTTGAGAAAGTTATATCTGCTAACTTCTCTTCGCTTCTGAAAAATGGGACACTAATTCTCGGAGAAGACGACGTTTTAACCTACCATTACGACTACCTTGCTTACAACAGGTATACAGGTCAGAGGACGGTCATAAACACCTCTCCCGACACACCTCCTGCCCTTAAGAGTCTTCTGGCAGCTTACGGGATTGCCGTTGTTGAACCTCCCTTTAAAGTTCCAGACGATTGGGAGGGCTGGGGGAGTTTGAGGATACTGACAGGGGAAGGTCTTCAGAAGATAGAGGAGCTAATAGAGCTCTTTACCGGCAGTAGAGGGAAGAAAATTCCTGAGGGTTTGGTGTTTCCAAAGCTTAAACTTGCCGTTGTTTACGACTACATAACTCCTGAAAGGAGGACAGAGCTGGAGCTCCAGGGGAACAGGGTTTTCGTTTTAACGGGAGACTTCTTAAGCGACGTTGAGTCAATTCTCTCTCTCATTCCCATGGCAAACAAGTTCGTGAAACTCGTTCTTTACGAACCTCCCGGAACGAAGGGTAAAAGGTCAAAGTTCGTTATAGAAGGTCTTTTAGTTTCAACTCCCAAGAGGGACTGGTTTATGGTTGATTCTGTTGATAAACCGGAGGAGATACCTTATCTGAGGTACAGGGGGGTTAACCTGATTATCTATTAGGGGCGGGGAGTCCCCACCCCTTTAGTTACTTTTTGTCTGTAAGTGCCATTACTCCGGGGAGTTCCTTCCCTGCGAGGAACTGGAGGAAAGCACCGCCACCTGTTGAAACGTGGTCTATCTCGTGTTCAAGCCCTAACATCTCAATTGCTGCAACGCTGTCTCCACCACCTACTATTCTCAGTGCGTCTTTGTGTTCCGCTACTATCTTTCCAATTGCCATCGTTCCAAAACGGAACTTTTCAAACTCAAATACACCCATGGGGCCGTTCCAGAGAATTGTTTTTGCATCTGAAAGGGCTTCTTTAAAGAGCTCAACAGTGGCAGGGCCGATGTCTAATCCCATCATGTCCTCTGGAATCTCCTTGTAGGTTGTAAGCTTTGTGTGGGCATCCTCTGCAAACCTGTCGGCGTTGTTGCTGTCCACCGGTATGTAGAACTTAACCCCTTTTCTGTCTGCTTCTTCCATTATCTTCCTGGCCGTGTCTATCAGCTCTTCCTCAACTAAGGACTTTCCAACGCTGTAGCCGGCGGCTTTCAGGAAGGTGTAGCCCATTCCGCCGCCTACAAGCATCTTGTCAACAATTTTCAGAAGGTTCTCAATTACTTCTAATTTCCCAGAAACCTTTGAACCGCCAATGATGAGAACTAAAGGCCTTTCGGGGTTTTCAAGGGCTCTTTCTAAGTACTTTATCTCCTTTTCTAACAGAAATCCTGCAACTGCAAGCTTTACGAACTTTGTTATTCCGTAGGTTGAGGCGTGCTTCCTGTGGGCTGTTCCGAAGGCGTCGTTGACGTAGATGTCTGCAAGTGCTGCAAGTTTTTTGGCAAACTCCGGGTCGTTTTTGGTCTCTTCAGGGTAGAACCTGACGTTTTCAAGGAGTGCCACCTCTCCTGGCTGGAGCTCCGCCACGCCCTTTTCTGCAACTTCTCCTATACAATCTGGAATGAACTTAACCTCTTTCTCTAAAAGCCTTGAGAGTCTTTCTGCAACAGGTTTCAGAGAGAGCTTTGGATCCCACCCTTTAGGCCTGTCTAAGTGGGAGCAGAGGATTACTTTAGCCCTGTGGTCTAACAGGTAGTTGATTGTTGGGAGAGCTGCCCTGATGCGCTTGTCGTTTGTTATAACGCCGTCTTCAATGGGAACATTGAAGTCTACCCTTACAAAAACCCTCTTTCCCTCAAGCTCCTGTGGTGGAACGTCCCTCAATGTCATCTTCCTAAACATTGCTCTGTAAGGCATCTTCCCGCCACCTCCTGATTATTTCTTCAACTTTTTCTGGAACCATATAGGAAATCGGTTTCCCGGATTTTAACCTTTCCCTTATCTCTGTTGAACTGATTTCAATTAACCTCCCCTCGTAAAGGGCCACTCTCCAGCCTGTAGAGAGGGCTCTACCTCTTTTAAAACGGGCAACAGGAATGTTCAGGTTCAGCTTCTTCAGTACCTCTTCCGGATTAACCTCCTCTCCCGGCCTTGAGACGATTAAGATTCTGGAAAGTTCTAAGATTCTTTCAGGTCTTTTCCACAAATGGAAGCTCTTAAATGAGTCTGTTCCCATCATGAAAACGGGCTCTTCACCGTAAACTCTGTGGAATTCCTCTAAAGTCTGGTAGGTGTAAGAAATTCCTCCCTTTTTAAGCTCGTAGTCCCAAACCTTAAACCTTGGTTCAGGTTCTACAGCAGATTTCAGGGCTTTGAGCCTAACTTCTGGTGGGATGAGGAGCTCCCCCTTTAGTGGCTGAACATGGGCCGGAACGAAGATTACCTCTTCAAAACCAAAGTCCTCTAAAACGTCTCTGGCAATGAGCAAGTGACCTATGTGGACCGGGTTAAAGCTTCCTCCAAAGAGCAGTTTCAAGACTCCCTCCTATTTCTATTCTATCCCGTTTTGTAGAGTGGCTAAAGTTTAACCGCTGCTATAATTTGAAACTATAAAACTCCACTTTAAGGAGAGAGAGAATGGGAATGACCATAACTCAGAAAATACTTGCAGACCACGCCGGGAAGAAAGAGGTCTACCCTGGCGAGTTAGTTATGTGTAAGGTTGACATTGCCCTTGCAAACGACGTTACAGCTCCCATAGCCATTAAGCAGGTTAAAGCCATTGGAGCCAAAAACGTCTGGGACAGGGAGAGGATTGCCTTAGTTCCCGACCACTTTGTTCCTGCCAAAGACATAAAGGCTGCCGAACAGGTTAAGATGATGAGGGACTTTGCAAAAGAGTTCGGGATTAAACACTTTTGGCCTGAGGGAAGGGTTGGAATTGAGCACGCTCTCCTCCCTGAGCAGGGGGTTGTGGTTCCAGGAGACGTTGTTATAGGAGCAGACTCCCACACCTGTACCTACGGGGCTTTAGGTGCCTTCTCAACAGGTGTTGGCTCAACAGACATGGCCTACGCCTGGCTTACGGGAGAGGTCTGGTTTAAGGTTCCGGAGCAGATGAAGTTCATCTACTACGGAAAGCGCCAGAGGTGGGTAGGTGGAAAGGACATCATCCTCTACGTTATCGGGATGATCGGCGTTGACGGAGCTCTCTACAAGACGATGGAGCACACAGGTGAGGCTATAAGGGAGCTCCCAATGGACGACAGGTTTACAATCTGCAACATGGCCATAGAGGCTGGAGCTAAGAACGGAATCATTGAACCAGACGAGGTAACCCTTGAGTACGTTAAGGGAAGGGCTAAAAGGCCTTACAAACTATACAAGTCCGACCCTGACGCAGAGTACTCAGAGGTTTACGAGATAGACGTTTCCAAAATTGAGCCTCAGGTTGCGTTTCCATACCTTCCCTCAAACACAAGGCCTGTAACAGAGGCTACACACGTAACAATAGACCAGGTTGTTATAGGTTCCTGCACAAACGGAAGGCTAAGCGACCTGAGAGTTGCAGCCCAGATTCTTAAGGGCAAGAAGGTTAACCCTAACGTCCGCTGTATCGTCATCCCTGCAACTCAGGAAATCTACAGGCAGGCTCTGAAAGAGGGACTCATTGACATCTTCCTTGACGCAGAATGCGTTGTTTCAACTCCAACCTGCGGTCCGTGCCTTGGCGGACACATGGGAATCCTTGCCAAGGGTGAAAGGGCTGTTGCAACTACAAACAGGAACTTCGTCGGCCGTATGGGGCACCCTGAAAGCGAAGTCTACCTTGCCTCTCCTGCCGTTGCTGCCGCTTCTGCAGTTCTTGGAAGGATTGCCCACCCAGACGAAGTTGTCGGCTCAGAGAACTGATTTTTGGGGGAGCTCCCTCCCCCTTTCACAAAAGTTTGAGGAAGTTCAAAATGGATCTCTTTGAAATCAGGAACTGGTTTGCCCACAACCTCTGCAATTATTTGAGAGAAAAAGAAGAACAGGGCTTTTTAAAGTTAAGGGCCGTTATTTCTTCGGTTTTTTCTGAAAATTCGGATATACCAGAAGCTGTTTTAGAAGAAGTAGTTTCAGAATTTCCCCTCTTTGAAAGGGAAGGAGCTTTTCTGAAGTTTGTTCCCGACGATCCAATTACAGAGAAGTATGTAAGGGAAAAGGCAGAAAAGTACAGGGAGTTTTTGAAGGAGCTCTCAGCCGATTTTGAACCTGTTGAGGAGGATATAGAGAAGAACATCCAAATGGCACGCCTCCTGTTTGAGAAAGGACTCTACTTTGAAGTTCATGAGATTTTAGAAGAAATCTGGATGGGAGAATTTGGAAGAGAAAGGGACTTTCTCCAGGCCTTAATCCAGATAGGCGTTGCCTACTACCACCTCTCAAACTACAACACCCGGGGGTTTAAGCTCCTCCTTGAGAACGCCTTAGAGCTTCTTGGAGGTTATTCTGGAACGGTTCACACCGTCAACGTTGATAAACTTAAAGAGGACATTAAGAGGGCTATGGAGACCGAGGAGATTATCTCCTTTTAGGGGGAGTGATGGGATCTCTGGTAGTTTTAACAACCTTCCCCGATAGAAAATCTGCAGAGTCTGTACTGAAAACCCTTGTGGAGGAGAGGCTTTCAGCCTGCGCTCAGGTTGCTGGAGAGATTAAGAGCTTCTACTGGTGGGAAGGGAACGTAGAGGAGGGAAAAGAGTATCTGGCCATTTTAAAAACGACGGAAAAGGCTTACCCGGAGCTTGAGAGGAGGCTGGCGGAGCTCCACCCCTACGAGGTTCCACAGATAGTTGCCATTCCAGCCTCTGCTGTTTTTGCCCCTTACCTGAAGTGGTTAGAAGAAGAGGTTAAATAGCTTGGAAGTTTACATTCTCCTCTTTACTGCCGGGATAGTTGCCGGTTTCGCCGCCGGTCTTTTCGGAATAGGCGGAGGAGTAATACTTGTTCCCTTATTTAACTATTTCTTTACTTCCTACCTTGGGGTTCCTGAGGAAATAGGTTTCAAGATTTCTGTTGCTACGAGCCTTGCGGTTATAACGGTTTCTACCCTTTTTACATCCGGTTTTCACGTTTTTAGCGGAAGGGTTGACGTAAGGGAGCTCCTCAAACTCCTTCCTTGGATATTTGCCGGTATTCTCTTTGGAGTTCTCTTTTCCCACTTCGTTTCAGGCCACGTTTTAAAAAAGATATTCGGCCTTTTTCTGCTTCTGCTGAGTGTTAAGCTGATTACAGACAGAGGGGGAGCTCCCAAATTCTCCTTCAAAGAGAACATTCTTCTTCCTGCCGTTCTTCTCCTTTCTGCCTTTTCCAGCGCCCTTTTGGGAATAGGTGGTGGAGTTGTTGTTAACACTCTTCTTTTCAGCCTCTCTCAAATTGAAACTAAACGGGTTGTTGCCCTTGCATCTGTTATTTCATTTATAAACGCCTTTCTTGGGACTATTCTCTACATGGTTGTTCCAGCTCACAGAGTTCTAAGCTGGCAGGTTGGCTACATCTACATTCCGGCAGCTCTTTTTGTTGCCCTTGGAGGAATTATCGGTAGCAGGTTTGGAGTTAAGCTCCTCCACATGATGAACCAGCATCTTTTAAGAAAACTTTTCGGCCTTCTTCTCGTTCTTATCGGCCTAAAGATGGTTATAAAGTAAAGGAAAGGAACCCTCCTTAGAAGGTTCCTCCACCGTGGGAGTGGCAGGATACGCAGGTCTTTCCGGCGTTGTGAGTTTCAATGTCTATGGAAAGCCCCAGTCCGTTAACAGAAGAGTAACTTACAGTTCCGTCGTGGCAGGATGCACAGAGTGAGGGAACTGTGCTTCTGTTTGCGTCAACCGAGGTGTCGTCGTTCTTTACCGGGAGTTCCTCGTAAGCTTTCAGGTCTTCAGGTTTTGAAAGGTCGTAGGTTCTATTTTCTGCTTCAACCACACCGCTGTAGCTGAGGTTTGTAAAGAAGGCGGTTGTCTGAGGGTCAACCAGAGCGTATTTAACCTCTGCTGTGTTGTCTACCTGTTTTACCTGTTTTACTATAGTCAGGGTCTCTCCTACCTTTTCAACTATCAGCTTGTCGTTGTTGCTTCCGTGGGGGTTGTGGCAGTCAACACACTCAAGTGCTGCGTGCTGGGTGTGGAACAGGAGCTCACCCGAGAGGGTTATGTCTTTAAAGGGTCTATCGCCTGATGTAAACCCGTTGTTTCCGTGCCAGTTGTTGTTCCATAGGATGGCAATGTCTGGAGGGTTTTCAGGAGGTGAAATTCTGGCGTCTGCCTTTCCGTCTCCGTTTGTGTCTGCAAGTGGTTCACCAGATACTGTTCCCCAGCCGTTTGAGTGGCAAGTCAGGCAGAGCTCCTGAGAGTTCCTCTTAATGGTTCCCCCTATCTCGCCAAAATCTGTGTCCGGTTCAACAATTCCGTCCATATCTGGCTGCCAGTGGCACACCACGCAGTCAAAGTCGTCAATCTTTCCGTTTCCGTTAAAGTCGTGGAAGTGTTTTCTTAAAGAGGTACCTTTGTAGAAGTGGAGCCTCTCAAAGTTGTCGTGGCAGACCAGACACTTCCTCTCTACAGGCTGCCCTGTTCCCGTTTTTGTGGCTCCGTTGGTTCCGTGGCAGGCAGAACAGACAAGGATTGAGTTGTTTACTCCAACCTTTTCTACGGCACTATCAATGAGGGACTGGTATTTGTCTGCCGGCATATCGGGGGTTGCCATTGTGTGTTTGAAGTTCTGGTGGCAGGCCAGACAGTCACTCTGTCCCCAACCATCCTTGTGGTTTTCAGGGGTCAGGTAGGGGGAGCTCCTCACTGCAACGTTAACGCCGAAATCCCTGTAGTGGATGTCGGGATCGGCAAGTCCCCCACCCCCACCGCAGCTTGCGGTAAGGAGCAGTAACCCTGAAAGGAGAAGGAGCCTTCTCACAATTCCCTCCACCATTTGAAAAAAAGAAAATAAAGGATTCAAAATCCAATTATACGATTATCCTTTCAGCGTGTAAATTGTCGCCATTCCAAACATGAGAGGTCTGTAGCTTCCTCCTTTAAATCCCACTGTTCTGGCAAGATTGAGGAGCTCCTCATAGTGGGGGAAGTTTACGATTGTCTCGTAAAGATGTCTCGTCACGTCTGCCTTAGACCGGAGCTTTCCCAACGGAAGCATTACATTCTTTAGAAACTGGATGAAGAGGAACTTCAGCACCGGGTTTTTGGGAATTGAAACCTCTAAAATCCTCGCTTCTCCTCCACTTTTAAGAACCCGTCTGATTTCAGATAGCCCTTTCTCCGGGTTCTCAAAGTGCCTCAACCCTAACGAGACGATAACCGTGTCAAAGGCTTTATTTGGGAAGGGGGTATTCAGTGCATCTCCCCGAACAAGGAGCATTTCAGGATACTTCTCTTTTGCTACTTTCAGCATGGGGAGTGAATAGTCAAGACCTACAACCGATTCTGCCTTATTTAGGAGGAGAGCTCCCGCATCTCCCGTTCCGCAGGCAAGGTCTAAAACCCTTCCCGGGCTTTCCAGTCCCTTTACCAGTTCCCTCTGCCACCTCGGGATAATTCCCAACGACAGGAAGCGGGAAATAGAATCGTACTTGTGGGCTATCCTGTCAAAGATTTCAACGCCAATGGGCTTTTTCCTCTCCACAGTTTCCCTCAAAATCTTTGATTGAACTATTTTAGAATAGCCAAAACGTTAGCTGGAGAGAGGTATGGTTATCGTAGGCGTTGACACAGGTGGAACCTTTACAGACTTCATATACCTGAAGGGCGGTAAGTGGCAGGTCTTAAAGGTTCTTTCAACTCCTCAAAACCCGGCAGAGGCCGTTCTTAAAGGTCTTTCGGAAATTGGAGGAGAGGAGAGGAGAATAACCCACGGAACAACCGTTGCAACAAACGCAGTTCTTGAGAGGAAAGGGGCAAAAACGGCCTTTGTAACAAACAGGGGTTTTGAAGACCTTTTAGAGATAGGGAGGCAGAACAGGGAGGAGCTCTATTCATTCAGGGTGAAAAAGGTTAAGCACCTTGTTCCCAGGGAGCTCTCTTTTGGACTTTCGTGCAGGCTCAACTCTAAAGGGAAGCACGTTGAAACTCTTAAAGAGGAAGAGATTGAGGAGCTGGTAGAGAAGCTGAAATCTCTGAATGTTGAGTCTGTTGCCGTCTCTTTCCTCTTTTCCTTTTTAAACCCGGAAGATGAAATTAAGGTGAAGGAAGCCCTTGAAAAGGAGGGATTTCCCGTTTCCATCTCCTCTGAGATAGTTCCAGAGTTCAGGGAGTTTGAGAGGGCTTCAACGACAGTTGTTAACGCCTACGTTATGCCCAAAATGAAGGGTTACATAGAGTATTTGGTTAAGAACCTTCAGAGTGGAGATACCCTCAGGGTTATGCAGTCAAACGGAGGTGTTATCTCTCCGAAAACTGCCGTTAAAGAGCCTGTTAGAACGGTTCTTTCAGGCCCTGCAGGAGGAGTTGTCGGAGCCTGGAAGTTGGGGAAACTGGCAGGTTTTGAGAAGCTCATAACCTTTGACATGGGAGGAACTTCAACAGACGTTTCGCTGATAGACGGAAGGCCGGAGCTCTCCGTTGAGTCAAAGATAGCCGGTCTGCCGATAAAGGTTCCTGTAATTGAGATTCACACGGTTGGAGCCGGTGGAGGTTCAGTTGCCTGGATTGACAGCGGGGGAGCTCTCCAGGTGGGCCCTGAAAGTGCCGGTGCAGACCCGGGTCCCATCTGCTACGGAAAGGGTGAGAGGATAACCGTTACAGACGCCAACCTCTTCTTGGGCCGTTTAGACCCGGAACACTTCCTTGGCGGGAAGATGAAACTCTACCCGGAGAGACTCAAACCCTACTTTGAGGAGATGGCTAAAAGGTTAGGAATAACACCTATAGAGCTCGCTGAAGGTATTTTAGAGATAGCAAATACAAAAATGGCAAAGGCCTTGAGGGTAATCTCCGTTGAGAGGGGATACGACCCTGAGGAGTTTTCCCTATTCTCCTTTGGCGGTGCCGGTGGAATGCATGCAGCTTACCTTGCGAGGGAGCTCTCCATACCCCGGGTTCTTATTCCCAAAAACCCCGGAATCCTCTCTGCCCTTGGAATGGTTCTCTCAGACGTTGTTAAAGACTATTCCAGAACCGTTATGCTGAAAGAGGAAGAGGCAACGGCCGAAGCCCTTGAAAAGCACTTCAGAGAGCTTGAGGAAAGAGCCAGGAAAGAGATGGAAAAAGAGGGATTTGAGGGGGAGCTCCTCTTAGAGAGGCACTTAGACCTCAGGTATAGGGGCCAGTCTTTTGAGATAACGGTTCCCTACTCTAAAGAGTTCAGAGAATCCTTTGAGAAGGCCCACGAGAAGCTCTACGGATACAGACACAGCAGAGACGTTGAAGTTGTTAACGTTCGGCTCAGGGCGGTTGGGATAACGGAAAAACCCTCTTTTGAGCCGATGAAGGAGTGCGGGGAGGGGTTCCCGAGGGGAGCTCTCTTAAAGTGCAAAGAGGTCTTCTTTGAGGGTGAATGGGTAGAAACACCTGTTCTTGACAGAAGTAAACTCCTTCCCGGCCATCAGTTTCACGGCCCTGCAGTTATCGTTGAATACAGCTCAACAACAGTTGTTCCACCCTTTGCAGAGGTGAGAGTTGACAGATTTGGAAACCTCCTCTTAGAGGTGAAGAATGGTTAACCCGATAAAGCTTGAAGTGATAAAAAACGCCCTTATCTCGGTTGCCGAAGAAATGGGAGCAGTTCTCCAGAGGACAGCCTTTTCACCTAACATAAAGGAGAGGAGGGACTTCTCCTGCGCTATCTTTGACCGCCACGGCCGGATGGTTGCACAGGCTGCCCACATCCCCGTCCACCTTGGCTCAATGCCTATGTCTGTAAGGAGCGTTGTTGAAAACGTTGAGCTGAAAGAAGGAGATATGGCCGTTGTCAACGACCCCTTTAAAGGGGGAACACACCTTCCAGACATAACCGTTGTTGCCCCCGTTTACCACGATGGGGAGCTCCTCTTCTACGTTGCAAACAGAGCTCACCACTCAGACGTTGGTGGAATAACCCCCGGTTCAATGCCCCTCTCAACTTCAATTTTTCAGGAAGGGCTTGTAATTCCCCCTGTTAAGTGTGTTGAGGAGGGAAAAGTTCTCAAAGACTTCCTGAACACCCTAAAGGCCAACACGAGAACTCCGGAGGAGAGGGAGGGAGACTTTAAAGCTCAGGTTATGGCAAACAGAATCGGGATAAGGAGATTAAGGGAGCTCCTTGAGAAGTACGGTTCAGAGTTCCTTGAAGCCTACTCTGAGGCCCTCTTAGACTACTCAGAGAGAATGATGAGAAGAGTAATATCAGAAATCCCCGACGGCGTTTACACCTTTGGGGACTTCTTAGACGACGACGGAGCGGGAAACAGGAACGTAAGGATAAGGGTTGTTCTTACAATAAAAGGAGAAGAGGCAACAGTTGACTTCTCACCATCAGACCCTCAGGTTCGTGGCTGTTTAAACGCAGTTCGCTCAATAGTTGTCTCATCAATCCTCTACGTCTTCAGATGTCTTGCAGGAGAGGAGATACCGACAAACGAGGGAATACTAAGGCCGATAAAGGTTATAACGAAACCCGGAACGGTTGTTGATGCCCAGTTCCCTGCGGCCGTTTCAGGTGGAAACGTTGAAACATCCCAGAGGATAACTGACGTTCTACTTGGAGCTCTCTCAAAAGCTATCCCTGAGAAAATCCCTGCAGCCTCTCAGGGGACTATGAACAACCTGACCTTTGGAAACGAGAAGTTCACCTACTACGAAACAATCGGAGGGGGAGCTGGAGCAGAGAACGGCTTTGACGGAGCAAGCGCCGTCCACACCCACATGACAAACACCCTCAACACTCCCGTTGAAGCCCTTGAGTTCCACTTCCCCGTTATGGTTACCAGCTACGGCGTAAGGAGGGGTTCCGGCGGAGATGGAAAGTGGAGAGGAGGAGACGGAATAGTTAGAGAACTCCTCTTTTTAGAGGAAGTTGACGTTACGGTTGTATCGGAGAGGAGAGTCCACAGCCCTTACGGTTTAAACGGGGGAAAGCC
>WFYG01000021.1 GCA_015490195.1 Thermovibrio sp.
TGTTTACTCCTGAGCCTTCCGGAATAGTGATAACAGACGTTGGAGCTCTCGTTGACGGGAAAGAGGTAAAACTGACGGGCAGGGAGAGGGAGCTCCTCAGAGTTCTTTTGGAAAACAGGGGAAAGGTTGTTTCAAAGGAGGAGCTCCTTCAAAAGGTGTGGAAGGGTGAGGTTGTTTCAAAAAGGGTTGTTGACGTTCACGTGAAACACCTGAGGGATAAGATAGGAGACAGGATTGAGACGGTTTGGGGAGTTGGATACAGGCTGGTTGAGGGAGCTCCAGAGTAAGTTCCCCGAGATAAAGGTTGTTGACGAAAAAGGGTTTGTTCTGGGCGAGGACTTTAAAAAGCTGTGGGACGTTTACCCGTTTCAGGAGGTTGTTAAAGCCTTTGAGGAGGCAGTAAAGGAGGGGGAGAGCTCCGCAACATTTACAGAGGGAGATAGGACTTACCTTCTAAAGCTCTCTAAAGTTGGCAGTTTAATAGTTGCCCTGAAGAAAGACATTACGCTTGAGGTTGAGATAGAGGAGCTGAAAAAGAACGTTGTTTCAACCCTCTCCCACGAGATAAAGACCCCTCTAACGGCCATAAAAGGGAACGCAGAGTTCCTCCTGCTCTACGGTGAGTGCTCAGATCCCGATGCTGTAAAGGAGATTTACGAAAAGGCCGAAAAGGTGGAGTCCATCCTGTCTGGCATCGGGAAGCTCTTTTCCTCTAAAGTTTCTAACTTTGAGTGGGTGAACCTGAGGCCTTTAACGGAGGAGGTTGTTGCCTCTTTTAAGAAGAAGGCAGGTAAAAAGGGAGTGGAGCTCCGCTATTTCCTTGAAGACGTGAGTCTTCCAGCCGACAAAGTCCTGTTTCAGCAGCTTTTGAGGAACTTAATTGACAACGCACTGAACTTTACAGACAGGGGAAGAGTGGAAGTTGAGCTCACTTCCGACTACCTGAGGGTTTCAGATACCGGAAAGGGAATACCGGAGGAGCTCCTTCCGAAAATTTTTGAGAGGTTTGTTAAGAGCAAGGGGAGCTCCGGTTCAGGCATAGGCCTCTCTGTTGTTAAAGAGATTGCCCGTTTCCACGGCTGGGAGGTTCAGGTTGAGTCTGAAGAAGGAGTAGGAACTGTTTTTACTATAATTTTTCAGCCTTAGTTAAGTAAGATTTTTAGAGAGGAAGGATACATGCCTAAAAAGCAAAAATACGTATTTCCAAAGCTTCAGGAATTTTTAAGAGGGATGGAAGCTTATAGGAAAAATGAAAAAAGAGATTCTATTTAGAAAGTTGCTTCTTTTCTTATAGAAAAACTTCTCTCTGAAGAGAGAAGTAAGAGGAATTTGTCTTTAATAGCAGATGCAGTGGGAACTCTTTTATTGGAGTGGAATAGTTCTTTCTATAGATATGGTAAACCTGATTTTGACCTTCTTGAGGGAGTTATAGGTAAGTATTACCAGGAAATTTTGATATTGAGGAAGAAAAGTTTGCTAAATTATAGTGTTATTGATTATTATGATCAGTTTCTTGTTCCTGATTGTTTATCTATAAAAGGCATGTTTTTGGACTTCTTGGAGGCAACAAAAATGAAAAAAGGAAAAGATTTTGCTTATTCTCCCGTAGCAGCTGTTAAGGCTCTCCATATGTTAGCTCCTAATTTTTTTTCTCTTTGGGATGAAAAAATAGCAAAGGCTTACGGGTGTTCTTTAATAACACCAAATAGTAAAGAAGAAAACAGAGAAAAGAATGCTGATAATTATCGGGCTTTTATGAGAATACAAAAAGCATTTTTAGCCCGAGTTAGGACTTGGAATATTCCCGAAAATTTTAAAACTTTAAAAGCTATTGATGAATTCAACTATTCTAAATATACTAAAGGTTGGATTTAACTAAGATATTGGATAATTTCAGAGAGAAAATCCACAAAGTAAAAGAGTTTCAGGAAGTTTTCTTTACTTCCAAAGTTCACTGCTACTCCGTGCTGAATAGCGTGGCGATTTAACGTCCCCTCTCTGTAGTCAACAAAGGGGTGCCAGTCTAAAAAAGGGGGAATCTCCTCTTCAGAGAAGACCCTCTCAACAATCAGTTTTACTGCATACTGAATTGTTACAAACTTCCTGTTCCTCTTCCTAATAAGGATTTCAATGTCTGCTTCTAAGGTGTTTTCCCTTACAAAAGCATCCCACACAACGCCTTCAGAGAGGGGAAAGAGGCCGTAGATTCCAAGTTCTAAACAGTTGAGCCGGTAGGCCTTTAGAATGTCTTTAACTATCTTTTCCCGCCTTTTAAAGGGAGGGAGCTCCATCCACTTCTCAACCCTTTTTTCCAGAAACTCCTCTCCTGAAATTTCTGCTATCCAGTCTTCAAACTCCTCAGTTTTTCCCTTAAAACTGTTGAGAACCTCTGACGGCAGGAGCCACTCTTTCCTGTAGAGCTCCCTCATCAGTTCCCAGTTTTCAACCTTCAGCAGATACCTGCTTGCAGCCCTGTAGAGTTTTTCCTCAAACTCTTCCCGCCAGTTCTTAATCTTACTGTTCCACTCCCTCTCAACTTCTCTTCTCTCTCTCAGCCTGAAGGCCTTTCTGAGGGCGCTGTAGATGTTCTTGCTCTTTGAGGGGAAGAAGAACTCCTCCAACCGGTTGGCCTTTACTATCTCCTTTATGAGCTTCTCGTGGTTAAGCTCCTTTACCTCGCTCCGCTTTAAACCTGTAAGGAGCTCCACCAGTTTAAAGAAGAACTCGCGGGAGCTCCCTTCCTTTTCCGCCGCCTCCAGAACTTCCTTGCTAACGGTCAAGGACGTGTTTTGACGGAACGAAGCAGGTAAACCGTCCTTTGAAAACTTCCTCTC
This sequence comes from Thermovibrio sp., assembly GCA_015490195.1. GTDB lineage: Bacteria > Aquificota > Aquificia > Desulfurobacteriales > Desulfurobacteriaceae > Balnearium. Next base: position 2,835 of record WFYG01000021.1, read on the forward strand.
CATCTTTGTAGCCTACAACGTCAACAACCCTTTTTTTGTTTCCAGTCTCTCCTTCTGCAACAAACTCAACGGTATCTCCCACCTTTACAGGCTTTAAGAACGAAACCTCTGCAAAGCCTAAAACTACATTCGGGTGGTTTACAGAGAGCATTGCTGCGTAGTCTGCGGCGGAAAAGAGAAAACCGCCGTGAACCAGCCCTTTCTCATCTGCAGCCATAAAGGGCTTTGTCTTCAGAACAACTCTGGCGTAGCCCTCTTTAACCTCTACAGGCTCTCCTGAAATCTCCCTGTCAATCTTTTCGTGCGTCTTAATCTCCATCTCTGCCTCTACTTACAGTTTTTAACACAGAACTTGTAGGGAACAATCTTCCCTCCGCAGGAGGTAAAGCAGGTGTTGTAGGTCTCCTTACAGCCGCAATCTGTGTAACAGGCCGAGGAAAGCTGTGAAATAATCTCCTGGAGGTCTGGTTTTTTAGGGGGAGTTGGCGGAGTGGGTTTTGTGTCGTTTAGCGTGTCTAAAGCCTGTTCTAACTGGTATTTCCTATCGCAGGCGTAGTAGTCCTTTGTCTTTTTACAAACATTTTTGAAGTAGATGTAGTCTTTATAGAGTTTCCTGTAGTTGTTGTTCCAGTCAAGGAGAGCTCTCTGGTAAGAGGTGTAGGCCTTGTTGTATACGGAGAGCTCCTTCTGGTAAATGTTAAGCTCTTTCTGGTAGATTGCTTCCGCCCTCTTTCTTGCGTCTTCAAGGCACTTTTCTCTCTTTTCGCTGCACTTCTGCTGGCACTTTTTGAACTCTGAATCGCAGGACATAAGACAGTTTATGTTATCTTTTGGTGGAACATAGCGGTAAGCTACGCTGAACTCAGGCCCCCCGCAGGAGATGAGGAAAGGAATTGCAGAAATAGCAGTTAAGAGCAGTTTTTTCATCTTCTCCTCCGTTTTCTTTCCTTGTCAGACTATTTTATAAGTTAATCTTTTAATGGCGAAAACAGAGTTGAGGGGTTGTTATGGAGAAGGCCGTTGAAACAAGGCTTGAGAATATTGCGAAGAAGTTCAAAGAGATAGAGGAAAGTTTAGGAAAACCGGAGGTTATTTCTGACCAGAAGAGATTCCAGACCCTCGCAAGGGAGCACAAGGAACTCCAGCCCATTTACGAAACCTACATGGAGTACAAGAAGGCGAAAGAGGGAATAGCTGAAGCCGTTGAGATGATAGAGGCCGGAGAGGACGACGAACTTGTAGAGCTTGCCAAAGAAGAAAAGAAAGAGCTTGAGAAGAAGGTTGAGAAATTAGAGGAAGAACTTAAGAAACTTCTGATTCCAAAAGATCCAAACGACGAAAAGAACGTTATCCTTGAAATAAGGGCAGGAGCTGGCGGAGAGGAAGCAGCCCTCTTTGCCCAAGATCTCTTCCGTATGTATTCTCGCTACGCAGAGAGAAAAGGCTGGAAGGTTGAAATCCTCTCGCTTAACGAAACAGGCCTAGGGGGATTCAAGGAAGTAATTGCAATGATTTCCGGTAAGGGAGCCTACTCAAGACTTAAATACGAGTCCGGCGTCCACAGGGTTCAGAGGATTCCCGTTACAGAGTCCGGCGGAAGGATTCACACCTCAACTGCAACCGTTGCAATCCTTCCAGAGGCTGAAGAGGTTGACATTGAAATAAACGAGAAAGACCTGAAGATTGACACCTACCGTTCTTCCGGTGCCGGCGGACAGCACGTCAACACAACAGACTCTGCCGTCCGCATCACCCACATTCCAACGGGAATTGTGGTTACCTGCTCAAACGAGCGCTCACAGATTCAGAACAGGATTAAAGCAATGAAGATTTTGAGAGCAAGGCTAAAAGAACTCTACGAGAGGGAACAGAAAGAGAAACTTGACTCTGCCCGTCGCTCTCAGGTTGGAAGCGGAGACAGGAGCGAGAAGATAAGGACTTACAACTTCCCTGAGGGAAGGGTTACAGACCACAGAATAAAACTTACACTTTACAACCTTCAGGAGTTTTTAGACGGTGATTTGGACGAAATGATAGACGCCCTTGCAGCGGCCGAACAGGCACAGAAGATTGAGGAGCTTGCTAAAGGTGATTAAATTCAGCTTGTATAATCTTTGGAAACTTTAAAAGGAGTTATAGAATGGCCGTAAAGGGAGAGTTTCTACCTAAATGGATAGCGTGGGAGATAACAAGGCGCTGTAACTTGGAGTGTATCCACTGCCGTTCTGCCTCAACTATAGAGTCTGAACAGGGAGACTTCTCAACGGAAGACGGTAAAAAGCTCCTTGACGATATAGCTAAACTCTCAAAGCCTACGGTTGTTTTAACAGGTGGAGAGCCCCTTTTAAGAGAAGACGTGTGGGAGCTTGCAGAGTACGGAACGAAGCTTGGTTTCAGGATGTGTATAGCCACAAACGGAACGCTGGTTGACGACGAAGTTTGCCGTAAGATGAAGGAAGTAGGAATTAAGATGGTTTCCCTCTCTTTAGACGGTTCAACTCCAGAGATCCACGACGACTTCAGGAAACAGCCCGGTGCCTACGAGGGAGTTATAAAGGCTGCAGAGCTCTTCAACAAGCACGGAATTCCTTTCCTGATTAACTCTTCTTTTACAAAGAGGAACGCCTTTGACATTCCAAATGTTTATAAGAAAGCTAGGGAGCTTGGAGCAAAGGCCTGGTACATGTTCATCGTTCTTCCTGTTGGAAGGGGAGAGGAGGCCAACGCGGAGCTCCTTTCTGCTGAAGAGGCTGAGTACTGGCTCAACTGGCACTATGAACTTGAGAAGGAGCTGATTTTAAAAGGAGACAACACGATACTTGTCCGCCCGACCTGTGCTCCCCACTACTACAGGATTTTCTATCAGAACGCAAAAAGAGATGGCTTAGACCTTAAGAGGAGAAACCTTGTGTTTGGAACCGGCGGCGGGAAGGGCTGTGTTGCAGGACAGTCTATTGCCTACATAGACTGCCACGGCTGGCTAAGACCCTGCAGCTACTTCCCGATTTCGGACGCCAACGTCTTTGACATTCCCTTCCATAAAGCCTGGTTTGAGTCCAAGATAATGCAGGACATGAGAAAGATAGAGGAGTACAAAGGCAGGTGCGGAAGCTGTGAATACGTAAAAATCTGCAACGGCTGTAGGGTTCGTGCCTACTGGGAGCACAGCGACTACATGCACGAAGACCCCATCTGCACTTACATTCCTGTAAAGATGAGAGTGGGAGTGGACATTAATAAATTCTCTCGCTAACATTAACTCATCTTGCAGAGGGAGGGGTGTCTAACGATTTTGCTTCTGCCGTAGATCGTCTGGTTGACGCTACGGCTGATATTGCTCTAAAAGCCTTTTCCGGTGCTGTTATTTTTATTCTGGCTGATGGCTTTTTGGGTTTTCTTCTTGGAGCTCTATTTCCGCAAGTCCATATTTTTCCGTTCTCCTTTACTTGTTATTTCTGCGCTGTTTTTATTTGGTTCTCAGAAAAGATAGGAACCCTCTACTCCCTTATCTTCCTTTACTTCCTCTTCTGGGCTCTGGGAAAGCTCATCTTTATAATGAGACAGCCACTTTTCCTTGACAGGGTGAAGTCTGACTATACGTCGCTCTTTTCAGAAAATAACGAGCTCCTTGAAAACTTCAGGTCTGTAAGGAGGCGTGTAATTCTCAGGCTGGAGAGGGAGCTCCCAAAAGACCTTTTAGAGAGTATAAACCTTTCCACAAACGACTACATGCTTTACCAGATTCTTGGAAAGTTTTACGGGAGCTCACCTGTTAAAAGGCGTTCCGGAGAGGCAGACGACATCGCCTTTGTAGGGACAAACCTTATTTTTGTTCTCTTTCTGCTCCTATTCCTCTACTTCTGGAAGCTGTGGCCTTCCTACCATTGTTGGGCTGTAGCTTTTCTCTTGTTTGGTGCTTTTGCTGTTTATGGTCTCTACAGGATTTTCCTAAAGCTGGTTGCAGGGAGGTTTATCTCAAGGAACATGAGGTTCTATATAAACTACCTTCTGGATGCAGAATCGCTGAAAGAAAAAGTAAGCAGGAAAAAGCCAGCTGAAGAAGGTGATTCTTCTAAGAAGTAGTTAAGTATAATTCCTCCAATTACCAGACTAAGGAGGCCTCTATGTCCCTTAAAGACCATCCCATTCTGAAGGCTGCAAGAGGAGAGAAGACCGAGTACACTCCCATCTGGATAATGAGGCAGGCGGGAAGATACTCTGCTAAGTACAGGGAGATAAGAGCTAAAGCCGGTTCTTTTATGGATCTGTGCAGGAACCCTGAACTTGCGGCAGAGGTGACCCTTATTCCCATAGAAGAGATTGGAGTTGACGCTGCAATTCTCTTCTCAGACATCCTTGTTCCCGTTGAAAAGATGGGAATAAACATCTCCTTTGTTGAGGGAAAAGGGCCAGTTCTTGAGCCAAAGGTTGAGAGTTTGGAAGATGTTGAGAGGTTAAAGGTTCCAGAGCCTGAAAAGGATTTGCCATACGTTCTTGAGACGATTCAGATAATAAAGAAGAGGCTTACAGACAGGCCTTTAATCGGTTTTTCGGGAGCTCCCTTCACACTGGCAAGCTACATGTTGGAAGGGGGGAGCTCCAAAAACTACATAGCCGCAAAATCAACGATGTGGAACAGGCCACAGCTCTGGGATGCTCTCATGTCAAAACTCACATATACCGTAATTGAATACCTTTCTGCCCAGATAAGAGCGGGAGTTGACCTTATTCAAATTTTTGACTCCTGGATGGGAGTTCTTGCAAAAGAGGACTATGAGAGGTTCGTCTTCCCGTACACGGAAAAGATTGTAAATGAGTTAAAGAAACGCCATCCAGAAACTCCTATAATCCACTTCGGCGTAAACGCTGCCCATCTTTTAGAGGTAAACAACAGGCTCGCTGTTGACGTTATAGGCCTTGACTGGAAAACAGAGATACCTTTTGCCCTTGAAAGAGTTGATAAGTCTATTCAGGGGAACCTTGATCCTGTAGCCCTCTTTGCAGACGAGAATACTATTGAAGAGAAAGTAAGGAAGATATTGGAGGAGGGGATGAAGGCCAGGGGACACATTTTTAACTTAGGGCACGGAATACTCCCGCCGACAGACCCGAAAAAGGCGAAATTCCTGGTTGACACAGTTCACAGGGTAAGCAGGGAGCTCAGAAAATGAAGAAAAAAGCCTTTTTAGCTGCCGTTCTCTTTATTGTGGCGGTTGTTGCCGGTTATTTTGCCCTTGAAGCCTATGCAAACGTTAAGTTAAAAGAGAAGATAGACAGACGTTTTAAAAAGCTGCCCTATGCCACCTCTTACTCTTACTTCCACTACAACCTTGCTCGCAACGATCTTGAGTTTAAAGATTTTACTCTAAGCAGTAGCCTTTTCTCTCTTAAACTCTCACGGCTCTACATAGACCTTCCTGTTGAGTTCAGAAAGAAGGGCTTTCCTCCCTACCTGAAGGTGGAGGTGAGAGGAGGAGATGTAAAGATTAACCTCCCTCTTCTTGATGAGCTTCTTGGAGAATCTTCATTCAGATTTAATCTTGACGGCTGGTACAGGTTCAAAGGCAGTAAGTTAGATGCGTCCCTCTCTTTGAATGTAAGAAATGTTGCAGACTTTTACCTGGGAACTCTGATAGATAATCTCAGCTATCCAGTTGTTGAGCGTTTCTTTGAAGGTAGAACTACGGTAAGAGCTCTCGTAAATAGAGGAAGACTTGTAAAGTTCCACGTGGTCTTTAGGAATAGAGGAATTTACGGGCGATTTCTGAATTATGCTGCCCGTCAGGAGGGGATGACCCCCGAAAAGATAAAGAAAGAGCTCTTCTCTATGATAGAGAAGAACTTTCACAAAGACGACTTCCTCTACAGGAGAGTAGGAGAAGCTTTAGAGGAGTTTATTAGAAGACCTACATGTCTGAAGCTGGAGGTTTTACCTCCTCAGCCTGTAAGTTTAAAAGCACTGAAAGAGCTCGTTGTCTCTAAGCCGAACATAAAAGCTGTTGTGGAAGAGTTGGGATTGAGGCTTACCGTTTGCCATTAGCGGGAGCTCCTTCTAGCTCTAACCCTCCTCTTCATCTCTTCCAGAGGGATGGGTTTAGCCTCTATGCTCTTTGCAGGGCAAACGTTCCCGCAGTGGCCGCAACCTGAACATATCTCGGGAAATTCCGGAATAACCCTTCCGTTTTCGTCAATTCCTCTGGTTTCGCAGAGCTCCAAGCACTTCTCACAGTTCTGGCACCTGTTGTGGTTTATCTGCTGAAGGTAAGCTGGCGTGTAGAGTATGCCTCCCAGCGTAAGGTAGGCGTAGTTCCCGTTCTGGTCAGAGAGGAGTTCCTCCTCGTTTACTTCAATCTCCTCCGAACTGGAGGAGCAGTTGATGCCTCAGAGGAAGGCATCTTGCGGGCAGACTATCTTACAGAAACCGTCTCCTATGCAGAGTTCAAACTTTGTTATTACGGCTACTTTTCTATCTTCAAACTCTTTTAGCTCTATGCAGTTCTGAGGGCATATCTCAACGCACTCTCCGCAGCCGTTACACCTTGACGGGTCAATTCCTCCGGGGTATTGAGGAACGAATGGAGAACCATCCTGAGTTAAAATAACTTGCTTCTTTATTTTCTCTAACAGTTTCATCTTTCCACCTTTTGCATCATCTCAACTTATTTTATACCAATACTAACTTTATTCCAAGATACTGATGAAGGAATTGATTTCCGTCAATGAAGCTCTATCCCCAACTCCCTTATTTTCTTCCTTAAAGTGTTCCTGTGAATTCCCAGAACTCTTGCTGCCTTTACCTGGTTAAAGTTACACCTCTTTAAGACTTCTGATATAACGGCTCTCTCTGCCGCTTTAACTACTATGTCGTAGAGGTTGTTCTTCTCTTTCTGCTCAACGGAGAAGACTTTCAAAACGAACTCCCTTATTGTGCTTTCAAGGGACGGAGTTTCTTGCTGAACTTGTTTTTTCAGGTCTTCTGCCGTTATAAGGTTTGACGGTGAGAGAACCATGGCTCTCAGTATCATGTTCTCAAGCTCTCTCACGTTGCCGGGAAAGTGGTAGGAGAGGAGGAAGTCAACTGCGTCGGCCGAGAGCTCTTTGGGGGGAAGTTTGAACTCCTTTGAAAATCGTTTTATAAAGTGGTGCGCTAGTGGGACTATGTCCTCTTTCCTCTCTCTCAGAGGAGGAAGCTCTATCTTTACTATGTTGAGTCTAAAGTAGAGGTCTTCCCTGAAAGTTCCCTTTTTTACCTCTTCTTCAAGGTTCCTGTTTGTTGCCGCTATTACCCTAACATCAACCTTTTTACTCCTCTCACTTCCTATAGGACGAATCTCTTTTTCCTGCAGGACTCTGAGGAGTTTTGCCTGCAAAGGCAGGGGGAGCTCCCCTATCTCGTCAAGGAATATGGTTCCGCCGTTTGCCTGTTCAAAGAGCCCTTTCTTTGAGGAGACTGCTCCTGTGAATGCTCCCTTTTCATACCCAAAGAGCTCTGCTTCTAAGAGGTTTCCCGGCAAAGCTGCGCAGTTTACGGCAACAAAGGGTTTTTCTCTTCTGTCTGAGTAGTTATGTATGGCTCTTGCAATAACTTCTTTTCCGCTGCCGCTTTCTCCGGTTATCAGAACCGTTATTGAGCTCTTAGCAACTTTTGCAACTGTTTTAAACACTTCCTGCATCATTTTGCTGCTTCCGACAATTCCCGACTCGGCTTCTTTCTCTACTTCTCTTTCCTCTCTCTTCGTGAGCAGTTTCTTAAGGACCTCGCTTATCTCTTCAAACGAGAACGGTTTCGTTATGTAGTCGGCGGCTCCAAGCTCTATGGCTTTTACTGTGTAGTCCATAGTTCCGTAGGCCGTTAGAACTACAACGGGAATCTCTTTTACCTTCTCAAGGACTTCAAGTCCTCCCAGTTTCGGCATCTTCAGGTCTAAGAAGATGAGGTCAACAGGTTTCCTCTTCAGGAGCTGAAGAACTTCTCTTCCGTTTTCTGCCTCTAAAACTTCGTGTCCCTTTGAGGTGAGGAACTTTCTTAGAACCAGCCTTATGCTCTTTTCGTCGTCTGCAACCAGTATCCTTGCCAACTCTACCTCTTCATAGGTATCAGTAGCTTAATGGAGGTTCCTTTTCCGGGGGAGCTCTCCACCTTTACCTCTCCACCGTGGCCTTTAATCACCTCTTTTACTATAAAGGCACCGAGCCCTGAGCCTCTCTCTTTTGTTGTGAAGAACGGGAGGCCGAACTTTCGGAGCTCCTCTTCCTCCATACCTCTGCCGGTGTCTGTAACCTTTATGAAGATAAACCCCGAAGGCCTTATTGCGTATCCCGTTTCAACTGTTATCTCCCTCTTTTCAGCCTCTTCTACAGCCTCTATGGCGTTCTTTACAACGTTCAAAAAGGCCTGAGTCATTTTATCAACGTCAACGGGAACTTCCGGCAGCGATGGATCAAATAGGAAGCGAACCTTTATTCCCTTCTCCTTTACTTTTGCAGAGAAGAGGTTAAAAACCTGCTGGATTATCCGGTGGATGTTCTCATTTCTGAAAGAGAGCTTAGAGAAATCAAAGCTCCTCGTTATGTCCTTTAGCAGTCTTTCTATCCTCTCAACTTCGTCAACTATGACCTGTGCAAGTTCCTCATCGTAGCTTTTCAGCTCCTTAAAGAGCTTTGCTGCTCCTTTTATTCCGCTTAGCGGATTCTTTATCTCGTGGGAAAGTCCTTTAAGGAAAAGTGTAATGTCTTCCTCAAAGGGGGAAATGCTGCAGGATTCAATGAGAACTACGACTCCAACTTTTTTTGAGGGTGTAAAGAGAGGGGAGACGTGGAAGATGAACTCCCCTTTTCTAAACCCTCTTATCTCTATGGTTTCGTTAAATGCCTTTTTAATAAGAAGGAGAAGCTCTTCAATCTTAAGCACTTCTGAGATGGGTTTTCCTTTCAGGAACTTGAAAGACCTGTTTGAGAGGGATTCAAACTTCTGATTAACCCTCTCTATTTTTCCTTCGCTGTCGGTTATTACTGCGGGGAACGGAAGTGAGAACAGGAGGTCTTCAAACTCGGCATTCATCTCTTTCCCTGTTTAAGGGAGGGGGAGCTCCCCTAGGTTATGGAAAGTCCCCCTTTGTTTCCTCCACCTTTGGGAAATTCTTTAAGCTTTGAAACGTCTATTGCTCCAGTGCTTGGAAGCTCAATTCCTGCTGCCGCGGCTTTAAACTGCTGGTGAAACTCCTTTAGTTTTGACCTATCTCCAACCGGAACAATTGCAACTATCTGGGACTTAACCAGGTAGGCATCTACAGGTTCGTTTGCCGTTGGATCAAGAGGCATAATTGTTGCCTGAGCTCCCTTTGTTGTAGGTAACAGAGCAAAAACTCCTGCCTCCTTGAGCTTTACAAACTCAGGGGTAATCTCCTCAACTACTCCTAAGATTCCCGTTGTCGGAACTGCTCCTTCTCCTCCTGACGTCTGAACGAAGACAAGTTTACCCTTAAGCTCTTCCATCTCTCCTCCACTTTTAAGTTTTCTCATACTGATAATTTAAGTTTTCAACCACCAGAAATGAACCTTTCTAAGAAGACCCTGTACAGCGCTATTGCTGTAGCGTTTGAGACATTAAGGGAGTTAACGTGTCCCCCCATCTCTATCTCTACAACATCGTCAAGGAACTTTAAAGTACTCCTTGAAATACCTCTTCCTTCAGAACCTGCAACTAAACCTAGGGGAAACGGAAAACTGAACTTGCTCAGAGGTTTTCCTCCTGCTTCAAGGCCTATAAGCCAACCTCCAGACTCTTTAAACTCCCTCAGCGCTGTTGAGAAGCTGTTTACTACTGCGAAGGGAACATAAAACACCGCACCGGTTGAGGCTTTAACAACCGTTTCAGTTATCGTTGCGCTTCTGTCTCTCGGAAGTACTATTCCCGTTACTCTGAAAGCGTCTGCAGAGCGGAAGATAGCTCCAAGGTTGTGGGGATCTTCTATTCTGTCTAAAAAGAGGAGGCATCCCTTTTCCTCTATTGCTTTCCTGGAGAGTTCTCCAAAGTCAACCGGTTCAACGGGAGAGACCAGAGCCACTATACCCTGATGCTTTTCTGTTTTAGAGAGCTCTTTAAGTTTTTTCTTTGAGGCCTTAACTACCTTTATTCCCTTTTTCCTGGCGAGTTTAAGGATTCTTTCTCTATCTCTAAAGTTCTCCTCAACGTATATCTTCAGAATTGGATAGCCCGCCCTTATCGCCTCTGCCACCGGGTTGACACCGTAGACAACCATTACTGGCTCACCTTCAGGTCGTCTTCCGTTCCCTCCTCTCCGTCGGGTCCCGGAGAGATAAGGGTGAAGTGTTTCCCGTCTGAGATGTAGATAAAGTTGTTCCCCCAGGCATCTTTAGGCACTTTTTCTATGTAAGGCCCCTTCCAGTTCCTAGGAATGGGTTCAATTTCTGGCTTCTTTACCAGGGCTTTCAGTCCCTGGTCTGTTGTTGGGTACATTGAGTTGTGGAGCTTGTAGAGGTTGAGGGCTTCTTCCAGGTTTTTCATCTGAACTTTTGTAAGTGTAACTTTTGCCTCTTCGCCCCTCTTTATGAGCTTGAGGCCTATAAGACCTGCAAGCATTCCCAGAATGATAATTACAATCATCAGCTCAAGGAGCGTAAAACCTTTCCTCTTTCTCCTTTCCAACTTAACCTCCTCTACTCTTTCCACCAGTTGTCTCCCACCTCTTCTACGAACTCCATTTTATCAACGAAGTTCTTAAGGTGTTCAACTGCCTTCATTGCATCGTCAAAGAAGTCGGGGGCTATCCAGAGCTCTATAAGACCCTCTTTCGGATCTCTGGTTCTGACCGTTGCAACCTCATGGTACCACTCAAACACTGCGTTTATAAAAGCTATGTCTTTAGGGTTTACCCTGTAAACGAGGTTCCGTCCCTTTATTAGCCTTCTCACAGCTCCATCCCTTCAATGTAGGCCTTTTCAAAGGTTTTGTTCGTTGCAAGCTCAACGGGCTGAACAGCCCTCTTTATCTCCTTAATTTTTTCCCTCTCCTCTCTCCTGCCAAGAAGCAATGAGGCTCCTTTAAGGGCTAAGTTTCCGGCTGCGACGGGCTCGGGGAAGTTCTCTGGGATGAGTTTCAACCCTTTAACGCTCCTTCTGTCTATGTGGCTTCCAAAAGCTCCGGAGAAGAAGAGTTTTTCTGGAGCTCCAGCTTCCTCCGACAGGGTTTTGAAAGCTCCGTAAACGGCTCCCTTTGCCAACAGGAACTTCCTGATGTCGCTCTGAGTGAGGGCAATCAGGACATCTTCACTTTCGTAAAGGATAAAGGCCCTCTCTCCGTTTATCTCCCTTATCCTCTGGGTTATCAGCGGCGGGATGTTCTCTGCTCTTATCGTTCCTTCCTCTGTCAGGACTCTGAAGCTCTTTAAAAGGTAAATCAAGTCAAAGTATCCGCTTGCGCATATTCCTAATGGTTCTCTGTTCCCAATCGTTAAGAACCTAAAGTCCCTTCCGTCAAAGAAGACCTTGTATATGGCTCCCTCAACAGCCCTCATTCCGGAGAAGAGGCCAACCCCTTCAAAGGCAGGTCCTGCAGGGACTGAAGCTGCAACCCCTTCGCCCTCTTTCCAGATGCCCATCTCAGCATTTGTTCCAAGATCTGCAACTCCAAAGTTGGAACTCTCCTTCGTTAGAACCAAGAGGTTTGAGAAGAAGTCTGAACCTATGAAGCTCTTTAACGGCGGTGGAACGTAGAATACGGTATCCTCAAACTCTTCCAAACCCAGCTCTCTTCCCGTTGTACAGACCTCCTCTTCAAGTTCAAGTTTAAATGGGAACCTTTCAAACCCGGAAACGGGAAGCCCTAAGAGGAAGTGGTGGATGACGGAGTTTGAGACGACTACCGCCTCTTTTACAGGAACTCCCAGCTCCTTAAACAGGAACGAGAGGGTTTTTAAGAGGAGCTCCCTCTCTTTGTCGTAGTTCTCCCTTGCAAGCTCAACCCTTGTTACAACGTCTGCTCCAAACGCCGACTGGAAGTTGAGGGTTTTTAGGCTCTTTATGAACTTACCGTTTGAGAGGTCAAAGAGTGCTGCCTCAACGCCTGTTGTTCCAAGGTCAACGGCAACTCCAAACCCCTCTCTGCTTTCAACGGGAATGTCGGGGAGAGCTTCTCCTTTTGAAATCAGGTTCTCTTCAGGGATTTCCACCTCCCCCTCAAAGGGGCCGAAGAGCAGACAGGCAAGCTCCTCTTTCTCGCCTACCTTAACGATGCACTTTCCGCATATTCCCCTGCCTCCGCAGTAGGCGGAGCGCATAAATCCCTTTTCCCTGAGAACCTGATAGAGGGTTTTCCCTTCAGGAACGGAGACTTTTAGCTTCAAGTTCTCAGACCTCTCCTTTCCAGGAACTCTTTGAATCTTTCAAAGGTTGACACGAGTTCTTCCGACCTTTTAAGGGCAAGCTTAAGGTTCTCAATGAGCTCCTCTTTTTCCCAGGGGTATGTGTGGGTTAAGAGGTTGCGGAGCTCCCTCAGCTCTTTCCACTTCTCTGCCGACTCTATCAGCTCAAGCTGTTCAAGACGGTTCAGTATGTCAATAAACGGTTTACTTCTTACTTCTTCCCCCAGGAACTCAAGAGTCAGGGGAAAGAGTTTCTGTCCCATTGAATCCTGAAGTTTTGAGAACCTGAAAATGAAAGAGTCTATCGTTTCAACTTTCTCCGGGTCTTCAAGGGTTTGTGGAGAGAGTTTCCACTTATCCAATTTTCTTCTGGTGTAGAGGAGCCTCTCTTTGTGTTTCTCAAGCTCATCAAGAACGCGGCTCAGGTCTTTCAAAGCTCAACTCCTGTTCTCTTTGCCTCTGAAGATAGGAAGTCGTTCTCCCCTTCTTCCCTCACAATCAGGTCAATTTTCTGCTCTCCTATCTTTTCCTTCAGCTTTACAAGGAACTTAACCTTCTTTTCCGGGCTCTTTTCTCCTTCTGGAACTTCAATAAACAGGTCAATGTCTCCGCCTTTTAGTTCCTTTCTAACCCTTGAACCAAAGAGCCAGACCCTTGCCCTTTCTCCGAAAACTTCTTTTACAGTTTTCCTTATTGCCTTTAACTCTGCATCGGAAAGCCTTACTTCCATCTTGAATCAGTAAACGGGAGTTAGCCAGCGGGAGTACTTCTCGTTCTCTCCTTTAACGATTGAGAAGTAAACCTCCTGAAGCCTTTTTGTAATGGGACCTATCTCTCCGTTTCCTATAACAACGTGGTCAACCTGAACAACAGGGGCAACCTGAGCCGCCGTTCCCGTGTAGAAGACCTCATCTGCAACGTAGAGCTCGCTCCTTAAAATGGCTCTCTCTTCAACCTCTATTCCTAATTCATTCCTTGCTAGTTCAATTACTGCGTTCCTCGTGATTCCCTCTAAGATGTTTGAGGCAGACGGGGTTGTTATCAGCTTTCCGTTTCTAACTATAAAGACGTTCTCTCCGCTTCCCTCTGCCACAGTTCCGTCGGGATTTAGCATTATGGCCTCGTCGTAACCGTTTAAGAGAGCTTCTGTTTTTGCAAAAGCACTGTTTACGTAAGCTCCGGCAACTTTACATCTTGCCGGTATCATTGTGTCGTTTATCCTGTGCCAGCTTGAGGTTTTTGCCTTTAAACCCCTTGAAAGGTCTAGGTAGTCTCCCAGCGGAACGGTGTAAATTGCAACCTCCGTTCTGTACCCTACGAGCTTGGGGGAAATTTTGAGGTCTGCAAAGTAGGCTATTGGCCTTATGTAGGTATCCTCCCTGTGGCCGCACTTCCTTAAGAGTTCAACGGTAATTTCGGTTAGTTCTTCGGCGCTTTTTTCCACCTTCAGGTTTAGAATTTTGCAGTTTGCCAGCATTCTCTCGTAGTGTTCCTTTATGAAGAGGCCAAAGAGCTGTTTCTTCTCTTCGTTCCAGTAGGCTCTTATTCCTTCAAAAACTGCCGTTCCATAGTGAAAGGAGTTTGTCTGTATGTTTATGTTGGCCTTTTCAATGGGGACGAACTTTCCCTCAAAGTAGGCGAACCTTCCCATCTAAACTTCCTCCGCTCTTTTTCTTCTGTAGAAAACTATGGCTATTCCTGTGGCGACCATTATAATACTAATAACCTGGTTGTTGCTGAACGTTCCCAGTATTTCCTTGGGGGTGGCTCTTACAAACTCAATTAGAAATCTGAAAATTCCGTAAAGGATCAGGTAAAACCCAAAGACTTCTCCGGGAACTTTCCGCCTCCTGTAAAGGAGGTAGAGTACCAGCGCTATGAGGAAGTTTGCTGCAGATGAAACAGGTTCGGTTGGCCAGAGGGGAACGTTTAGAGGAGCGGCGGAGTGGGGGTTTGTAAATACAAGAGCAAAAGGAGCGTGGCACACTTTACCGTAGCAGCAACCTGCCATAGTACAGCCTATCCTTCCAAATCCCAGCCCTACAGATAGAGCGATTGAGACTATGTCTGCAAACTTCCAGACTGGGATTTTCCTCTTCTTGATGAAATAGATGGCGGTGAGAGCTCCAAATATCACCCCCCCGTACCAGACGAGTCCTCCCTGCCATATAAAGAGTATCCTGTACCAGGGTTGTAGGTACTTCGGGTTGTAGAGGAAGAAGAAGAGCCTTGCTCCTAAAAACCCTGCAACGACGCTCCAGAAGGCTGTATCAACGACATCTTCCCTGGGAATACCCTCTCTCTCTGCAAGTTTAACCAATATCAGGGATCCGAAGAAAATACCAAGAGCTACCATTACCCCGTAGGTGTAGATTGTGATGGAGCCGATCTTGAAGAGTATAGGGTGCATCTAAACCTCCTTCAGTTTTTCTACGACGGGGTCTTTCAGGAGGAGGAGGAGAACTCCGTAAACCCCGGCTGCCAGTAGAACAGTTAAACATACTACGGTTAGCTTTCCTGTAAACCCGTTTACGCTATAGTAGGCTAAAGTTCCAGCAAAAGAGACGGCAGCTACAGGTATTGAAAGGAGTAGATACCTTAATCCGAGTTCCGGAACGGTTTTCAGGACATCTATTTTAAACCTCTTTTTAAGGATGAAAAGGAGAAGTGATAGATTCAGCATGGAGGTTAGGCTGGTTCCCAGTGCCAGGCCGGGAGCTCCCATACCGAGCCCGAAACAGAGTATAAGGTTAACTATCAGGTTAAACAGGAGAGTGTAAGCAGCAACCTTAACGGGAATCTTAAACTCCTCAAACGAGTAGTAAACGTTTGTAATTATCTTCTCCATTGAGAAGAAGAAGAGCCCCAAAGAGTAACAGACGAGAACAGCGTAGGTGCCTGAAAGGTCTTTTTCTGTGAAAGCTCCGTGGTTAAAAACGATGTCAACAATAGGTTTACCGAAAAAAATGAGTCCGGCTGCGGCAGGTATCACAACTGCAGAGCAGAGTAGAATGCCGGCTTTAAGCTCTGAGTGGTAATCTTTCTCTCCTATCTTCCTGGAAAGCCTTGGAAGTAGAACCTGAGAAAGCCCGATTGCAAACATCCCGAGTGGAAGCTGAACAAACCGGTTGGCGTAGTACAGGTAAGAGATGGTACCGGTTGTTAGAAAAGAGGCAATGACGGTATCTATAAGCATTGATATCTGCCTTACTGCAAAACCTACAATTCCGGGAACGGTGTTGAGGAGAACTCTTTTAGACTCTTCAGAGAGTGAAAAGATGGGTTTGAGTCTGAATCCTATCTCCTTTAAAAAAGGCAGCTGTAGGAGAAGCTGAAAAGTTCCTCCGACGATGACCCCTAAAGCCAAAGCCTCTACGGAGAATTTCCCCGATAGGAGCAGAGCTGAAACTATCAAAGAAAGGTTAAAGAGAGCAGTGGAAAATGACGGAGCGAAGAAGCGGTGGAATGCGTTAAGAATCCCTCCAAAAAATGCCGTAAGGCTAACGAGCATTATGTAGGGGAACATTTCCCTGAGGAGTTTTACAGCGTAAAGAAACCGTTCTCCTTTAAACCCGGGGGCTACCACCTTCACGATTAGAGGGGATAGGAGCTCCCCTAAAACCACAGTTGCAGTCAGAAGAACAACTAAAGCTGCAAAGACCTCTCCTGCCAGTAGCTCTGCTTTTCTTCTTGACTTCTTTAACTTCTTTGTGAAAACAGGGACAAAGGCGGAGTTAAAAGCTCCCTCTGCAAAAATTCTCCTTAGGAGGTTGGGAATCCTGAAGGCCACGAAAAATACGTCGGTCAGAGCTCCTGCGCCAAAAGTTGAGGCGATAACAATGTCTCTTAACAGCCCCAGAACTCTGCTGCCGAATATAGAAAGTGATACAATACCAGCCGATTTAAAAAGTGAACCTTTCATGGTGGAGAATTATAGTTGAAGGTCTGTATAGTAGGAGCGGGTGTAGTTGGCAGTTATCTAACGAAAAAGCTAAGCCGTGAAGGTTTTGAGGTGGCCGTAATAGATGTTGACTCCTCAAAGCTTGAGGTTCTCTCTTACAACTACGACGTTATGGCAGTAAACTGTAGTGCCTTAGACGTTAACTGCTTAAAGTCGGTTCAGGACTTTGACCTCTTTGTTGTGGTAACCGAAAGCGACGAGAAGAACCTCTCTATAGCTCTACTTCTGAAGTCTCTTTTTAAGAAAGAGAAGGTTATAGTCAGGGTAAGTAATAAAGCCTTCTCCTCGCCACCTGTTAAAGAGTTCCTCAGATGTGAGGTTGTTAATATTCTTTCAGAAACCGTTCAGGCCGTTCTGAATCAGGTGAAGTACCCATTTGCCTTAGATGTTGTAAGGCTGGAGAAAGAGGAGATAGTAATCCTTAAAATAAAGGTGAGCTCAGAGAGTTCCCTTGCCGGTAAGCAGATTCTGGAGCTCTCCTCCATAAGAGAAAAACTTCCTTTTACAATTGTTGCAATAGAGAGGGAAGGAAAAACGATAATTCCTTCCGGAACCAACTTTATTTACCCTGGAGACATTCTCTACATTGCCGTTAAAGAAGAAGACGCCTCAGAACTTGCCGGCCTTCTTGGTATAGAGTTCTCCCCGGTTAAACTGATATTCATCTTCGGTTACTCCCGCTTTACCGAAGAACTTCTTACCCAGCTGTCAAATCTCCCTGTGAAGGTCAGATTCGTCTGCTCCGAAATAGAGAAGTGTGAGGAGATATCTGGAAAGTTTTCAAAAGTTGACGTTTTCCACGGGGAATTTTCAGACATGGACTTTTTAAAGGAAGAAGGAATAGAGAAGGCGGACCTTTCAATATCAATAACCGAAGATGAAGAGCAGAATATACTGTCAGCAGTTTTGTGTAAAAAACTGGGAGTCAGGAAAACACTTGCCCTGATAATGCATCCAGAGTACGAAAGCATAGTAACGTCAATAGGAATAGACGTACCCGTTATACCGCGTAAACTCCTTGCTTCAAAAGTCTATAGACAGCTCAGCCACAGAAAGTTCATAGACATATTTGAAATCTCGGAAGACCTTGAAGTTGTAGAAATAAAAGTTCCTGAGAAAAGCCTTAACAGACAGATAAAAGATGCGAACCTTTGCAACCTTATTGTTGCCGTTAAGAAAAAGAGCGGTACTGAACTTGCAAAGGGAGATACACTTTTAGAGGCTGGAGATACCCTTATCTGTATTAAAAAGAGGGAGAATTGAGATACCAGTTAGTATTTAAGTACGTTGTAATACTGCTCTTCTTCCTCTCCATCTCCTTCCTTATTCCTGCAGGTTACTCACTCTTTACAAGAGATGGCCTTACGGAAGATTTCCTTTTTCCGCTTATATTGATGGGAGCTCTCTTCCTGGTAGCACTTCAAATAAAAGAGAAAGTTTCAGACATAACAATAAAAGAAGCCATTCTCGTTGTAGTCCTGGTCTGGTTTCTCTTCCCAGCCCTGTCTGCACTTGTCTACATAGAAACGGGAGCCATTCCCGACTTTGCCGATGCCTACTTTGAATCGGTTTCCGGTTTTACAACCACAGGTGCTTCAATCCTTACTAATATAGAGGCTCTTCCGAAGAGCGTTCTCCTCTGGCGGTCAACCACTCACTGGATAGGTGGAATAGGGTTTGTCGTCTTCTCACTTTCAATCCTTCCTGCCCTTGGAGCCGGAGGAGCGCATCTTATCAGGTTTGAATCTTCAAAGGCTGTTGAGGAAAGAGTTCTTCCTAAAGTAAAGGAAATTGCAAAGGCAATACTATACGTTTATGTTTCCCTAACAGTTGCAGAGACTTTTCTCTTAAAGATTTGCGGTATGAACCTTTACGACGCCATCAATCACACATTTGCTACTGTATCTACTGGTGGATTTTCTACAAGAAACGCCGGTGTTGCAGCCTTTCACTCTCCGGTAGTAGAAATGGTCATTGCTGTTTTTATGCTTTTAGGAGCTATAAATCTTTCTCTCTACTACAGAGCCTTTAAGAAAAGGAGTTTAAGGCTCTTTTTCTCATACTACGAGGTTAAAGCGTTGCTTGTTATAGTTGTGCTTTCAACGCTCTTTTCAGTTTTTCTCCTTTACTGGGAAGGCGTTTACTCATCAATCCTTCAGGCTTTTCGGTATGCTTTCTTTCAGGTTGTTACAGCTGCCTCTACAACAGGCTTTGCCTCTACAGATTACTCTAACTGGCCTCCTGCTATACTTGCTCTCCTTATGGCCTTATCGCTTATTGGAGCTTCTTCTGGTTCAACCGCTGGAGGTATAAAGCAGTTTCGCTTTATTGTTATGCTCAAAACAATGCTTGGTGAACTAAAAAAAACATCTCACCCGAGGCTTATATACAGAGTAAGCCTCGGAGGCAGAACGCTTGAACTAACAACTCTTAATGCTATCTGGGCATTTATCTCCATATACTTTACCACTACCTTTGTATTCGGTCTCTTCATTGCGCTGTCAGGATATGATCTCGTAACCTCCTTTTCAGCATCAATTGCCTGTATAACAAGTATGGGACCTGGTCTTGCAAAAGTAGGTCCTGCAAGTAATTATGCTTTTCTACCGTGTTATGACAAATTATTACTCTCCCTTGAAATGTTACTTGGAAGACTTGAAGTTTTTCCGATCTTTACACTTCTTCTTCCCACCTTCTGGCGAGATTGACAAATCTTATTATCTTTAATAAAATATTGTGAAGTTATATCTATATAATGATAATGAAAAAGAAAATTGGAGGAGCTTTGGGAAAAAAGGGATCAACGCAAATTTCATCAGACTATTATACCACTGAAGACGAAATAGATCTCTACGAAATCTGGTTAATTTTAAAACGTAGAAAGAAAACAGTATTTTTAATAACCTTTTTGTTTGCCCTTATTTCGGTTATTTACTGTTTTCTGGCTCCTCCTGTTTATAAAACAGAAGCAACAATTTATCCGCTTGGAGGAAATAAAACGGGAGGTCTCTCTTCTTTGTTATCGTCTCTTCCTATTTCTCTTCCTATTGGAGGGCAGTCTGGACTTACAGTAGAAGCTGTTTTGGAAAGTAGAACTCTTAGAGAGAGAGTTATTAAAGATCTAAATTTACTGCCGGAGCTGTTTCCGGATAAATGGGATAATGTACATAAAAAGTGGAAACTGGAGAAAGATGAAGAGCCTCCCACTATTCTTGATGGAGTAAAAAAACTTGATAAGTTAATGTCTGTGTCAACAGATAAAAATACTGGAATAATTAAACTGAGCGTTGAATTTGAAAAGAAACCTGAAATGGCCTATAAAATAGCAGAAGCTTCCCTTAAAGAGGCTGAAAGTATTTTAAATGAAAAATCTTTCTCACTTGCTAAAAGATATAGAATATATATAGGTAAACAGCTTGCTATAGCTGAACAGAAACTGAAAGAGATAGAGAATATTTACCGTGAATTCGTAAGCGGAAAAATAAAAAAGGTTCCTCTTATATTTGGAACAGATAGTAAAGAGTATGGTAGACTACGGGGAGAGTTGATAGCAAAAAGGGAAAAGCTGGAGCTCCTTAAAGGAGTAGGGGGGAACGGAGAAGAGATAGCAAGGTTGAGGCACGATATTGAGGAGATCAAGCGCCGACTTTCTGCTCTTAAGACAGGTAAACCGGACTTTGTCTCTTTACCTGATTATCAACTTAATTTACAGAAATTACAGGCTCAGATGGCTATAGCTGAAGCTCTTTTTGAAACGCTTGTTAAAGAGTATGAAATGGCTAAAGCTCAAGAAATGAAAGAACAAATATCTTTTCAGGTAGTGGATCCTCCCTACATCCCAGATGTTAATAAACCTTACAGCCCTAAAAAGCCACTTATTATTGCAGTTGGTATCTTATCAGGGCTTTTTATAGGTATATTTGTTGCTTTTTTTAAAGAATGGCTTGAAAATGTAAGACGGCGTCATAGGGGGGAACTGGATAATGCGTAAAAGAATTTTAGCAGCATCTCTATTTTTCGTAAGCTTAAACTTTAATATATCTGATGCGACAAACCCGTCCAGTGTAGCGCAACTGGTGCAGAGTGCTGCTATTCAGAATTTAATGAATGGCAGTAGTTCTTCTGAGACTTCAGCAGGGTCATCAGTTTATAATCTGAATAACTCCTCTTCTTCAGAAAGAGAAGCGTCAGGAGAGTCTGGTTCACCTTCTTCTCAGGGAATAAACTCTGAGCAGTCTTCTTCTCTAAATGGACAGCTTCCGGAGCAGCTGGAACAAGAGGTTTCAGGAGGAAAACCTCTTAACGAAGTTAAGAGTGAGATTAAAGAAAATGTGAGATTACTTTCCTCAGAGATCCCTTCAACTACTGCAGAGTTCTCATCTATAGAGAGAGGGTTCTACGCCAGAACAAAATTTATGCATATAAAACTGAGACAGTTTGGTTATGATTTCTTTACTGGTAATCCACATTTAGCCCTTTCTGTTCCTGTAGATAGTTCTTACGTTCTGGGACCTGGAGACGAACTGTTCCTTTACGTAATAGGTGCTCCACCTGGAATTGATTTGACAAAAGTTACTCATCTTATCGTTGACAGGCAGGGAAAAATTTATATTCCCGGACTTGGAGTTTTTTATGTGTGGGGAATGACTCTTGGGGAAGCTGAGCGGATGATATCCCGTGCTCTTGGTGCTAATATAAAACTCACAGTTGGTAGATTAAGAACATTTCCTGTTTATGTTTCCGGAGAGGTTAGAAGGCCTGGAGCAGTTGTTGTTACAGGTGTTAATACTGTAATTGATGCTATTATGATGGCTGGAGGGATAAAAAAGTCTGGTTCTTTAAGGAATGTTGTTATAACAAGAAAAACTCCCAAAGGCATCAAGCGTATACATATAGATTTTTATAAGCTCCTTCTCTACGGAAAACCTGTTGATATGAGGTTAAGAGATGGTGATGTAATTTTTGTTAATCCTATCGGTAAAGTTGCCGGGATTGCAGGAAAAGTAAAAAGGCCGGCTATTTACGAAATTACTGGTAAGGAAACTTTAAAAGATTTAATTAACATGTCTGGGGGATTGCTTCCTTCAAGTTATAAGTACAAAGTAGTTCTTCAGCGCTACGTTAGCAATCAGCTTCTGGAAATCAAGCAAGGAACGCTTGATGATAAAAAGTTCATGTCTCAGAAAGTTCACGATGGAGACCTGTTAATTATTAAACAGATAATTTCAGTTCCTCAGAACTCGGTTGCTGTAGAAGGATATACTCCCTATCCCGGTCTTTATGAGTATAAACCCGGTATGAAGCTCTCTCAACTACTTACTCCAGACTTCTTTTTCTCTGATTCAAACATGAAGTTTGGTCTTATTGAAAGACACTATCCTCCGGGATCTTTTCCGAAGTACATTACTTTTTCCCCGGAAGCGGTGCTTTCCGGAGAGGAGGATGTTGAACTTAAGCCTCAGGATAGAATTATTCTTTATAAGTTCGGTAATGTAGAAGGAGTTGATTTTAATAAGGTTAAAGATGCATTTGTCGTTGAAGGAACTATAAAGTATCCTGGTGTGTATGCCTATAAGAAAGGTTTAAAACTTTCAGATATTTTGATTCCCAGCCTTATAACCGAAAATACAAATTTGAGTTATGCAGAGATTGATAGGAGAGATCCTGATACTCTTGAGATAACGCGAATTATACAGTTTAGTCCTGAGGCTATTCTAAAGCATAAGCAGGATATAGAAATTCATAGACTGGATACAATTCGCTTTTTCCCGCGATACGCTTATAAACCTATAAGAGTTTCTGGGGAGATTAGAACCTCGTATGAAGTTCCCTATCATCCAGGGATCACACTTTCAGAAGCCCTTACACACGCACAGTTTAAAGAGAGTATCAGAAAGTTGAAGGTGCTTGTTTTTAGAGAAGTGGGTAAAGAAAAGCAGATACCAGGAGGAGTGTACAAGAAGAGTAATAAAGAACAAAATGTTGCCTCATTCTTCCTGTACGATGTTCTTGTTAAAAGAGAAGGTTTAGGTTTTAAGCTTAAGCCTGGAGATAGAATTGTCGTTGTTAGAGTGAGTCCTGAAGAGGCTGTAGAAAAAGTTAGAGTAAGCGGTTACGTTAAACATCCTGGAGTTTATAGTATAGATGAAAAAACAACTCTATATGATGTTCTGAAAGAAGCAGGAGGATTTTTGCCAAATGCCTATCCTCAGGGAATAATTGTTCTAAGGAAGTCTGTTGCTGAGATGCAGAAAAAGAGGTTGCAGAAAGTTGTATCTCTGATGAAACAGCAGCTGGAGAAAGAGGAAGCTGGTATGTTGCAATCTGATCTCTCTCCTGAGGAACTCCGTGCCCGTCAGGCTGCTTTTGAAGCAAAGAAGAAGCTTCTTGAGGAACTCCAGAAATCGCAGGTTACAGGAAGGGTCTCAGGTATTGTTGTTCCAAAGAACCTTGAGAAACTGAAGAATTCTCCTTATAACATAGTTCTTGAAGACGGAGACCAGATATTTATTCCAAAAGTTCCCGGTAGCGTTCTGGTGTTTGGAGAAGTTTATAATCCTTCTGCACTTGTCTATATTAAAGGTCTTACAGTTAGAGACTACATAAAGAAAGCTGGAGGATTCACCGATAGTGCAGATAAAAAAGACATATTTGTTATTAAAGCTAATGGAGACACCTTATCTGCTGAATCAAAATTCATAAAGTGGGATAGTGAGAAGAAGAGATTTGTCTGGGGGACAACTTCGGACATTCTTGATTACAAGCTTGAGCCGGGAGATGCTATAATAGTTCCAACAAAGATACACGTTCCTGTAATGTGGAGACCTCTTATTAAAGATGTAGTTCAAATAATGTATCAATCTGCATTAACAGTTTACACGGTTAAGAGGTTATGATATATTAAATCATGGCAAGGGGGGGTAATTTAACCAAAGTTATGGAGGTAGATATGAAGAAGTTTCTAACAGTTTTTCTAGCTGCTTCTCTCTTTGCATCTCCAGCTTTTGCCGCAGCCGGAGCTGTAACGGGTGCTGGTAGCGCGGGAGCCGGTAGTGCAGCGGGTGCTGGTGGTGCTGCTGGAGCTGGCGTAGGTGCTGGAGCCGCTGCTACTGGAGCTGCTGTAGGTGCTGGAGCCGCTGCTGCTGGTGCAGTTTCTGCTGCTGTAGCTGCTGGAGCAGTAGTTGCTGCATCTGTTGTGGCAACAACTGCTGCTAATGGAACAACAACTCCGTCTCACATTGTAACAACAGTTCATCACTAATGCTTTAACCCTACATCCGCTAACGGATGTAGGGTTATTTCTTTTCAAGGTTTAAGTATGAAAAAACTTATAACTGCCGTAACAGCCTTCCTTTGTTTAACAGGAGTAGCAAAATCTTCAGAAATTGTTTCCAATTTTGGAAGAACGGGTCTTCTTATTGATCCCTCCGCTTATGTTGTTAAAGACGGTTATATGACTCTCGGCTCCTCTTACGTTTATCCCTACCTGAGAGTTTACGGGAATGTTGGTTTTTTCCCGGGACTAGAGCTTGGAGGAACAATAACAGAGATAAGAAGTGTTATTGTTAATCGCAATGTTTGGAAAAATTATGGATTTTACAAAGATAAGGCGTTCTTTGCTAAATATCAAATACTTCCTGAAATGGGAAAGTATCCTGCAATTGCTGTAGGTTGGGATGATTTTCATGGGACGAAACTTTTTGAAACAAAATATATAGTTCTTACAAAGTATGTAGATTCTGGACTACCTCAAAATGTAACAATAGGTTATGCTACTGGTGTTATAGATGGTTTTTTCTTTGGAACAGAAACATTACTTCATCCTAAAGTTTCTCTGATTGTAGAGTATTCACCGATTAAAAAGAATAAGTTAAAGGGTCTTAACGTTGTTAGAACTAAATATAATTTTGGTCTGAAATTTCAGCCTTATTCGTGGCTTCAGACAGTTGTTTCGTATCAGCGTGGTAAGGATTTTGGTTTTAATGTTAACTTTAACTTTCCTATGGGTAAGCCATGGTTACCTCATAGGCCAAGATACTTTCTTCTTACTAAAAGAGATGTTGAATTAATTAAGGAAAATAAGCAAACTGTATTTTTTGAGGAAGCTCTTAAAAGGTTGGGGTTTGATTGCGTTAAGGTTTATGTATCTGGTAATACGCTTGTAATTGAGTATTCAAATGAAAGTTATTTTTATGAGTCTGTAGCTTTAAGAAAAATTCTTTCTGTGTTTAGAGTTGTATACTTTCCAAATGTAAGAAATGTAGTTTTTATTTTAAAAAATAAAAACATAGTTGTTGCAAAAATAGAGGTTCCCGGTTACCTGATTAATCGGTATCTGAAGGGAGAGATTAGCTTTAAAGACTTGTTGAAAGACTCAGTTTATGAGATTGCTCCTGACTACAGACCTCGTTATAGATTGCTATTTTCCCGTCCTATTTTTGAAGGAGCTTTGAAGTTAAGAACTTTTCTTAATGATCCGGCAGGTGCTTTAAAATATAAGTTAAGTTATGATGTTGGGGTTAAGGAGTATTTTCTGAATAACTTTATTTTCCAGGGAACTGTGATTTTACCAATATACAATAATATAAAGTCTGCTAATCTTCCACTTATGAAGCACCCAGTTAGGAGCGATATTGATTACTATCTGAATAATAAGCATCCTGATGTTCCAGTCTTAGCTGTAAGTTATGTTTCTCCTCTATTCAGGAATACTTTTATTGGTTTGTCTGCAGGTTATAATGAGTTAATGTTTGCCGGAATAGGTGGAGATGTTATCCATTTTGTTGGTGATGGAAGATTTGCTGTAGGTCTTGGTGGGGATTGGGTAAGGAAAAGAGATCCTAATAGGGTCTTTAAACTTAAAAATTACGGTTTTCATGATATTTATGCTAGTGCTTACTACACTATGAAGTATCCAGAAATGCATTTTTCTATTAAAGCAGGTAGATTTTTAGCTGGTGATAAAGGTATTCGTATAGATGTTTCAAGGGTTGTGAAAGGTTTTGAGGTTGGGTTCTGGTATACTTATTCGGATACATCAAATTTTACGGGGCCTAATAAAAATTATCACGATAAAGGGGTGTTTGTTGCTGTACCTTTAAGGATGTTCAAGTGGAGAGATACAAAACAGGTTGGTTACTATTCACTTTCACCCTGGACGAGAGATGTGGGACAGCTTGCAGGTAGACCTATAGATCTCTACAGGCTGTTGTTGTCAAAAATGCCTTTCTATCTGAAGGATAAGGCAGACGCAAAAGAGTAGTTTTTCTCTATTTTTCTTTTCAGGTTCTGTTTAGTTCTATATGGGGGTTTTTGTGGATTTTCTTCTGACAGTTGCTGGATTTGACCCTACCGGAGGAGCAGGAGTTTTAAGGGATATCAGGACTTTCTATCACTTTGGTTTTTCTGGAACTGCTGCTGTTACTGTTAATACAGTTCAGAACGCTAAGGGAGTAAAGAAGCTTCGCTTTGTTGATGGTTCTTTTCTGATTTCTCAGTTGAAGACTCTTCTTGAGGAAATTTCACCGGAAGGGGTGAAGGTTGGAATACCTCACAGGGAGAAAGAGGTAAACAGGAAGGTTTCAGAAATTCTCTATTCCCTCTCTGTTCCTGTTGTCTTTGATCCCGTTCTTTCTCCAACTTTTGGAAGGAAATTTGTTGAAAATTTGGAAGTTCTCAGTCCGTTGATGGAAGTTTCAACGGTTATAACTCCCAACTACTCTGAATTCCTGAAGCTAAGGGAGTTCCTTCAGGGAAAAACGTTTATCGTTAAAGGGTGGCCTTACAGAGATAAGGTCTGCGATGTTCTCTTTGTTGACGGCAGTGAAGTTGACAGAGTTTGCCACAAAAAAGATGGCAGAGTCGTTAGGGGAACGGGGTGTGCCTTTTCTTCTGCCCTTACGGCTTTACTTGCCAAGGGACTCGGTTTAAAGGAGGCTTTCAAAGAGGCTGTTGACTTTATAACTGAGTACAGGAGAAGTGCTTTTGAAATAGGGGGAGCTCCCCAGCTCTACCCTTCACTTTAGGCCTATATTTCTTAAAAACCTTCTGGAGAGGTTAGATGAACCAGGAGCTTATAAGGAACTTTTGCATAATTGCCCACATAGACCACGGTAAATCCACACTTGCAGATAGGTTGTTGGAGTATACGGGAACTGTTTCTAAGAGAGAGTTAAAGGAGCAGATGCTTGACACTTTAGAGCTTGAGAGGGAGAGGGGTATCACAATCAAGCTCAACGCCGTTAGGATGAAGTATAAGGCAGACGACGGTAAAACCTACACAATGCACCTGATAGACACTCCCGGCCACGTTGACTTTACATACGAGGTTTCAAGGAGTTTGTCTGCCTGTGAGGGAGCTCTCCTTGTTATTGACGCAACCCAAGGAATAGAGGCTCAGACAATCGCAAACTTCTTTTTGGCTTTAGATGCTGGCCTTGAGATTATTCCTGTTATAAACAAAATAGACCTTCCCAGTGCAAACCCTGAGTGGGTAAAGGAGCAGATTGCAGACGTTTTAGGCTTAGACCCAGACGAGGCCATTTTAGCCTCTGCAAAAGAGGGAATTGGGATAAAGGAGATTTTAGAAGCGATAGTTAAAAGAGTTCCTCCACCTTCAGGAGACCCAAACAAACCGCTAAAAGCCCTCATCTTTGACTCTTTCTACGACAACTACAAGGGAGTTATTCCCTTTATCAGGGTATTTGACGGAAAGATAAGGCCGGGAATGAGAATAAAGCTGATGTCAAACGACAAGGAGTTTGAAGTTGTTGAAGTTGGAACCCAGTCTCCAAACATGGTTAAGACTGGAGAGCTCTCTGCAGGAGAGGTTGGCTGGATAGCTGCGAACATTAAGAACATTGAGGATACTCAGGTTGGAGATACGATAACCGATGCAGAGAACCCGACAGACGAGCCCTGTCCCGGATTCAGACCTGCCAAGCCTATGGTGTTTGCAGGACTTTACCCTGTTGACTCAGACGACTACGAGAACCTGAAAGAGGCCTTAGAGAAGCTAAAGCTTAACGATGCAGCCCTCTTCTTTGAGCCTGAAACTTCTGCAGCTTTGGGTTTTGGTTTCAGGTGCGGATTTTTGGGGCTCCTTCATATGGAAGTTATAAAGGAGAGGCTTGAGAGGGAGTTTGGGCTAAACCTTATAGCTACAGCTCCAAGCGTTGTCTACAAAGTTTACATGAAAGATGGCTCGGTTAAGGAGGTTCAGAACCCTGCTGAGATGCCGCCTCCTGAGAAAATTGAGAGAATTGAGGAGCCCTACATCTCAGCCTCAATCATCACCCCGGCAGACTATGTTGGCCCCATAATGCAGCTCTGTCAGGATAGGAGGGGAATACAGACTGGTTTTACCTACTTAGACCAGCAGAGGGTGGAGCTCCGCTACGATATGCCCCTCTCCGAAATTCTCTTTGACTTCTTTGATAAGCTTAAGTCTGTCTCCCGTGGTTACGCCTCCTTTGACTATGAGTTTGCAGGCTACAAACCTTCAGACCTTGTGAAACTTGACATACTGATAAACGGGAAGCCTGTAGATGCTCTCTCTGTAATTGTTCACAGGGATAAGGCCTACCAAAGGGGAAGGCAGCTTGTTGATAAACTGAAAGAGATAATTCCGAGGCAGCTCTTTGAGGTTGCAATCCAGGCTGCAATAGGGAACAAGATCATTGCCCGTTCAAACGTTAAGGCTCTCAGGAAAGACGTTCTTGCTAAGTGCTACGGCGGAGACGTTACAAGGAAGAAAAAGCTCCTTGAGAAGCAGAAAGAGGGTAAGAAAAGGATGAAGATGCTAGGGAAAGTTGAAGTTCCCCAGGAAGCGTTTTTAGCAGTTCTAAAGGTTGATTAAACGAGGAGGGAAACTTCCTCCCTTTAAATTCTTCTCCACAGTTGCTCAAGGTTAACGGTAAATGGACATTCTAAGTCAAATCTGAAGCTACCTCTGTCTGAGTCAAAGACCTTCTCATACCTGTTATTGGTGAGTTTGAACACCCTCATCTTCTTTAAGCTTGGGTAGACCAGAGCGTAGTATTTGACCTTCTCCCTCTCGTAGAGCTCAAACTTCAGCTGCTCGTCTCTTATTGCGGTAGATTTTGAAACCACTTCAAAGACAACCTTGGGAGTAATCTTAATAAAATCTTCAACCTTCTCGCATACAACTGAGATATCCGGTCTTACAACTGTATTTCCATTAACTATCCAGTCAAGTTCTAAGTATACTTTGCAACCTTTGGAGCACTCTTCAAGTTGACCTTCTATCTGGTTTGCAATTAAAAACGAAACTCTCTGATGAACAGCTAAAGGAGAGGGAGCCAGTGTAAAGGGAACTCCCTCTATCAGCTCCCAATCTCCTTCCCACTGCAGGTAATCTTCAACGGTGTAATTTGGTAAGTATTTCTTCGCCAGGCTCATTACCTTTCTCCGTTAAGTTCACTTGCAGGCCGGCATCTCTATCAGGCCAACGTTTCCATCCTTCCTTTTGTAAACGACTGCGGCGTTTCCCGTTTCAACGTTGCAGAAAACCACAAACTCCCTGTTTGAGCCAAGGAGCTTAACAACTGCATCTTCAACAGAGATGGGCTTGTAGAGCTCCGGCTCAACTTCAACAATCTCTATTGGCTTCTCAACTACTTCTTCCTCAACAACGGTCATCATCCTCTTAGACTTCTGAGCTTCCTTTTTTCCTGCCGTTTTTACCTTATCTTTTAGTCTTCTCAGCTGTTTTTCTGCAGCGTCAACAACGTAGTCAACGGCAGTGTAAAGGTCGTCAGTCTCTTTCTTAATCCTCAGGGTGTGGTCAAAGACATTGTAGATGATGATTTCTACAGATGACCTGTACTTTTCCTTGTTGACAATTACGTCTGCAAACACCTCCCTTCTGTCGTCATCCCCCAGGTACTTTTCAAGCCTCTTAAACTTCTCCTCCAGGGTGTTTTTAATTGCCCCTGTGAGGTCAATGCCGTGGCCGATGAGGTTGAGCTTTAGTTGTGCCATCCCTTCCTCCTTTTCTTTTATCTCTTAACTTTAAATTAAAGCCAACAGCGGAGAGTGTCTATGGAGAGGAAGAAGGCCTATCTGCTATTCTCTGGAGGGCTTGACAGTCTTATAGCTGCAGAGCTCTTGAAACGTTTAGGTTTTGACGTTGTTGGAGTTCACATCACTTCTCCCCTCTTTGAAAAGGACGTTGAAAAGGTCAGGGAACTTGCGGATAGGATAGGAATTGAGCTCAAAGTTGTTGAAGCTGGAGAGGACTACTTAGAGATGCTGAAAAACCCCGTTTACGGCTACGGGAAAAACCTGAATCCCTGTATAGACTGTAAAGCCTATATGCTGAAAAAACTGAAGGAGGTGGCAGAAGAGGGAGCCCTCCTTGCAACAGGTGAGGTCTTAGGACAGAGACCTATGTCTCAGAGGAGGGATGCCTTTAACGCAATAGAGAAGCTTGCCGGTTTAAAGAGGCAGGTTTTGAGGCCCCTTTCTGGAAAACTCCTCCCTTCAACGGTTTACGAGGAGAGGGGGATTGTAGATAGGGAAAAACTCTTAGACCTTAAAGGGCGCTCAAGGAAGAGGTACCCTGAAATCTTAAAGGAGCTGAGATTTAATGAGGGGGAGCTCCCCACCCCTGCCGGCGGCTGCCTCTTAACGGAGCCCTCATTTGCGAGAAAAGTTAAGGATTTGATGGAGCACGACGAGCTCAGCTGGGAGAACGTAAAGCTCCTTAAAATTGGCCGCCACTTCAGGGTTAACGGCTGCAAGCTGATAGTTGGAAGGAACAGGGAAGAGAATAGAAGAATCAGAGAAGTTGCAAAAGAAAACGACTACCTGATAACAGTTCCAGGGATTCCTTCTCCAACGGCCCTTTTAAGGTGTAAAGAGGAACCATCAGAGGGTGTTTTGAGAAAAGCAGGGGGAATAGTTGCCCGCTATTCAGACGCTAAGAACGAAAAGGAAGTGAAAGTTGCCGTTTTCAGAGGTGGTAAACTATTAACAGAACTTACAGTTCAGCCGATATTTGACTTAAAGGAGTTTTCTATAACGGGATAAGGAGGGAGAGATGCCCCTTTTTGAGAAGACCCTTTACTCAACAGATTTCTCACCCCTTGCAGAGGTTGCTTTAGACTACGTTAAAAAGCTGAAAGAGGCCGGAGAGAAAGAGGTTGTTGTTGTTCACGTTGTTGATGACCTCTCAATAGAGCTCCCTGAAGGGGCCGACCTTTTAAACGAGAAGGAGCTTTATAAGATACTTCCTGAGGTAGACCAGGAGTATGTAACTTCACTGATTGAAAGACTTGAGGCTGTTAAGAAAATACTTGAAGATGAAGGTTTAAACGTGAAACTCTACCTGAAGTATGGGAATATTCCTAAACAAATTGTTGAAGTAGCTAAACAGGAAAAAGTGAGGCTTATTGTTATGGGAGCCCACGGTAAGGGGCTTTTAACAGAAATTCTTCTTGGTAGTGTTTCAACAGATGTAATCAGGAACGCAGAGTGTCCTGTTCTAATAGTTAAGAGAAGGGAGGAGTGATGCTCTTTGAGAGAGTTCTCTACCCCTTTGATATGAGAAAGGCGAGTCTTGGAGTTAAGCCTTATGTACTGAAACTAAAAGAGGCGGGATGCAAAGAAGTTCACATGCTTTACGTTCTCCTTCCCTCTGAGTGGGGATTTGTTGCTAAAGAGGAGTACGACTCGGAAGACAAGATAGAGGCTTTAAGGGGAGCCATAGACGACGGCTACGTTGATGGTCTCATAAGGATATTCAGGAGAATGAAGGAAATCGCTGAGGAGTTTGAGGCGAGCGGAATTAAGACCCGGATTGTTCTCATTCCTGGCGAGCTTGACGAGACAATTGGTTACTACTCTAAGGAGTATGGAATCAAGCTTGTTGCCCTCGGTATAACAGACGAATCCCTCTCCTTTTTCCGGGTTGGAAAGGTTCTTGACATAATTAAAGCTGTTGGCTCTCCGATACTGATAGTTAAGTCTCCTGAAGAAGATGGAGCTAAGGGTTTAGAATGAAGTAAATCCCCCTAATAAATCCTAACAGTGATGTTCTCAGAAGAATACAGGTTTTCTTCCTAAAGAGCTGGTTTACAGGAGCCAGTTTATCGGGAAAGGAGAATCTTAAGAAACTGTTCAGCGTAAGGGTATTTAAATGGAGCGGTGGAGCTCCCCACCGCCGTTCCAACCCCTAAAATCAGGGAGAACAGGCCGTTACTATGACGAACCTCTCTTCCTCCATCATTTTAAGAACCTTCTTGCAGATGGATGGCCTTAAAATGTAAGTTCCACAGACAAGCGTAAGGATCCACCCCCAGAACTTTGAGAGGAAGATATCGGGATTTAATTCCCAAGAACCTCAACTATGGCGTCTCTGTAAGTTTCAACCATAAAGTCAATTTCTTCCTTTCTTATGGCAAGGGGCGGCATTATGACAAGAACCGGTCCTAAAGGCCTTGTGAAGACTCCCTTCTCAATTATTCTCCTTGAAACCCTCCTTCCAACGTCGTCCTTCCAGCTGAATCCCTCTTTCGTCTCTTTGTCTTTAACCAGCTCAACTCCAACTATAAACCCTTTTCCTCTTATATCTCCAACGTGTTTAAGGGGGGAAAGTTCCTCCTTCAGTCTCTTATGAAGGTACTCAATCTTACCTTTCAGTTTTTCAGGCCATCCCTTTTCCTCAAAGAGCTCAATGTTCCTGAGGGCTACTGCACAGCCAAGCTGGTTCCCTGTAAAGGTGTGGCCGTGGAAAA
>WFYG01000022.1 GCA_015490195.1 Thermovibrio sp.
CAGAAGAACAGCTCAGGGAGATGGTTAACAGCGTGGTTTTCTCTCACGTCAATAACCTTCTTTCTGAACTCAAGTCTGAGCTGAAGAAAACCGCTGAAAAGCTCCCGAAGGTAGCAGTTGACGAGAAAAAGTTTGTAGCAAGGGATGAGTTTGAGAAAACCAGGAGCGCCATTCTGAAGGAGATAGACAAGCTCAAAAACGAGCTTGCCTCTTTTGAGAGGGAGTACCAGAGGAACGACACGAAGATAAGGATAAACATTGCTCGGACTAACCAAGAATTAGAAAAGCTTAAGGAGAAACTCTCAAACCTTCAGCCAGATATTTCCGCCGTTTTTGAGAATGAAAGGTTCAAGGAAGTAGAGGGTCAGGCAAGGGGAGCTGCCTACTGGACTTCCCAACTGATGTTTACCGTTGGCCGACTGATAGGAAGAGTTAACCAGGTCTCTGAAAGACTTAACGCCATTGAAAGGGGAGAAAGGAACTGTTCTTTAGTCCACAGGAGCAAACTTTAACCCCGCCTGCCCCGGCGGGGCTTTTCCAGATAGCCCAAACCTACCCACCCTGTCCACCCTCCGGGAGTTAACCTAAAACAAATCCACTCCCGGAGGGTGTTATGGCAAAGACTAAAGAGGCTGAAACCCAAGAAATCAAGGAAACCCAACAGGTTACAGAAAAACAACAAAAAGAAACTACCGTAGAAAAACCCAAAGACGACAGAATCCTCTATGCAGGCCCTACGGTAATCAATGAAAGGTTCTACCTGCGGAAAGGTCAAATCTTCACAGAAATCCCCCGCTACGTTCCGCAGGAGCTAAAGCAGTTCTTCATTCCTCTCTCCGACTATTCCCCGGAAAAAGAGAAAGAACTTGAAAAGCTAAGGCAGAAGTATCTCAAGGAGCAGGCCAAAAAGAATCGCGGAGGTAAGTAATGTCTACCGGATACGTTAGAGGCGTAACAGTTGAAGAAAAACCCACCAGCCTACTGCCACCTGTCAGAACTTCAACAATCGTAGTAGCAGTAGGAACGGCACAGGGAGGCCCTGTTAACAAGGCAGTTCTCATATCAAGCCTTGAAGAGTATGCAGATACTTTCGGAATCAGCGGAAACTGGGAAAAGCACACTTTGGAAGAAGCTGCCCAGGTAGCATTCGCCCTTGAAAGCGTCTCTCCTGTTATCTTCATAAGCGTTGGAAACGACGCCTCAACTGTTAAACCTTCCGACGTCATTGGAGGAATTAACCCCGATACTCTCCAGCCCTCAGGCTTAGAAGTAGTTGAAGAAGTCTACCCCCGTTTCAGGATAGTTCCGACAATCCTCATAGCTCCGGGATTTTCAAAAGACCCTTCAGTTGCAACCGCAATGGCGGCAAAGGCAGGCGCCATAAACGGCCACTTCAAGGCAATGGCCTACGTAGACATAGAAGTTTCAAAGTACACCGACGCTCCCGCCTACCTTGTAGACAACGGCCTCAAGTTCCCTCAGATAAAGGCATTCCTAGGAAAAGGCTTCTCCGGAGAAAAGACCTACCACCCCTCTACGTTAGCAGCCTTCAGAAAGGCAAGGATAGACGCAGAAAATCAGGGAATCCCGTCAAAAACTGTTTCAAACAAGCCCCTCTACGTAAACGACTCAGACTTTCACCTTGGTCTTGACCAGGCAAACTATTTAGCAGGTCAGGGAGTTACTCCGCTCTTTAACAACGCAAACGGCTGGGTCTTCTGGGGAGCAAGGACGGCCGCTTATCCAGCCAGCACAGACCCCAAAGACACCTTTGACAACGTCCGCCATATGTTCAACTTCATAAACAACGAGCTGATCCTCACCTTCAACCAGAAAATAGACTCCCCCATAACAAGAAGGCTCATAAGGACAGTAACCGACTCCTACCAGGTAAGGCTCAACGGACTTGCAGCAAGAGAGGACATCCTTGGCGGAAGGATAGCCTTTGTTGAGGGAGAAAACCCAGTAACAGATTTGATGGACGGAATAGTCAAGTTTCACGTCTGGTTTACGCCTCCCTCTCCGGCAAGGGAGATTCACTTCATAACAGAGTACGACCCAAGCTACTGGAAAACCCTCTTTAATGGCTAATTGGAGGTAAAAGATGGCAAAAATCTCAGATAAAGTTCAGAACTCTAAGGTCTACTTAGAGGGAAACGTTCTTTTAGGGACCGCTGATGTAGAGCTTCCAAAAGTAGAGTTCCTCAGCGAAAAGATGTCTCCCTTAGGGATAATGGGAGAGGTAGACGTTCCCACCCTTGCCCACGTTAAGGAGATGAAGTTAAAGCTCAAGTTCTCAACTGTAACAAAAGACTTTGGAAAACTCTTTGAGCCAAAGAGCAAACTGATAACGGCCTACGCATCGCTGCAGCAGTACGACCCTGCGGAGGGAGACTTTAAGAGCGTTGGTCTTGTAGCATCCTGCAAGGTTCTCCCTTCATCCCTCGACCCCGGGAAGCTTGAAAGGAACAAGCCGCAGGATTCGGAGTTTGAGTTTACCGTTATTTATTACAAGCTTGAAGTTGACGGCAAAGTAATCTACGAGATAGACCCAATTAACTTCATCTGCATCATAAACGGCAAAGACTACGCCGCAGACATCAGAAAGAACTTGGGAATGTAGGAGGAATAGATGGAAGAGAGGAAAAAGCTTGCAGAAGTTGAGCTTTCAGTAGGGAAGGCAATTATCTACGAGGGAACCGGAGACGATTTTTTAACAGCAATAGAAACAGCAGAGGCTACCTCAAACGGGACTCCTTCCTTCAAGGACATCGTAGTTTCCCTTATGGAACTTTTGGTTGAAATTAACGGAAAGAGAGTTTCTGAAGTGGAGATAAAGAAACTGCCCATGAGGGACTTCATGAAGCTTTACGGAAATTTTTTAAAAGCTCTGGAGTAAGGAAGATGGAAAGGCCAGACCTCTTCCCCGTTCTCCTTCTGGAGGCGGGGGTTTCCTACTCAGAGTTTAAAAAAATCAGCCTGAGGAGAGCTTTCTATCTCATAGAAAAGAGAGGTGAGCTTGAAAAGCTTAGGGCAGATACTCTAAACGCTTCTTCAGGTACTTCCGATTGGTAGCCCTAACTCTGTTGCGGCGTTTTTCAAAAAAGTCTGCGACAAAGTAAACTAAGTAGGCTCCCCCCATAACAAGGAGGCCTACAAAGAACAGAAAGACAAAGACTGCAAAGAATAGAACAAGCACAACCTCCATGGCACTAATCAATTTATGGGAGCTTGGCTGTGCCTTCAAGTCTTGAACTGGCGATAGGCCTAACGCTTTATGCAGACAACTTCTTAAGGAGCATAGCAGAGAGCACGAAGAAAACCTTAGAGCTAAAGAACAACCTCTTTTCGCTTAACGGTGTTCGGTTTGTTGACGAAGGAGGAGAGTTTAAGAAACTCACAAGGGAAATCCAGAGAACCCAGAGGGGATTTGAGAGGTTAAAGGCAGTAATTAAGAAGACATTTGACCCCAATAACCTGAACTCCTTTGCGGAAAAGCTTGAAGACATAACAGTCAAAACGGGAGCCGTAGGCGGAGCAATAACCTTAGGGTTTAAAAGCGTAATAGCAGACACCGCCGACTTTGAAAGGGGGCTTGCAGAAGCTTCAACCCTTGTAAAAATTGATTTTGAAAAGTTTAAGAAGCTCTACTCAAACCAGCTCCTTGAAATATCCGTAGAGTTAGGACAAGACCAAAGCACTGTTACAAAAGCGTTCTATGACGCAATCTCAGCCGGTTTCTCTCCTCAAAAAGCACTTGAAGTCATAAAGACAGCAGGTAAAGCCGCTATTGCTGGTGTTAGCGACATATCAACTGCCAACAACGCCCTGATAACCGTTGTCAAATCCTGGGGAATAGGACTTAAGCAGGCATCAGACTACATCTTCAAGGCAGTCGCCAAAGGTAGAACAACCTTTAGAGAGATAGCAAGGGACATAGGGGGAGTTGCTGCAACAGTTGCCTCCGCAGGAGTAAAGTTCAACGAGTTCTCAGCCATTTTAGCCGCTGCAACCGCCAAAGGTCTTGATACCGGTCAAACAATGACTTCAATCAGGGAGATAGTTAACTCCCTGATAGCTCCAACATCTCAAGCTCAAAAAGCATTCCAGCAGCTTGGAATAACGGTTAATAAGGAAACCCTTAAACAAAAGGGGCTTGTCGGAACCCTTAAAGAAATAACAGATGCAATGAAGAGAGCTGGTCTAACAGAGGCCGAGCAGGCTCAGATGCTTTCTCAAATTTTCGGAAGCGTGGAGGCTCAGAAAGTTGTCAATATGTTCGTGGCCGATCCAAAAACTTTCATAAGAACCCTTAAGGACTTTCAGAGCGTTAGCGGTGAAACAGACAAAGCATTTAAGAAAATGAGTCAGTCTGCCTGGTTTACCTTTAGCAGGCTCTCTCAGGCGGCTTCAAGCTTAAAAATCTCCTTTGGCCTTCTTCTTCTGCCTTCCGTCAGGTTCCTTGCAGATGGCCTTACAACTCTCTCCCTTTCCTTGAAAAACTTAGTAGAACACCATAAAACACTCTCAAAAGTTATCGGGTTCACAGTCGGAGGTTTCGGACTTCTCCTATCTGCAATCGCTGGAACGGCTGCAGCCTCAGCCTTGACGTTAAAAGCCCTGAGTTTCTTGGGAGAGGGACTTTCAATAGTCAGGAAAACCGCCGCCGGAGCCTACGCAAAACTTTACGAACTCTTGAAAGTAGAGAAGCTCCTGAACCAGATTTCCTACCGCGGAGGCTTTTTAAACTTTGTCCAGTTTGAACTCTTGAAAACAAAATACAGACTTTTAGAGCTTAAAAGCACCATCACAGAAGCAGTGAAAGCTCAGCTCCTCTGGGCAAAAACCAATCTTCTATCTGTGAGCGGCCTCAGAAGGCTTGCCCTGTCCTTAAAAACGGAACTTGTTGGGGCCTTGAAGGCGGCAGCAGCAGGTTTCAGAACCCTTGCGGCAGCTACGCTGACAAGCCCTATATTCTGGATAGGAGCAGCAATAGCCGGAACTGCATTCCTCATCTACAAGTTCTGGAAGCCCATAAAGCACTTCTTTGAAGGGTTTTTCAAAGGACTTGCCGATAGCTTCTCTTTCCTATCTCCGGTCTTTTCCGGAGTGGCGAAAGGAATTTCATTAATAGGTTCTCTCGTTAAACCCTTGGGAGACTTTATCTCCTCAATCGTTAAACCCGTTGAAGACAGCGGAAAAGCCACAAGAGAGTGGGGATTCGCCGTCGGCCATCTTGTTGGAGAGGTTTTTAAGCTTCCCCTTGTACCGATACTTGCACTTATTGAAGGCTTTAAGCTCCTGAAAAAGGCTATAGGATGGGCAGTTGCAGGATGGCACAAGCTAAAAGGAACTCTTTCGGTTCCGATAGCCTTCCCTTCTCCATTTGGATTCCTCTTTGTAGAGTGGAAAAAGGTATACAGGTTCCTTTCCTCAATTAACCTCTTCGCGGTCGGCTCAAAAATCTTTTCTACCCTCATAGAGGGTCTGAAATCAAAAGCTGCCGAGCTTTACAACACCGTCAAGGGAACACTGTCAAAGGTCAGAAATTTACTGCCTTTCTCCCCTGCAAAAGAGGGGCCACTATCAGACCTTCACAAAACCGGTTTAAGGCTCGTTAAAACGATAGCTGAAGGAATAAAAGGAGATCCGCTATTAAAAGAGATTGCAGGAATCCTCAGCAGAGCTAAATCACTTTTCCTGAACACATTGCCATTAGGTTTCTCTTTATCTCCCTTATCTTTAGCAGCAACCGTTACGCCAGGAAAACCCATTTCTGTTTTTCCAGGTATCAGAAAGCCCGTTCCAGCAACCTACAACATAAACCTCAACGTGTCTGTTAACGGGAAAACAGACAGGCAAACTGCAGTTGAAATAGCAAAAGCTGTTGAGCCCGTAATTAGAAAGGTTCTAAGAGAACATCAAAGAAAAGAAATGAGGGTTAACTATGGCATCGGCGATTCATACAACCGTCCATAACGAGGCGTGGGACCAGATAGCAAAGAGATACTACGGAAACGAAAATCTCATGCACCTACTCCTTGAGGCTAACCCAGAACTTGCAAAGTATGAGCTTTTGCCTGCAGGTCAAAAGGTGATAGTCCCGGAAAAACCCAGAAAGGTTAAAACTCAGAAACTTCCTATCTGGAAGAGGTAATGCCGAGGAAAGTTGAGCTGAGGATTCTTTACGAAAACAGAGACGTAACGAAGGCCATTGAAGACTACCTTATTTCGCTAACCTATACAGACTCAACCGAGAAAGCAGATACCCTTTCTCTTGAGCTTTACAACGAGGCAAAGGAGTTCTCGCTAACCTCTTATCCCACTCCGGATGCTGAAATTTCTGCATTCATAGACGGCTACCCCTGCGGAAAGTTCAGAATAGACTCAGTAAGAAGAAACCTCTACACATTTCAGATAGAGTCAACCGCAATAAGGAGAACCTCCGAAATTCACAAGACCAAGAGGAACAGGAACTTCAAAAATACAAGCCTTAAGAAAATCGTTACTCAGATAGCAGAGGAGAACAGCCTCCAGCCTGTTGTAAAGGTTGACGATATAGAAATAGAAAACCTCCAGCAGAACCAGCAGACAGACGCAGAGTTCTTAAAAGTCCTTGCAGACCGCTGGAACTGCTACCTCAAAATCCAGCCCGACAGGCTCTTTTTCGTAGAAAGGGACGAGTTTGAAAACCAGGAACCTATAGCAACCATAACAGAAAACCAGCTCATAGATATAGACCTTGAAGACCAGGTGTATGCAGTCTTTAGAAGCTGCACCGTCTACTACCATGACTCCGTTAAAAACAAAGACCTCTCCTACACTTGCGTTCTCAAAAACGTTCCCGTCGGAGAGGAAATAAAGCTCCACGAGAAAGTGGAAACCTTAGAGCAGGCAAAGAAGAGAGCAATTGCAGAGCTAAAGAAGAGGAACCGCTGGAGAACATCCGGGACAGTTACAGTTGAAGGGAATACCTCTTTAGTTGCAGGTGCAGTGGTGAGACTTGAACTCGGAGATTTATTCAGTGGCAATTACCTAATTGAGGAAAGTTCCCACAGAGTAGATTCTTCTGGTTACCAAACAGTTTTGACAGTAAGGAGGATAAGTTGAACCCGGAGATACAGAAGCTATTTCAGCTCGTCATGAACATTGTGAAAATAGGAATCGTCAAACGCTACAACCCAGAAAACCACACCGCAGTTGTAGAATTCAAAGACTTTGAATCGGTAATCTCAAGAGAACTTCAGGTAGCAGAACCCTTTACCTATCAGAACAAAAGTTACATGCCTCTCAGAGAAGGCCAAAAAGTTCTCTGTCTTCTCTTGCCCCAGTCCGGGACTACAGACGGTTTTATAATCGGAACTGTCTACGATGAAGACAACCATCCTCCCGTAAAAGACAGGAACAAGTTCAGAGTTCAGTTTGAAGACGGGACAGTCCTTGAGTATGACACTGCCAACCACAAACTCTGGGGGAATGTGAAAGGAGATGCCAAAGTAGAGATAACTGGTCATTTAACCTGTGAGGTTAAAAAGGATGTTCTCATCAAAAGCTCAACAGAGGTAACGATTCAGGCTCCCAAGAT
Source organism: Thermovibrio sp. (assembly GCA_015490195.1). GTDB lineage: Bacteria > Aquificota > Aquificia > Desulfurobacteriales > Desulfurobacteriaceae > Balnearium. The sequence continues at coordinate 7,586 of WFYG01000022.1, forward strand.
TAACCTACAAAATAACTCTCCCACGATCGGTTACATGGAAGGAGATTTCCTCTTAGAGGGAACCTTAACGGTCAGAGGCCACTTAGAAGTTGAAGGAGACATCCACGCAACAGGTGCAATCATAGATGAAGGCGGTAACACGCCAAACCATACACACTGAGGTTGATAATGTGGGGAAAGTTCGGGGAAGTTGTATTTCAACTGCTGAAAACTCCTGAAACACTGAACCGTTCAAGCAGAGCCAAGTTTGCCCGGATTTCACTCTTTGCTGAAAAGGAAAAGCTCCACTTTACAGGTCTTGAACCTGAAATAGTAGAACTCTCAATAAGGTTCCATCGCTCATTTTGTAATCCGATAGAAGAAGTAGAGAAGCTAAGAGAATATCTACAGAAAGCCGAAAGCCACCTGCTGATAATCGGGGATTACATAAAAGGAAAATTCGTAATTGAAGAACTCCGAGAGCAAAGCGGGAGAACTGATAAACGTGGAAATCCCATGCAGATTTTGGTAGACTTGACTTTAAGAGAGGACATCGGCGATGCTCAAAATCAATCCTCAAACAGAACTTGAAGAAATAATCCAGAACGTAAAAACAATACTCTCAACTCCTAAGGGAACAGTTCCGTTAATGAGGGATTTCGGAGTAAGCTGGGACGTAATAGACACCCTTACTCCAGAGCTTGAGATGAAGATAAAAGAGGAAGTTTTCACCCAGGTTGAAAGGTGGGAAAAGAGGGCGAAGGTTAAAACAATAAGCGTTGAACCCTCTCAAGAAGGAAAACCGAAAATCTTCGTGAGCTTAAAAACCAAATACGGAGATGTAACTGTTGCCAACAGTAAGGGAAGCCTTTGAAAAGGAATTCTCAGTATTCCTCAAGAGCTTTAGAGAAATTATTGAGAGACACATCCCTGACAAGCCCTTTTTTACCCTTCAGGAAACTGCCGACCTATTCGGAGTTTCAAAGAAAACAGTTAGAAGATGGGTGAAATACGGGAAGATTAGGGCAACCTTGATTGAGTCAGGTTACCGCATACCCCGTGAGGAACTTATAAAGTTTGCAACCTCTAAAGACAGCTATTTAATCTGAGGGATACCCAAACCTACCCACCCTGTCCACCCTGCCGGTGATAACCTCAAAGAGAACACAAAACCGGCAGGGAGAAGATGCATCAATTCGTAAAGTATGACTCTCAGGAAATCTACAGAAGCATCCTGACAAGGGCAGAAGAGCAGTTAGGAAGGAAAATCCACCCTGCTGACCCTATAAACCTGCTGGTTTCACTCCTTGCCTATTTAGTTTCTGTTCAGAACTTTCAAATAAACGACGCCGCAAACCAAAACCTTCTTGCCTTTGCCCGTGGAGAAGCCCTTGACAAGTTAGGAGAACTCTTAGGCGTCAAAAGACTCCCTGCTGCGCCTGCAAGGACAACCGTCCGATTTTACATAGACTCGCCCAAAAACTTTCCTGTAGTAATTCCCCAAGGGACAGAAGTAACACCAGACCAAAAGATTTTCTTTAAAACAGTCAAAGAAGCAGTAATCCAGCCCGGCGAAACTTTTGTTGATGTAGAGGCCGTCTGCGAAACCCCCGGAGTAGTCGGTAACGGCTTCCAGCCCGGGCAGATAAACCTCCTCGTTACTCCTCTCCCCTACGTCGTTAAGGTTGAGAACACAACAATGTCCCTCTATGGCTCAGACGAGGAAGACGACGAAAGACTCAGGGAGAGAATCAGAATAGCTCCAGAAAAGTTTTCAAACGCAGGGAGCAAAGGAGCTTACATCTACTGGGCAAAAACGGCCCACCAGGACATTGCAGACGTTTCTGTATTCAGTCCTGAACCGGGCAAGGTAACCGTTGTCGTTTTAATGAAAAACGGCCAGATACCCTCAGATGAGGTTATCAGCCTTGTAAGAGAAACCTTAAACGACGAAAAGGTTAGACCGCTCACAGACCTTGTAGAGGTAAAAGCTCCAAAGGTTGTTACTTATGACGTTAACCTCACTTACTACATCAGGAAAGACTTCATCCCTCTCCAGCAGTCAATAGACAGGCAGGTAAAAGAAAAAGTTGAGCAGTTTGTAAAAGAGACAAAATCCAGAATCGGCTGCGACGTCAACCCTTCTCGGCTCATAGACCTGATCATGGGAGTCAAAGGTGTTAAACGCGTTGAGGTGGACAGCCCTGGCTTTATACCTGTGGGCGTTGACTCTGTGGGTCAGGCTAACAAGGTAGCAGTCAACTACGGAGGTGCAGAGGATGCTTAAAGAAATTGCACCTCCTAACCTAATTAAAGACCCGATAATAAAAGCTCTCTTAGAGTCAACAGACCCTCAGCTTCAAAAGGTAAAAGAGCAGATAATCAATGCAGTCATTTACCCACGGATAGATGAGATTGAAGACGAGTCCCTCCTTGACCTTTTAGCCTGGCAGTTCCACGTAGAGGGTTACGAACTTGCTAAAAATGTTGAGGAGAAAAGAAACCTCGTTAAGAACGCCATTGAGCTACATAGATACAAAGGGACAAAATACGCCGTTAAGGGAGTCCTGAAGTTTCTGAACCTGCCCGGAGAAATCCAGGAGTGGTTTGAATATCAGGGAGAACCTTACAGATTCAAAGTTGAAGTTTCCTCTCCCTCACGGCAGATAACTCCTGAGCTGAGAGACAAGCTTATTCAGTTAATCAACGAATACAAAAACGAACGCAGCTGGTTAGATGAGTTAGTTCTTAGTTATTTGGTAAGCGCAACTTATAAAAGCTCAGCAGGATGCATCTCAGAAACGGAAACAGATGCAGAAATAAATAAGCTGTTTGAATGCAAAAGCACATCTTTGCTCAAATTGAGTGCAGCTTCTATAGCAGAAGTAGCTCAAAACACAAAACTTACTGAGTTTTTAGCTAATACAGAAACTTCTCTCAGAGTTTCTTCAGGTGTCGTTAGTGAAACAGAATCAATTGCAACTTTTGAGTTTCAACAAGAAGCAGTCGCTCCAACATCTCTAAAGACATTCTGCGTAGCAGAACTTCAGAGCTATGCTGCCGGAGGTAGTCTATGAGTAACCCTATAGGGAAGTCGGTTTATACTCGTGAGGGAATAGAAACTCTTAGAAACGCAACAACAGAAAACCGCCAAATAAGACCTGTAAAGTTCAGGGTTAGCAAGGATGATGTTGAGATTTACAACGGCGTCCCCTCGTCTGAGTTCAAGAATTACTGGTATGAGGGAAGGATCGCAGGCTACAGGAAGATAGACAAAGACAGAGCTGAGATTATCCTTGAAATTCCTCCCGATAAAGCGACTCACGACGCAGCAACTTTCGCTCTTTTAGATGAAAGCAATACGATTCTAATGCTCGCCAAGCCCCCATTTCCCTTTCCTCCTTTAATGCGTCAAAGACTCTTAGTGCAGATAGTTTGGCAGAACTTGGAACAGGTAGTTGACTTTAAATACCTACCCTCAGAGGACTTCAACAGAGCCGTTATAGATTGGTCAATTGCTCAGCAGGTCGCAGAGTTTGTCAGAACAGAGCTCGCAACAGGTATTGTTGATACAAGATACTCCTACAAGGATCCGCTAAAGCCGATAGAGGAAAACAACATAGCGTCTGTCGGCGACTGGACTGTTATAGGTCTTCACAACCACGGGAACTACTACAACATGCCCGGACTGGGACAGTTCAGAGTAAACGCTAATGGGTTTTTACTGACGACAAGACACAACGATTACCGCTGCTACAAAAAGTCCTCAGGGAAAGAGGTTGTAGAAAACTCTCCTCCACAGTCTCCTAATCTGTCTTTAGACGGAATGAAGGATCTGTTCTCAAGGTATTCAAACGGGTCTCTCAGAGAGGATGAAAAACATCTATTCAGATGGGACTTGGCGTATTTAGAGCTTTTCTTCGCTGAGTTAGATTCTCCTACAGACCTAATTGAAGATACGTTTAAATCATTCCGTCACTTAGTTCCAACTCTCCCGGCAAACGAAATTTTCAAACAATCAAACTGGGAAAGACTCACAGGGCTTAAGAGCAGGTTTGAGAACCGCCCGTATTTCTGCCTCTACAACAGTGAAACCGGCAAATACATCGTTTCCCTATACAGGATTCTTACACATCCAATAGAGGGCTGGGAAGGGAAACGGTGGGATGAAATAGTTGAACCTTATGAAGACTACGAAATAGAGGATATCCCTTTTACTGCAGCACGTAAGAGGTTCAAACTCCGCAGTGACATTGATTTAGAAACTCTTATTAATCAGATTCCTGGGTTGGACGGAGAAGGAGCAGAGATAACAGCTGTAGAAACTCCCGATAAAGCAACAATCACAGGCAGAAACCTCGCTTACTACTTCAGGCATTACAACGTTCCGGTAGATGCAGTTAACCAGACCCACTACGTTGTAGGCTGGAGCGACCCGACGCTGATCGTGGCTCTAACGCAGTCTTCTGAAGTCTATGGAGGCGTTAGTTACTTAATTCCTCTTGAATTACTGTTGAGAACACCGTTAGAGACCTGGAATCCCTACGGTCTTGTAGAAGTTGAAACTATCTCTGGGAAAGGAACCGAAGATGACCCGTATTCTGGAGTAAGAAAAAACAGCTACTGGTTCCTGACGCCTGTTGAGTTTTTCACAAGTAGAAGCGCATCCACAGTTGCAGATACTCGCAATACAGCGTGGGTCAAAGACCCTAACGGTATCCCCCGGCTCGTTCACGGCTCCGGCGTGTGGATTGCAAAAGAAATCAAAGACCTCGGCTGGATGCGGTTCAGATATCCAATTTTCTGGGATGCTCACGAGATGGGAAAACTCGGTTACTTCCTGCAGATACAGACAAGACGTCTTGCTCTATCAATGCTCTCTCAGGCAGCCAACAACTTTGAATTAGGAGGTGTGTAGTGAACTGGAGTGAAATCTACAATACGGCAAGGAGAGCTTTGTTCAATGCTGGAGAAATAGTAAGGAAATCATGGACTCTCCACTTTGACCCAACACCAAAAGACATTCAGGTTTCTTTCTATGATGAAAACGGGAATTTAAAAACTGTTTTAATGCCGAATGTAGCTAAGTGGAAAAACCGCATTTGGTCTGATGCTCAGAGTGCTTTGGAAAAATGGAACATTTGTGTTCATGAGCAGGAAGGGAGTGATGAAACAGGAGATGGAACGCTTGATAGACCATTTAAAACTTTCAAAAAAGCCACACTCTCTGTTCCTAACGGAGGGCTTATTCTAATTAAGTTGCTTTCTGATATTACTCTAAGAGCATCTGAAGTGTTCAGCATTCAAAATAAGAGCATCATAACAGTCTGCCATGAACAACCAAGAACAATAAATTTCATTATAGATGCTAAATCACCAGTTTTATTTCTTAACTGCCAAACGCTCTTTCGCATAAGAGCCAATATCGTCGTAGAAAACAGAGTTGATGATCTAAGAAGAGCTGTAATCGTTGCGAATTCTCACCTTTCAGAAGTTCAAATAGAAAGACTGACAGAGGTCGATTCTGACTTCTCAATAGATATTAGAGACAACTGTCGCTTGGGAAATCTTTCTATGCTTGAATTTACAAACAATGCCTCAGGGAACATTAATATTGGAAGCAACGCCTCTATTGCATCTTTCTACAGAGGTGGAGTCTTTAGATGGAGGGACAATATAACAATAAACGAAAGCACTGACTACAACCTAACAGATTACATTGAAGGAATTGTTAGAGATGCTAATGGCAAAGTAATCAACCTTGTTTGTAACAAAGAACTTTAAGTTGATGGAGGAAGTGATGATAAAAGTTCTAAAGGTTGGCAATTATGTTTATCAGAACATTGATGTAATAGTTGCAGCGGAAGATGGAAGTGCAGTCAGAAATTCGTTAATTCCCGAAGATCCAAAAAAGCTCAGAGCCTGCATAGCAGATACTCTCGGATGGAAGGTAGGAAACAATATTCTTAAGACTATCGGCGATGCTAACAAAAAAGACGCAAGCACTACAAAGGCTATTGTTCTCTTAACGAAGCTCATAAACACTCTCAATCCCGATACATCTAAACTAACTGAAAATGAAAAAAGTGCATATGAGAAGCTTCTTGCCCTTGCTGATGCAGGCTATTCTGATTCTACACTTTTAAACGAAGCTCTTGCAGCAGTGCAGGAGCAACTTCAGTGGTACGCTCAAAAGCTCTCTGAGCTTAATGCAATTGATACAAACTCTGCAGATGCGTTAGACAAACTCATTGCGTTTGCGGAGAGCCTTTAAATGAAAGTCTATGTTCTCGCATCTAAGGGGATAAGCCTCACGAGCCGCCTCATCAGGTGGTGGCAGTGGGGCTTTCCTTACACTCACATAGCCTATTGTTTTGACATCTCAAATCCGAATGACCCCATAGTAGTAGAGGCTTGGTGGGATGGCGTAAGAAAAGGGTGGTTCTCAGAAGTCCATACACCGGGAACTGAGTTTGCGGTTTACTCTATTCAAGTAACAGATGGACAAAAGAAAAGGATTGAGGAGTTTTTACAGCGGCAACTTGGGAAACCCTACGACTGGCTTGGCATACTCGGTTTCCCCTTAAGGGATTGGAAGCTGGAGAGGAAGGATAGATGGTTTTGCAGTGAGCTTGTATTTACGGCATTCCAGAAGGCAGGAGTGGAGCTCCTCAAAAACACCCATCCAAGTGAAGTAAGCCCTCGTCTATTCCTGAAATCTCCTCTACTTCAATTTGAGTACTCATCACGTTTACCCTCAAAGCCTGCCTTAGAACCTTCTACTGTGTAATTCTTTACCTGGGTAAAAAATTTCCTGTTTTAGCAATACCTAATTTTATTTGTAATGATTAATGAGAGAGGATACAGGAAAAATGGAACACCCAACTTTCATAATGTCCTAATATTTCTTGCAGGAATTAGCCTTGCTGAAATGTGATATATCATGATATATCATTGAACGTTGTTCCATTTTTTCTCGTTTTTGTATTTTTTCTGCTTAAAAATAAAATGGCTCCCCGGGCCGGGCTCGAACCAGCGACCTGGTGGTTAACAGCCACCCGCTCTACCAGCTGAGCTACCGGGGAGCTTTGCTGTCGAATAATATAGGAAAAGAATCGGAAGGTGTCAAGGGGGAGAA
>WFYG01000023.1 GCA_015490195.1 Thermovibrio sp.
AGGTAAACTTCAGGGTCTATCAGAAGGAGTCTTGAAAGGTGAACCTTAACCTTTTCTCCTCCGCTCAGGCCGTTTAAGAGTCTGTTCTTGAAAGCGGAAATTCCAAGGCGGCAGAGAACTTCCTCTATCTCTTCATCTCTCTTTCCCGTGGTAGATGAGAGAAACTCGTAAACTGTGAATGGAAACGGGTGGTAGAAGTCCTGAGGCAGGTAGTTGACCGTTTTTATCCGCTCCTCCGGTGGGAGCTCCCTCACCTCTTTTCCGTTAACCTTTACACTCCCAGAATAGCTGTAGAAACCGCCCAAACACTTTAGAAGGGTAGTCTTCCCGGCACCGTTCTTCCCAACAACTCCAACAACTGAACCTTTCGGAACGGTAAATGAGACACCTTTTAAAATCCTGAAGGAGAGCTCCCTAACCTCTACCACCTGTATACCTCCAGAGGATATAGAGGAAAAGTGGAACTCCTAAAAGAGCTGTAATCACTCCGGCAGGGAGAACCGTTGGGTAGAGAATCGTTCTTGCAAGCCACTGGGAGAGGGAGAGAGCTCCACCACCTACAAGGAAAGAGACAGGGAGAAAGAGTTTCCCCGTTCTGTATCCCAAAAACCTGACGGCGTGGGGAACAACTATCCCCACAAAGCCGATAACTCCGCAGTAGGCCACGAAGAGCGAAACGGGAACCGAAGAGAGAACGAGAAGTAAAAACCTCTCCTTTTGAGGGTCAATTCCAGAGAAGAAAGCCGTTTCATCACCAAGGGAGAGAAGGTCTAAGCTCATTGACCTCTTTAAGAGGAATCCAGTAAAGAGAAGAGAGAGTAGAAAAAGTATTAGCGCAAGCATAAGGGAAACAGGAGTTATGTAACCAAGGGTAAAGAGAAGCGCTTCCTGAAGCGTATAGATAGGGAAAAGAGCGTAGAGGAAGAGTATAAGCGCCGAGAAGAAGGCTGTTAAACCAACACCGAAGAGGAGAACAGATAATGGATCGCTAAAAAGCTTAAAGGCAAGAAGTACCAGCAGAACCGCTCCCAATCCTCCTGCGAGAGCTCCCCACTCAACGGGGAAGCCTGAAACGGAAGCAACAGACGCTCCAAGTGCCGCTCCTGCAGCACTCCCCAGAGTGTAAGGTTCAGCAAGTGGATTCCTGAGAACTCCCTGAAAAACCCCTCCGGCGGCCGCAAGTGAACCGCCGAAGCCAAAGGAAAGGAGAAGCTCAGGAAGCCTGAGCTTAACGAGAATCTCTCTGGGTGGGGAGCCCCAGAATAGGAGAAGAAGGGGAGGAACGAAAAGAAGAGAGAAAACTATCATCTTTCGCAAATTGCCCTCCGAATCTCTTCAACTCCCCTGATAATTCGGGGACTGGGGTGGAGAAGGTCGTCGGAAGGCTCAACCTTTACGACCTTAAAGTTTCCAAGAGGATGAAACTCTCCCCTACCAACGAAAATAACAAGGTCTGGCTTTAACCGAACAAGGGCTTCGTAAGAGATAGCAGAAAAAGTAGTATCGGGAACCACTTTTGCACCGGCCATCTCCAGAATCTCCCCGAGGTAACTTTCCTTACCGGCAACGTAGAGAGGCATTAAGGAGATTACAACAACTAACCTCTTCCCCTTTAAACACCGGGAGAGGGGGAGAACTCCCTCTCTTATTCTTTTTAATAACTCCCTCCCCTCGTCTTCATCTCCTCCTGAAAGGAGCTCCCCCAGCTTCCCGGTAACCTTAACGACGTCTTCAAGGGAAACGAGACGAAAAACCAGAACCTTCAAACCCAGCTGCTTCAAAGCCTCAATATCCCGTTTAGGGGTCATTGTTGTGGCAATAACAAGGTCGGGGTGAAGGGAGTAAATCTTCTCCAAATTCGGGTTAACAATCCCCCCAACTCTCTCCTTCCCCCGGCAGACACTCCCGGAGCAGAAAACCGTAACGCCGACCAGCTTCTTCTCTGCACCAACGTAAGCAACAATGTCTGTAAGTGCCGGAGAGAGGGAGACAATCCTATCAAACCCAAAAACGCTTAAAGAGAGTAAAAAGAACCAGAAAAAGACAAAGAGAACCCTCTTCACTCCACCTCCCTGCCCCGAACCCCCGCAGGGCAGTCGGTTAATCGCACGGGCCGGTCTCCCGGCTTGCAGGGTTCTTAAAGGCCAGTGCCTTCCCGGAGCAGCGGCTAACCACCTCTCTGCTCCAGTGGCAAAGGCCGCAAATTTTTCCCTGCTCACGGTTGCGGGGACAGCGCCGGACTCTCACCGGACTTCCCGTTCACCCATGCAGCCAAATTCTAACAAAAGGGCTGTATAATTAGGTCTTACTCAAAGGTAGGAGTAAGAAAATGCCCCAGTTTCAGTTTGCAAGGATAGACAGGCTTCCTCCCTACGTTTTCGCAGTTGTTAACGACCTGAAGATGAAGCTGAGAAGGGCGGGGGAAGACATTGTTGACCTTGGAATGGGAAACCCCGACCTTCCAACCCCTCAGCACATAGTTGACAAACTCTGTGAAGCGGCACAGAACCCGAAAAACCACCGCTACTCACAGACGAAAGGCCTCTACAAGCTGAGAGAGGCATTAGCTTTATGGTACAAGAGGAAGTACGACGTTGAGCTTGACCCAGAAACAGAGGTAATTACGACAATAGGTTCAAAGGAAGGACTGGCACACCTTGCACTTACTCTTATCAATCCGGGAGACGTAGCAATAGTTCCAACTCCGGCCTACCCCATTCACCCCTACTCAATAATCATCGCCGGGGGAGACGTAAGAAGTGTTCCCATCCTTACAGACGAGGGTTTTGACGAAGAGGCTTTCTTTGAGTCTATAGTAAAGGCCTACAAAGAAAGCTGGCCAAGGCCAAAGGTTTTAATTTTGAACTTCCCTCACAACCCGACAACGGCAACCGTTGACCTTCAGTTCTTTGAGAAGATCGTTGAGTTTGCAAGGGAGAACAACCTGATAGTTATACAGGACTTAGCCTACGCCGAAATAGCTTTTGACGGGTACGTTCCCCCAAGCATCCTTCAGGTGAAAGGGGCAAAAGAGGTTGCCGTTGAGTTTTACTCCCTCTCAAAAACCTACTCAATGGCCGGCTGGCGGGTGGGGTTTGCCGCCGGAAATAAGGAGATAATCCACGCCCTCTACAGAATGAAGAGCTACTTAGACTATGGAATGTTCCAGCCCATTCAGATAGCGGCAATTATCGCCCTGAAGGGAGACCAGTCCTGCGTTGAGGAATACCGGAAGATCTACGAGAGCAGGCGAAACACCTTAGTTGAAGGGTTAAACAGGATAGGCTGGCACGTTGAGAAGCCAAAGGCAACAATGTTTGTCTGGGCAAAGATCCCCGAGAAGTTTCGCTCTATGGGCTCTCTGGAATTTGCGAAGATGCTCCTTTTAGACGGAAAAGTTGCCGTCTCTCCGGGAATTGGGTTTGGAGAGTACGGAGACCAGTACGTTCGTTTCGCTCTAGTTGAGAACGAGCTGAGGATAAAGCAGGCTGTAAGGGGAATTAAGAGAGCCTTTGAGAAGTATGGCCTGAGGAACATAAGGGTTTAAACTGGAGGAGGTGGTGGAGAGTTTTAAAATCGGAATCGTCGGCTGCGGAACGGTGGGCGGCGGGGTTGTGGAGCTCCTTTTCAAAAACCGAGAACTGATAGAGAAAAGAATCGGGAAACCGGTTGAAATAGCCTTTGTTGCAGATAGAGACACGGAAAAAGTTAAAGCCCTCGGTGTTCCTGAGGAAAAGGTTTTTGATGATGGTCTGAAAGCCCTTGAGGTCCAATGTGATGCCGTTGTTGAGCTGATAGGCGGAACGGGAATTGCCAAAAGAGTTGTTGAGGAAGCTTTAAAGAGGAAAAGGCACGTAGTAACTGCAAACAAGGCACTCCTTGCAGACTACGGAGAGGAGCTCTTCAATCTGGCAAGGGAGAACGGCGTTTCGCTGAAGTTTGAGGCAAGCGTTGGTGGCGGTATTCCTGTAATAAAGGCCTTAAGGGAAGGGCTTGTTGGAAACAGAATAGAAGCCATCTACGGAATCATAAACGGAACGGCAAACTTCATCCTAACAGAGATGAGCCAGAAGGGAATGAGCTTTGAAACAGCCCTTAAAGAGGCTCAGGCGTTAGGTTTTGCCGAAGCTGACCCTACTTTAGACGTTGATGGATTTGACGCAGCCCACAAAATCGCAATCCTCTCAAGCCTTGCATACTGCAGGTGGGTAAAAACAGAAAACGTTTTCGTTAAAGGGATAAGGGAACTCACCCCCTTAGACATAGAGATAGCCCGTGAGGAGTTCGGCTACTCTGTCAAGCTCCTCGCAATAGCAAAGACTACAGACGGGGAGCTTGAGGTAAGGGTTCACCCAACAATGATTCCAGAGGAGAATATCCTCTCAAGCGTCAACGGAGTATTCAACGCCTGCCTAATAGAGGGAGACTTCGTTGGAGATACCCTTTACTACGGTAAAGGTGCAGGTAGAAGGCCAACGGCAAGCGCAGTAGTTTCAGACATAGTTGACGTTGCTCTGGGAAATACCTACGATGTTCCAGAGTGTTTGATAAAGGGTAGAGAGGAGCTCCCCCTAAAACCCCCCAATCAGTTTACCTCAAGTTTCTACTTAAGGTTTACAGCTATTGATAGGCCAGGAGTTTTAGCCAAAATTGCCGAAATACTCGGAAAAGAGCAGATAAGCATAAAGAGCGCCCTCCAGAAGAGTTTAGACTTTGAGGGTGGAGTTCCGATAGTTATGACAACCCACCCTGCCAGAAAAGAGCAGATAGACAGGGCAATAGCCGAAATAAACAGGTTGGACGTGATAGTAAAACCGACATTCATCTGCATGATTGAGGAGCTCTGAGATGGTAATCGTAGCCCTTGACTTTGACAGCTGTGAAAAGGCTCTAAACCTTGTTGACAAACTTGGAGAGACGGTAAACCACTACAAAGTTGGTTTAGAGCTCTTTTCCCGGTGCGGAATAGAGGTTGTTAAAGAGATTTCAAAGAGAAGGAAAAAAGTTTTTTTAGACCTTAAATACCTTGACATTCCAAACACGGTTAAATCTGCAGCAAGGGTTGGCATAGAAGCTGGAGTCTGGATGTACAACGTCCACGCCCTTGGTGGATTTGAATTTTTAAAACAGATTGCAGAGTTCAATAAAGAATACGCTGAAAAAATCGGCGCTGAGAGGCCGCTCCTCATAGCCGTAACAGTTTTAACCAGCATGGATGAAAGCGACCTTAAAAGTGTTGGAATAGAGTCTTCAGTTGAAGATGAGGTTTTAAGGCTGGCAGAGCTCTCCAAAAAAGCAGGACTTGACGGAGTAGTCTGTTCTGCAAGAGAGGTAAGGCTCATAAAGGAGAACCTCGGAGAGGACTTTATAACCGTTACGCCTGGAATAAGACCCACCTGGGCTGCAAAGAACGACCAGAAGAGAGTTGTAACGCCGAAAGATGCAGTAAAACTTGGAACGGACTACATGGTTATAGGGAGGCCGATAACGGGAGCCCCCAACCCCAAAGAAGCCGCCGAGAAGATACTATCTGAACTCTAACAGCTCTCACTTCCAGAGGAGTCAAACTTCCCAACAATTCTTTTAAGGTCTCTGTAGAGCTCCGAGGCCCTCTCCTGGGCAATCTGCCTGCTTTTATCAATAGCCTTAAGATTTTTAGCCAGCAGAGAAACTATCTGATCGTCAAGCTCTCCCCTTTTTGAAAATTGAATCAGTATTCCTAAAGCCTCAGAGCTTGACATTGCCTTCTTGTAAGGCCTCTCCTCCGTTAAGGCTGTAAACATGTCGGCAATCGCCATAATTCTTGACCCTAAAGGAATCTGATTTGCCTTAAGCCTGAAAGGATAACCTTTCCCGTTAAGCTTTTCGTGGTGGTAAGAGGCCCACTTCACTATGTCTTCATTGTGTATAAAACGGGAGAGGATCCTGTAGGTGTGATAAACGTGAGACTTCATAATAAAGAACTCGTTGTCTGTAAGGCGCCCCGGCTTTTCCAGTATCTCTGTAGGAATCAGAATCTTACCGATGTCGTGGAGAAACCCTGCAACCTTCATCTTGCGGAGCTCTTCCTGAGAAAAGTGAAAGTAAGAGGCAAGGTGAGTTGCAGTCTGGGCAACTCCAGATGAATGAGTTGCAGTAAAGGGACTTTTAAAGTCAATTATGAAGCCGAACAGGTTAACGGTTTTAAGGAGCTCTTCAATACTCAAAGTAAAATCAAGTCTATCAAGCCAGTCTAAAACCATTTCCTTAGCGTACTCTTCCTCTGTATAGAGGTTGAACCAAAAGGCCTCTCTGTCGTAGTAAAAGTTAAACAGTATGTCAAGGAGCTTGGGGCTAAAGAGTGTTCCCCTTCCCCTTTCCAGCTTCTCCCTCAACAGGCCGATAGACTCAAGAAGAGAGTAACCATTTGCCAGGCGATTACTTACCCAAACATCAACTCTGTCTGCAAGAAAGAGTATCTGAGCAGGAAAAGAAAACCTGCTTGGAGAGGAAACAAACTCAGAATAGGTTCTGTGATGATCCCTTACTATCCTTGCAGGTTCTCTAAAAAACGGATACCGATTTAAGAGTTTATAACCAATAAAAGCGTGAAGGTGAATTGCTCCATCGCCGTAGTTTTCTTCCTTCAGAAGAGATATCTGTTCCCTCTCTCTAAAAAAAAGAATACCGATATCATGGAGGAGTGATGCAACAAGAATGTTAAGTAGGAAATTTCGTGAAAAAGTAAGTTTGGTTGCAACTAAAAGCGATATCAGAGAAACTCTCAGGTTGTGACCCCTGAGAGAAGAGTCAAACGTGGCACTAAGGTTTGAAATCTCGGTAAGAAGCTTAGAGATGTTGTAGTAACTTCCCAGGTTTGACAGCAAAATCCCTCCTTATCTACATACCCCCTTAAGCAGAGTAAAAGGGGGCAAACGCCCCCGATGGTTGCCGACTACTCGGCAGAAATAGCGTCTGTTGGGCAGACCTCTACGCAGGCACCGCAGTCAATACAGTCGTCTGGGTTGATGTAGTATTTTCCGTCGTCAGTTGGGCTGATGGCGTTTGTAGGACATACAGATGCACAT
>WFYG01000024.1 GCA_015490195.1 Thermovibrio sp.
ACTTTCAGGGGGGTGGAGCTCCTCACCCCAGAAGACTTCTTCAAAGTTGAACACAGAAACTTCTTCAGATTTATAAGGGACTTAATAGCAGAGGGCTACACAGAGAAACAGCTGAACGAGATTTCCTTTAAAGACGAGCTCCAGAAGAGGGGGCTCCTTGAGAAAGTTGGAGGTGAAGACTACCTCTCAATGCTCGTTGAGTACGCCCTTGAGAGCTACGAGAAGTTTGAGTCCGCCTGTAAGGTTGTAAAGGACAAGACACTTCTGAGGAGAGTTGTTGACCTTGGGAAGAAGATAAACGACTTTGTTGAACAGACACCCGACCCGGATCTACTGATAGAGACGCTGGAAAAGGAGGTCTTCTCTCTCTCTGAAGACCGGATAACAAACTCCCTCATCCACGTTGGAGAGGTAATTCCCGGAATCATCGGCCAGATTGAGGAGCTGGCTACCCGCCGGGAGATGGTAACGGGGCTCCCAACGGGCTTTTTCCAGTTAGACCAGATGACATCGGGTCTTCAGCCGTCAGACCTGATAATCCTTGCAGCAAGGCCTTCTATGGGTAAAACGGCGTTTGCTCTCTCTATAGCATACAACGTTGCCGTGAAGGAGGGAAAGACCGTTGCCTTCTTCTCCCTGGAGATGACAAAAGAACAGCTGATAACAAGGCTCTTAGCTCAGGACGCAATGGTTCCACTTCACAAGATAAGGAGCGGTTTTCTAAAACCACAGGAAATAGAGCTCCTCGTCGAAGCTGCCGACCGAATCTCACAGGCTCCAATCTACATAGACGACACTCCGGGAATTTCCATCTTAGAAATGAGGGCAAAGGCCAGAAGGCTCCAGAGCGAAAGGGGATTAGATCTAATAATCGTTGACTACCTTCAGCTCATGAGGGGAATAAAGAGAACAGAGAGCCGACAGCAGGAAGTATCTGAAATTTCACGCTCACTGAAGGCGCTCGCAAAGGAACTCAACGTTCCCGTAATTGCCCTCTCCCAGCTCTCCCGTCAGGTTGAACACAGGGCAGACAAAAGGCCCCAGCTCTCAGACCTTCGCGAAAGCGGATCGCTAGAGCAAGACGCCGACATTGTTATGTTCATCCATAGGCCAGAGTTCTACAAGAAGAACCCAGACCCTGAAGAGGAGGGAATTGCAGAGATAATCATTGCAAAGCAGAGGAACGGCCCAACAGGGCCCGTTAAGCTGGCCTTCATAAAGGACTTAACCCGTTTTGAGAACCCGGATCCAAACCTTGTTAAGACTGAAGCCGTTAAGGAAGAACCTGCAGAGGAGGTTCAGCCGCCCGTCTTTGAGGAGGAGAGCTCCCCGCCGGAAGAGGACTTCACTTTTGGAGACGATGACCTCTTTCAGATTTAAGCTCTTTAAGGGTTTCGGCTATCTCAGTTGTGTTCTCAGCAATCCTGAAAAGGACTATCAGGGTTTCAAGGCTGAGCCTTGAAAAGATAACCCCGCCGAAAAAGAGGAAAACTAGAGAACAACGTGAACAGGAGAGCGGATAAGGAGGGAGGCCCCAAAAAGAGCAAGAGAAACCAAAAACCAGAAAATAATGGAGAAAACGTAAAGAACGCTTACAAGCCTTAACGTAATGAAGCTCTTAAACGAGATATCAAAGAGGACGGAAAAGAAACCCTTTTCACTTCTCTCCATTCTCTTCCTCTGCCAACGGACAGACGTGTCTGTACTCACACCACCGGCAGTTGTATTCTGAAGGGTTTGGCTGGAGCTCCCCAAAACTCTTCCCCGCCAGCTCCTCTTCAACGGAGAAGATTTTGGGAATCAGGTTTCTCCTGAAGAGGGAGAGCTCCCTCAGGTTAAAAATCACCCTGTTAACCGTTCCGTAACGAACGTTGTGAACCTCTAATGCAAACCGCTCAAACTGAGGATACTTAACGCTTGCAAGGAGGGCATACCACCTGAGCTGGGTCTTTATCTTATTGTTGAACTCCCAGCTCTTACTGGTCTTGTGGTCAACTATGTAGAGGGTATTTCCCTTAGAGAAGATAAAGTCCAGCTTTCCCCTCATGAAAACCGAATCGGAACCGTAGCTCACAGGGTTAAAGGAGTCGTCCACTGCAAGCTCAATCTCTGAGGCGACCAGAGAGCTCTCTTCAACCCTCCTCAGCTGGCCGTTTACGAACTTAACGATGTTTGGAAAGAAAGAAGAAATGAGCGAAACGTCGGCTTCAGGTTCCATCTCCTTGAACTGGAGGGCAAAATCTGAAAGGAGCTCCTTCCTTATCGGTCTTCCATCCTTAAAAACGGTATTGAGGGCATTTTCCAGAACGTAGTGAACGCCGCTTCCGAGAATGAGAAAATTTGCCCGGGTAAGTGGCTCAACCTTCTCAACGTACCTGAAGAAGAACTCATACTGGCACTTCCTCGCTTTCTGAACTTTGGAGAAAGACCAGGGTCTTAAGTGTTCTAAGGAGACAACCTTCTCGTAGCTTATCATCAAAACGCCCTTTAACGGCTAAAATTGGTGCGTTTAATATATTAGCACGGAGAGTTTAATGAAAGGGAACGTCTACAAGCTGCCCTATTTCATAGCTGAAGCCCTCATATACTTGATAAGAGAGAACTCTGAAAGGACAACAACGGAAATATTTAAATACGTAAAAGAGAGGCTTTCAGGAAAAGAACTCCTGAGTAAAAGCGATGAGAGCAACAAGAAAACACTTTTAAAAGCCCTCAGATTTCTCTCAGAAGCAGGACTTATAGAAGAGATAGAGGGAAGTGGAAGACAGCCAACTAAATGGAAGATCTCTGAAAGGGCTTTTAAGGAAAGAGATTTCTACCTCAACGAGGAGGAGATAACCTCTTTCCTCATCTTCTTCAGCTTCATCCCGGAGGAGTACAGAAACCTCTTCTTCTTTGAGCCGGTTGTAAGGGTTGCAGAGAGGCTCTCTCAGGAGATTGACCCGGAAAAACTGAAGGTAATAAAGAAAGCCTTTTTCTACGAGCCCCGATTCACAATGAGGTTTGCAGAGGTTGACAGGGAGCTCCTCAAAAGAGCCACAAAGGCAGTAATAAACACAGAGCCCCTATCTGTCATAAAAGACAGCCAGATTAGAAACCTGTGGCCTGTAAACCTCTTCTTCTTCAACGGAAACCTCTACTTAGGAGCCCTGAAGCCGATAAAGGAGGGAAACAGGTGGAAGTTTCCATTCAGGTCTTACCTCCTCCACAGCTTGAAGCTTGCTACCTCTGAACCTGCTGGAATCCAAAAGCCACCGCAACAGGAAATAGAGGAAGCGAGGAGAAACAGGATAGGCTTTTCAGACGAAAACGAGGTTCCATTTATATTCGGAGTGGAGCTCTCCCCCTTTGCAGCAAGGGAGATAAAGAGAGGTGGAAAGGTCTTCACAACCCAGTTCCACTCAATACCAGAAAAGAATACCGTCTACTTAGTCGGCTTCACCCATCCCTCATTCTACAACGACTTCCTCTCAAAGGAGTTTGTTAAAGTCATTCCGCCAAATGAGGAGATAAAAAGAGTTGCAAAAAAGGAAGACGTCAAGAAATTCCTGAAGGAAAACTACTCCCACCTGAACGCAGATAAGTTCTCCTACAACCTGAAAGAGAACCTTAAACGGTTTGAAGAGTTTAAGAGAGGGATTCTGCAGATACTTTCACAGAAAAAAGAAGCATTCAATCAATAACAAAAACTTCAAATTTCCAGGAAAAATTTCTTCCCGCTAATCCCTATTTTCACTGTTAAACCAAATTAGAGATATCAAAAACCTTCAGAACAGAATACACAGACCAGGTAATAACAGCCCTCTCAATGGTTGCCCTGGCGGCCGGGACTTTTTAAAAGGAGGGAGAAGATGAAAACCTTTACAGTAGCCGTTTACGGAACTCTAAAGAGAGGTTTTTACAACCACAGCTTTTTAAAAAATTCAGAGTTTTTGGGAACGGGAATTTCCCACAAAAGATTTATCCTTGGACACTACAGCTACCCGGCAGTTGTTCCGGGAGAGGAGGGAGCTCCCATAGAAGTTGAAATCTACCGGGTAGATGAGAAGACGCTGAAAAACTTAGACTACTTAGAAGGATATCCGAGCTTTTACACAAGGTCTTTAGAGAAGTTCAGATTGAACGGAGAGGAGGTTGAAGCCTTTATCTACCACCTGCCCCGTGAGAGGGAGTTTTTCATATGGAAAAGGCCAGAGAGCGACACGCCCTACCGCTGGACTGAAAAGGGCTGGATTCCAATTGAATAAAATTTAAGGGAGGTAAAATGGCAAAGAAGAAAAAGGAGAGAATTAAGGAGGGAGCTCCCGCCGCAGTAAGAATAGAAGGCGGGTTCACCTACAAGCAGCTTAAGGCAATAATAAACAGCCCGCCGCCGAAAAAGGTCATAGAGATGTATGAAAAGTACATAAAGCCTGCTCAGGAAGAACTTGCAGAGAACGACAGAAAAAGGATGATGAAAATATTTGGAGCAAAAAATATGGAGGAGTTAAAGGAAAAATTGGCCAGAAAGAGAGAAAAGTTAAAGATACTCTATGAGTGGGAGGAAAAGGAGGAGGAATGAGAACTTTAAATGGAGACAAAATCTACACAGAGATTGAAAGAATTGTAGGAGAAGCAGAAAAGAGCATAAAGATAGCCTCTGCGTGGCTTAAAGGCTCACTTGTAAGAAGGCTCCTTGAGAACCTTGACCCATCAAAGGGAATAGAGATTGAGGTTATCTTAAGAGGGTCGGAGCTCCGCGATCTCCTCATAACAGACGAAATTGTCTTCAAAACGATAAGGGAAAAGGGAGGAAAAATCTACCTCAACAACCGTCTCCACGCAAAGTTCATAGTTGTAGATGACCAAAAGGCCGTTGTAGGCTCTGCCAACTTTACAGAGGCCGGAATGTCTGAATACTCAAAGGGAAACATAGAGGTAGCCGTCTACTACGACACGTCAGACGGAGAGGAGGTAAAAGAGCTTACAGACTACTTTGAGAGGATAAAAGAAGACCCTGGAACTGTTATCTTCTCAGACGACCTCATCGGCTTTGCGCTGAACCCTGTAAAGTCAAGCTCCTTTGAGTTTATCCTTTTAGACCCTGAAATCACAGAACAGAGCTACGTTGAGGTAAGGGACGGAGAAAGGAAAATCTTAGGAAAGATAGAGAGCATCTACTCATACGACATGGGATTCTTTGCAAACCCCTTTTCCGGAAGCGAGTCTCAGGTTTTCGGGTCTTTAGACCAGTTCAAACTCCTATTCTCAGGAAGGAAGGACAACAGCTGGAAAAAGGCCGCCACTTACTCATACCTCAACGAAAACGGAGATAGGGTAAGAATAGCAGTTGCTCAGGTTGTCGGAGAGATAAACGGCCAGAAACTCCAGACCCCTCTAAAACCCTTTGACGTTGGAAACGGAATATACAAAGCTTCAAAAGAGACTCTAAGTAACGTAATGAAAAAGAACTTCTCAGGAAAAGAGATGAAAACTCCAATAGAAATTGGAAATTTAGAGGGAAACAGCAACATAACGGTTTTTATAGACCTTGAGGAAATAATCACAAAACACATGGCAGTTCTCGGAACAACAGGTTCAGGAAAGAGCCACTTCACAAAACTCTTCATAAAAAGAGCCGTTGAAACAGAAAACCCGCCGGAAGTTTTCATCTTAGACCCCCACGGAGAGTATAAACAGGGACTAATAGACTTAGGAGTAAACCTGAAACTCATTAAAGAAGTGGAAATTTCAGACATCTTCTTCCCCATTTACCCTGAAGAAGTTGAAGAGCTGATAAAAGAGCTGGGATACAGCCATTTAATCTCCGGCAACAGCAGAACAGCCAAGAAAAACAGAAACACAATAGCCAAGTGGGTAAAGCCCGATATAGGGAGCTCCGGATTTAAAACTGGAAACCTGAAAGAACTGCTCTCTCAGATAGAAGACGAAGATGGGAACAACCCGCTAACCTCAGACACCTACGTTACCAGAACCCTATCAGGAAAGTGGGAAAATCAGGAAGACGTTGTGAAAAGTTTAGGAGAACTCCTCTGCCCCAAAGAAGAACAGAAACCCTCAATTTTCATACTAAACCTGAACAAAATAACAGACCCGCAGACAAGGGTAAACCTCGCTGGCCTTTTCATGCAGGAGCTCTTTTTCAAAAACAGAAAAGACAGAAAGAGAAGGCTCCTAATCCTTGAGGAAGCCCACAACTTCGCCCCTGAAAAGAGCTACGGAGATGTTTCAGCAGACAAAAAGAACTTAGCCCTTAACACCGCAAGGAAAATCGCAGCAGAGGGAAGAAAGTTCAACTTAGGCCTCGTAGTAATAACCCAGAGGCCAGCACAGGTCAGCAAATACGTTCTGGCCCAAACAAATACACAGGCAATGTTCAGAATAATCAACATAAACGATCTACAGGCAGTAGAAACCTTTGTAGAGTTTGCCGGCAGAGACGTAACTTCCCTGCTACCAACACTCCAGACAGGCAGCGGAGTAATCAGCGGCTTAGCAGTTCCATTCTCAGTTTTAACCAATATATCAGGAGAATAAATATGGAACTTTCAATTGTAAATTATATACTAAAAAAACTTGGTCTTGAGAGACCAATATTTCACTCGGAAGCCGATTTTCAACATGCTTTGGCTTTTAAATTACATTCAGTATTTAAGGAATCTGATATAAGGCTTGAAAAAAGATTTTTATTAGAATCATTACAAGACCAAGCAATATACGTAGATATATTCTGGAAAATAAATTCAGTAAAAATTGCTCTTGAATTAAAGTATGTCACAAAAGAATTTTATGTAAAATTTAAAAACGAGGAATTCGCATTAAAAAATCACTCAGCTCAAGATCACAGAAGATATGATTTTTTATTTGATATTTATAGATTAGAACGATTAAAATTAAATAGAAAAATAGACTTAGGATATGCAATATTTCTAACAAACGACCCCCTTTATTGGAAAGCTCCTAACGAAAAAAAGAAAACTAACGATTCAGACTTCCGA
>WFYG01000025.1 GCA_015490195.1 Thermovibrio sp.
GAGCTTATAGATAAACTCAGCAGGGAGCTCCCCCAATGAAAGAAGAGATTGCCGTTTTCAAGAGGAGAGCAGAGATAGAGGTAATTTCAGACGCTTACATTTCAGGCCGCTACCTTCCAAGGCGGTATACAAGAGAAGAGGTTGAGGGTAAATTAGACCTATACCGGGAACTTCTGGAGATAGTTGAGAATTGAAAAGGAACATAACTGCCGTTGAGCTTGCAAAGGAAATCTACGAAAAGAGAAAGGTATTCTTTGACGAGGCGGAAAAACACCTGAAGACGGTTGCTGAGAGGGCGAAGGAGCTCCTCCCCGATGCAAAAGTATACCTCTTTGGTTCCTACTACAGAGGAGACTACCACCCAGCCTTGAGCGATATAGACGTTGCAGTCGTCTCACCCCTCGTTCCAGAGAGCGCAACAGAGAGGGCAAAACTCAAGCTCAAAATAATAGACGGATACAACTTCTCCCCCTTAGAAGTTCACCTCTTAAAACCCTCAGAGTGGGATTTCTACAGGAACTTTGTGAAAGACGAGTTACGGGAGCTCTAAACAACTATAATTCTTATTTACCCACTCAAAATGAGGTAGAGCCAATGGAACAGTTCAAGGTTGTTAAGACCTACGAGGAGATAAACGAGAAGATAAGGAAGGGTGAGGCAGTTGTCGTTACCGCCGAGGAGATGATTGAGATAGTTGAGGAATTAGGAGTAGTTAAGGCAGCAGAAGAGGTTGATGTAGTTACAACCGGAACCTTCGGTGCAATGTGCTCCTCTGGGGCCTTCTTAAACGTTGGCCACACAAAGCCCAGAATGAAGATGGAGGAGATATACCTAAACGGCGTTCCAGCCTACGGTGGAATTGCAGCCGTTGACTTATATATTGGAGCAACAGCCCTTCCAGAAAACGACCCCCGGAACGAGGTCTACCCCGGAAAGTTTGAGTACGGCGGAGCCCACGTTATAGAGGAACTGATAGCCGGAGAGGACATAGAGCTTGAGGCCTACGCCTACGGAACGGACTGCTACCCTCGTAGAGAGATAAAGAAGCTCATAAACATAAAGACGATAAACGACGCAATCCTCTGCAGCCCGAGGAACGCCTACCAGAACTACAACGTTGCCGTTAACAAGTCTTCCAGAACCATCTACACATATATGGGAACGTTGAAACCAAACTTTGGAAACGCAACCTACTCTGGAGCCGGCCAGCTCTCTCCCCTAATGAACGACCCGTTCTTTGAAACAATTGGAATAGGAACCCGTATCTTCCTTGGTGGAGGAGTAGGCTACGTTGCATTCCACGGGACCCAGCACTCTCCCTTTGGAGTAAAGAGGAGCAAGAAAGGTCAGCCCATGGAGGGTTCTGGAACGTTAATGGTTGTTGGCGATATGAAACAGATGTCAACGGATTTCATAAAGGCGGCGTCAATATTGGGCTACGGCGTCTCAATGTTCGTTGGAATAGGGATTCCGATACCGATACTCAATGAGAGAATCGCCTACTACACATCCGTTAGAGACGATGAGATATTTGCTCCCGTAATAGACTACTCTGTTGACTACCCCTCTGGAAATGCAAAGCCGATTAAGTACGTGAGCTACGGGGAGCTCCGCCGGGGTTACATAGAGATAAACGGTAAGAAAGTTCCAACTTCTCCAGTCTCTTCCTACTACAAAGCCCGGGAAATCGCCGAAATCCTGAAAGAGTGGATAAAGAGCGGAAAGTTTGAAATCAGCAAACCCGCCGAAACCCTACCAGCTCCGGAACCAGATGTAAAAATTGAATACGACGAGAGGAAAAGCTGAATTTGGATTTTTTGAAAAGAGTAGAAGAAGAGATTTTTAATGCTGGAGCATCAAACAGTGATATTCAGGATAAACTCAGGTTTAATTATTTGTGGAAATTTGCAGATTCCATACACTGTTTACTTTTTGAAGAATTTGGTAAAGAGTTTGCAGTAAAAATTACACTATGGAGAGATTGGATTGAGTTTTCTTATGGCTGGAGAAGTCTTGAAAAAGGAAGACGTTTAACGTCAATTTCTCACCTGCCTAAGTATTCGGTTTGCATTTTCAAAAACAGATCCGTTTCTTGTTCTCTTAACAGTTTTTACAATAAACCCGCAGTGATGTTTCTTTCTGAGAATTTCAAGAAAGCAGCTTCTTCAGAGTTTGTTAAAAGAACGATTGATAGATTTTTGAAGGAATTTCCTGGATGCTTACTCTGGATTCATGATTCCTCAGGAAAACGGAGTTATGAAGTATCAAACTTTAATGTTGATGAATTTATAAAAATCCTGTCGTCTATAACGCCGTCTGAAGAGTATCCTCTTAAAGGAGGTGATGTAGCTCTTAAGATTTTTACTGATGAAAAGGAGTTCCATGAGTTTTTCTCATTCAAAATTAGAAAGTTCATTCGGTTAACTAAACCAATTTTTTTATCTTTTTACCTGCCGTTAACAGAAGTTCAGCCTAAAAGAAATATTAGAAGTGCTAAGGAGCGGAAAAACTGGGAAAGAGTAAAGAAAGAAATTCTCAAGCTGGAGAACCGATGTCAGCTGTGCGGAACTGAAACTCCTCTTGAAGTTGCACATATCGTTCCTTTTAGTAGAGGAGGCTCGGATTCTATAGATAATCTTCTCGTTCTATGTTCCAACTGTCACAGGAAAATGGCTCCAACAGAACCTATAGAGGTAAGAAAGAGAAAAGGCAAATATTGGATTTCTTACGTTGATAGGAAGAGCAAAAAGCTGAAAGAAAAACCATTGATTTACTGTAACCATACTATTAAGGAGAACTGTTTATTAAGTGGAGGCGGCGGGCGGAATCGAACCGCCGAATAAGGGATTTGCAGTCCCCTGCCTTACCACTTGGCTACGCCGCCTTAATGGAGCGGGCGACGGGACTTGAACCCGCGACCCCAACCTTGGCAAGGTTGTGCTCTACCAACTGAGCTACGCCCGCCCTGTGGTGCGGGAGGTGGGAGTCGAACCCACACGCCACGAGGGCACTGGATCCTAAGTCCAGCGCGTCTGCCAGTTCCGCCACTCCCGCATGGCGGAATTGTGGGGTGGGAGACGGGACTTGAACCCGCGACCGCCGGGGCCACAACCCGGCGCTCCACCAACTGAGCTACTCCCACCACAATAAATAAATGGCTGGGGCGGCAGGATTCGAACCTGCGAATGGCGGATCCAAAGTCCGCTGCCTTACCGCTTGGCTACGCCCCAGCTCTACACTGCGAAGAGAAATTTATACCACCATCCGCTCTTTTTCAAGGGGGTTAAGTCTGGGTTTTCGTTTTCTTCAAGGATTGCAAAGACAGATGAGCCGCTTCCGCTCATAAGGGGTTTTAAACCCATCTCCTCAAAAACTGACTTAACTTTTTTAACCTCTTTAACGCACTCAGCTTCGCTTTTCTCAAGGTCGTTTTCCATGTTTTTCTTAACTTCGCCAAGCCTGTGGGCTACAAGGGGAGATATTATCAGTTTTTCAGCATCTTCAGGTGTAATTTCTCTCTCTATTTTTGGGAGCTTTTGGTAAACCTCTGCAGTTGAGCAGGGAAAGTTTGGATAGACTAAAAGAAGTTTGAAGCTTGCCGGGTTGTAGTGCCTGAGCTTCTCTCCTCTACCAAAAGAGGCTGCTAATCCCCCTTTTATGAAGAAGGGAACGTCGCTTCCTATCTGTGCTGCCAGTTGGTGGAGCTCCCCCTCTCCCAGCGGTTCGCCGTAAAGGGTGTTAAGTCCTTTTAAAGTTGCCGCTGCGTTGGAGCTCCCTCCCCCAAGCCCCGCACCAACGGGAATAACTTTCCTCAGCGTTATCTTCACGTGGGGCTTTATTCCCGTTGCCTCTCTAAAGAGCTCCTTCGCCTTAACTATCAGGTTGCTTTTCCCAAGTGGTAGAGGCTGGTTCCCTTCTATCTCAAGCTCAAACCGGTCAGACGGCAGAAATGTTAAAGTGTCAAAGAGGTTAACTGTGTGCATAACGGTTACAAGCTCGTGGTAGCCGTCTGGTCTTTTTCCCTTTATCCAGAGTGATAAATTAACCTTTGCAGGTGATGGAACTATCAGTTTCATCTCAGCTCAACCGCCTTTGAAAGAGGTTTTGATGGCAGACGTCGTTTTTTATCTCCACAAAGTATACCCCGACGGTAAAAGAGACGATCTTTCACTTAAAGATTTTGTTAGAGCTCTTAAGCTGATAAAGAGCCGATTTAAATTTGTTCCGCTAGAAGCTCTTTTTGAGGAGAGAGATACTGAACCAAGAGCAGTGATAACTTTTGATGACGGTTACGCCGACAACTTCGTGTACGCCTATCCCGTTTTAAAAAGATTCGGAATTCCGGCACACCTTTTTATAACGGCGGACAGAATAGCCTCCGGCGGCGTAAGAAAGAACCTCTCCGACTACTGGGAGGGGAAAGTTTCCTTTGGGGAGCTCCACAAACCCCTCTCAATGTTTGAGTCCCATACGGCCTACTTGAAAGACGATAGAAGGGACTACCTGACCTGGGAGGAGCTCTCCCTCATGGGAGACGTTTTTACTTTTGGTTCCCACGGCCTGCGACACCTGAGGGAGCCAGTCTCTTCAGAAGTTACAGACTTTTATGACGGCAATAACTTTCATTGGGAGTACCTTCTCTTTGGAGAGCCTGAAGTGGGAATCCCAAGGTTTAGAACGAGGAGCTCCCTCTCATCACCGCTTTTTAAGGTTAACCGTGAAGTTGTTGACTTCTGTCTCTCCTTTCCGAAGAGTGGAAACTGGAAGGAAGAACTCAGAAGAGAGATCTACAGG
This sequence comes from Thermovibrio sp., assembly GCA_015490195.1. GTDB lineage: Bacteria > Aquificota > Aquificia > Desulfurobacteriales > Desulfurobacteriaceae > Balnearium. The sequence goes on from WFYG01000025.1 coordinate 4,795, forward strand.
CAATTTAAGAACCTCGGGAACCCTGAGACAGAAGAGGAGGCGAAGAAGAGGATAGAGGAGGAGCTCATGGAATCTAAAAGGCTCATTGAGGAGAGGCTTGGAGTAGAGGTAACAACCTTTTCCTGGCCTTTTGGCCACTTTTCGGAGCTGTCAGAGAGAGTTGCCTCCTCGTTCTTCAGCTATATTTTCACCACAAAGAGAGGAGTTATCAACGAGAACTCTTTTCCCTACCGCCTTCCCAGAGTTCCCCTCGGAAAGGATATCTTTACGATTGTTGGAAGGATTTTAACCTTTTCAACGCCTTTGTTTTCACTCTACAAACTCTTTAAAAAGGAGAAGACCATTTGAGCCTTAGCGTAGGGATACTGACTTTTAACTCTGAAAGGCATATAAGAAAGGTTTTAAACAGCGTTAAAGAAATTGCCGACCATATTGTTGTTCTTGATTCCGGTTCAACGGACAGAACCCCCGACATAGTTAAGGAATTTGGAGCGGAACTCCACTACCGTCCTTTTGACAACTTTGTCAACCAGAAGAACCATCTGTTGAGTCTCTGTAAGGGAGATTGGGTTCTCTTCCTTGACGACGACGAGGTGGTTTCAAAGGAGCTCTCAGAGAGCATAAGGGGCGCAGTTTCCGGTGGTTTCCGCTTTTCAGGTTACAGAATAAACAGGATTACAAACTATCTTGGAAAGTGGATACGCCATGCCTGGAATCCCGACTGGCAGCTAAGACTTGCAGAGAGGGAAAAGTGCCGCTGGGTTGGAGACATGGTTCACGAAAGGCTGGAGGTTAGAGGTGAAGTTGGTTATCTGAAGGGGGAGCTCCTCCACTACTCCTACACCTCCGTTTCCCAGCACCTTAAGAAAATGGATCTCTACTCAACTCTTTACGCCGAAGGAGCATACAGGAGGGGTAAGCGTTTCTCACTCTTTAAGCTCCTTACCTCTCCCGCCGGAGCCTTCTTCAGGCGTTATGTTCTTAAGAGAGGCTTCTTAGACGGTTTTGAAGGCTTTGTTCTGAGCGTTATGGCCTCCTACTACTCATTCCTTAAGTACTTTAAACTGTGGGAGATAGAGAAAAGTGAGAGCTCTGGTAATTCTTGACGAGAGGTGGTACAGCGCCCTTACAGACCTGGGGGTGAAGATTGCTCGTTCTATCTCCAGAGAGTGTTCCGTTGCAGTTGCGGCAATACCCGGCTACCCTGCCTGGAAGGTTGCCGGAGAGCTGGGATTTAAGCGTTTTGGAATAGAAGACCCACGGAGGGGACTGCCCTTTAAACCGTTCCTCTCGCTGAAAAAAACAGTTGAGGAGTTTAAACCCCGGGTCCTCTTTACGATAAGAGGAGATGAGATGCTCTTCGGAGCTCTCCTGAAAAAACGGTTCGGTTTCAAACTTTTTAGACTCCACGGCCACTCTAAAGGTGTAAGAGAGAGTTTTTTAAATAGGGAACTCCACCGCCGGTTTGTAGACGGAGTGGTAGTCTCGTCAAGAAAGCTTGTGAACAGTGTTATATCAGAACTTCCCAAAATTTTCGTTCCGGGAATTGTTGACACTGATGTTTTCAGCTTCTCCAGAGAAGGTAGGGAACTCTTCAGAAAGGAGTTGAAAGTTGGGAACAGAAAACTTATAGGGGTAGTAGGTAGGCTTGACCCCGTTAAAGGTCATAGGCTCTTTCTGAGAGCTCTATCTCTCTTGAAAAGAGACGACTACATTGCTGCTGTTGTTGGCGAGGAGAAGAACGAAAAGCTTGAAGACCTGAAAAAACTCTCTGCTGAGCTTGGAATTTCAGACAAGGTGGTCTTTATACCCGAAAGGCTACCTTCAATCTCTAACTTTATGTCTGCATGCGACCTTGCAGTTGTTCCCTCTGTTGGTTCAGAAGTGATAGCGAGAACTCCCTTAGAGTTTATGGCCTGCAGAACTGCTGTTGTCTCTACAAACGTGGGAGCTCTCCCCGAGGTGATTCTCCCCCCTTACGGAATAACAGTTCCACCGGATGAACACTCCCTTTCAGAGGCTATAGACAAATTTCTCTTATCAGACCTTGAGAAATTGGGTAAGATTGCACAAGAGGTGGCAGATGAAAAATTCTCTTTTAAAGCTCTCTCTCCTGCTGTTTGCAGGTTTGTTTGCGGCAGGGTGTAAAACAACCGACAGAGACTACACAATAACCTACCCGGCAGGGTTGCTTGCCAACCATCCTAAAGGCTACTGGGGCTGCTACGTTAGGGTTATAGGGAAGCTCACATACAAAAGGCCTCAAGACCTCTTTCCGCCCTACCCGGGAGACCCTCTGGTCTGCGACTCTTCTGGCTGTATCTACGTTCACTACGACTACGGAGACCTCTCAAAGCTCATAGGGAAAAAGGTGAAGGTTGTAGGCTACGTTTCTGTAACGACCTTCAACTTCCCCTACATAGACGCAGTTAAGGTGGAGCCGGTTTATAATTCCCCCTCCGAGAGGAGGTAATCGTGCCGAAGCTCTTTGAAGTACTGGTGGTTGTTCTCGTTATTGTCTCTTCACTTCTCCTTCTCCTTATGGCTATCGGTTCCACCGTAAGGAAGAGGTAGAGTGTTTGTTGAAGTAGTTTTTGACCTTCCCCTTGACTGCTCCTTTACCTACAGGCTCTCAGGTTACGAGAGTTACCCTCCCCAGATCGGTAAGAGGGTTATCGTCCCTTTTGGGAAGGGAGACCGGTTAAAGACAGGAATAATTGTCTCTGTAAAGGAAGAGGCTCCACCCCTTCCAGAGATTAAAGAGGTTTTTGACATTCCAGATCCAGAGCCTCTATTTACAGAAGAAACCCTTAAAGTCTGCAGGTTTGTTGCCGACTACTACTGCTCTTCCCTCGGTGAGGCTCTCTTCCGTTTCCTTCCCGAGGGTTTTGTTGTTGAAGAGAGCGTTAAGATAAGGGTTAACAGAGAGTTTTCCGGGGGACTTTCACCTAACGAGGAGAAGATATTTAACCTTCTTCTCTCCTCCTGTTCAGGGCTCCTCTCTCTCTCTACTATAAGGAGAAGGTGTTCCGTTTCTAACCTTAACGGTTACTTAAAAAGATTGGTGAAAAAGGGAGCAGTAGAGCTCTTTGAGGAGATAAAGAGGGACGCCGTTAAAAGAACTCCTTATCTGAAGTTCGTTTCAGATTCCGTTTCCTTTAGAGGGGGCAGGTTGAGGGAGCTCCTCAACCTCCTTAAAGAGAGGGGAGCAGTTCCTGTCTCAGAGCTCAGAAAAGCCTTTTCTCCTTCTGTAATTAAAAGGTCGTTGGAGCTCGGCCTTGCCGAAACAGTTTACGTCAGAGAGTATCAGGAAATACGCTCTCAGGAGCTTAGAGATATCAGGCAGGTGAGACTTACACAGGAGCAGAGCTCCGTCCTGAAAACCGTTCTGACTCCCAGAGTTCACCTTCTCTACGGCGTTACAGGGTCCGGAAAGATGGAGGTTTACCTTCAGACAGCCAGAAAGGTGGTTGACTCTGGGAAGCGGGTGATAATTCTCGTTCCGGAGCTCCTCTTAACTCCGGAGCTTCGGGCCCGGGTAGAGGCCTACTTTGGAAGCGTTGGAGTCTTCCACGGTAAGCTCTCAAGGAGAGAGAAGGTCTCTGTCTGGCTCTCTGCCTTAAACGGCCGTTACAGCGTCTTTATAGGAACCAGACAGGCTGTTCTCCTTCCTGTGAAAGACCTTGGCCTCATTGTTGTTGACGAGGAACAGGACTCCTCTTACAAAGAGCAGCAGAAACCCTACTTTAACGCCAGAGATGTGGCCGTATACAGGGGTGAAAAACTGAAAATCCCGGTTCTTCTGGTTTCTGCAACTCCTTCCGTTGAGAGCTACAAAAAGGCAAAGGAGGGAAAGTACACGCTGAACAGGCTCAACGCAAGGGTAACCGGCCTACCTCTGCCCCGGGTGGAGCTTCTTGACCTAAAAAAAGAACCCCGTAAAGGAGTGTTTACTGAAAAGCTTCTGAAAACCCTTGAAAGGGTCGTTGAAAGTGGAAACCAGGCTCTCCTTTACATACCAAAGAGAGGTTACTACTCACAGGGGTTCTGCTCCTCCTGCGGTTACGTTGCCGAGTGTAAGTACTGTAAAGTTCCCCTCACCTACCACAGAGCTCCCAACCTCTTTATCTGCCATATCTGTGGCCGCCGATACAGACCTATCTTTAAGTGTCCTAAGTGTGGAAAGCCCCTTGATTTCAAAGGCTACGGAACCGAAAGAGTGGAAGAGGAGCTACGAGAGCTCTACCCAGATTGGAGGATTGTCCGCTTAGACCTTGACACCGTAAAAGATCCCTTTAAAGGGGCGCGGCTCATAAAAGAGATAAAAGAGGGAAAGTACAGCGTAATAGTTGGAACCAACATTGCAGTTAAAGGTCACAATTTCCCGAAGCTCACCTTCGTAGGTGTTCTCGTTGCAGACCTTTTAGGGGGAGCTCCCGACTTCAGGTCTTCAGAGAGAACCTTTCAGGCCATAGTTCATGCAGCAGGAAGAGCCGGAAGATTTCAGCCCGGCTCCGCAGTGGTTCAGGCCTACGACCCGGAAAAACCGTCGGTAAAGTGTGCCGTCAGCTACAAGTTTGACGAGTTTTACGAGGGGGAGCTCCTTTCAAGGAGACTGGTAGGTTATCCTCCCTACGCAGTAGGAGTTCTTCTGGAATTTCAGCTTGACACCTTAAGAAAGCTAGAGAACCTGAAGGAGGTGTACGGAAAACTCTCAGAAAAGCTTTCCAGCGTCTTCGAATTTCCAAAGCTCAACCCGGCACCCATTTCCAGAATAAAAGGAAAATACCGTTACATAGCATTCCTTCTTACAGAGGAAAGAGAGGTCATAGATAAACTTAAACTCCTTAAAGAAACTATAGAAGAGCTACTTCGCTCCCAGAAAATCAGGTATAAAATAGATGTTGACCCAACCAGAATTCTATAGGGAGGAGTAATGAAAAAAATCCTGCTTATACCTGTACTGCTCTCCATAGCCTCCTGTGCAGCAGTCAACCAGCAGAAAGTAGAAACTGCTCCACCTGTTCAGGAACAGAAAGTAAAAGCAGACCTTCTACAAGAAAACATTCCCGTCTATCCCGGTTTCCACCTCATACCCGATAAAAGTTTCATCTACGAGTCGGGGAACGTAAAAGTTGGTAGGCTTGTCTTCGTTGGAAATGCCGACGTAAAAAATGTAGTCTCCTACTACAAGGCAACCCTCCCCGACAACGGCTGGGAACCCCTTACAGTTACAATATACGGTAAGAGCGCCGAAATGGTCTTTGTAAATCCTCAGAACATCCTGCAAATTCAGGTAAACAGAGGTTTCAGCCAAACCTACCTGACCATTCAGGTAGGACCAAAAGGAGAGTTGACAAATCAGGAATAATACCTATCTTTACTTCCTGCCTAGAGCGGGCGTAGCTCAGTTGGTAGAGCGCAACCTTGCCAAGGTTGAGGTCGCGGGTTCAAGTCCCGTCGCCCGCTCCATTAACAGCCGAAAAGGGTTGACAATCACGAAAAGCTTCCTAAATTGACGAAGCGTAAGAACAGCCGAATAAGCAGTTCAGGAACGAACCTCCTGAGAGGTTCCTCTCCAATCACCCTTAACAGGGTGTCAGTAGAGTTATAAATTTCAGCTTTGTGCTCTTTGAGTCAAAACTGAATA
>WFYG01000026.1 GCA_015490195.1 Thermovibrio sp.
CGTTTCACTCCTCTACTACCTGAAAAACCCTCTCCTTAAGAGCTACTCTGAGGAAAACCTGCTTAAGGAGTTCTTAGAGTCTGTTGACCTTTCACCGGTTGAGGATTACGTCCACCACGGGTTTAAGCTGGCAAAAGAACTTAAAGGAGAGCTAAAGAGGTTAAGCCTTGAGAGGCTCTACAGGGATGTTGAGATACCGCTCTCCTACGTTCTCTACAGGATGGAGAAAAAAGGAGTTCCCTTTGACAGGGAGTATTTAGAGGCCTTTGGAAGGGAGATAGAGGAGAGCCTGGAAAACCTGCAGGAGGAGATTTACAGGGAAGCCGGAGAACCGTTCAACATAAACTCTCCAAAGCAGCTTGCCTACATACTCTTTGAGAAGTTAGGGCTAAAGCCTTTAAAGAAGACGAAGTCGGGATACTCAACAGACGTTGAGACCCTCACAACCTTAGCACTTGAGGGAAGCAAGATAGCGGAGCTCCTTTTGGAGTTCAGGAAGCTCTCAAAGCTCCACGGAACATTTATAAAGGGAATTCTGAAACATATGGATTCAGAGGGAAGAGTTCACACAAAGTTTCTCCAGACGGCAACTGCAACGGGAAGGCTCTCGTCGGCAGAGCCGAACCTCCAGAATCTGCCGGTTTCAGACCAGTTCTCAAAGAGGATAAGACAGGCAGTAAGGGCACCAGAAGGCTACACGCTGGTTTGGGCAGACTACTCACAGGTGGAGCTCCGCATCTTAGCCCACCTTTCAGGGGACGAAAAGCTCATTGAAGCCTACAGGGAGGGGAAGGACATCCACACTGAAACGGCAAAGCACCTCTTTGGAACTGAAGAGATAGACGAGACAAAGAGGAGAGTAGCAAAAACCGTTAACTTCGGAATCATATACGGAATGAGCCCTCACGGGCTATCAGAAAGGTTAGGAATTCCCGTAAAGGAGGCTGAGGAGTATATAGAGACCTACTTCAAACAGTTCCCGAAAGTTAAAGAGTTCATAGATAGAACCCTTGAGGAAGCCTACAGGAAAGGCTACGTTAAAACCCTCTTTGGAAGGATAAGGCCTCTGCCGGAGCTCCGTGACAGAAACTACCACGTAAGGAGCTTTGGGGAGAGGGCTGCAGTAAACGCAAGGGTTCAGGGAACAGCTGCAGACATTATGAAGATGGCAATGGTGGAGCTCTTCCCGAAGTTAGAAAAATTAGGAAGCTACCTCATCCTTCAGGTTCACGACGAAGTTGTCGTTGAAGCTCCAAAAGATATGGCAGAGGAAGTGAAAAAGGTTGTTAAAGAAACGATGGAAAACGTTGTGGAGCTCTCCGTTCCACTAACTGCAGACGTAGAAACCGGCAAACGCTGGAGTTGATAGAACTTTATTTGTCCAGTTCTTTTTTTATTTCAAGAATTTTCAGGAACTCTTCAGGAGAAAAAACGGGAATTTCAGTCCTTGAGAAATCTTTTGCGTTTCTGGTTACAATACAGTTACACCCTGAGTGGATAGCTGAAGCGTAAATAACAGCATCTTCAAAATCTTTGAAGTTTAAATTTCTTGCTGTTTCAAGAACGACTCTGTTTACAGCTGCAATTTCAAAGAGGCTAAGAAGCTTCTTGATACACTCATCAGCTTTATTTCTGTTAAAGGCTTTACTCACAAGATAGTATATAGTCGTTATAGTAGTAGCACACAAAAAACCTACGATTTCTCCTTTTTCAACTCCTGAAAAAATTGCAGCAGCGGTTTCCGAAAAAGGATGACGTTCAAGGAGAACGTCTAAAACAACGTTAGTATCAAAGAGAACCCTCATAGATATTTCTCTTCAAGGAACTTTTTGTAGTCTGATTCATCAACTTGAGCATTTTTTATAAAACCTTTAAGTTCTTTAACTAAAGGAGTTATATCTGAGTCCTTTTCAGAAGAAATAACTTTAAAGAACTTTTCAACCAATTGAGATAGGGATTCTCCTCTCTCAGATGAGTAGGCCTTAGCCATTTCTATAACTTCCTTTTCAAGCCTCAATGTCAATTTCGTTTTCAAAGTTTCCTCCTGACGTATTGATACTTATTAATATATACGGCATAAATCAGAACGCAAACTTTCATATATTTTAAGAGAGTTTCAGCCGGCAAAGAGCCCGTCTATAACTTGAGAAAGTGTTTCAAAATCCCTGCTTACAACTTCTATTCCAAGCTCCTGGTAGGCTATCTTTACCCTGTTGCTGCACTTTGGACATACTATTCTCTTTACGCCGTAGGCCAAAAGAACCTGGGCTATATCTGAATCGCTGCTTGAAACGTTTTTGTAGAGGCTTACTTCTAACTCATCGCCTTTCTGGTTTAGGATTACAAAGTATGGAGCAAGGAGGAAGGTTTCTGAGATTGGAGAGTCAAGGCCTCTCTCTTCAAGTATTGGAACCGCCGTCTTCAAAACTCACCTCCGGAGGTTTTTGTGTTTAAAAGGTGGGAAAACCTAAGTGAAATTTTACTCCCTGAGGTTGAGAATTTCTGCAATACCTACAACGAGAGAGAAGGAATATTAAATGAAATTGAGGAGTTTTCGCAAAAGGAGAAGGTTCCTATACTTCTTCCAGTATCAGCCGCCCTATTGAGGTTAATCGTAAGTATTCTGAAACCCAAAAGAGTATTAGAAATAGGAACGGGAGTAGGTTACAGCACTCTGAGCATCTACTTTGGGTATAGAGAGGCTGAAATAACAACAGTTGACTCAAACAGGAAGAGGCTTGAGAAGGCTGAGGAGTTCTTTGAGAGGGCGGGAGCTCCCATCAAAACCGTTCTATCAGACGGGCTGGAGTATATGAGGGAGCTCCTTTCCAGCGGAGAAATCTTTGACTTCATATTCGTTGACTCTGTTAAGTCTGAATATCCGTTTTTTAACTACAAAGTTCAGCCTCTACTTAAAGAAAGAGGAGTTGCACTCTTTGATAACGTTCTATTTAGAGGGTATGTAGCAGGCAGGAATTACGACAGAAAGTATGAAAGAGGAGTTAGATTGCTGAAGAAGTTTTTAGAAGACGTCAAAAATTACCCGAACTTTGAGGTAACACTCATTCCTGTTGGCGATGGACTGCTGCTTCTAAAACAAAAGGAGTAAAGCTATGAAAAGAGTTAGCCCTCCTGAAAAAGGCAAATTCCATAATCACTACGACCAGGAAGAGGACGTTCTCTACATTTCGTTTGGAGAACCCAAATAACCGGGCTGCCCATTGCTCCTGAGAATAGACTCTAAAACAGAAGAGGTTGTAGGTTTAACAATTTCAAACTTCTCTAAAAGGGCAAAGTTTTAGATTTCATCTGGTATAATAGGAAGCGGGTTCCGAGTCTGGTCGCCTAAGGGCGGTTGCCTATGGGGCCAGACCGACAGGGTTCAGCTGGAAACGGCTGGGCCTCCCGGGCTTGGAAAGGAACCCAGATGCTAAGGGGGTCAGTCCAGGCTCGGGCTGACCCCCTTTATAGTTTACGGCTCAGGAGACCCCGCAGCACCTCCCCTGAAAACCGGGGTCTCCCTTCTTTACCGGAGGTGAGAGATGGTTCTAAGACTCTATTTTACAACACTCATCCTCTTGTTCATTTCAGCCTCTGTTTACGGGAAGGAGCTCCTTATCTCCGCAGCATTGGGAACGAAAGAGCTTGTTAAGACGGTAGGAGAGGAATTCCAGAAAGAGACGGGAGAAAAGGTTATCTTTAATTTCTCATCTTCAGGGAAACTTATTAACCAGATAGTAGCGGGAGCTCCTTCCGATATTTACATTTCAGCGTCAAAGTTCTGGGTTGACTACGGAGTAAAGAAGGGAGCCCTCAACGGGAAAACTGTTAAACCCTTTGCAGAAACTTCTTTAGTTTTAATAGCTCCAAGAGATGGAAAAGCTAAAAGAGTGACAGACGCAAAAAGAATAGCTGTAGGAGATAGACTTGCTCCTGTAGGAAAGTACGCAGTTGAAACACTAAAAAACTTAGGAATTTACGAGAAGGTTAAAGATAGACTTATTTACGCTCCAACCGTCAGACAGATAACAGTATGGGTTATGACGGGAAACGCCGATCTTGGAATTGTTTACTATTCCGACTACTTCAAGTTCAGAGACAGGGTAAAACTCATAAAAATCTTTCCGGACAGGCTTCACACTCCTATCAGGTTTTACGTAGGCTGTGTGAAGGGAGGGAATTTAAAGGAGTGCAGGGAATTTGAGAAAGCCCTGTTACAAACAGGGAGCTCCACCTTTAACAAATTTGGATTTAGAAAGGTTGAAAATGGTTCTTGACAGTGAAGCGCTCTTTTCAATAGAGCTTTCGCTAAAAGTTGCTACAGTTTCAACGATTACCGTTTTCTTCATAGGACTTCCGTTATCTTACTTGCTTGCAACAAAAGAGCTTCCCTTAAAGAACCTGATAGATACACTCATAACACTACCTCTAGTCTTCCCTCCAACAGTTACAGGTTACCTTCTCCTTCTTCTCCTCGGTAAAAACGGCCCCATCGGAGAGGTTCTTTACAGGCTTTTCAAAACGGGAATTATCTTTACCTGGTATGGAGCTGTTGTTGCCTCGTCTGTTGCAGCCTTTCCGATCTTTGTAAAGACAGCAAGGAGCTCCATAGAAGCCGTAAACCGAAACTTCATCTTTGCCGCCTACACCCTCGGGAAAGGAGAGGTTGAAACTTTCCTAAGAGTTGTCCTTCCCATTGCAAAGAGAGGAATAATAGCCGGAACTGTTCTCTCGTTTGCGAGGGCTATCGGCGAATTTGGAGCAACCCTCATGCTTGCAGGGAATATTCCTTTCAAGACAAACACCATACCTATCGAGATATACAGCGCCGTTTCAGATGGAAACTTTGAAAGAGCAAACATATTAACGGCTGTCATCGCTGTTATCTCACTGATAATCATCTTCACAGTAAACAAGCTAACGGAAAGGAGGGACAATGAGGTTAACGGAAGCTGAAATAGAAAAGCTTATAGAGGAAGATGTTCCCTACTTTGACTTAACTTCTCACCTTTTAAATCTGAAAAATACTAAAGCTGAAATTATCTACTCTGTAAGGGAGAGCTCCGTAGTCTGCGGAACGGAAGAGTGTGCAAGGATATTTGAGAAGTTTAACGTTAAAGTTGAGAAACTGGTAGAGTCAGGAACTGCAGTTGAAAAGGGAGAAGTAATCCTATCAGGGAAGGGAAGGGGAGACAATGTTCATAAAGTCTGGAAGGTATGCCAGAACCTTCTTGAGTACTGCAGTGGAATTGCAACGGGAACCAGAAGGCTGGTTGAAAAAGCAAAGAGTATTAACCCTCAGATAGAGGTATTTACAACACGGAAAACATTTCCCTTAGCAAAGAAGATCTGTATTAAAGGAGTTCTGTGCGGGGGAGCTCTTCCCCACCGTTTGGGCCTTTCTGAAACTGTTTTAATTTTTAGGAATCACGCCGTTCTAAAGGGTGGGCTTAAAAATGTTTTAAAGGAGCTCCCCTTCCTCAAGAAAAAAGCTCCTGAGAAGAAGATAATAGTTGAAGCAGAAACGGTAGAGGAAGCCCTTGAATGCATAGTTAAAGGAGCAGACATCGTTCAGTTGGATAAATTCTCTATTCAAGAGATAAAAGAGGTTGTCAGGTTCAGAGACAGCCACAATCCTCAGGTTAAAATAGCAGCAGCAGGAGGAATTAGAGAAGAGAACGTTAAAGAATTTGCAAAGAGCGGTGCTGATTTTCTGGTTCTTACCTCAGTTTACTTTAGTAAACCAATTGATGTAAAGGTAGAAATTGTCCCATGTTAAGATTTCAGGCAGAAAAAAGGCTTAAAAACTTTAACTACAGCGTCTCTTTCTGCTCAGATGCAGAAATAACAGCCCTATTTGCTCCATCAGGCTCGGGAAAAACTGTAACTCTCCAGATGATAGCCGGCCTACAGAAGCCTGAAAGAGGGAAAATTGAGGTAAACGGTAGGGTCTTTTTCAGTTCAGAAAGGAAAATTAATGTCCCCCCTCAGAAAAGGAACGTAGGATACCTTTTTCAGGATTACGCTCTCTTTCCCCACATGACTGTACAGGAGAACATCTGTTTCTCCTCAAAGGATAAAAACCTGTTCAAAGAGGTGGTGGAGCTCCTTGAAATCGGCGACATCCTGAATAAACTGCCCGCTCAGATTTCCGGAGGCCAGAAACAGAGAGTAGCTCTTGCAAGGGCTATCATGAGAAAACCGGAGATACTCCTATTGGATGAACCCTTTTCTGCTCTCCACCGGTCTTTAAAGGAGAACCTCTACAGAGAGCTCTTCTCAATTGTTAAGAGGTTCAACCAAAAGGTGGTTATTGTCACCCATGACTTTGATGAGGTTTTAAGACTGGCGAAAAAGGTGGTAATACTTGAGAATGGGAAAAATGTTCAAGAAGGGAGTCCGGAAGAGGTCTTCTTCTCTCCTAAAACGGTTAAAATAGCAAAACTTTTAGGTCACAAAAACTTCCTGAAAGGGAAGGTTGTTAAAACAGATAGAGAATTTACAGTAGTTGAAGTTAAAGGCAAGTTGAGACTGAAACTTAAAAGAAGAACTCCCCTGAAAGCCGGTCAGGAAGTAACCGTTTCCATACTTCCCATGTCAGCTGCCCTCTCCCCGGCAACAGAGTTCAGCAGAGTTGAAGTTCTGGTTAAGAGAGTTGAGAAAATGGGAAACTTACTCTTCCTTCAGGTTGAAATGGAGGGAGAGGAGGTGGAGCTCCACCTTCCGTTAAGTCTTACTCCAAACTATATACTGGAAGAAGGAAAAAAAACAACCCTTCACCTTTCCGCAGAACAGATATGCATAGTTGAGGAGGAAGAATGAAGAAAAAGGTAAAGGTTGAAGACGCTGTTGGAATGGTTCTGGTTCACGACATCACAGAGGTTGATCCTGAAAGAGGATTTAAAGGAAGAGCCTTCAAAAAAGGGCACGTAATAAAACCAGAAGATATTGAGAAGCTCAAGAAACTGGGAAAGGAGTATATCTACGTTTTAGAGCTATCAGAAGACGAGATCCACGAAGACGATGCGGCAAAACTGCTGGCAGATGCACTTATGGGAGAGAACCTCTACAGAGACGAGGAACCGAAGGAGGGAAAGATAAACATCTACTCACAGGTTTTCGGCCTGTTTAAGGTAGATGTTGAGAAGCTTTTTCAGTTCAACATGGTTGGTGAGCCTTCCTGCCCAACAATCCACACAAACATGTACGTAAAGCCGGGAGAAAAGGTTGCAGCCGTAAGGATTATCTCCTTGGTTGCTCCAAAGAGGGAGGTTGACGAGGCTGTAAAGATAGCAGGAAACGGAATAATGAAAGTCATTCCGTTTACAGAGAAAAAAGCCGGAATGGTAATAACCGGAAACGAAGTCTACTCTGGAAGGATAAAGGACAAGTTCTACGACAGATTAAAACCGAAATTGGAATTCTTCAAGTGTTCCGTTGAGGAAAAAGTGATACTGCCAGACAACAAAGAAATGATAAGGCAGAAAATAGAGGAGTTTGCAGACAAATACGACATAGTGGTTCTAACCGGCGGAACGTCTGTTGACCCAGATGACGTCACATACAGAGCAATTAAAGAGGCCGGAGCTGAGAACTTTATAAGAGGAAACCCTATTCAGCCTGGGAACATGCTAACAATGGGATGGGTTAAGGGAAAGCCCGTTGTTGCCGTTCCGGCAGCAGCCCTATTTTACAAAGCAACCTCCTTTGACACCTGGCTTCCAAGGCTTTTAGTGGGAGACGTTATCACGAAAGAGGAAGTTGCGATGAAAGGTCACGGAGGCCTGTGCCATAACTGTCCGGTATGCGTATTTCCAATCTGTCCATTTGGGAGACCGTAATGAAGGTCAAGTGGGAAGAGGCAAAGAAGATTATTTCAGAAAACACAGAACCGGTTAAGGAGAGTGAGCTGGTAGTTTTGGAAGAAGCTGAAGGGAGAGTTCTATCAGAAAACGTGGTTTCGCCGATAGACGTTCCAGATGTAAACAAGTCTGCCATAGATGGGTTTGCGTTTAGGAGCTCCTCCCTCAAAGAGCTCCCTGCAGAGCTGAAGGTTGTTGGAGAGACGGCAGCCGGAGACACGGAAAGGAAACAGGTTAAAGAGGGAGAGGCCGTTTTTGTAATGACAGGCGGAGAAATACCAGAGGGAGCAGACGCGGCAGTAAGGGTTGAAGACGTAAAGGTAGAGGGAGACAAGGTAATTGTTGACTTTCCCGTAAAGCCGGGAAACCTTGTAAACTTTAAGGGAAGCGAGATAAGGAAAGGAGAGGTTCTCTTAAAAAGAGGAG
>WFYG01000027.1 GCA_015490195.1 Thermovibrio sp.
CCGTTGAGGTGGCGGCGGAGCTCCACAAAATGGGCTTAGATAAGCGGGACATCGGAATAATCACTCCCTACGCTGCCCAGGTTAAGCTGATAAAACAACTACTTTTAGAAAAGGAGCTGAAGATAGAAGTTAACTCAGTTGACGGCTTTCAGGGTAGAGAGAAAGAAGCCATCATCGTTTCATTCGTCCGGTCAAACGACGAGGGAGAAATAGGATTCCTGAAAGATCTAAGGCGCCTCAACGTTGCAATAACCCGCCCCCGCCGAAAACTTGTTTTGATAGGGAACACAAAAACACTCTCCAGCCATCCTGTTTATGAAAGGTTTATAAACTACGTTAAAGAAAATGGGAAACTGCTCCGATTAACTGATTAAATTTGGGATTCTTGTTAGTATGACCTAACTGTGCAGCGAGACCACTTTCTCTTCAAGTTACTTTAATCACCTGTCCCCCAATAATTTAAGCCATCTTAATTAGATATTCATAAAAAACTTATACTTCAGTCGCTGCACTTGACCGTCTCTTAGTTATCCTATATATTTGAAATTAGATACTGTGGCTCTTTGACTATTAGAATAGGCTAAATCTGGGTTTTATCTGAACTAGTGGGATTTAAACATCTCAATATATTGACATAGATTTAATATCAGTTAAGTTTTATCTGAACTAGTGGGATTTAAACTTGCTTTTTGAACTGCTAATTCTTCATCTTCAGGAACGTTTTATCTGAACTAGTGGGATTTAAACGTTTTAGAAGTTCTTTTGCCCGCTTGGCAGTCTCCCGTTTTATCTGAACTAGTGGGATTTAAACAAGAGGCTCAGCACAAGTGCTAGTATAGTTAGAAGAGTTTTATCTGAACTAGTGGGATTTAAACAAATAAACAAACGTTCCATCTTCCGGGAGCTCCAGTCGTTTTATCTGAACTAGTGGGATTTAAACTAAAACCTCTTTCCCTGAGAGCTTTAGCTAAATCATGTTTTATCTGAACTAGTGGGATTTAAACCATGCAGTTTGAGGGCGGCTACGTCAACGACCCTGAGTTTTATCTGAACTAGTGGGATTTAAACCTTTTTGCCCTCTAAACTTCCTGACAGCGTAGACGTAGTTTTATCTGAACTAGTGGGATTTAAACCCTCCAGAGCCCTGTTTATCCAGCCACGCAAGTAAGTTTTATCTGAACTAGTGGGATTTAAACTGGTATAAATCTATGCAAGCGGACTATACACGTAAAAGTTTTATCTGAACTAGTGGGATTTAAACTTGGACATTCTAAATTGTTCTTACCTAACTCAAAGAATTCTTGAAATTTAAATTCAATTAGCTTTGTAGCTATTCTTCATTAACAACGTAGTTAATAAGTGTTCCTATTCCCTCTATCTCAACTTCTACTCTGTCTCCAGCCTGGAGAGGGCCTACTCCAGGTGGAGTTCCTGTTGCTATTACGTCTCCAGGGAGAAGTGTCATTATCTGTGATATAAATGAGACCAGCTCAAAGGGAGAAAATATCATATCTTCAGTGTTTCCTTCCTGTTTAACTTCTCCGTTTACTCGTGTTGTTATTTTCAATCCAATTGGGTCTATGTCTGTATTTACCCACGGACCGTAAGGAGCAAATGTGTCAAAAGATTTTGCTCTTGTATACTGAACATCTTTTTGCTGAAGGTCTCTTGCTGTTACGTCGTTGAAACAACTGTATCCTAAAATGTAATCTGGTGCTTCTTCCGGAGAGACTTTTTTACATTTTCTTCCAATTACTACGGCCAGTTCGCCTTCGTAATCTACTCTTTGAGACATTTTCGGTTTTATTATTTTCATTTTGTTGGAGATAACTGCTGTTGATGGTTTCATAAAGAGGAGAGGCTCTTCAGGTAGAGGTTTTCCCATCTCTTCAGCGTGTGCTTTGTAGTTAAGGCCTACTGCTACTATTTTTGAAGGTCTTGTTGGTGATAGGAACTTTACATCTTTAAATGAGAGAGCTTCACCTTCGGGAGTTATACTCTCCATTAGCTCTGAAATTCTTTTTTCCTTAACAGGTATTATTTCCCTGCCTTTTATAATGGCGAAGATTGTCCTATCGCCGTACTTAAATCTTCCTACCTTCACCCTCTCCTCCTATACAGCTGCAATCCCAAACATTTTACCATTTAGTTGTACTCTTTCTCCTTCAGATAGTTTTAGGTTTTCAGGCGTTAGAACTGTAAGCTCTATTTCTTCAGAGAACAAGTCTATCGCTGTGAGTTCTCTGTCTCTCAAGGTTATTCTGTTAACGGCGGTGGTTATTCCTATTACCGTATAGCTGTTTCCAGAGTAGAGTATGCAGGTGTCAAAGAGCTCTTCAGGTTTTGATTTAAATTCTTCTGTTAGTCTTTTTGTTTCAGACTCTCCTACGGCTGCTTCCAGTTTTTCCCTGGCACGGGTGTTGCCTTTTAGTACCAGTTTGAGGAGCTCCCTGTTCTCATCGGCAAGCTGGTCAAAGTGGGTAAGGGGGGGCAGTTTTTTTACGGTTTTGGAGTAGATACTGAGAGCTACATCAAGCTCTCCTGAGAGCTTTTCCGGAAGCTGACACAGGTTGCAGAGCTCAAAGTAAAAGGAGTTTCCAGTAGTCACTTCTACTGCTTCTGTTAATAGTGTGAACTCGTCAAAGGAGTTTATTTTGAAGTTGAAGTCTTCAAAGGTGTAGATGGAGCCTCCTTTGAAACCTAAGTAGCAACCTAACTCTTTCTCGGTTCTCCTTGAGAAGAAAGAGCTCCTTTCCTTTGTGAGTACATAGTTGTATATCTGGAATTCTCCATAATCTTTTGAGTAACAGATGAGTTTTTCGGAGGTATCAAGGAGGTCTTCAAACACAAAGTGTTTAACTACTGTTTCTTCTCCTGTTTCTCTTGTTTCCTGACAGAATTCCCTGTTTACGCTCAGTAAACTGAAACTGTCGTCCATACATTCCTCTGTATAGAGTTATTGAGGGGGAGCTACCCCTCAACTTCAATTTAGTACTGGTCGTGAATTTCAAGCTGGTTGAAGAAGAACGGAATCTCGTAAGCTGCAGACTCAGGGGAGTCTGAAGCGTGAACGGCGTTCCTTCCAACGTCTGTTCCATACTTCTTCCTGATTGTTCCCTCTGCCGCCTTTGCTGGGTCTGTAGCTCCAATTATCTCTCTAACCCTTGCTATTGCGTTTTCTCCCTCAAGAACCATTGGGACACATGGGCCGGAAGACATGAAGTCTGTAAGCTCGTCGTAGAAAGGCCTTTCTTTGTGGACGATGTAGAACTTCTTGGCCTGTTCCTTTGTCAGGTGAACCATCTTGACTGCAAGGAGTTTAAGGTCGTTCTCCTGGAAAATTCTGATGATATCTCCAACTGCGTTCTTCTTAACAGCGTCTGGCTTTACTATTACCAGTGTTCTCTCAACTGCCATTCTTACCCTCCAGCTCCTGTAATTTGCGTTGTATTATACCTTTTCTAACTGTTTGCAGGTAGTTGTGGGCAATTCTTGTCGGTTCTGGAAGCTTAAAACCTCTGGCGGTTTTTAGGGCGAGTTTAAGAGCCTCTTCTGGTGTTATCAGGTTTCCCGGGGAGATGTAAACAGGCTTTGAGTTCTTTCGGAGCCTTACGGCGTATCCTATAGTTTCTTTGGTTTTCGGGTGGAGTATCGGTTCGTAGCAGCCGGCTTCTCTGCAGGGTTCTTTAAACTCTCCGAACAGCGGTTTTTTGGCACATCCAACTGAAGGAATTCCCGTTATGACTCCGAAGTGAGCTGCTATTCCCAGACCTCTTGGGTGGGTTATTCCGTGGCCGTCTATAAATACGATGTCGGGCTTCCGTTTTAACTTTTTAAAGGCTTTTATTAGGAGGGGGAGCTCCCTAAAAGCTAAAAAGCCGGGAACGTAGGGAATTTCAACTTCAGCTACTTCGTAAACCTTTTCAACCACTTTAAGTTCCGGATAGGTTAGAACTATAAAAGCTCCTATTCCCGTTATTGGGTTTTTAAATGGATCCAGAAAGGTCAGGTCGCAACCTGCTACAGTTTTTATCTCTCTCTTCAGTGGTTCTAGCTTAACTCTTTTTTTGAGAACTTCCTGTGCCTTTCTAGCTTTTTTAAAAGAGAACTTCAAGCTTCTACCCTCCCAAGTAGAAAGAGACCGAGAGCTCCAAAGAGCATTACAGGTGCAAACGCTGCGTACAGAGGTGGAAGAACACCGCTTTTACCTAAGCTCAGAAAAAACGCAGTTGTAACCCACATAACGACAATAATGATACTGGTGATAATAATTGTGTAGCCCTTCCTGTTTCTGGGGTTGTACACCCCGAAAGGAATGCCAATTGCAGTAACCACTATAGGGAAAAGGGCAAGGGCCAGCTTTGAGTAGAACTCAACCTCCATTTCTGTTGTGTTGTAACCAATTTTTTTGAGCCTTTTAATAGTTATAAAGAGTTTTATAAGGCCAGAGGTTTGAGGATTCGCTTCAGAAAGCTTTAAATCTTTCGTATCGACACCAAGCCTTAACTTTAAATAAGGAAGTTTTTCTGTGCTGAACCTCAACAGATTCCTTTTTAATACTCCGTCAAATTGCCACATTCCTTCTCCTAGATACTTAACTCTTTCAGCATCAATTCTCGCTATTGGCTGGAAGTTCTTCACCTTTATAAGACTTGTCCACTTTCCTTCTCGTTTGTGCAGGTTGAACAACCAAATAAAAACAAAATCACCTCTTTTATCTTGAAACCATACTCCTTTAAGCTCTTTTTTCTGTTTACTCTCTCCTGTTATTGCTTGAGCTACTTTTAGCCCTTTTGGTAGCAGACTGTCCTGTACGTACAGAGAAAACAGAGAGGTTATAAGTGCTAGAACAAACAGCGGAAGAGAAAATCTGTAAACACTTATACCGAGAGCTCTAACTACTGTTAGTTCGTTGGTTGAAGAAAAGCGTGAAAGCGTGGCCATTGTTGATATGAGAACTGCTATGGGCAAAACTCTAACAGTGTAGAGAGGGAGTCTTCCTGTTACGAAGAGGACGCCTTTAGAAAATCCTGCTTTCATTATCAGATCTATATGGCTTACAAAGTCAACTATTCCGAAAAGTGTCAGGAAAGTAAGGAGGGAGAGTATTAAAGTTTTGAGTGCTTCTTTAAATACGTACCTGTCCAGAATTTTTACCATCTTGACCCTGTGTAGAGAGATAGTTTCTCTTTGGCTGCCATGTGGTAGGCTATTACTGCAATTGTTCCAAATAGAACGTCGGGAGTTAGGGCAATGGCAGGTATACCTGCCTTTACTGCTGTTTTCTTTGCTATTGTGTAGATAACATAGTAGATAACTACTGTCAGTAACCCTATAGTTATTCCAAATCCAAGGCTCCCCCTCGGTAAGGACACTGCAACTGAAAAGGCCAGTATTCCCACTATAAGTGGAGAAAGGGAGAGGCAAAGTCTTTTGAGAAGCTCCGTCTTGCTCTCTATGTCTCCTTCTTTAAGCAACTGGAACAGGGTTTTGTATTTCTCTGCGCTGAACTTCTCTTTGTTTGAGAACCTGTAGAGTTCCACTGTATAGTCCTGAAACTTCAAAAATTTAAACTCTTCAGGTTTCTTCCAGTTTATCAGCTGAGCGCTTCCGTCATAGATGTCAAGGAAGACGGTGTCTCCTGTCGTTCTTAAAACTCCTTTTTTCCCAAATATTGTGAGGAGTTCGCTTTTTTTCTGAAGTGAGACCATGAAGTTTTCAATAAAACCCTTTTGGGGAAAAACTTTCTCAACATAGAATGTTACACCCGGGAAGTTGGAAGAAAAGGTTTTTGGAGAGATACTCATCGTTATTTTCTTTTTAAGGAGCTCCTGAAGTTCCTTCTTCATTGCAACGTTGCTTTTGGGAGCAAGGAACATCAGTGAGTAGAAGGAGAAGAGAGAAAATAGAGTTCCCATAACGAAAACGGGAACGGAAATTTGTTTTATGCTTACCCCACAGGCTTTTAAAGCTACAAGTTCGTTGTTGTTCTCCATCTGGATAAACAGTATAAGGGTTGATATGACGAAGGAGATGGGGATTACTATTCCAAAGAATGCAGGAAGTCCTTTTACGAGAACTGAGAGAAACTCACCGAAAGAGACTCCCTGCCCTAGAACGGTTTCTGCTATTGTTGAGGCTCTATCAACCAGAATAACAAAGAGAAAGAGAAAGAAGGAGATAGCAACTAGCTTAAGTAGTTCGGTAGATATGTATCTGTAAAGGGTTTTCATTTCTCCTTCTTAACGTATTTGTACCAGTCAACAACGATTGCGCTGGCTATAAAGATAGAGGAGTAAGTTCCTACTGTTATTCCAACCAATAGAACGAAGGCAAAATCGTTTATTACTCCTCCTCCAAAGAGGTAAAGGCAGAGAACTACAAATAGCGTTGTCAAAGATGTTATTATAGTTCTTGAGAGCGTTTGGTTTATACTGTCGTTAACGATTTCCTCAAAAGGTTTGCTTCTTAAGAGAACTTTCATGTTTTCTCTTATCCTGTCAAAAACTACTATTGTGTCATTTATTGAGTAACCGATTACAGTAAGGAGGGCAGCGATTACCGGAAGGCTGAACTCCCTTCCGACGGCCATGAAGATTCCGGTTGTTGCAAGGGCATCGTGAATGAGGGCCAGAACAGCGCCGAAGGCAAATATTGGTTCAAATCGCCATGCTACATAGATGAGTATTCCTATGAGGGCGTAGATTATTGCCATTATCCCTTTTTCACGAAGTTCTTTACCTACTGTAGGTCCTATCATTTCAACTTTTCTTATTTCAACTTTTCCATCAAACTTTTCTTTCAGGATTTTTCTTATTTCGTTAACTGTTATGTTGGGGTCTCCTACTGCAGGAGCTCTTATGAGGAACTCATTTTCTCCCTCACCTTCTACGTTCTGAACTAGAACGCCTTCTACTTTTCCTTTGAAGAGTTCTCTTATTGTTCCGGTTGTTACGTGCGGTTCGTTGACCTTTACCTGAACTAAAACTCCTCCGGTAAAGTCTATACCAAATTTGGGGCCTTTTATAAATGCTCCGTAGAACCAGCTTCCAAAGATAAGCGTTAGTGAGAACAGGTAGGCAAAGTATCTTTTGCCTATAAAGTCAAATTTTTCCATCTTCTGCTCCTAAATCCTGAAGATTTGGGGTTTGATCTTTACAAGCAGGTCAAGGAGAACTTTCGTAACGAAAACCGCTGTGAACATACTGGAAAGAATACCTAGAGAGAGCGTTACGGCGAAACCCTTTATCGGACCTGTTCCAAACTGAAAGAGGACAGCAGCAGCGATAAGAGTTGTAACGTTTGAGTCAAGAATTGTTCCCCACGCTCTTGCAAAACCTGCTTCCACTGCCGAGAAGAGATTTCTTCCCTTTCGGAGCTCTTCTCTTATCCTCTCAAAGATTATGACGTTGGCGTCAACTGCCATACCTACCGTCAGGATAAATCCGGCGATTCCCGGAAGGGTTAGCGTTGCTCCCAAGAGGATCATCATCGCCCAGAGCAGGACGACGTTCATCAGTAGCGCAAGGTCTGCGATAACTCCGGCAGTTTTATAGTAAACAGCCATGAAGAGCATTACGATGATAATTCCGGCAACGCCTGCCTTTATTCCCTTTTCAACAGACTCTTTACCGAGTGAAGGTCCTACGGTTGTTTCCTCTATTATCTTTACGGGTGCAGGGAGAGCTCCTGCCCTCAGAACTATTGCCAGGTCTCTTGCCTCCTGATAGGTGAACTGACCCGATATCTGACCCCTTGCCCCTATCTCACTCCTGATTACCGGGGCCGACTGAACTTTGTTATCCAGAACGATTGCAAGTCTTGTTCCTATGTGAGTTTTCGTGTAGTTCCTGAATATTCTTGCTCCTTCCTCTTTAAGAACGAAGCTGACCGCTGGCATGCCGTTTTCGTCCTGGCTTGGGTAGGCATCTTTCAGGTAAGCTCCTGTCAGTATAGGCTCTCTCTTAAGAATGTAGAAGACATAGCCTACAACTTTTCCCTTTTTGTTCTTTATCTCCTGGTAGAGTATTTGCTGGTCTTCTGGAACGCGTCCTCCGAACTTCTCAACCAACTCCTGAAGGTTCTTTACTTTTATCCCCTCTCTCTTTCCGTTCCTAATGAGGAAGAACTTGGGCCCTTCAGGAGAGGGTTCTACAGTTACCGTTGCTCCCGGCGGGAGTGTTCCTCCCAGTTTTGTTATCAGCTCGTCGGGAGTTCTGGCAGTACCTATAACCTCTTTAAACTCAAGGTTTGCAACCTTCCCGATGACCTTCTTTGCCCTCTCAGGGTTTTTAACTCCTGGAAGTTCAACAATTATCCTGTCTTTTCCATTCCTTACGATTACCGGTTCAGCCACTCCAAGCTGATCTATCCTGTTCCTTATCGTTTCCAGCGCCTGTTCGGCGAGTCTGTCTATCTCTTTTGCTTTGTAAGAAGGTTTCATAGAGAGAAGTATCTTCTTACTCTCAGTTTTTATAGAGAACATCTGGCTGTACTCGTCCTTTATCAGTGAAACCGCTTTTTCTGTGTAATCAGGGGAGAGGAGCTCTATCTCTATGGTCGTTCCTTTTCTCCTTATAGAAACTACCGGGATGTTTTCCTCTTCCAGTCTTCTCTTTATCTCTCTGAGAGCGGTTGAAGTTTCACTCTCTAAGGCTTTCTGAGTTTCTATCTGTAAAACGAGGTGGGTTCCTCCTTTAAGGTCAAGTCCTAAGTTGATGTGTCTGGTAAGGTCTATGTACAGAGCTCCCAGGAGTACTATAAGAACAAATATGACTTTCCACTTCAGGTTCTTCATCGGAACTCCCTTTTCTGAACTTGAGTCTGAATGATACAAAATCTTAAAGATCTGTATCGTTAATCTTTAGTCGGAACTTAAACCCCAGAACTTCACTTGCTTTTCTGCACATCTCCATTCTGGGCTGAAAAATGGAGAAGTAGTCAAGGAGGTCTGATATTGTTGTGTCTATCTTAAGAACCAGCTTTATGATTTTCTGGCTTCTATCAACCTCAAGGTTGCTGTAGAGAACAGCGTAGTTGACCCTGTCATGAATGTCTTCTCTGATGTTCCTCTTGTTCCTTACCCTCGTTCTGTGTACGTGGGACTTATCTGCAATTACGAGAGCTGCTGCAACTTCCGTTGCCGGCTCACCGGTACCCTCTTCGTGGTTTCCTATTGCAAATGTTATTTCTGTAAGGTCGTCGTCTAAGTAACCCTTACCTTTAAGCAGCTGATAGGCCAGGAGGGCTCCGCTCTGAGCGTGGTCGTGCCTTGAGACTATGTGGCCGATGTCGTGGAGAAGGCCGGCAACTCCGGCAAGCTCTGCAAGCCGTCTGTCGTTAGCGGTTTCGTAGAGTAGCCATCTGGCCTTTTCTGCTACCCATCCAACATGTTTTATTCCGTGGTCTGTGTATCCCATTCTCTCCAGGAAGTAGTCTGCTCTGTTTATGTAGTAGAGGATTCTCCTGTCTTTGAGGAGCTCCCTGTAGCTCGGAAACTCTATCTCTTTCACTTCTCCTCCCTGACTGTAACCTCTCCTGAGAAGAGCCGTCTTAACCCCTCTTTCGTTTCAACTATCAGAGCACCTTCAGAATCTATTCCCAGCACCTTCCCGGTAAATAGTTTCCCGCTCTCCTCTACTCTGACCTCCCTCCCTACCATCGGGCAGTTCCTCTCAAACAGTTTAACACTGAACCTGCCGCTCTCAATTAAAGAGTAGGCGTCAAGGACGTTCCTGTAGAGCTCTCTCAGCAGGTTCTCTCTGTCAAGCTTAATCCCCTCTGCTGCAAGGGAAGTTGCCGGAACCGGGAAGGAGGAGAGCTCTCTCTCTGAGTAGTATAGGTTGATTCCAACACCTACAATCAGCCGGTCTTTGGTAAGTTCAGGTAGTATCCCTGCTATTTTCCTGCCGTTTATGTAAACGTCATTAGGCCACTTTAGGTAAAAACCTTCCTTTAAAGGAGAGAGGGTCTTAAAAACTGCCCAGCCAAAAGCTAAACTGGCAAGAGTCAGGTTCTCCCTTATCGGTTTCAGAACGAAGGAGGCGTAAATACCCATTTCCCTTTTTGAAAGCCAGCGCCTTCCCCTCCTTCCTCTTCCCTCGGTCTGTTCGTCTGCAACTATACAGAGCCCGTGTCTGAACGGTACTCTTCTGGCCTCCTCGTTTGTTGAGTCAACGCTTTCCAGCTTTACCAGCATCATGAAGAGGAATCTTATAACATCCGCTAGAAGTGTTAAAGGTTTATAATTCCGCCGCTATGAAGTGGACTGTAGGTGAGCTTTTAAAGCGTGCTTCAGAGATTTTGAGGGAAAGAGGAAGCCGTTCTCCAAGGCTTGACGCAGAACTTCTTCTCGTCCATTCCCTGGGACTAAAAAGCAGAGTGGAGCTCTACACCAACTTTGATAGACCCCTGACAGACGAGGAAGTTGAGGCTTACAGGCAGCTAATAATCCGCAGAGCCAAAGGTGAGCCTGTAGCTTACATAACGGGAAAGAAGGAGTTCTTCGGTTTTGAGTTCAGCGTTGAAAGGGGAGTTCTCATACCGAGGCCTGAAACGGAGCTCCTTGTAGAGGTCGTTTACACCTACCTGAAGGAGAGAGAAGGACTGACAGTTGTTGATGTCGGAACAGGTTCAGGCTGTATAGTTCTCACCCTCTATAAACTTACAGGAGGGAAACACAGTTTCTTTGGAACCGACATCTCAAAGAAAGCCCTTGAGGTTGCCCAGGAAAACAGAGAAAGGCTTGGCTGCAGTAAGGTTCAGTTTCTCAAGGGAAACCTTCTCTCTCCTGTTGACTTTCCGGTGGATGTTGTCGTCTCCAACCCCCCCTATATTCCAATAGCTGACAAAAGACTTGAAAGAGAGGTGCTTAAGTTTGAGCCGGCAGTTGCTCTGTTTGGAGGAGAGACGGGACTTGAGGTTATAGAGAGGCTAATAGCTCAGGCCTCAAAGAAGCTGAAGCCCGGTGGCTTTATAGCCCTTGAGGTGGGGGAGGGGCAGAGTGGAGATGTTAAATCTCTACTTGAGTCTTCCGGTTTTTATTCTGTTAAAGTTTATAAAGACCTATCGGGTATAGAGCGGGTTGTAACGGGGGTGAAGGAGTAATGGAAAAGTTTGTTATAAAAGGTGGAAGAGAGCTTTACGGAAGAGTTAAGGTTTCCGGTTCAAAGAACGCTTCACTTCCCATTTTGTTTGCCTCTATTCTTACAGGGGAACTTCACCTTTCAAACGTTCCGGCATTGATGGACGTTGCTACCACTTGTGACCTTTTAGAACACATGGGATTCTCTGTTGAGAGGGGAGAAGGAAGGGTATCGGTAAAGGAAGAAAACCCGGTTCCGGAAGCTCCTTATGAGCTTGTGAAGAAGATGAGAGCGTCTATTCTGGCGCTGGGCCCCCTCCTTGCCCGCTTCGGCAGAGCAAGAGTCTCACTTCCCGGAGGGTGTGCGATTGGTCTGCGCCCTGTAGATCTTCACCTTAAAGGTCTTTCAAAGCTGGGTGCCGATATAGAGATATCCCACGGTTACGTTGTTGCAAAAGTTAATGGGAGGTTAAAGGGAGCTGACATAACCCTTGACTTTCCAACTGTAGGAGGAACCGAAAATATACTGATGGCTGCCACCCTTGCAGAGGGTAGAACGGTAATAAGAAACGCCGCCAAGGAGCCTGAAATAGTAGATCTTGCCAGAGCTCTTAAGAAGGCAGGAGCTTACATTGAAGGTGAAGGAACAGACGTTATAGTTATTGAGGGAAGGAGGGAATTCTCCCCCGTCTCCTACACCGTAATGCCAGACAGAATAGAGGCTGGAACCTTCCTTGCTGCTGTGGCCTCTGCCGGAGGAGAGATTGTTGTGGAGAACTTTCCAGCTGAAACCCTGAAAACCGTTATAGACAAGTTCAGGGAGGCTGGTCTTGAGATAGAGGAGCTCTCGCCTACAGAGGTAAAAGTCAGAAAGAGAGAGAGACTGAGGGGAACCGACGTAACAACTCAACCCTACCCCGGATTTCCTACAGACATGCAGGCACAGTTTATGGCAGCCATGTGTACGGCAGACGGAGTTTCTGTTATCAGGGAAACAATATTTGAGAACCGATTTATGCACGCTCTGGAGCTCCAGAGAATGGGAGCAGACCTTAGAATAGAGGGAAACACAGTTGTAGTTAAAGGAGTGGAAAAACTCACCGGAGCAAAAGTTACTGCTACAGACCTGAGAGCCAGTGCCTCCCTCGTTATAGCAGGCCTCGGAGCAGAAAACATCACAGAGGTTTACAGAATCTACCACCTTGACAGAGGATACGAGAGGCTGGAGAGAAAGCTTCGGTCTCTGGGAGCTGAAATTGAGAGAGTTCCAAGCGAGCTTAAGTACTAAGGGGTAGAAGATGGACTACAGAACCATAACCGTAGCCCTTCCAAAGGGAAGACTCTTAAAAGAGGCCGTGAAATTCCTTGTAGAGAGCGGAGTTGATGCAACTGAAACCCTGTCGGAGACCAGGAAGCTCGTCTTCCACTGGAAGAAATTCAGGTTTATACTGGTGAAGCCGATGGACGTTCCTACCTATGTTTACTACGGAACGGCAGACGTAGGTATAGCTGGAAAAGACGTTATAGAGGAAAAAGGGTTTGAGCTTTACGAACCGTTAGATCTAAAGTTCGGAGCCTGCAGGCTTTCTGTTGCTGAACCTGAAGGAATACCTGAACCCTACGATATAGACAGGCTCTCCTACATAAGGGTTGCCACAAAGTACCCGAAAATAACAGACCGCTACTTCAGAAGTAAGGGTATCCACCCGGAGATAATTACCCTTTACGGTTCTGTGGAGCTTGCTCCGCTTGTAGGTCTTTCAGAGAGAATAGTTGACTTAGTGCAAACGGGAACCACCCTGAAGGCCAATGGTTTAAGAGAAGTTGACGTAATACTCCACTCAACCGCCAGACTTATCGTTAACAGAGCCAGCTTAAAAACCAAGTACGCCGTTATAAAGGAGCTGATAGACAGAATGAAGGAGTCGTTGTCGGCCAAAGTAGTAAAATAACTTAGAGTTCTAAAGAGCGGATGCCGTAATGAAAATATCCTACTTAAGAGTTTCTGTAACTGACAGGTGCAACTTTAGGTGTCGTTACTGTATGCCTGAGGAAGAAAAAGAATTCATTCCCCATCAGGAAATTCTCAGGTATGAGGAAATTGCTGAAATAGTAAAGGTCTTTTCCCGTTTCGGCGTTAGGTCGGTAAGGCTTACCGGCGGAGAACCTCTTGTGAGAAGGGGGATTGAAAGTCTTATCCGTCAGCTGAAGGAGATAGACGGAATAGACGAGGTCTCACTTACGACAAACGGTTTCTTCCTTGAAGAGAAGGCGGAGCTCCTGAAAGAGGCCGGGCTTAACAGAGTTAACGTGAGTATTGATACCCTTAACCCGGAGAAGTTTGCCTTCATAACCCGTTCTGATGAAGGTTCCCTCGGCAGGGTTTTAAGGGGGATTGAAAAGGCAAAAGAGGTCGGCCTTAACCCAGTAAAAGTTAACACAGTGCTCGTTAAAGGTTTTAACGACTCGGAGATTGAGGATTTTGTCAGGTTCTCTGCCAGTTACGGAGTTGAGGTGCGATTTATAGAGCTCATGCCCGTTGGAGGGGAATTCTTCAGCAGGGATAACTTCATTCCCGTTTCTGTAGTTAAAGAGTTCCTTGAGGAGAAGTTCGGTGCTCTGGAGCCTGCAAGAACGGTAAAGATGGGTCCGGCAAAGAGCTTTAGAGTAGGCAGTACGGGAGCTCTAATCGGGTTTATTCCTTCCGTCAGCCAGCACTTCTGCTCCGAGTGTAACAGGTTGAGGCTTACGTCAGACGGTAAATTGAGGCTTTGCCTCATGTCAGATAGAGAGATTGACCTTAAAGAGCTTCTCAGGTCTCCCAACTACACAGAGGAGCTCCTTGAAAGGACTGTAGCGGGAGCTTTCCTTCTGAAGAGAAGAGTTGACGGGGTTTCAGCCCTTGAATCTCTGGGATGTTCAAGAAAAATGTTCTCAATAGGGGGATAGTTGAATGGAAACTCTAATAGCAATAGATCTTACGGTAGTTGCCGTTTGTTTTATAGTTATGGCCGTTGGGGTTGTAGTGCTTACCGTTGTTGGGTACCGAATTCTGAAAAAACTTGAAGAAAGCGTTGATACCGTTAACAACCAGTTAAAACCGGCAGTGGTTGAGTTAAAGGCGGTTATTAGCTCAATAACAGAGTCCCTTCAGGCGGTTTCCTCCACAATTTCCTTCCTCAGGAAGTTAAAAGGAAAGCGATCTTAACTCTCTTTTAACAGCTGAGAATTAAATTAGAATGGTGAAAGAAATCACAGAGAAAGGAGGGAGAGAATGAAGAAAGGTTCACTGATGTTTCTCCTCGGAAGCCTGGTAGGAGCTGGTGCAGCTTACGTTGCAACAACTAAGAGAGAAGAGCTCATGAAGAAACTGGAGGAGCTCCAGGAGCAGATCAAAGAGAGCGACCTTCCAGAGAGAGTCAAGTCCCTCGTTAAGGAGATTTCAGACTCTATAAAGCAGCTTGTTGCTTCCGATGAAGGAGAGATGTCTGAAGAGGAGAAGAAATCTATCCTTGAAGAGGTTGAGGCCAAAATCCAGAAGCTTGAAGAGACGATCCAGAAGGAGGGAGAGTAATTATTGAGGCTCTCCTCTCTTCTCTTTCCTCTGGGTATAAGGCCGGAAAGGGACGTTGAAATTAGAGGAATAGCTGAAGACTCAAGGAAAGTGGAGCCTGATTATCTATTCTTTGCTTACCAGGGAACCGCTTCTGACGGCAACCTTTACGTTAAAGAGGCACTTAAAAGGGGAGCTGCTGCCCTCTTTACAGACTCACCTGAAACTTACAGTCTCTTTTCAGGGAAACTTCCCGTTTTCTTAACTAGAAAACCCCGAAGAGACCTTGCCGTTCTCTCTGCCAGATTTTTTGGAAACCCGGAGAGGGAACTCTCCCTCCTTGGAGTAACGGGAACAAACGGAAAGACGACAACGGCCTACCTTCTATTCCACGGTCTCAACAGACTTGGAGAGGCTGCCGGTATAGTTGGAACAGTTGAGTGGGGAACTGAGAACTGCCGCTTTCCCTCAGACAGGACAACCCCTTCCCCCACAGTCTTTTTTAAACAACTGGCCTTTCTGAAAGAGAGGGGAGTAAAGTGGGTGGCCTGTGAGGTCTCCTCCCACGGACTTGAACTTGAAAGGCTCTACGGCGTGAAGTTTAAAGGAGCTATCTTTACCAACCTTACACCTGAACACTTAGACTTTCACAAAACAATGTTTGACTACTTCGCCGCAAAAGAGAAGCTCTTTTTCTCTTCAGATGTTTCACTCTTTAACCTTGATGACAGGTGGGGAGAGCTCCTTTACTACTTCAGGCCGCTGTTTAAAAAGGTGGCCACCTACGGCACAAGCGGGGAATTTCGGATAGAGAGGTTCGGCACCGAGAACTTCGTTCCCGTAAGCTACGGAGGAAAGAGCTATAGAGTTGAAACTTCCCTTAAAGGTTTCTTTAACTTCTACAATGTTACCGCAGCCTTTTCCCTCCTTACGCTTTTAGGTTTCCCACCAGAGGAACTCCAGACCGTATTCAAGGGAGTGAAAGTTCCCGGCAGGCTGGAGGAAGTGGTTCCCGGCGTATTTGTTGACTATGCCCATACTCCAGACGCCCTCAAAAAAGTTTTGAAGGCCTTAAGACCTTTAACTAAAGGGAAGCTGACTGTAGTTTTTGGCTGTGGAGGGGACAGAGACAAGGAGAAGAGAGCTCCCATGGGTAAAATAGCCTCACACCTTGCTGATAAGGTTATAGTTACGACAGACAACCCAAGGAGCGAGCCTCCCCGGTCAATTATAGAAGACATACTCTCCGGTGTAGAGGAGAGAGAGAAAGTTGAGGTTATTCCCGACAGAAGGGAGGCCATAGAGGAAGCCCTACGAAAAAAAAGAGAGGGAGATGTTGTTCTCATTGCCGGTAAGGGACATGAAACCTACCAGCAATTCAAAGACAGAACTGTTTACTTTAGCGACAGAGAGGTTGTAGAGGAGTTCTATGGACGCAAAAGAGATAGCTGAGGTTACAGGGGGGGAACTCTACGGAAATAACCTTCCAGTTTCCGGGTTTCACTTTGACTCAAGGGAAATAAGGCAGGGGGAGCTCTTCATTCCCTTGTTGGGGAAGAGAGATGGCCACCAGTTTGTTGACGATGCCTTAAGCGTTGGAGCCGTGGGTTTTCTAACCTCCAGAGAGGTGAAACCTCCTTCTGGGAAGTTTGCGATTAAAGTAACCGATACTTTTGAAGCCTTTAAGGAAATAGCCCTCTACAGAAGGAGCAGGTTTGGAGGAACCGTTGTTGCGGTAACCGGAAGCGTTGGAAAGACAACTACGAAGGAGCTTCTTTCCTTCCTCTTCTCCCTCTGCGCTTCCACCTACTCAAACGTTAAGAGCTATAACAACCTTTTAGGTTTAACCTATACAATGGCAAACCTTAAACAGGCAGACTTCTACTTTCAGGAGCTTGGAACAAACGCCTGCGGGGAAATAGGGGAGCTCTCCTCGCTTCTCTCTCCAGACGTTGGCGTTGTAACCGCTGTTGAGAGAGCCCACCTTCAGGGTTTTGGCAGTTTTAAAGAGCTAATAAGCGAGAAATTCTCCCTTACAGCCCGTACAGAAGTTTCCATAGTTCCTACCTGTTTTTCCAGCTTCTCCCTCTCAAAAAAAACCATAACTTTTGGAAAAGACGGAGACGTTCACCTTACCGGTTTAGAAGAGACGCCAGAGGGAAACCGGTTTGAAGTAAGCGTCTTTGGAGAGAAGGTTTCTCTCTTCACCCCGGTTCCTGGTTTCTCAGTCGTTAACGCTTCTCTGATTGGGGGAGCTCTCCTGAAAGAGATGGGTTACCCTCTTAACCTGCTTAAAGAGGTGTCCCGATTCCGACCGCCGAAGATGAGAATGGAGATTTACAGACTTCCGGGAGGCATTCTTATAGACGACTCCTACAACGCCAACCCGGCCTCTTTCAGAAACGCCCTGAAAGTCCTATCCCTTTTTAAGATACCGAAACTGGTTGTAGCCGGTGAGATGCTTGAGCTCGGCAGTGCTTCTGCCGAAGAGCACCGCCTTCTTGGCGAGGAGATGAACAGACTGAACGTTGAAGAGCTTATCGCCTACGGAAAGAAGACGGAGGAGACTGTTAAAACTTTTAAGGGGAAAGCCTACCACTTTACAGATAGGGAAGAGTTACTTAATTTCCTTTCTGAATACCCCTTGAAAGGAAAGGCTATACTTATCAAGGGTTCCAGAGGTAACAGGCTAGAAGAAGTCGTTAAACTGATCTATAAGAGGTTAGAACGGTGAAGGTTGCCCTTGTCTTCGGAGGTCCTTCTCCTGAGGCCGGGATATCCAGAAAGAGTGCAGAAAGCGTTGAATCTGCCCTTAAAAAGCTGGGGCACGAAGTTTTTCCCGTTGAATTTGATAAAGACCTTCCTCTTAAACTTATGGAGATAAACCCTGACAGAGCCTTCCTTGTTCTTCACGGTTCTCCCGGAGAAGATGGAACGGTTCAGGGACTCCTTGAAGTCATGGGAATTCCCTATACAGGTTCAGGGGTAGCGGCAAGTGCCGTTACCATAGATAAAGACCTTACAAAGAGAATTCTTAAGAGCCACGGAATACCTGTACCTGCCGGTATCACCCTCTACAGCGAAGATGAAGTAGCCCCTGAAGAGCTGGAGTTTCCGTGCGTTGTGAAACCTGCTAGAACAGGCTCAAGCGTCGGCGTTAACCTTGTAAAGTCTCCCGACCGTTTCAGGGAAGCTCTAAAGGAAGCCTTCAGGTACGATTCAAAGGTTTTGGTTGAGGAACTCCTTGAGGGGAAGGAGCTGACAGTTGGAGTTATCAATGGTAGAGCTCTCACTCCTGTGGAGATAGTTCCCGGCAGAGAATTCTACGACTATGCAGCAAAATATGAGGACAGCTCTACACGCTACCTCGTTCCAGCTCCCGTAAACTCACACCTTGAGAAAAGATTAAAGTCTCTGGCAGAACAGGTGTATAAAGTTCTTGAGTGTAGAGGAGTTATAAGAGTGGACTTCAAGCTTAACCGCTTTGGTTCACCCTACGTTCTTGAAGTGAATACTATTCCCGGCTTAACAGAGAGAAGTTTACTTCCAAAAGCAGCTGCTTATGAAGGTCTCTCTTTTGAAGAGCTGATAGAGGAGATGATTCTGCCGGATAGAGGAGAGCGTTGAGACTGAGATGGGTACTTCTTGGTCTTTTTATCGGAATAGTAGGTTTTACCCTCTACGGTGTTTATACTGCACCTTCAAAGTTGAATCAGATTGAGTTTGTTGTTGTTGAGAAAAAGGGACCCTGGAAGGCAGATATAAGTCAGTACCTCCTCTCCTACGTTCAGATGGGACAAGATCTAACGCCCAGGTTTCTTTCAAATCTGAAAAATACGGTAAAATCACTACCATGGGTAAAAAAATGTGATATAGAGGTAAAGGGGGGGAAACTGACAGTTAAGATATGGGAGACCTCTCCTAGACTGATCCTCATATTTGATAGAGATAGCTACCTTATAGGTGATAACTGGTTTGTTCTGCAGAAGGGTGTTAAAACTGTCAAGAACTATCCGATATTTTTCTATAGAGGGAAAACTTCCCCTTTTGCTGTAATAAACGGGTTTCTGAAGTTGAAGAGATCTGTTAAAATGGAGCTGGAGCTCCTGAACTCAAAATTAAACGAGATTGAATTGAAGGGGAAAAAAACGGAAGTCTCTCTCTTAGATAGCGGTGTCCAGCTGGCCTTTAAAAAACCTCCATTTTTAGTGTACCTTGGTATAGGGGGAAGTGGCTGGAAACACTTTGAAAAGCTTTCTGAGAAAAACTTCTTTAAACCGGGAATTTACGATTTCCGCTTTGAACAGATGCTTGTAATAAAGGGGAGGCAAGAGAAATGCTCGGACAGAAAATCCTCACATTAGACTTAGGTACAAGCTCTATAAGGGCAGCGTTATCCTTTCAAAAAGGTGATAAACATCAGTTTTTTATAAAAACTGCCCCATCAAGGGGGATAAAAAACGGAAACATCATAAACCTCGCATCTGCTAGAGAAGCCCTTAGCTCCGCCCTTAACGGTTTAAAACTTGAGGCTCCTATGGCTCTTCCTAACGAGGCCTACGTACTCGTTCCCGGGGGCTGTACCCTCGGCTATCAAGTAGAGGCTTCAATAGAGTTCCCGGGGATTAAAACCATATCCCACAACGATGTTAACGTTGTAAAGAACAAGGCAAAAGATGAACTGTTGAGAATAAAAGGTCAGACTGTTAAGAGTTACTACGAGGTTATTCACGTTGTTCCCCAGGAGTTCATAGTTGACAGCGTGGACGGTATTCAGAACCCGATAGGCAGGAGTGGAAGAAAGCTGACGATGAAGGCCTTTATCGTTCTTGCCTCCCGTTCCCACGTAAAGACCCTTGAAGATCTCTTAAAGGAACTCAACCTTAAGCTTAAAGGTGTTGTTCTTCAGTCTTATGCTTCCTCCTTTGGTATAAGAGCTCAAAACTCCTACTTTAACAACAACCTCCTTCTCTACATGGGAGCCGGAAATACTGAGTTTATGTACTTCAGAGAGGATAAGCCGGTTCTCTCAAAGCACCTGCCCTTTGGCAGCGAAGACATACTGGAGTTTCTTATAAAGAAGCTGAAGGTTAGCAGAACGGAAGCTGAAAGGCTTTACAATGAGTACGGGGGTGCTTACGCGTTTAATGTAAATAAAGAGGAGGTTATCCACATTAACTACGGCAGTAAAACCTTAAAGGCACCCAAAATACTTATTGCTGCCCTGGTTCACCTTAAACTAAAGGAAGTTTTCAAAGATATAAAGTCTATGCTTGATGAAGAAGACCCAGGGTTTGTTGAAAATCTCAGTGGAGTTCTTCTTACAGGTGGGCTTTCTAAACTTAAAGACATTGATACGCTCGCAGAGAAAATTTTCAAAGCGCCGGCAATGGTTCCTCCACTTTCTCACCCTGAAGTTTCAGATGTATCTCTATCTCCGATTGTAGGGGTTACAGATTACATTACTTCGCTTTCCGACAAGAAGAAGCTTTCAGATATTAAAGAAGACCTGACGAAGTCTTACGAGAAGGATGGAGGTTTCTTTGCCACCATCTGGAGATTTATAACTGACATTATTTAGGAGGTAAGAGGTGTTTGACATAGCAGACGACCTGTTTCAGGGACCTGTAATAAAGGTGATCGGCGTAGGTGGCGGTGGGGGAAACGCCGTAGCCCGAATGTACGAAATGGGAATTGAGGGTATAGATTTTGTTGCCATAAACACAGATGCTCAGGTTCTTTCAAAGATTTCCGTTCCCGTAAAGGTTCAGATAGGAGAGAAGTTAACAAAAGGTTTAGGAGCCGGAGGAAAGCCTGAAATCGGAGAACAAGCGGCCTTAGAGGATGAACCCAAGATAAGGGAAGTTTTAGAAGGCTCCGACATGGTCTTCATAACCGCCGGAATGGGAG
>WFYG01000028.1 GCA_015490195.1 Thermovibrio sp.
GAACATGCCCCCGCAACCAATGAGCGGGCGTAGCTCAGCTGGCTAGAGCATCAGCCTTCCAAGCTGAGGGTCGCGGGTTCGAATCCCGTCGCCCGCTCCATTTTATTTTCCCGCCTTAAATTCCCTCCCAAAAATCCCAACTTTCATATCC
Source organism: Thermovibrio sp. (assembly GCA_015490195.1). Classification (GTDB taxonomy): domain Bacteria; phylum Aquificota; class Aquificia; order Desulfurobacteriales; family Desulfurobacteriaceae; genus Balnearium. The sequence continues at coordinate 152 of WFYG01000028.1, forward strand.
CTTGAACAGCCCTCCTTAACGATTTACAATTCCAGCAAACAAGTTCTTTTATTAAGGAGGAAAAATGGCAGAAGTGTTTAAAGGAAGGGCTTTCAAGTTTGGAGACGACATAAACACTGATGAGATAATTCCTGCAAGGTATCTAAACACATCAGACCCTAAAGAGCTTGCAAAACACGTTATGGAGGATGCAGACCCTGAATTTCCCAAAAAGGTAAAGCCGGGAGACATAATAGTTGCAGGTAAGAACTTTGGCTGCGGTTCTTCAAGGGAGCACGCTCCAATTGCAATAAAGGCTGCTGGGGTTTCTGCAGTAATAGCAAAGTCTTTCGCAAGAATTTTCTACAGGAACGCAATAAACATCGGTCTTCCAATATTTGAGTCTCCCGAAGCCGTTGAGGGAATTGAAGAGGGAGACATTGTTGAGGTAAACCCGGAAACTGGAGTCATTAAAAACGTAACGAAGGGAACGGAGTTTAAGGCCAACCCGATTCCAGAGGATATAAGGCAGATAATGGAAGCCGGCGGGCTTATGGAGTATGCAAAGAAGAAGTTAGGACTGAAGGAGGAGTAAGTTGAAAGAGTTTACGATAGCGGTTCTTCCAGGTGATGGAATCGGCCCAGAGATAGTTAAGCAGGCAGTTAAGGTTTTAGACGCAGTTTCAGAGAAGTTCAACGTTAAGCTCAACTACAAATACGGCCTTATCGGTGGAGCTGCAATTGATGAAACAGGCGTTCCTTTCCCAGATGAGACAAAGGAGATAATCCTCTCCTCTGATGCCGTTCTCCTTGGGGCAGTTGGAGGGCCCAAGTGGGACAACCTTCCCTTTGAGATAAGGCCTGAGAGAGCTCTCCTCGGAATGAGGAAACTCCTGAACGCCTTTGCAAACTTAAGACCTGCAAAGCTTTACAACGAGCTGATAGACGCCTCAACACTTAAGCCGGAGGTTGTTAAGGGCGTTGACATTATGGTTGTTAGGGAACTCACCAGCGGAATCTACTTTGGAATTCCAAGGGGAATCTTCGTTGACGGCGATGAAAGGGTTGGAATAAACACGCTCCGCTACTACGAGCACGAAGTTGAGAGAATAGCAAGAGTGGCATTTGAGGTTGCAAGGAAGAGGAACAAAAAGGTAACAAGCGTTGATAAGGCAAACGTCCTTGAGGCAACAGTTCTCTGGAGAGAAGTTGTTGAGAGGGTTCACAAAGAGTATGAAGACGTTGAGCTCAACCATATGTATGTGGATAACGCCGCAATGCAGATAATCAGGTGGCCGAAGCAGTTTGACGTTATCGTTACAACAAACATCTTCGGAGACATTCTCTCTGACGCCTGCGCAATGCTGACAGGTTCTTTAGGAATGCTTCCCTCTGCGTCAATCGGCGGAGAGATTGGCCTTTACGAACCCATCCACGGTTCAGCTCCGGATATAGCAGGCCAGAACATCGCAAACCCAATAGCAACAATTAACTCTGCAGCAATGATGTTTACCTACTCTTTCAACATGCCAGAAGTTGAAGAGGCAATAGATAGGGCAGTTAGAAACGTTCTTGCAAAGGGCTACAGGACAAAGGACATATACTCTGAAGGATGCAAGCTTGTCTCAACGGAGGAGATGGGAGACCTGATAGCTGAAGAAATCAAGTCTATGTGAGGTAGGGAATGAAGGGGTATACAGTTGCCGTTGTTGGTGCAACAGGTGCCGTTGGCCAGGAGATGTTGAAGGTTTTAGAACAGAGGAACTTCCCCGTTGAGAAACTTGTTCCTCTTGCATCTTCAAGGTCTGCAGGAAAGAAGGTCAAGTTTAAGGGTGAGGAAATAACCGTTGAGGAGCTGAAGCCTGAGAGCTTTGAAGGGGTTGACATAGCTCTCTTCTCCGTAGGGGGAGAGAGGAGCAAACAGTTTGCCCCTGAAGCCGTTAAGAGGGGAGCTGTAGTTATTGACAACAGTTCTGCCTTCAGGATGGAGCCGGATATTCCTTTAGTTGTTCCAGAGGTTAACCCTGAAGATGTTGACTGGCATAAGGGAATAATTGCAAATCCCAACTGCTCAACCATTCAGATGGTTGTCGTTCTTAAACCTCTCCACGATATTGCAAGAATAAAGAGGGTTGTTGTTTCAACATACCAGGCAGTTTCAGGAGCCGGTGCTCAGGCCATTGAGGAGCTAAAGGAACAGAGCAGGGCAGTCCTTGAAGGGAAGCCAGTTCCAACGCCTAAGAAGATTCCAAAGCAGATTGCCTTTAACTGCGTTCCACACATAGATAAGTTCTTTGAGAGTGGCTACACAAGAGAAGAGATAAAGATGATTAACGAAACAAAGAAGATAATGCACGATAATTCCATCAAAGTTTCACCAACGTGTGTGAGAGTTCCCGTTTTTATAGGACACTCCGAGTCTGTAAACCTTGAGTTTGAAAGACCAATAACGGTTGAGGAAGCAAGGAGGGCTCTGGAGAGAGCTCCCGGCATAACAGTTATGGACGATTTTGAGAATCTAATCTACCCAACGCCAATAGACGTTGCAGGGAAAGACGACGTTTTAGTTGGAAGGATAAGGAAAGATGATACAATAGAAAACGGCCTTAACCTCTGGATTGTTGGAGATAACCTCAGGAAGGGAGCAGCTCTGAACGCGGTTCAGATAGCGGAGCTCCTTATTGAAAGGGGACTTATTTAGGGGGATAGATGAGCGAGGAGATACTGAAAACCCTTGTAGATGAAGTTCCGGAAGTTGAATCTGCACTGGTTATTGACGAAGACGGAATAGTTGTTTACAGGTACGACGGTAAAGAGACCTCTATAGACTCTGAGGAACTCGCCACCCAGCTGGTAAACCCGATTAAGAGCTGCGACGAGACAATCAACGATCTTACAGGAGAGAACGACCAGCTGGAGGAGGTAATTCTCTTTTCCGGAAAATACGCCATTTTTATCTACAAACTTGTAAATGAAACGTTCCTGGTCGTCGTTACAAAGAGAACTCCCCTTTACGGTAGAACGAGGTTTAAATTAAGGTCAAAGCTACCCAAACTGATAAAGGCACTTTAGGAGGGGAGAGATGGCAAAGCTCTGGTATTTAGGACACTCCACATTTTACGTAGAAGGTGAAGAGATAAAAGCTCTCATTGATCCGTTCCTCAACGGTAATCCCTGGAAAGTAGCAAAGCCTGAAGACTTTAAAGACCTGAACTACATATTCGTTACACACGGCCACGGCGACCACCTTGGAGATGCCGTAGAGATAGCAAAGAGAACAGGGGCTACGGTAATAAGCATCTTTGAGGTTTGCCAGTACTGTAACCTGAAAGGCGTTGAAAACATCCATGCAATGCATATAGGGGGAAGCTACAACTTCCCGTTCGGAAGAGTAAAACTGGTTCCTGCAGCACATGGGAGCTCCGTCATAGAGAACGACCAGGTCGTAACCCTTGGAACTCCCTGTGGAATGCTGATAGAAGTTGAAGGAAAAACGATTTACCACGCAGGAGATACCGGGTTGATAGCCGACATGGAACTCCTCGGCAGGTACGAGGACATCTTCATCGCTCTTCTCCCGATAGGCGGAAACTTCACAATGGACGTGAGAGACGCAGCAATTGCTGCTGAAATGGTAAAGCCGCAGGTTGCCATTCCGATGCACTTTAAGACCTGGCCGATAATTGACGCCGAGCCTGAAGACTTCAAGAAGCTGGCCGAAGCAAGAGGAGTAAACGTTCAGATACTCAACCCCGGAGACGAGATAGAATTCTAAATGAAGAGAATCGGCGTTACCCTTTCTGGCGGCTTCGTCAAAGGAGCCGCCCATATTGGATTCCTAAAAGCCCTTGAGTATAAGGGTTTAAGCCCCTCGTTCATAGCCGGAGCCAGTGCAGGAGCTCTGGTTGGATTTCTGTACGCCTACGGAATATCCTTAGAGAAAATGGAGGAGATAGGAAGGGAACTCTCTTGGAAAAAAATTGCAACTCCTTCACTTAAAGGTGGCCTGTTTAAGCTTGACGGCCTCCACAAAATCCTGACAGAACTTACAGGAAACCCCGACCTGAGAGAACTCAAAATTCCCTTTGCAGTAACTGTTGTTAACCTTAAAACATTAAAGGTGGAAGTTAAGAAAGAAGGGCCGGCCGTTGACTCTGTAGTTGCCTCCTGCTCAGTCCCTCCTCTCTTTTCTCCCTGGAAGGTAGGCAACGAATACTACGTTGACGGAGGAGTTAGAAACTGCCTACCGGCCGAAGTAGCAAAATCTTCAGGGGTTGAAATTAACATCTGCTCCAATGTAAACACAGTAACAGACAACTTTGATCCCAACTCTTTATTTGAAGTTCTTAAAAGAACTTCTCTTGCCGGAGTAATAGAGAACCAGAGCTGGAGACAAAATTATTGTGATATCATTATCAACCATCAAATATCATACAGTCCTTTTGACTTCTCCAGAATTAAAAAGCTCGTAGAAATAGGATTCAGAGAAACAATCAGGGAATTAGAAAAATGGCTGTAAAGGCGCTTCATGCTTTTGTATCTGGAAGAGTTCAAGGAGTAGGATATAGAGCTTTCACAAGAGACGTTGCCAGAAAACTTGGACTTAAAGGTTTCGTTAAAAACCTACCAGACGGAAGAGTTGAAGTATACGCAGAGGGGGATGAGGAAAAATTAAAAGCACTTCTTGAAAAACTCTATCACGGACCTTTTTTGGCTAAAGTAACTGACATTGAATACTACCTCACAGAACCAAGAGGGAAATATGAGAATTTTATTATTGATTATTAGCCTGCTCATTTTGACCTCGTCTGCAAACGCAACGGTCTACTACAGAGTAAAAAGAGGAGATACTTTAGGAAAAATTGCGAGAAAATTTAAAGTATCATTAAGAGAACTCAAAAAGATCAACCACCTTAGAAGTAGCACTATCTACGTAGGACAAAGATTAAAAATACCTACAAAAACCAGTAGGAAACCCCATTACACAAATTTAAAGAAAAATTACGGAATAAAATACATATACTACCGCGTCAGGAGAGGGGATTCTCTATCTAAAATTGCAAAGAGATACAAAACCACGGTTACAGCAATCAAAAGAGCCAACAAACTCAAAAGTAACAGAATATACTTAGGACAAAAACTAAAAATCCCCGTTAAAGTAGTTGTAAGAAAACACTACTCCAGATCCGAGACCCAATACAAGGTTTCACCAAAAACCACGTTTGTTCCTGAAGGTCTAATCAAGGTTCCAATCTACAAATACTATAGAGTCCGCCCTGGAGATTCAATCATTAAGATTGCAAACAAATTTAGAGTATCCCCCAGAGAAATAATAAGGATAAACCACTTGAAAAGACCGTACATTATAAGACCGGGATGGAAACTTAAAATACTAGTAGGTTATAGAGACGTTCTCAAACTGAACAGACCTATTCAGTTCCGATTCCCCCTTGACGGAAGAGTTGATCCTACAATAAGAGAAGAGGGTTATCCTGGAATTTTCATAGTTAGTCCGCCGGGAACTCCCGTGAGAGCTGCAGAAACCGGTATCGTAAGGTTTGCTGGAAAAGATAACAAACTCTTAAAAGCCTTCGGAAATATGGTAATTATCCAGCATCCAAAAGGTTACAGAACTGTATACGGAAACCTCAAAAAAATATATGTAAAACCAAACCAACTTGTTAAAAGAGGCGAAATAATAGGGACTGCAGGAACTTCAGGTATATGGGGTAAAAGCGGGTTATACTTTGATATAAGCAGAGTCTTTAATGGAAAAACCTACCACATTCAGCCGTTAGAGGTACTTAAGTAAACTTTCGGTGGGATTTGCTCTGCTCACCAATTCCCTCCTTTTTTTCTACCTCACTTTAAACGATATTCTATCTTCACTCCATCAGCTAATTTTATAAACCTGACTGGTAATAAGGAAGATTTATTCCTTACCTTATTTTTTACTATTCCTATACATGAGGAACCGATAGTAGAACTACCCTCTAAATCCTGGAGGGAAACGCATGTTTATAAGCTCTTAAAAACGCTATCTGTTTTTAAGAAGAAAAGAAGAAGGATAAAACCGGCACAAGGCCGGCAACTTTTACTGGGCGTAACTGTGAAGACCAGGAATGATAAGGTTAACACCGTAGTAGGTAAAGATAACACTTAAGAAACCTACGATTGTAAAGTAGGCCAGAGGTTTTCCTCTAAGCCCCTTAATATAACGAGCATGGAGGTATGCTGCGTAAACGAGCCAGGTTATAAGAGACCAGGTTTCTTTGGGATCCCACGACCAGTAACCACCCCAGGCGTACTTTGCCCAGACAGCACCGAGGATAATTCCGATTGTGAGGAAAACAAAGCCAACAGCTACAGACTGATACATTATCTGCTCCATGGCGTCAATAGAAGGTAGTATCTTTGCAACTCCTATCTTCCTCATGATGTAGAGGACAACGCAGAAAAGTGCCGCAGCAACAGCAGAGATAACAAGATAGAGAAAAACGTTGTCCCTGAAAGCTGAATAGATAATGAAGAAGAAGATAAACCAGGTTGTTACAAAGATGACTACCCAGTCTTTTGTTGAAGTATCTTCTCTTTTAATAAAGTAAGCGTAAGCAACGCCTGCACTTACAGCAGCAGCAGCGTAACCGACAAAGGTGGTAACAACGTGAAAGAGAAGCCAGTTACTTTGAAGAGCAGGAACAAGAGGTTGAGCCTGCTCGTTGAAGCCCAGTATCTGAGTTGAGAGCTCACCTATAAGAGCAAGAGGAATTACGAACATACCGAAAGCTTTGTTTTTGTATTTCCATTCAAAGAGAAGGTAGATAAGCACAGCCATCCAGCCAAAGAGCATAAGGGATTCATACATGTTGGTGAAGGGAGCGTACTTGTAGAAATCCAACCAGTTAGAAACCATGTTAACTTTAGCCTTCTCCATTCCCCTTACAACAAAGCCTGCTCCCTGAATAATTACTCCCAACCAGGCAAATCCGGTAGCAAGCTTGGAAGACCAGCTACTCTTTGAGAAGGCGTAAATAGTGTAGAAGAGAAATGCAAGGAAGTAAGCAACCATCCCTGCGTTAAAAAGCGTTACAGAGTGGATCATGACTCTTCCTCCTTAGGGGTATTCTGGCAGTATGAAGACTTAAGCACCCCTAAGACCTCCTCCAGCTCCCTGGCCAGGCTTTCATTTCCTTTGTTTGCAAGTCCCCCTATTACAAGCCTGGTCTTATCGTCCCCCTTCTTCTCAAGCCTTGACCAGACTCTTCTGTGGGGAATAAAGAAGGCTACTATAAGACCACCAATGAGAATAATGCTACCCACCCAAACTATCCAGGTACCCGGGTCTTTGGAGACCTGAAGCCCTGTGTAAAAGACCGGTTTAAAGTCAACCATTGCAAAGGATTTATCTGTTCCCGGAATTTTATAAAGGACAAAAGGTTTTATTACTCCCTCCCGAACCTTTCCGTTCTGGATAAACTCTATTCCGATAGTCATGGTGTTCCCGTCTATACTGACTATCTTCAAGTAGGTACCCTTACCGAGTTTTACAGGTTGTCCAAAAGCCACACCTACTATATCCTCTCCTTTTGGAGAAACTATCCTTAGAAAAGCCTCCCCCTGTCCATAGCTGGCCTGATAGAAATAAATGCCTCTGTACTTTAGTGGATGGTTAACTTCTATTTTCTTCCTGAAAACTTCTTTTCCATTTTCTATAATAGAAAGGTCAGAAATGTAGGCTTTAGGCATTCCCGAAGGATAGAAGTCTATTTTAAATTTATTACATCTTACATAAAAGGGAAGTTCAACGATTTTAGGGCCGGAGAAGTAGCTAACAAGGTTACTCTCAGTTCCTTCTGCAAGATTCATATAACCTCTAAAACCAAATATTGCAGTAACAAGACCCCCAATAAGTACTACGAGAACACCCAAATGAACTATGTAAACCCCAAATCTGGCATAAACGTTTTTATCTGCAAATATATGAACTTCTTTTTCATCCTCTTTGGATACTTCAACCTTGTATTTATGATTTTTTAGTATCTCTATCAGTTTTTCTTTGATGTCTGAGAGAGCCCCCTGAAGGGTTATAGCATGGGAAACTCGTAAACCTTTCTCGTAACCGGCAGGAAGGGTTTTTCGGGGTTCCAGTGCAACTTTCCATATTTTTGGCAGTCTCTTTATTGAACAGACTATCAGGTTAAGTGCAAGGAGAGTTAAAAGCGCTATGTACCACCAGGAATGGTAGACATCGGTAAAACCAAGAAATTTAAGGATTTTGTAGGTGGTTTCACCGTACTCCATCAAGTACTTTTCTGGGTCTTGCTGCTGCTCAATTATGGTTCCAACTATTGATGTAACTGCAAGGGTAAGGAGGAGAACTATGGCAAGTTTTACAGAGCTGAAAATATCGTAAAGGGCTTTAAACATTGCGGCTCCTTTGCTGTCTGTGTTTTTTTCGCACTCAGTCTAATTAAATCAAAGAGAACTTGTATAGTCAAGAACTTTAAACTCTTTCCCTTGAAGTAGAGCTGCGTAAGGGTCTGCAACAGAAGAGCCTGAATGGAGAAAGGTAAAGAGGGCTCTCTCTTCGTAGTCTTCAATAGAAAGAGATCTGGCTGCAGAGGTGGTTATGAGAGGAAGGAGCTCCCTGACGCTAACCCTTCCCTCAAGGCTGTAGTAAACGGTTTTGAGCTCTTCAACAACAGAGAGATTAACGTTTGAGCTGAGGCCGTCTGTTGCAAGTGCTACTTTTTCGTAACCCAGCAGGTGTTCCACGTTTGGAAATCCAACCTTCAGGTGGACGTTGCTTCTGGGACAGAAAACGACAGAGGCACCTGCCGAGGTCAAAAGGTCAAGTTCCCACTCTGAAAGATTTGTACAGTGAACCGCTATCAGGTTACTGATAAGAGCTCCCGCCTTCCTCAAATAGTCAACAAGGTTTTCAGTACATACACGTTCGTATCTTTTTCTTCCTATTACCGGGTAGATTCTTTCCTCAAAAAGGTTCTTCTGGCACCTTACGAACTTCTGCTCTTCTTCTGTCTCTCCAAGGTGGAGTTGGAAACGGTAACCCCGTTTAATGCTGTCGTAAGCTATTGACTTAAGCGCTTCAAACGAAACGGAATAGACGGAGTGAGCAGAAACAGGAGGAGGGAACTTTTCAGGGTAGAACTCCTTTCCTATAAACTCTCTGAAAGCTATAACTTTCAGTCTTTTAAAGGGAAAGTCTGGAGAGATTCCAAAAGAAGAGATGTCTCCGACGTAGGCAACGCCACAGGAGAGGAGCTCCTTTTCTGCTCTCTCAAGAGCTCTCAGCATTTCAGACTCTGTAAAGAGACCCCTCTTCCCTATTATCCAGAGGAGCCAGTCAAAGAAGGAGCTGAAACGGTCGGGGTTAAAGGAGAGGAGAGAGAGCTCCAGGTGGGTGTGGGAGTTAACGAAAGGGGGGTAGAGATAACCATGAAGGTGCTCAACTACCTGAAAGTTACCCCCGGGAGGCCGCCTGTAGTAGCCGGAAATTCTCCCATTTTCAACGACTACCCAGCCCTCTTTCAGAACCTCTCCGTCTGACTTTACAATCCAGTCACTCTTTATCAGAACTCTCACAGCTGAAACCCTTAACGGCCTTAACGGCCTCCTCTTTTGTCTTAACTTTCCCCAGAGCCTGGAGCTCCAGCAACTTCTCTTTTATCTTCCCGACGCACTTATTAGGCTTTTCAAACCCCTTTATCTCCATTATCTCTTTCCCGGAAAGGAGAGGCTTTAGCCCCTCAAGCCTCTCTCTGTAGAAGGAGACAAGCTCCTTAACGAACGCCTCGTAAGAGGGGAGCTCCTTCTTAAAACTCTCTGAAATAGCCCCAAAGTCGGCAACAGAGAGGAGGAGAACATGGAAGGCATACTTTCCGGCATCCCTGAAGAAACGGTAGAGAGCCCTTTCTGTAAGCTCCTCTCTCTTCCATAGGTCGTAAAGGAAGAAAGGTCTGAGGTGGTGTCTTACACAGACGTAAGCCATCTTTGCCGCTTTTCTGCCAAAAGAAAGCCTTAAAAGAGCCTCTTTAGCTATTTTAGCTCCCACTCTGTCGTGTCCGTAAAAGGTGAGTCTTCCCTCTTTCTCGCCGACTGTAAGGGGTTTAGCAACGTCGTGGTATAGAGCTACAAGTTTTAAACACTCCCGATCTGTAAAACCGGTAAAGAACTCCTCACTCCCCACCTTATGGCCATACTTCTCTAAAATCTCCCCCTTACGGGGAAGAGCATAAGTTTCAAGGAGTTCCACACACCTGAAGGTGTGTTCCTTTAAGGGAAACTGATGAACGCCGGAAGGGGGAATTTTCTCTACTCCTTCAAGCTCACTGAAAACGGGGTAGAAAACTCCCAATCGGTCAAGTTCCCTGAGAAACTTCCCGAACAGGTTTTGCAGTAGAACTTTCACAATTTCGTCCCGCAGCCTCTCTGATGGAACTTTTTTGAGGAGAGCCCCGGCATTCGCAACCTGACTCAAGAAGGTTGAATGATAGCTAAAACCGAGCTCCAGCTTAAACCTGACTCCCCTTAGAATCCTGACCGGGTCGTCTGTAAATGCAGAGTCGTAAACAGGCCTTACTATTCCCCTCTCAAGGTCTTCAAAGCCGCCGGTTGGGTCTATAAGAACGGCATCGTCGTTAAAGGGAAGAAAGAGCTCCCTTAAGTCAACGGCCATGGCATTGATGGTAAAGTCCCTCTTTTTGAGGTCTTCCTCAATGGAAGAGCCCAGAATCGTTGAGATGTCAAGGCGAAAACCGTTGTTCACAAAGGAGTAAACAGTTTTCTCCTTTTCAAATGAGAAAGGTTTAAGGGAGAGTTCCCTCTCAACACACCTGACGACAGGTTCGGCCTTTGGAACGACAAGGTCTATGTCAACGCTCTCTTTCCTGACCCCTAAAAGTCTGTCTCTGATAAAGCCTCCAACTAAATACCCTTCGTTCATACAGGCCGAAATCCTCTCAAGCTTCGGGTGGTAAAAAGTTAGCTTGTGAACTCTCTTTTCCATAATTTTCTCTCTCCAGAGGAGGTGAAAGTTGGAGCTCCTGAAAGCAGAAAACTTAGTGAAAGTTTACAAAACGGAAAGCGACGAGGTTTTAGCCTTAAAAGGGGTAAACATCTCTCTCAGAGAGGGGGAGTTTTCACTTCTGATGGGAGCTTCAGGTTCCGGAAAGTCAACACTCCTCCACATACTGGGAACCCTTGATAGACCAACTTCGGGGAAAGTCCTCTACAGAGGAGAGGAACTCTTCAAACTACCGGAGAAGGAGCTTGCCCGGTTTAGAAACAGAAAGGTTGGATTTATTTTCCAGTTTCACTACCTGATAAACGAACTTACCGTCGTTGAAAACGTTATGGTTCCATTGCTTGTAAGGGGAGTTAGCGAAAAAGAAGCAAGGAAACGAGCAGAGGAGGTGTTGAACTCTGTAGGTTTGAAGCATAGATTATCTCACAGACCATTTGAGATTTCAGGAGGAGAGAAGCAGAGAGCGGCCGTAGCAAGAGCTCTCGTAACGGAACCGGAAATCGTTCTGGCAGACGAACCTACCGGAAACCTTGACTCCAAAACCGCCCATTCAGTCATCTCCACAATGAAGAGACTCAACCGGGAAACGGGTACCACCTTCCTGATAGCAACTCACAACAGCGAGCTGGAAAGTTTTGCAGATAACGTATACTTTATTAAGGACGGCGTTATTGTCAAACAAACCAAATAGAAGGAGCGTGTATGTTTGAAAGGTTCACTCAAAAAGCAAGACAGGTGATTATAAAGGCCAAAGAACAGGCCGTTGCTTTAAGGTGTGAAAAGTTAGGAACTGAGCATATACTACTTTCACTCCTTAAAGAGGATGAGATTACAAACCAGATTCTGGCAAAGTACAACATTTCCAAGCCGAGAATTCAGGAAATAATCATTTCTCAGGTTCAACCTGCACCTTACGAGGTAGATATAAACACAATCACCTTCTCAACAGAAGCAAGAAGAGTTCTTGAACACGCACTTGAAGAGTCAAAGATACTGGGACACGCATACGTAGGCCCCGAGCATCTCTTTATAGCTCTCGCAAAAGAAAAACTCGGCCTTGCAGGAAGAATTCTGAGAAGCTACGGCTTAGACCACTACACACTGAGAAGAGAAGTCGCAAACCTCCTCAAAGGGATAAACAGGGAGAAGAAGTCAACGAAGAAGAGCTCCACCCCCAACCTTGACAAGTTCGGACGCGACCTTACAGAGCTTGCAAGGGAAGGGAAGCTAGACCCCGTTATAGGGAGAGAGAAAGAGATTGAAAGGGTTACCCACATTCTTGCAAGGCGCAGGAAGAACAACCCCGTTCTGATAGGAGAACCGGGAGTTGGTAAAACGGCGATTGTAGAGGGACTGGCACTGAGAATAGCAAAGGGAGACGTTCCTGAGAAGCTTAAAGACAAGAGGATCGTTTCACTTGACATGGCTTCACTTATTGCAGGAACCAAGTACAGAGGACAGTTTGAGGAAAGGCTCAAGGCAATTGTAAAAGAGCTTGAGAACAACAAGGACGTAATCCTGTTTATTGACGAGATACACACGCTGGTTGGAGCAGGTGCCGCAGAAGGCTCAATGGACGCCTCAAACATACTTAAGCCTTCACTCTCAAGGGGCGAGATTCAGGTAATAGGTGCCACAACCATAGACGAGTACAGGAAGTACATTGAGAAAGACGGAGCTTTAGAGAGAAGGTTCCAGCCTGTAATGGTTGAGGAACCTTCTGTTGAAGATACGATTGAGATACTTAAAGGGCTGAAGAGTAAGTTTGAGGAGTTCCACAACGTTGTTATTACAGACGAAGCTATAGAGAGGGCGGTAAAACTTGCCGTAAGGTACATAAACGACAGAAAACTCCCCGACAAAGCGATAGACATAATTGACGAGGCCGGAGCCAAAGCCCAGCTTCAGTCTGCAGGGAAAGACGAAAAAATCAAGGAGATAGAGGAAGAAATAGAAAAGGTCAAAGCCATGAAAGAAGAGGCTCTGGCCATGGCGGAGTACGAGAAAGCCCACGAGTACAAACAGAAAGAGCTGAAACTTTTAACAGAACTTGAAGAACTCCGCCGTCAACAAAAAGTAAAACAGTCTTCAGAGAAGATAGTTATAGATGAAAAGAGGGTAGAGGAGATTGTAGCCCTCTGGACAGGCATTCCCGTTCAGCAGCTGCAGGAGAAGGAAGCAGAAAAACTTTTAAAGCTTGAGGAGGAGCTCCACAAGAGAGTCGTAGGACAGGAAGAGGCCGTTAAGGCTGTTGCAAAGGCGATAAAACGCTCAAGACTCGGAATTAGAGCAAACGCCAACAGACCTATAGGTAGTTTCCTCTTCCTTGGTCCTACAGGTGTAGGTAAAACAGAGCTTGCAAAAGCACTTGCAGAGTACCTTTTCGGCGACGAGAAAGCGATGGTAAGAATAGACATGACCGAGTACATGGAGAAACACACAGTTTCAAGGCTGATAGGAGCTCCCCCCGGATACGTAGGTTACGAAGAGGGTGGTCAGCTTACAGAGGCCGTCAGGAGGAAACCGTACACAGTAATCCTCCTTGACGAAATAGAGAAAGCCCACCCAGACGTTTTAAACATACTCCTCCAGATAATGGAAGACGGAAGGCTTACAGACGGCCTTGGAAGAACGGTCTCATTCACAAACACAATACTCATAATGACCAGCAACTTAGGTGCAAAACACCTCCTCTCAGCCCAGAGGGGAATGGGATTTGAGATAGCAGACGGAAAAGAGGAAGAGAGATCTTTTGAGAGGATGAAATCCCACGTTTTAGACGAGGTAAAGAGGTTCTTCAAGCCTGAATTCCTCAACAGGCTAGACGGAATAATTGTCTTCCATCCTCTCACAAAAGAGGACGTTAAGGAGATCGTCAGGAAACAGGTTGAAAGGCTTAACAGAGAGCTTGAAGAGAAGAACCTCAAAGTCCACGTTACAAACAAGTTTGTAGAGTACGTTGTAGAGAAGGAGTTCAGGAAAGAGTACGGAGCAAGGACGATAAGGAGAGCTCTTCAGACGCTCATAGAAGACAGACTAACAGACGAGATACTGATGGGGCGCTTTACAGAAGGTGGAGAAGTTGTATTTGACATCACACCAAAAGGCAGGATATCAGTTAGAGAGAAGAAAAAAAGAAAGAAAAAGGAGACAACCGGAGTTAACTAAATGAGACGCTTCAAGATAGAAGGGGTAAAAAACGGCGAAGCCTTCCTGAGGGGTCAGGAGGCTCGCCACGCCCTTAAAGTTCTGAGACTTAAAAAAGGAGATGAGATAATCGTCTTTGACGGAGAGGGAAAAGAGTACTTAGCCGTAATAGACGCAGCCTCTCCAACATCTGTAAAGATTAAAATCGTTGAAGAGACAAACGTTAATAGAGACAGCCCACTCCACTCCACTCTCTTTATGGGTATAACAAACAAACTCCAGAAGTTTGAGTTAGCACTTCAGAAGGCAACAGAACTAGGAGTTACAGAAGTTGTTCCGGTAATCTGCAGTAGGTCTTCAAACGCACAGCTCATAAGAAACTGGGAAGGAAAGCTGAGACGATGGAAAGAGATAGCAGTTAACGCCGCCAAGCAGTGCGGAAGAAACGTACTTCCAGAGATAAGGGAGCCGATAAAACTGAAAGATATAGAGACAGATGCAGACCTATCGTTCGTCCTCTGGGAAAAAGGAGGGAAATCCCTTAAAGATTACCAGAGCTACTCAGCCAGTTCTGTCTCGTTCCTGGTGGGACCCGAAGGAGGACTAGAAAGGGAAGAGATAGAACTCCTAAAAGAGAAAGGCTTCAAACCTATCTACCTTGGGAAGCGAATACTGAGAGCTGAAACGGCCGCAATAGCCGGTATGGCACTTATCCAGTTTATATGGGGAGACCTGGGATAAAAAGACTCCGGGAAACTTCTCCCGGAGGTATGGGGAGGTGCCGACTTAGGAATTACTAAGTAATTTAATAAGTAACCAACTGTCAGTCAAGGAGCAGAGGTGGAAGTTCTTACAGAGAAAGAGATAAACGGCAAAAAGATAAAAGTGGTTCTTGGCGACATAACTCTAGAGAACACAGAAGCGATAGTTAACGCTGCAAACAGCCTACTGAAACACGGAGGAGGAGTAGCAGGAGCAATTGTAAAGAGAGGCGGAAGAGCAATTCAGGAAGAGAGCGATAGAATCGTAAGAGAAAGAGGTCCCATCCCTGCTGGAAGCGCCGTATACACGTCGGGGGGAAACCTTAAAGCAAAGTACGTAATCCACGCCGTTGGCCCCGTGTGGGGAGAAGGAGACGAGGAGAGAAAGCTAAGAAGTGCCGTAAGGTCTTCCCTTGAACTGGCAGACCAACTTGGTGTAAAATCTGTGGCACTGCCTGCAATAAGCACAGGCATTTTTGGGTACCCAAAGGAGGAAGGGACAAGGGTAATAGTTGAGGAGGTTTTAAAGTTCCTTAGAGAGAAACCGGAAACCTCTTTGAGGGAAGTTCATCTTACAGCGATAGACAGAGAAACGGCGGAACTCTTTAGAAAACACTTAGAAAACTTAATAAAAAACAAATAAGAGGGAAATGTGGTTACGCTTGTAACGGGAGGAGCTGGATTCATAGGTTCACACCTTGTTGAAGAATTGCTGAAAAAGGGAAGAAAAGTTGTTGTTTTAGACGACCTCTCAACAGGAAAAAGAGAAAATCTCCCTGAAGAAAACGAAAACCTGACGTTCATAAAAGGTTCTATAACCGACAGAGAACTCCTTAAAAACCTTTTTGATTCTTACAATTTCCAGACTATATTTCACTTAGCAGCTGTAGCCTCTGTCTTTAAATCAGTTGAAGAGCCTGTGGAAACCCACAGGGTAAACTTTGATGGAACCCTCTACCTTCTGGAAGAATCCAGGAGAACAAAAGTAGAGAAGTTTGTATTTGCATCATCTGCTGCTGTTTATGGCGACCACCCGGAGCTCCCCAAAAAAGAAGACATGCCTGTAAAACCACTAACCCCTTACGGAATAGACAAGTACGCCTCAGAAAGGTATGTAGTAAACAGCTACAAACTCTACAACCTTAACACAACAGCCTTAAGATTTTTCAACGTTTATGGAGAAAGACAGGATCCCTCCTCTCCCTACTCTGGCGTTATCTCTATATTCATGGAGAGAACATCAAAATACCTTCAAGGAGAAGAAATAACTGTAGACATTTTCGGAGACGGCAAACAAACAAGAGACTTTGTCTACGTAAAAGACGTAGTACAGGCCCTTCTACTTGTAGAAAAAGAAAAATCATCAGGAGGGGAAGTCTACAACGTCGGAACAGGAAAGGAAACCTCTCTCCTTGAGCTATTAAAAACCCTGGAAAAGATTACAGGCAAAATACCTCCCGTAAAGTATCTACCACCAAGAGAAGGAGATATAAAAAGATCAGTAGCAAACATAACAAAACTATCACAAATAGGCTATACCCCTACTTTCGTTCTGGAGGAGGGTTTAAAGAAAACTTTTGAATGGTTTATAAAAAAATAATGACTATTAATTACCAGATTAACAATAACAAACAAAACTCCCGTAATAGTGCCCAAAAGCCAGGAGTGTACAATAAGGTCATAGAAACGTTCTCTTCCCAATATCCCGGGAAAAGGATTACACAGAGAAAGAGATAGAAAAACTGAAGCAGAAAGCAAAAGAGAAATTTAGCTGTGTAATAGGTAGCGTAAATGAATGGCACTACAAAGAAGTAATAGATAAAGAACCTGCAATTAGCATAAAGTACATAGCAAAAAACAACAGTAAAACCTCATTAAGAACAATATCTGGTAGCGACTGGGGACACAAATCTCTCAAGCTTCTAACTCAAGAACTGTTTAACAAAGCTTTCTAAAAATGAATCTGCTGTGTCCAAAAATTCAGGATTGAGTTAGAATAATCTACCATGAGAAGGGATTGGGAAAAACATAACAAAGAGCTTGTAAGAAATCCTCATAGACCCAGAAAGCATTGCCGTTACACCAAATAGGCAGAAAAAGAAAGGAAGACCTTACAATTAGCCGGAGCAATTGATAATAAAGAGTGGACCACGTTTTTAAATAAATCCCCTCTAATCGGGATTGGAAGAAGTCTTTTCGGAAGAGAGAGCTTAAGATTTGAAGTTCAAAAGTGTTTAAAGGATTTAAGGAAAGAGGAACAAACGGTTTTACCGTTAAGAGCAGTTATAAACTCTGGTTCTGAGAATGGAACTCCAGTGCCAGCTTTACAGCTTCTTTAAAGCTGCCGGTATCTGCAACCCCTTTACCTGCTATATCGTAGGCTGTTCCGTGGTCAACCGAAGTTCTTACAATGGGAAGGCCTAAAGTGACGTTAACGCTCTTTCCGAATCCAGTTAACTTAACCGGTATGAGCCCCTGGTCGTGATACATGGCAAGGACAACGTCAAATTCCCCAAAAAGAGCTCTGTTAAAGAGAGTATCTGCCGGAAAAGGCCCAGAGACTTCTATACCTAAACTCTTTGCCTCTTCAACTGCCGGAGATATCTCCTCTATCTCTTCTCTGCCAAACAGGCCTCCTTCACCTGCGTGTGGGTTGAGGCCGCAAACGGCAATTCTGCTGCCGGGGAGAGCTCTCTCTATAAGAAGGAGCTTCTCCAAAACAGCTTCTTTCTTTACCTTTTTCGGAACCTCCTTTAAAGGCAGATGGGTTGTGAGGAGAACAACTTTCAGTTTCTCGTTTGCAAGCATCATTGCAAAGTTCTTAACTTCAAAGGAGTAGGCCAGATACTCTGTATGGCCGGGGAAGTTGAACCCGGCGAGCCTTATTGCCTCTTTGTTTATTGGAAGGGTAACGATAGCTTTTAACTCCCTCCTTTTGGCGTCTTCTACGGCACTTTTCAAAAAGGAAAATTGAGCCTTTCCAGACTCTTTAGAGACCTTACCAACTTCAAATTGAACTTCAGGAACGGCCTCTTTCAGGTAAACACCAGGCTCGTCAGGAACTTCAGAAATAACAGGGATGGAGTAGGAAAGGGAGAGGAGCTCCCCGTAAAACCTGAGAACTTCTTTAGAACCGTAAACTACGAAGACCTCGTTAAGAGAACGGAGAAAATCAAGGGATTTCAGGAGAACTTCGGCTCCTATCCCCGCCGGGTCTCCAAGCGTTATTCCTGTTGCCCTTCGTTCCTCTTTAATTCCTCTACCCCCTCAAGTGCTGCTTCTGCCCTCTTTAAAAACTCAGAAGCAATTCTCTCACTGAGATTTTTAAGGTCGTTACTGAGCTGTCTCAGTTTGTACTTTAGCTCTATGTTCTCCTGCTCAAGCTCCTCAATTCTCTGTTCAAGAAGAGAAACTTTCTCTTCGTACTCTTTAACAGTTTCCTCAAAAAGTGAACTAATTTGAGCTGTCAGGCTTATCAGCCTGTTTTTCAACTCCTGAGGAATTTGAAATTCCCTGTTTTCCATTTTCCTCCTCCAGATTAATCAGATGACCAAGTTTATTTCTTTTCGTCTGTAGATAGCCGATATTATACTCGCAAACTCCGGTAACAATTGGAACTCTCGCTACAATTTCTAAACCGTAACCCTCTAATCCTATAAGTTTTCTCGGGTTATTTGTCATTAAACGCATCTTCCTTACACCTAAGTCTCTCAATATCTGAGCTCCTATTCCAAAGTCTCTCATGTCAGCAGGAAAACCAAGCTTTTCATTGGCCTCAACTGTGTCAAAGCCGTGATCTTGAAGGTGGTAAGCCTTTATCTTATTAACAAGACCTATTCCTCGCCCCTCCTGTCTCAGGTAAACAATTATCCCCTTACCCTCTTTAGCTATCATCTCCATAGCTTTGTGAAGCTGGGAACGGCAGTCACACTTTAAGGAGCCGAAAACGTCTCCCGTAAGGCACTCAGAGTGAACCCTTACGAGAACTGGCTCGTCTTCCCTTATGTCACCCATAACGAGAGCTACGTGCTCCTTGTTATCAACAAGAGAGGTGTAAGCGTAAATCTTCCAGTTTCCGTAAACTGTTGGCAGATTAGCAACGGCCTCCCGCCTTATAAGGCTCTCGCTCTTCATCCTGTACTCAATAAGGTCTGCAATACTGATAACCTTCAGGCCGTGCCTCTTTGCGTAGTCAAGGAGTTTCGGGAGGCGCATCATCGTTCCGTCTTCATCCATAATCTCACATATAACGCCGGCAGGGTAGAGCCCTGCCAGGCGGGCAAGGTCAACGGCAGCTTCTGTGTGGCCTGATCTTTTAAGAACTCCTCCTTTCTTTGCCCTTAAGGGGAACACGTGCCCCGGTTTGACGAAGTCTTCAGGTTTTGCGTCTGGAGAGACTGCCCTCTTTATGGTTATAGCTCTGTCGTAGGCTGAGATTCCAGTAGTTGTCCCAAACTTCGGATGGGCGTCAACTGAAACGCAGAAGGCCGTCTCCTTGGGGTCTGTTGGCCGTGGAGTCATCGGTTCAAAGCCCAGCTGGTCGCACCTTTCCTCAGGAAGTGCAAGACAGATAAGCCCCCTTCCGTACTTTGCCATGAAGTTAATGGCTTCTGGCGTTACCTTCTCGGCAGCTATTACAAGGTCCCCCTCGTTCTCCCTGTTTGGGTCGTCAACAACAACAACCATTTTCCCCTGTTTTATGTCTTCAATGGCCTCTTCAACTCTGTTAAGGGGGAACCTGCCCTTTACCAACTATCCGTTCCTCCTTGTAAGAACTTTGTCAATGAGACCGTACTCCTTCGCCTCTTCAGCGCTCATGAAGAAGTCTCTGTCTGTATCCTTTTCAATCTTCTCTAAGGGCTGGCCTGTGTGTTTTGCCAGTATTTCGTTAAGCATCTGTTTTAGCCTCAGTATCTCCTTTGCGTGTATCTCTATGTCTGTAGCCTGTCCCTGGAAGCCTCCAAGTGGCTGATGGATCATTATCCTGGCGTGGGGAAGGGCGAAGCGCTTGCCGGGAGCTCCTGCCGCCAAAAGCACCGCCCCCATACTGGCAGCCTGCCCCATACAGATGGTCACAACGTCCGGCTTTATGTACTGCATAGTGTCGTATATGGCAAGTCCTGCCGTAACAACTCCTCCGGGGCTGTTTATGTAGAGGTAGATGTCCTTTTCCGGGTCTTCAGCCTCTAAGAAGAGGAGCTGAGCCACTATCAGGTTTGCCACGTGGTCGTCTATTGGAGTTCCAAGCATCACGATTCTGTCTTTTAAGAGGCGTGAGTAGATGTCGTAGGCTCTCTCTCCCCTTCCAGTCTGCTCAATAACTATGGGAACGTACTGGTTGAGTATCTCTTCCATCTAAACCTCCGTCGCTATTTTGTAACTGAAAAGATATGCCTATCCTGCCGGCTGTTTTACCCTCTCCCTCTGAATCCTCTTTGCCGCAATCACCCCCTTAACTCCCCTTATAGCCGAAAGGAGATTCTGGAGCTCTTCTCTACTCCTCACCTCAACGATAAAGTCCAGAACAGCTCTTCCGTGAACTAGCCTAGTGGTTACAGACTTTATGTTTATGTTCTGTTTTGAGATAACGGCAGAAACCTCTGCAAGCATTCCCGGCCTGTCCTCGGTAGAGACTCTTATCTTGGCCGGGTAAACCTTTCCCGAGGGGATAAAGTTAACCTGAACGAGCTTTCCGGGGGAACTCTCCCTAATTTGCCTTACAACTATGCAGTTTGCAGCGTGAATCACAACTCCTTTACCCGTATTAATAACGCCTACAACCCTGTCTCCGGGAAGGGGGTGGCAGCAGGTTGCAATTGAAACGGCTACGTTGTCTATTCCGTCAACTGTTATTGCTACGTCTCCTCTGTCTGACGTCCCTTTCTTCCTCTTTTTCCTGGTTTCAACGGGAAGCCCTAAAAGCCTCCTTGCTGCAACGTCGGGGTCAAGCTTTCCAAAGCCCACGTCAATTAAAAGGGAATCAAGCTTTGAGTAACCAAGCCCCTTTATCCTTTCCAAAACTTCCGGGTTCTCCCCAACAGTTCCCAGAGTAGAGCCGAGTTTCCTTAAAGCTTTATCAACCAGGCTCTCACCGAGCTTTTTAGCCCTCTCGTTCTCCTCCTTCCTTAAAAAGCTCCTTATTGCCTGACGAGCCTTTGAGGTCTTTACAAAGTTGAGCCAGTCTCTATTTGGCCTTTCTTCACTTCCGGTAATGATCTCAACCCTGTCTCCGCTGCTTAAAACGTAGTTCAGCGGAACGAGCTTACCGTTAACCTTTGCAGCCCTGCACCTGTGCCCTACAGAGGTGTGGATGGCGTACGCAAAGTCAACAGGAGTTGCCCCAACGGGAAGGGTCTTAATGTCTCCCTTTGGAGTGAATACATAGATATCTTCGTTGTAGAGGTCTTTTCTAACGGAGTCTATAAACTCGTTGGGGTCTTTCTCTTCCTTAACCCACTCAAGGAGATTTCTGAGCCAGAGGAACCTCTCCTTCTCCGCCTCAGAGAGAGCTCCCCCACCCTCTTTGTACTTCCAGTGGGCGGCAATACCCAGCTCGGCAACCTGGTGCATCTCCCAGGTTCTTATCTGAAACTCAATAAACTGACCTTTAGGCCCTACAACGGTTGTGTGTAGAGACTGGTACATGTTTGGTTTTGGAACGGCTATGTAGTCCTTTATCCTGCCGGGAACGGGAGTCCAGAGGCTGTGGATAATTCCCAGAATCTGGTAGCAGTTACCGACAGTGTCAGTAATAACCCTTATCCCGGCAACGTCGTAAACCTCTTCAAAGGGGATTCCCTTCGTAACCATCTTCCTGTAGATGCCGTAGATGTGCTTTATCCTCCACTGAATGTCACCTTTTATGCCGTTCTTCCGGAGTTCCTTCTTCACAGTTTCAATAACCCCTTCAAGGTAGGGAAGTATCTTCCTCTTCTTCTCTTTAACCTTCTTCTCTATTGAGTAGTAGGCCTCAGGGTCAAGGTACTTAAGGGACAGATCCTCAAGCTCGTTCTTTACCCTGTACATACCGAGCCTGTTAGCAAGGGGTGCGTAAATGGTAAGGGTCTCCTTTGCGTTCCTCAGCTGGCTCTCCCTCTTCATGTGGTGGAGAGTCCTCATGTTGTGGAGCCTGTCGGCAAGCTTAACTATCAGAACCCTTATGTCCTCTGCAAGTGAGATAAGGAGATTACGGAAGCTCTCAGCCTCCTTTTCTTCCTTACTCTGAAACGAGTAACCTTCAAGTTTTGTAACCCCTTTAACTATAAAGGCCACCTCACGGCCAAACTCTCTCTCAATCTCCTCTAATGTCGTGTCCGTATCCTCAACGGTATCGTGGAGAAGGCCTGCAACGATGGTTGGAACGTCCATTCGGAGCTCAGCAAGTATGTAGGCAACCTCAGCCGGATGGATGAAGTAGGGTTCCCCCGACTTCCTGAACTGCCCTTCGTGCTTCCTCTTTGCAAAATCGTAGGCTTTCTCTATCAGCTTTTCGTCAAAGTTTGTTCTGTACTCCTTCACTTTGTCTATAATTTCCTGACAGCTCCTCATAAACCGTCACCTTTAAGAAAGTTTTGCCTAACTCAATTAAATAAAGTTACCAACTTCAGGAGATGCAATGCCAGACAGTCCTATAGGCATCTTTGACTCTGGAGTGGGGGGGCTTACAGTTCTTAAAGCTCTGAGGGAGCTCCTGCCTGCAGAGAACCTCATCTACTTTGGAGACACGGCAAGAGTTCCCTACGGAACGAAGTCCCACAAAACGATAATAAGGTACAGTCTTCAGAACACCAAACTGCTCCAGAGGTTCAGGGTAAAGATGGTGGTTGTGGCCTGTAATACCTCTTCAGCTCATGCATTAGAGATATTGAAGGAAGAGTTCCCCTTCCCGATTATAGGGGTTGTAGAACCCGGCGCCAAAGAGGCAGTAAAGGCAAGCAGGAGCGGGAGGATAGGAGTTATAGGAACAGAAGCAACAGTAAGGAGCGAGGCATACAGGAAGGCCATAGTCTCCTTAGACCCGTTCTGTCGGGTCTTCCAGAAGGCCTGTCCTCTCTTTGTTCCACTTATAGAGGAGGGGTGGCTTGAAGACGAGATAACAGAGAAAGTTGCAGAGAGGTACCTGGGGGAGCTCCTTAAGGAGGAGATAGACACACTCGTTTTAGGATGCACCCACTACCCTCTGATAAAGGGAGTTCTATCAAAAGTGTGTGGAGACGTTAAGCTGGTAGATTCTGCGGGTGCAGTTGCAAAGGAAGTTGAGAGGTTACTTCCTGCAAAGAACTCTGGAAAGAGGGGAAGCGTTAGAATACTTGTAAGCGATAAAACAGAGCGTTTTGAGAGAATTGCAAAGATGATAATGGAAGAAAAGGTGGAGATAGAGGAGGTTGAAATTGACAAGGAGTGACGGGAGAGCTTCCGACCAGCTGAGAGAGGTAAAGATAACTCTTGACTTCATAAAGCACGCAGAAGGCTCCTGCCTCATTGAGTTTGGAGATACAAAGGTAATCTGCACAGCCTCCGTAGAGGAGAAAGTACCTCCGTTCCTGAAGGGAACCGGCCAGGGCTGGATAACGGCAGAGTACTCCATGCTTCCAAGGGCAACAGCCCAGAGAACAATCAGAGAAGCGGCAAAGGGAAAACTTACCGGAAGAACTCAGGAGATTCAGAGGTTAATAGGAAGGTCTTTAAGGAGCGCCGTTGACCTTACAGCCCTGGGAGAGATAACAATCTGGATAGACTGTGACGTAATACAGGCCGACGGCGGAACGAGAACTGCGTCAATAACTGGAGCCTTCGTTGCACTCCACAGAGCCCTGGAAAGAGTAGATAAACTTAATGCAGTTAAAAGCTTTGTTGCTGCTGTAAGCGTGGGAATAGTTGACGGCCAGTTCCTGTTAGACCTCAACTACGAGGAAGACTCAATGGCAGAAGTTGACATGAACGTAGTAATGAACGACTGGGGACTGTTCGTTGAAGTTCAGGGAACAGCCGAAGGAGAACCCTTCTCAAGGGAAGCACTCAACAGACTACTTGATTTAGGAGAGAAGGGAATAAAAGAGCTAATAACCATCCAGAAAGAGACTTTGGGAGTGAAGCAGTGAAGATAGTTTTTGCTACAAAAAACAGGGGAAAGGTTAGAGAGGTTCAGGAGAAACTTAAAGAGTTTGGAATTGAAGTTGTCCCCATTGATGAAGTGGCAGAAGTAGAGGCTCCCGAGGAAACCGGGAAAACTTTCTGTGAAAACGCCTACCAGAAGGCAACCTACTATTCCGAAAAACTGGGAATGCCCGTAATAGCTGAAGACTCAGGCCTTGAAGTTAAAGCACTGGGAGGAAAGCCCGGCGTGTACTCCTCCCGGTTTGCAGGAGAGAACGCAACAGACGAGGAGAACAACAGAAAACTGATAGAAGAACTCAGAAAGAGGGGGTTAGAGAACTCCCCAGCCAGGTACGTCTCTTTCATATTCCTGGCCTTTCTAGAAAAGGCTGGCCTGTGGAGTGAAGGTGAGGTGAGAGGAAGAGTAATAACGGAGCCAAGGGGAACGGGAGGTTTCGGTTACGACCCTCTTTTTATACCGAAAGGTTACGGGAAGACGATGGCGGAGCTCCCCCTGAAGGAGAAGAACAGAATCAGCCACAGGGGAAAGGCTGTAGAGAAACTTGTAAACATTATTAGATTAGTTAAAAAGCTTTAAAATTACTTACAACAGAAAACCCTCCGCTGTTATAATCTTAGGACAACAACAATTAGAGGAACAAGGAATGGAGAACCAAAGATTTAAAAAACTTACCCCCCAAGAGATAAAAAACCAGGAGTTCAGCAAGAAACTCTTCGGCTACGACCCCGACGAAGTTGAACTTTTCCTTTCAAGAGTCGCTCATGCATACGAAGAGCTCCTTAAAGAAGTTGAAAAGCTTAAAACCAGAACGCCGGAATACAGGGCTGAACAGGTAATGGAGAAAGCCCGTAAGGAAATTGAGAAACTGGTTGAAGCCAAAAAGAAAGAGCTCCGCGATATAGAAAAGAAGAAAGAAGAACTTGAGATAGAGATAGAGAAACTCCGCTTCACCCAGAAGAAAATGACAAACCGCCTCAAACTGGCACTTCTTGAAATGACGAGAATACTGAAGGAGTTGGAAGAAGATGTTAAGAGTAAGGAAAAGAGAGAACTCTCTGGAGATAGAGGTGAAAGTCCAGCCGAAAGCCTCAAGGAACAGGATAGAGAAGGTAGAGGAAGGAAGACTGAAGATAAAAGTGACAGTTCCTCCAGAGGGGGGGAAGGCCAATAGGGCAGTAGTTGAGCTTCTTTCTAAAACCTTGAAAGTTCCAAAGAGCTCCATTGAAATTGTAAGAGGTGAAACCAGTAGGATTAAAACGGTAAGGATAGAAGGGATAGATTTGGCAAAGTTGCAAGAAAAACTTGGAATAGAAGAGGTAGAAATATCTTGACAACCCTCCTGAATAATAGTATTTTCATGATAAAGCCTTGAAACACTTAGCTTAACCAAACTTAATGAAAGGAGGGAGCGGCATGACAAAGAGTGATCTCGTAGCCGCAATCGCCGAGAAGGCGGGAATAAGGAAGAAGGACGCAGAAGCTGCCCTCAACGCCTTCATTGAGGTGGTAACAGAAGCCCTCAAGAAGGGAGACAAGGTAGAGATAAGGGGCTTCGGTACTTTCCTCATGAAGGAGAGGGCTGCAAGAGTTGCAAGGAATCCCAAAACTGGCGAAAAGGTGGAAGTTCCTCCAAAACTTGTTCCTGCTTTCAAACCTGGAAAAGACCTCAAAGAAGCTACAGAGAAAGAGCTCAAGAAAAAGAGGAAGAAGTAAATTTGACGGGGGAGGGCAAGGTTTCCTCCCCCTATAGTCAGTGAATCAACTTAAAGAACCTGTTAAACCTGGGCATGTGCTTCTCGGAATCCCAGGAGAAGAAGATAATTCTGGCAATTCCAACAATTTTGCTCCTGTCAACAAAACCCCAGTAACGGCTGTCGTAACTGTTGTTCCTGTTGTCTCCCATCATAAAGTACTTCCCCTTAGGAACGATGAAAACGGAAGTATTATCTCCCTGTGTACCGGTTTTTAATATGTAGTGCTTCTTTACAGTTCCGTTCTTCTTAGGAAGGAACTCGTAGTAGAGCTTTCCTGTATGTTTCTGCCCATTTTCATAGTAACTGTAAAGCCCAAGGTACTTGTACTTACAGGGTTTTCCGTTAACGTAAAGAATGCCGTTTTTAATCTGTATTCTATCTCCCGGAACTCCAACTATTCGTTTAATGTAGTAAACGCTTTCGTTAAGGGGAAAGTGGAAAACTACAACATCTCCCCTTTCAGGAGGTCGGAAATGGTAGGTAACCTTATCAACAAGAATGAAATCTCCAATAAGAAGGGTAGGAATCATTGAACCTGAAGGAATGTGGAAAGACTGAACTATAAAAGTTCTGATAATCAGAGCCAGAATTAGAGCAACGGCCAAAGATTTAAGGTTTTCAATAAGCTTCTCTCCCATTAAATTACTCCCGAGTGATTTTTGGCCAAATTATACTCCCGGAGAGGAGAGATGAAATTTTTAATTCTCTTGCTGATGCTTTTACCGGCAACGGCTCTGGCAGGAAACAGCGTAAACCTCTCCTACAGTCAAACGTCGGGAAACAGCAATACCTCCACTCTTTCTTTCTCCTACACGCTGAAAAAGGAGTGGGAAAAGTCTTCCGTCTCCTCTCAGGGAAGTTACCTTTACAAGGAAAACTCCGGAAAGGAAAGCGCAAACAGACTTGACGTAAGCAACGCTTACGAGAGGGTGATAAACAGATGGCTATCGTTAGTCTTAAACAATTTTATTTTCTCAGACAAGTTCTCAGGGTACAACTTAAGGTTTGGAGTAGGCCCCGGTCTAAAAGTCAATATTTCAGAAAACCTTTCACTAACTACGAACGTAACCTACGTTTACAACAACTACACAGAGAGTCCCAACGAGAGCTACTACCAGGGAGAGGCTAAAGTCAACTATACCCGGCAGATTACCGATACTGTAACCTTTACACAGCTCCTCTCCTACCAGGTTTCTTTCGAGAACTCTCAGAAATACTTTTTCCACTCACAGAGTCAGGTATCGGTTCCTATCTCAGAAAAACTCTCTCTAACGGTTACCTACCAGGTTGACTATCAAAACCTTTTACCTGAGGGGGTAAACTACCATACAGACAAACTCTTCCTCACAGGAATCAGTTATAGTTTCTAAGGTTTTAAAAGTTCTTCTTGAGACGGGGAAGAAAAGACAGGTTATACCCTACTCTGAGCTCTGCCGCGAAGTTAACAGGAGGCTGAAGAGGAAAGTTCTCCCTGAAAGGGGAAGAGCCGTCGGAAGAGCAGTATCCAGACTCCTCCATCCAATCTGCCGGGAGTTTTTCAGCAGGTTTGGGGTTCTACCCGGCTCTGTCGTAGTTTCAAAGTCGGGCGGCATGCCCTCTGAGGGCTATTTTAGATTTTTAGAGGAGCTTGGATTTAAATCTGAAACAGGCAACAGGAGAGCCCTGTGGAGGGAGCTCACTGAAAACTTTTATAGATTTTGTGAGGTAGAGTATGGGAGTAATGGGATTTCTGATTCTCTTTCTGATACTCATCCTCTTCATCTTTCCGCTGATAACGAAGAGGAACAGAGTTTCAAGGGGAACGGCAGTAGAGGTTAAAGGGTTAGACGGAACAGTCCTCGTCTTTTCAGACGAAGGGATTTCTATTTTCCGCCACGGAGAGTTCCGATTCTTCAAGAGGGAAGAGATAAAGGAGCTTACAATAAAGAAAGAAGGAAACAGTTACAGAATTGTTTTAAAGGCAGGCAGCGAAACGTTTGAAGTTCTGGTTCCTGAAACAGAGATAAGAAAGCTCTTCTCAGCTGAAGGAAAGAGAGTTAATTTTACAGTCCCGTGGCTTCCGCTGATTTTAGGAACAACCCTCCCCTTTCTTCTCTTTGAAACTGTAGAACACCTTGAAGACCATAACCGAAACGACACGTCGGAACACCATCAGGAGGATAACGACCACAGAGACTTTGACCTTGGAGTTCCGGTAAACGACTACGACTACTTTGACACAGGAGACTGGCCAGATGATGACATTGAAGTCTAAGGTTATTGATAGAGCGTTCTTAAGAGAACTTAACAGGGTAAAAAAACCGGCGTCCTACCTGCCGTTAGAGCTCAACCAGGGAGCTCCCCGTTTTCACGAAAGGGAAGTTCGCTTTGTCCTCTCCTACCCCGACCTTTACGAGGTAGGGTCTGCCCACATAGGAGGGAAGATACTCTACCACGTGATAAACAACCTTACAGACTTTGCCCTTATCCACAGGGCCTACCTGCCAAGACTCGACATGCAGGAGCTCATGAAAGAGAAGGGAATTCCCCTCTACACAATAGAGGAGCAGAAACCGATAAAGGAGTACGACCTGTGGGGGCTCTCTTTCTCATCTGAGCTTACCTATACAAACGCGCTGAAACTGTTAGAGCTGGCAGGAATGCCTCTCTACTCCGAGGAGAGGGTAGAGAGGGAGGAGCTCCCCGTTGTTTTTGCAGGAGGCCCCTGCACCTACAACCCGGTTCCGCTCTCTCCCTTTATAGACTTCTTCTCCATAGGAGACGGAGAAGAAACCTTAGTTGAAATCGCCAGGCTCTACAGGGAGGTAAAAAGAGAGGGAGGAAAGAAGATAGACCTCCTCTCTGAAGTGAGAAAGATTGAAGGGGTGTGGGTTCCCCTTTTTGGAAAGTATCCTGTAAAGAGAGCAGTATTTGTAAAAGTTCCAGAAGGCTACTTCCCCACATCTCCACCTGTTCCGGTTATAGAAACAGCTCAAGACAGAATAGCCGTTGAAGCCGCCAGAGGCTGTTTAAGAGGGTGTCGGTTCTGCCAGGCAGGCTACATCTACAGACCTTACAGGGAAAGGAACGAGGAATTAATAAAGAAGCTGGTTGAAGAGAGTTTCAGAAACACAGGTTACGAAGAGGCCTCCCTCTCTTCTCTTTCAATATCAGACCACAGTAGCTTCAACAAGCTGGTTCCGGAAATTATGGAAGTATGCCACAGAGAACTGATTTCGCTTTCCCTTCCCTCTATGAGAGTGAAAGGTTTCAACCCAGACCTTGCCTCTCAGATAATGCAAGTTAAGAAAACAGGATTTACCCTTGCTCCAGAGGTTGGCTCCGATAGGTTAAGGCGGATAATAAACAAAGATCTGACAAACGAAGACCTCTTCCTGGCAGTAGAAGGGCTCTTTAAAAGAGGCTGGAACAGGTTAAAGCTCTACTTTATGATAGGGCTTCCCTTTGAGCTTCCCGAAGACATAGACGCACTTATTGAAATGCTCTGGACAGTTCACAGAATAGGAAAAAAGTACAGGGGAAGAAAGCACCTTGCCGCTGGAATCTCTATCTTTGTCCCTAAACCCTTTACGCCATTTCAGTGGGAATCCTTTGCAAAAGAGGAAGAAGTTGTAGAAAAAATTAACTACATAAAGAGAAAATCCCCAAAGAGCTTTAAGCTCCGGTTCCACGACTACAGACAGTCTCTGATAGAAGCTCTTTTAACAAGGGGAGACGAGAAAGTTTCAGAGGTTCTGGTAGAAGCGTACCGGGAAGGGTGCCAGCTTGACGGCTGGGACGAGTTTTTCAACTACGAGGGGTGGTTAAAGGCTTTTGAGAAAACGGGAATTGACCTTGAGAGAGCCCTGGGAAGGAGGGATTTAGAAGAGGAGCTCCCCTGGGACTTCATAAAAGGAGTGGTCAGTAAAAAGTTCCTCTTAAGGGAGCTGAAGAAGGCTGAAAGCCAGCAGTGGACTCCAGACTGCCGCATCGTAGGGTGCCACGCCTGTGGAGTCTGCACGCCCCAGCAGATAAAGGAGCTAAAAGAGTTTCCCATTCCAGAGAAGATAGAGTTTCAGGTTCCCCCAAGGCCAAAAAAGGATTTTCCCCTTAAAAGGAAAGTTGCCCTCATCTTCAGGAAAACAGGCTACGCACGGTTCCTGTCTCTCTTAGACCTGACAAGGGCCTTTACAAGAACCTTCAGGCGGTTCGGCGTTCCCCTAAGGTACTCTCAGGGTTTCAACCCTAATCCCAGAATAAACATCGTTTTAGGCCTTCCTGTAGGAGTTGAAGGTCTGGGAGAAGTGGTTGAGGTGGAGCTCTCTAACGAAACCTTCAACTTTGATGTGTTTATAGAGGAATCTAAAGAGTTCCTCCCTGAAGGGCTTGAGTTTACAAGTTGGCTGGAACTTGGAATTAAAGAGAGAATCGTTGACAGGATAAACTCTGTTACCTACCGTATAAAGCCGTTTGCGGAGTTCACACTTGAAACCCTTAAAGGAGAAAGTGCAACAGACAGGAAGGGAAGGGAGGTAAATCTGAAAGAGGAGATACTTGACTTAAGGGAGGAAAAAGGAGAAGTTATACTAACTCTGAAAGTAAAGAATGGAAGAGTTTTAAACGTTAGCGACATACTGAACTGGATGGTTCTTAGCCTTGAAAAGGCAGAAGTTGTAAGAGAGGAGCTCCTTGGGTAAAAAACAGATCCTCATAAACGCCCTTACAAAAGAGGTAAGAATAGCCGTTTTAGAAGAGGGAGAGCTTGTTGAGTTCTACGTTGAGAGGAAGGAAAATAGAGGAATTGTTGGAAACATATACAAGGGAAGAATCTTAAAAATAGTTCCGGCGGTTCAGGCAGCCTTTGTTGACATAGGAGAGGAGAGGAAGGCCTTCCTATACGTAAGGGACGCCGTGAACTTAGACTTTGACGAAGACGAGTTCTTAGACGACGAGCTGCCGGAGGTGGAGCTCCCCCCCATAGAGGAAGTTCTCTCAGAAGGTCAGGAGATTCTGGTTCAGGTGGCAAAGGAACCGATAGGAACAAAAGGACCCCGGGTAACAACCAACCTTACAATCCCCGGCCACTATTTAGTTCTCCTACCAACAATAAACAAAGTTGGCCTCTCAAGAAGAATTACAGACGAGGAAGAGAGAGAAAGGCTTAAAGAGATTGCAAAGAGAATAAAGCCTGAAAACTACGGAATAATCGTAAGAACAGCCGCGGAGGGATCAACAGAGGAAGAACTGACAAGAGATTTAGACTACCTACTGAAGGTTTGGGAAGGACTATTAGAGAAGGCCGAAAAGAAACCCCCTCCCTCATGTCTCTACAGAGACCTTGAGATAGTTCCCAAAACGCTGAGAGACCTGTTAACAGACGACGTTTCAGAAGTTTTAATAGACTCACAGAGGGAGTACGAGAGAGCCGTTTCCTTTGCAAAGGCCTTCATTCCAAAACTGGTTCCAAGAATTAAGCTCTACAGGGGAGAAGTCCCTCTCTTTGAGAAATTTCAGATAGAAAAGGCAATAGAGAGAGCTCTCTCAAGGAAAGTCTACCTTCCCGGTGGCGGGTACATAGTGATAGACGAAACAGAAGCTCTCGTTTCAATAGACGTAAACAGCGGAAAGTTCAAAAAAGCAAAGAGTTTAGAAGAAACAGCCCTTGAAATAAACCTGAAAGCCGCCAAAGAAATAGCCCGCCAGTTAAGGCTTAGAGACATAGGAGGGATAATCGTAATTGACTTCATAGACATGAAAGAAGAGGAAAACAAAAAGAAACTCCTTGAGACTTTAGAAGAAGAGCTGAAAAAAGACAGGGCTAAAACAAAAGTTGTAAGTATGTCTGACCTCGGCCTTGTTGAGATGACCAGAAAGAGGGTAAAAATGAGCCTCGGAAAAACCCTCACGACAACCTGCCCCTACTGTGAGGGGAGAGGGAGGGTAAAATCTCCTGAAACTGTTGCCTTTGAAATAGAAAGGGAGATAATTTCCAACCTTAAAAAGAGAAAAGTTAACACCGTAAGAGTTTACGCAAATCCTTTAGTTGCAAACAAACTGACAAACGAAGAGAAAGAGGTTATAGACAGAATATCAGAAACCTTCGGAATAGAGATAAAGGTAATTCCCGTTGAGAACTACCACGTTGAAAAGTTCACAGTCTCCCACGGCTGATATAATCGGTTCTGTTAACCGGGAGGTAGCATGAAAAAGAGGTTAATTGCAGTTGTTTCTCTAATTCTACTATCTGCTTCCTGCGAGAAGATTCCCCAAACGGCTCAGGAGCAGTACAGACAGGGAATAGAGGCAGCAGTTAGAGGAGACTGGGGAAGGAGCTCCTTCCTTCTAAACAAGGCTCTTCAGGGGGAGCTACCTCCAAAAGAACAGGAAATAGCCAAAATCACCCTTGCAGACGCCTACTTCAACCAGGGAGACTTTGAAAATGCCGCCCTCAACTACGAAGAATTTTTAGAGCTCTACCCGGCCTCACCGAAGGCAAAAGACGCCCTCTTCCGCCTTGGAGTTTGCTACCTGAACCTGGTAAAAGGCCCCCAGTGGGACGTAACCTTTGCAGAGAGAGCGTATAAAATTTTTAAAAGGTTTGTAAAAGAGTATCCAAATGACCCGAGAGCAGAAAAGGCCAGAGAGTACATGAAGATAGCCCATAAGATACTGGCAGAACACGAGGTTTACATAGCCGGAACCTACGACATGCTCCGAAAGTTCACAGCCTCAATCCATCGGTACAAAGACGTAAAGAAGAAGTACTCAGACGTTGAAGCTCCCGACAGACTCCAGTACCTCTTAGGAAGAGCTTACTACTACACACCCTTACAGTCTGAAGATGAGATAGACAGGCTAAAGAGAGCTCTCAAAAAGGAAAAGGAAAAGCTAAAATCAAAGAACCCCGACGAGAGAAGGGTTGCAAAAAACAGAATAGCCCTTATAGAGTCAGACATAAATAAGTGGAAAGAGCTAGCAAAGAAAAACAGAGAAATAGGGAAAAAAATACTTAAAGAGGTTGCTGAAAAATACCCCAACTCTCCATACGGAGAGAAAGCACGGCAGATACTTAACGGCGTAAAACACCTTGAAGTTGAACCTGTAATCAATCCGATAAAACACTCAATCTGGTGGAAAATCAAAGAAACCCTTTAGGAGGATACACTTGGAGAGCAGCGAGAAGCTGAAACTCATCTTAAAGAGCGCCCTTGACAAAAAGGCTGAAGAGCCTGTTGTATTAGACCTTAGAGGGTTAACCTCCCTTGCAGACTACTTCGTAATACTAACGGCCTCCTCTGAAACCCACGCAAGAACCATAGCAGACGAGATAAAGAAAAAGCTGAAAGAGAAAGGAGTGGTTCCTGTAAGCACAGAAGGTTACGATACAGCAAACTGGATACTCCTTGACTACGGAGATGTAATCGTTCACATATTTAAGCCTGAGGTGAGGGAACTTTATAACCTTGAGTCACTCTGGATGGACGCTCCAAGGCTTGAAGTAGAAGAGATAGTTAAAGAACCGGTTTGATGAAACTGAAACTCGTTACAGTAGGAAAGATACCACCCCACTTTAAAGAGGTGCAGGACTACTACTTGAAGAGAATCAGAAACTTAGAACTTGTTGAACTGAAAAAGGGAAGAAATCCTGAAGAGGAAGGGAAAAAGATTCTCTCAAAGCTTAAAGGATTTACAGTTGTTCTTGACGAAAGGGGGAGGGAGCTCCCTTCCCGTGAGTTTGCCTCTTTAATATCAAAACACCCAAACATAACCTTTGTAATAGGGGGAGCAGACGGTCTCAGCGAAGAAGTAAAGAAAAAAGGGGATTTCCTCCTTTCACTTTCAAAAATGACCCTTCAACACGACGTTGCAAGAATAGTTCTACTGGAACAGATATTCAGAGCACAGGAAATTTTAAGAGGATCGCCTTACCACAGGGATTAGTTGAAAGGGATAAAGTGGCGGGGACGACGGGACTCGAACCCGCGACCTCCGGCGTGACAGGCCGGCGTTCTAACCAGAACTGAACTACGTCCCCGAAAGTGGTGGGCGGAACAGGGATCGAACCTGTGACCTCCAGCTTGTAAGGCTGGCGCTCTCCCAGCTGAGCTATCCGCCCAACCTGACGCTCCAAAATATAGGAATCAGTAAAGAGATTGTCAACAGGAAAGAGAGAAAAAATTCCCCTTGACAAACAAAATAGGTGAATGTAAATATTGGCTTGCTTTCCCGCAAAAAACTTCAGGAGGTAAGGATGAAGGTAGTAGAAGTAGAGGCTACCAGAAGGGAAAAGACTGGTAAGCAGGTAGCCAAAAAACTGCGCAGGGAAGGCCTTCTACCTGCCGTTATCTACGGAGGTGGAAGACCAGAGGCGACACACATCGCCATTCCTGCAAAAGCGGTAAAGAGGCTCAAACACCACCACGGTCTCATCAAGCTGAAGCTCGGCGACGAAGAGAGGATGTGCATCCTCAAAGACATCCAGTACAACTGGCTGGGAGACGTTCCCATCCACGTTGACTTCCACGAGGTAACCTTCGGAGAGACCATTGAGGTTACCGTTGAGCTTGAGTTTGAAGGAACTCCTGTAGGCGTTACAGAGGAGGGTGGCGTTCTTGAGATTCTCAAGAGGGAAATAACAATTGAAACCCTTCCGAGAGAGATTCCCGAGAAGATTGTCGTTGACATCTCTAACCTCCACGTTGGAGACGCCCTCCACGTTGGAGACATTCCTCTCCCTGAAGGTGCAAAGCTTGTTGACAGCCCTGAAGAGACAGTTGTAGTTGTTGCCGAACCTGCTGAAGGAGCAGGAGAGGAAGAAGCAGCTGAAGAAGAGGCAACAGAGGGAGAGGAGTAATTGATTAAACTGGTCGTAGGCCTGGGAAACCCCGGAAAGGAGTACGAGAAAACTCGCCACAACGTTGGCTGGTGGGTTTTAGACGAGTTAGCTCAGAGGCTCGGCTTCTCGTTTAACAGAGAGAAGTATAAGGGAGCCTACGGGGAAGCAAGGGTCAACGGCCAAAAAGTTATCTTTCTTAAGCCTCTAACCTACATGAACAGGAGCGGAGAGAGCGTTTCTCAGTTTGTCCGCTTCTTTAAGCTGAAGCCCTCTGAGGTTCTCCTTATCTACGACGATTTAGACCTCCCTTTAGGAAAGGTGAGGTTTAGGGAAAAGGGGAGCTCCGGCGGCCACCGGGGAGTTCAGTCGGTAATAGACTCCCTCGGAACAAAAGAGATTCCAAGGGTAAAGGTAGGAATCGGCAGGCCGGCAACGAAAGAGGAGGTTGTTGACTACGTACTCTCTCCTTTCAGTGAAGAGGAGCTCCCAGCAGTTGAAGAAGCTGTTAAGAGGGCAGCAGACTGCGTTGAAACTCTTCTAAAAGAAGGAGTTTCACAGAAAACCTTAAGTAAATGCAGCTAACGGAGGTAGAAATGAGGGAGTACTACTACGAAATGGTTTACATACTAAGACCTACAATGTCTGACGAGGAGACAAAGGCTGCTATAGACAAGGTCAACTCCTACGTTGAGAGGTACGGCGGAGAGGTTCTCCACATAGATAAATGGGGAAAGAGGCAGCTTGCCTACCCGATAAACGACTACGACAAAGGCTACTACGTCCTTGAGTACATAAAGACAGACAAGAGAGACTTCGTAAAGAACATGGAAAACTTCTTCAGGATCAACGAAGACGTTATCAGGTTCCTCCTGTTCAGGCTCAAGCCGACAGAGATTAAAGAGATGAAAGAGAAGATCTCAAAGAAAGAGGAACCTGTAGCCACTGCTGAAGAGAATAAGGGAGAAGAGTAATGGCAAACCTTAACAAGGTGTTCCTTATCGGCAGGCTGGTAGCAGACCCTCAGCTACAGCATACAAACAGCGGAACGCCTTTTACCCGTTTTAGAATTGCAGTAAATAGACCCTACAGAGACAGGAATGGAAACTGGCAGGAGGATACCCTCTTTATTGATGTTGTTGTGTGGGGTGAAGCTGCCGACAGAGCCGTGAGCAGATTCAGTAAGGGAACAAGGGTTCTAGTTGAGGGAAGCCTCAGACAGTCAAGCTGGGAAACAGACTCTGGCGAGAAGAGAAGCAGAATTGAAGTAAGGGCAGACAGAGTGGCTGCCCTTGACCCGAGAAGGGAGATTGAAGAACCTGAAGAAATAGACGACATTGAATTCTAAGGAGGTAAGCCATGGCAAACCCACTTCCTCAGAGAAGGTTTGTTAGAAGAAGGAAGTACTGTAAGTTCTGCGCAGAGAAAATAGAAAGAATTGACTATAAAAATGTTGACCTATTAAAGTCTTTCATCTCTGAAAGGGGAAGGATAATCCCCAGGAGAATTTCCGGCGTCTGCTCAAAACACCAAAGACAGCTTGCAAGAGCAGTTAAGAGAGCAAGACACCTGGCTCTCTTACCATTTGTTAAGATGGATTAAGGGAATGAGGAGCTTAAAACCTCCTGCGGCTTTCTTTGCCTTAACTTTAGGTTCGGGAGTGTTAATGGGGAGCTCTGGCCTCACACCACTGGGGCTGGGGCTTTCACTCTTCGTTCCTGCACTCTTTATCTACTCTTACAACCACAGTGGAGCTCCCCTAACGCTACTTGCCTCAATCCTTGGTCTAATGGCCGTTTTCTTTGTAAACAGAGAGGCAACGCTAGACATCGGCTCAGTTCTTATGATGGGGCCAGTCTTCAGGCTACTTAAAAGGTCTGGAGTTTCTACTGCTGTTTTAGGAGGAGCTCTAATACTTACGGCTGTTACCATTTTTGAGGAACATCTCTTCAGCCTGCCTAAAGAGATCAAAGAGGAAATACTGGAAATCTACAAGTACAGGTATGCCCTCTACTTTCTCTCTTCAGCTGTATTCTCAGCTTTCGCTTACGGAGCCGCAAACTGGCTGGTGAAAGAGCTTCCGCCTCTCACAGAGTTCAGGCTGGGATTTTGGACAGTTGTTCTCTTTACCGTCTCTGCGCTGGCAACTCTACTTACGGCAGGAACTTTTAAAATCATCTCAGTGAACCTGCTTCTCTTCTCGTTAGGTTTACTGATAGTTCAAGGAATAGCCGTATTCCTCTGGTTTTTCCAGAAGTCTTCCCCGGCGTGGAAGTTGATTGTCGGTATTCTCATATTTATCTTTCCACCTGGATTTTTTCTGACAGCCCTCATTCTGGGGCTCCTTGATCAGAAGTTCAACTTCAGAAAACTAAACGGAGGTAAGGAAAATGGAGGTAATCCTTCTTAAGGATATGGAAAACCTTGGAAAGGTCGGAGACATCGTAAGGGTAAAAGACGGATACGCAAGGAACTACCTCATACCTGCCGGAATTGCCCTTCCTGCTACAAAAGAAAACATCAGAAGGGTTCAAAACGAACTACAGTCCCTCAGGAAGAAGGCTGAAAGACAACTTCAGAGGTACAGAGAGCTCGCAGAGAAGCTCAACGCAACAAGGGTAACCATTGAGCACGAGGCAGGAGAAGAAGGAAAGCTCTTCGGTTCTGTAACAACATCTCAGATAGAAAAAGCTCTTCATCAGGCAGGTTTTGAAGACGTTGAGAAGAAGCAGATAGTTCTTGAGAAGCCTATAAGGGAAACAGGAACTTACGAAGTGAAAATTCACCTCTTTAAAGACATAGAAGCATCGGTTACCGTTGACGTTGTTCCTCTTAAGAAACAGCAGTAAAATGCACTTTTAGGAGGCCGCCATGGAGTTTGTTGGAAGACACATAATGATGGACGCCATTGTCTCTGACGTTACAAGGATAAATACAATACAGCCTATATACGACTACATGGAGGAGCTCTCCCGCCGTATAGACATGACGCTCGTTTATCCTCCCATAGTTGCCCGTTTTCCGTTTGCCCAGTCTGAACTTGAACAGTTCGTTAAAAGGCTTTCAGAGGAAAATGTAAAAAGCAGAACCCTTGAGATAATGGAAGAGGTTCTTAAAAGAAGGGCAACAGAAGACAGCGGAGTTTCTGGAGTCTCTATCTGGCTTGAGAGCCACTGTACCATACACACCTGGCCGGAAGAAGAGTTCTTCAGCTTAGATGCTTATAGCTGTAAGGACTTTGACCCGATGGTTGCCTTTGAGTTTACAGTTAAGTGGTTCAACGTTAAGTACGCATCGTTCGTTGACGTTGAAAGGTACATAGGCGGCCCCTGTAAGATAAAAGCCTACGAGTATAAAGACGGA
Organism: Thermovibrio sp.; assembly: GCA_015490195.1. Classification (GTDB taxonomy): domain Bacteria; phylum Aquificota; class Aquificia; order Desulfurobacteriales; family Desulfurobacteriaceae; genus Balnearium. The sequence goes on from WFYG01000028.1 coordinate 38,133, forward strand.
AAACTCACTCCGTGTACGCCGTCACTTGTTAAGTAGCTGGAGAGCTCTCCTGTAGAGCTCCCTCTTCGGGAGGCCTGTTACCCTGGCGGCCTCCTTTGCAGCTTCCTTCACAGGTAGTCCCTTAGAGAGAAGTTGTCTAAGCAGCTCATCTGGGTTAACCTCTGAAGGAGTCTCTTTCCCCGGCGGAACAAGAAGTACAATCTCTCCCTTCAGCTTTCCTTCAGAGGAAAGGTAAGTGAGAAGTTCATTAGCTTTCCCTTTTAAAAACTCCTCGTTGAGCTTTGTAATCTCCCTGTAAATACCTATCTCTCTACTTGGAAAGAGCTCGGAAATAAGGTTTAGCGTTCTTTCAAGCCTGTGGGGTGACTCGTAGTAAACAGAGGTGTACGGCCGCGAGAAGGCCTCCTTTAATTCCTCTTTAAGCGCTTTCTCCTTTCTAGGAAGGAACCCTCCGAAGAAGAACCTGTCTGTAGGAAAACCGGAGGCAGAGAGAGCGGCAACAACCGCTGAAGCTCCCGGTACTGGGAAAACGGGAACTCCCTCCTTTCTGGCAAGGCTTACAAGCCTGTAGCCGGGGTCGCTGATACAGGGAGTTCCGGCATCGGAAACTAGGGCAACGGAGCTCCCCTCCTTCAAGAGGGAAATTATCCTCTCAGATTGTTCCCTCTCGTTATGCTCGTGATAGGGAACGAGCCTTTTTCCCTCTATCCCGAGGTGTGAAAGGAGTTTCCTCGTTCTCCTTGTGTCTTCACAGGCGATAAGGTCGGCCTCTTTCAGAACTTTTACGGCGCGAAGCGTAATGTCTTCAAGGTTGCCTATTGGAGTGGCAACAACGTAAAGGGTGCCTACCCCCTTATCGCTATGCATTCAACCTCCACTTCTGCCCCTAAAGGGAGTTCCTTCACCCCTACGGCAGACCTGCAGGGTTTAAAAGGACACTCCTTAAAAAACTGTTCGTAAACAGAGTTAAACTCACCGAACTTATCTATATCTGACAGGTAAACGGTAACCTTTACTATACTGCATCTACTACCGCCGGCAGCCTCAACAACGGAGATGAGGTTCTTGAGAGCTCTCTCAGACTGCCTCCTGAAATCTTTTTCAAGTTTACCGGTTTCAGGGTCTATTCCTAGCTGTCCCGAAGTAAATATAAAGTTACCGTACAGAATTCCTTGGGAGTAAGGACCTACAGGCTTTGGCGCCCCTTCCGTTTCCACAACTTTCATTAAGAACCTCCTAATTAAATAAATCACTTGAAAGCATAGAGAAATAATTCTATATTAACTGTCAATAAATTTTAAGGTTCCATTCTATTTGTTTTATATTTTAAATTGTTATAAAATAGAGTTAAAAGATAACTCAATTTAGCAGGAGGAAAGATGGCCGAAAAGAAGGACAACATAATCCTTGACGATGAGAGAATAGAAGAAGGAGCAGAGTGTCTTAAGGCTCTTGCCTCCCCTGTAAGGCTTAAAATACTCTTTACCCTTAAAGACAAACCCATGTGTGTTACAGATTTAGAGCAGGAGCTCGGTATCTCCCAATCCTCCCTCTCTCAGCACCTTAGAACCCTCAGGTACAAGGGAATAGTTGCAAAAAGCAGAAAAGGAAACAAGGTATACTATACAATATCTTCTGAAGCTTTTAGGGAGCTCCTTAACCTGCTTCCGCAGATTGCCTGCTTTAGAGGTTAGTAGATGTTAGATAGGCTCTTCAAAAAGCGTAAAACTCCAAAGGAGAAAGGGCAGCTTCAGCTTCCAAGTGGGCTTTGGCTAAAGTGTGAACAGTGTAAAGCCCTTCTTTTTAGAGGGGAGCTTGAGAGCAACAGGTGGGTTTGTCCAAAGTGCGGGTACCATTTCCCCGTCCCGGCAAAAGAGAGGCTCTTCATGCTCTTTGACAACAGCGAGTTTGAAGAGCTTGACCGGGAACTCACTCCCAGGGATGTACTGGGGTTTGAAGACAGGAAACCTTACACGCAGAGGATAGAAGAGGCTCAGAAGAAGACAGGCCTTAAGGACGCCGTAGTTAATGCGCGGGGTAAGATAGAGGGAAAAGAGGTTCTGGTAAGCTGCTTTGACTTCAGGTTTATGGGCGGAAGTATGGGCTCGGTGGCCGGCGAGAAGGTAACGAGAAACGCAGAAAGGGCTGCCGAAGAGGGTATTCCCTTTATCTGTATTACCGCCTCAGGCGGTGCAAGGATGCAAGAGGGGGTTATCTCCCTCATGCAAATGGCTAAAACGTCGGCAGCCCTTGCACGCCTTGAGGAAAGGGGGGTGCCTTTTATTACGGTTCTAACCCACCCAACAATGGGCGGGGTTTCAGCAAGCTTTGCCTTTCTTGGAGACGTGATTATTGCAGAGCCTAAGGCTCTGATAGGTTTCGCCGGCCCCCGAGTTATAGAACAGACTATAAGACAGAAACTCCCAAAAGGCTTTCAGCGATCAGAGTTTTTACTGGAGCACGGTCTTATAGACATGGTTGTTGAGAGGAAAGAACTTAAAAGCGTCCTCTCAAAGCTCTTATCCCACTTTGGAGGATAGAATGGCAACGCCAGAAGCCAAAATTCAAAGGTTAGCAAGAACTATAGTTGCTGACTTTTTCCTGTACAATCAGGACAAAATTGACAAAGGCCTCCTTAACGACGATTTTTTTGAGAGACTTGAGGGGGAAATTGACGACTCTGTGGCCTTTTTCAGAGAACACGCAGGGGGCAATCTGGAAGTATTCTGGGATACGCTGTTTAACCGCCTTATGCAGAGAGAAGCAAAGCTCCTTGAAATGAAAGAGAGTTAATGTTTGAGAGGAACCTAAAACTCGTCTCATCACAGCTCAAAGAGGGAACCGCCAGGGTAAGGGGAGTTCCCGGAGGAGCAAAAGCTCTACTTCTAAAGGAGCTCCTTAAACTCCTCTGCCCTAGCGTTGTAGTTGTACCAACGGAGCAGTTTGCAGAAAGCCTCTCTGAAGACCTTAAAAGAGCAGGCCTCAAAGCTCTATACCTTCCCGGTTGGGACGTTCCACCGCTGGACATATCGTCTCCCCTCTCCCTCCTCCAGTACCGCAGGTTAAAAACCCTCGTTTCTCTGCTGGAAGAGGAGTTTCACTACCTTGTAACCACTCCTCAGGGACTTCTCCAGAGAGTAATATCACCGGAAACGCTAATAGAGCTCTCTGTATCACTTAAAAAAGGAGAGGAGGTTGAAAACATCACAGAGAGCTTCACCGAAATGGGGTACAGACGGGTTGAAAGCGAGCCGGAAAGGGGAGAGTTCTCACTTAAAGGGAGCTACCTTGAGTTGGTAACGCCGGAGGACGAAAGGATTGAGGTAGAACTCTTTGGAGACGAGGTAGAAAGTATAAAGGTTAACGGCAGGGAAGTAGATGAGTTTACAGTCGTTCCTCTGCTGGAGCTCCCTCCCACAAAAGAGGTGATAAAGAAACTGTCTAAAATTGACGGAGAACTTGCAGAAAGACACTCTCTCCTTGGAGAGCTGAGCGGTGCAGAGAAGTTCCTCCCCGAAGTTTTAGAGCTTGTTCCTATTACAGAGTATACAGGAAAATTAAAGGCGATCTTCGTTGAACCCGACCAGGTTAGAGCAGCGGCAGACTCGTTCCTACGGCAGGTTAAGGAGAACTACGAACTCCTTCAAAAGGAATGTATTGGATCGTCAAGGCCTGAAAAGTTCGTGGAAGAGAGCCTTCCTGAACCAAAGCTCCTGATATACGAAAAGGCCGTAAAAGAGGCCATAGACTTTGGAATTTCCCCTCTTCCGTTCCTCTCGGAGGAAAACCTCCCCGAAGTTGTAAAAAGCTTAAAAGGCTACAGAACGAAACTCATCTACGTAAGTGAAACTTTCAGGGAGGAGGCCGAGAAACTGCTGGAGCTCCACAAAGTAACCTTTGAATCGGAGAAGGGGAGCTCCTCGGGAGGGTTCCGGTTTGACGAAAAGAGGTTAGCCTGGATAGTTGAAGGAGACGTTGAGATTCCCGTATCAAAGGGAAAAAGCGAAGATATAACGGCACTTGAGCCGGGAAGTCTTGTCGTCCACAGAGATTACGGAATCGGACTGTTTCAGGGAGTTGTAAGCAGGGAGATAGGAGGAAAAATCTACGACTTCATAGAGATTGAGTACGCCGGAGGGGAAAAGCTCTACGCCCCCTTTACACAGATAGACAGGATCTACAGGTACACAGGCTACAGGGGAAAGAACCCGAAACTTGACAGACTCGGAGGAACCTCCTGGAAGAACCTTGAAAGGAGGATAAAAGCCTCCCTCATCAAGTTTGCAAAGGAGCTGGCAGAACACTACAAGGAGAGGAAACAGGCAAAGAAGGAGAGGCTCACAGGAGACCACCAGCTCATCTCACTCTTTGAGAGAAAGTTCCCCTACAGACTCACTCCCGACCAGCAGAAAGCGATAAAGGAAGTTTACAGAGACATGGAATCCGACAGGCCGATGGACAGGCTGATATGCGGAGACGTGGGCTTTGGTAAAACGGAAGTTGCAATGAGAGCAGCAATGAAGGCGGTGTCGGCAGGTAAGCAGGTTGCCCTCATCGCCCCGACAACGGTTCTTGCAGACCAGCACTACAGAACTTTTAAAAAGCGGTTTGCAGGCCTCCCCGTAAAGATAGAGCTCCTTTCACGGTTCAAAACGAAAAAAGAGCAAAAGGAAATACTTGAAAAACTTAAAAGAGGGGAAATTGACATAGTTATCGGAACCCATAGGCTTACACAGGACGACGTTGAATTTAAAGACCTCGGACTTATCATAATAGACGAGGAACACCGCTTCGGCGTAAAGACGAAGGAAAAGCTGACGCAGATGAAGTCAAACGTTGACGTCCTTTACCTCTCAGCAACTCCAATCCCCAGAACCCTCTACTCGGCACTTTCAGGCTTTAGAGACATTTCACTGATAGAGACCCCACCTTCCGGCAGGAGAGGAACAAAAGTTGTTGTAGGAAAGTACACAGACTCCATCCTGAAGGCTGCCGTTGAGAGAGAGCTCTCCCGTGGCGGTCAGGTCTTCATAGTTCACAACGATATAGAGGAGCTCCCTGCAATAAAAGAGAAAGTTGAAACTTTCTTTCCCAACATCAAAGTAGAGATAGTACACGGGCAGATGAAACCTTCCCAGATAGAAAAGATTATGCACAACTTTTTTGAAGGAAAGATTCAGGTACTAGTTTCAACATCAATTGTTGAATCGGGGCTTGACGTTCCCAGCGCCAACACGCTGGTAGTTATAGGAGCCGAAAGGTTCGGCCTCTCTCAGCTTTACCAGTTAAAGGGAAGGGTAGGAAGGGGAGTTGAGAAAGGCTATTGCTACCTTCTGACAACTCCAGGAACAAAACTGACACCAGAGGCAGCAAAGAGGCTGGAGGCCATGAAAAAGCTCTCTCCTTTAGGAGGAGGCTTCCAGCTGGCTCTGAAAGACCTTGAGATAAGAGGTGCAGGAACGCTACTGGGTCCCAAGCAGAGCGGTTTTGTGGAGTCTGTAGGCCTTGACCTCTACATGAAACTCTTTGAAGAAGTTGCAAGAGAGAGGGAAGAGAAAGACGTAAAACTCAACCTACCGTACGAAGCTTTTATTCCTGAAGACTTTATAGAAGACCCGAAAGAGAAAGTTAAGCTCTACTCACAGATAGCTTCCACCGAGAACCCGCAGGAGCTAATGGAAAAGCTGAAGGAGATAAGGGGGTACCTCCCCGACCCGATAGTGAACATGTTTAAGGTTATGCAGGTTAAAAAGTTTGCAGGAGAACTTGGAATAAAAGAGATTTCAGTATCTCCTTCAGGAAGAGCCGTCATCTCTTTCAGCGAAGAGGTTAAAATCTCTCCGGAAAATCTCGTAGAGTTTGTGAAGAGGAAAGAGGCAGTATTCACCCCCGACAGAAAACTCTACTTAGAAGCTAAAGACATAGACTCACTTCTACAAATACTTGAAGAGTTAAAGGAGAGTAAAAATGAAAAGAGCAGTTCTTCTGGCAGCATCAATAGTCCTGACAACACCGCTAATTAGCCCGGCAGCCAGTCAGCCTGCTGTAAAGGTGAGCAAGAAGGTTGAGAGGGAATTCTTTCACGCATTAAGGAATAACGACTTTAAGAAAGTAGAAGAGCTCATAGCCTCAGGGAAGGTCCCTGTTGACTTCAGAAACAAGTTTGACCAGACGCCCCTTTACTACGCAGTAGACGCAAACAACGTCCAGTTTGCAGAATTCCTGATAGAACACGGAGCAAAGGTTAATACAAAAGACTACTTCGGATTTACCCCTCTCCACGAGGCCGTAGTAAGGGGAAGTTACAAGGTGGCAAAGCTCCTGATAGAGAAGGGAGCTGACGTCAACGCAAAAGATAAGTACGGCTACACTCCACTTCACCTTACCGCTATTTACAACAGACCTAAAATAGCACAGCTCCTCATAAAACACGGCGCAGACGTAAACGCTAAAGACAACTACGGAAACACTCCACTCCACTACTGCGGAACAACGCCGGGAACGGTAAAAGTTACAAAAGTCCTTCTTGAAAACGGTGCAGACCCAACAGTTAAGAACATGAGAGGGAAAACGCCGTTAGACCTTGCAAACGAGACCAAGAACTTTCCCGTTTCAAGGCTTATTGCAAAATACCTCAGTGAGAAGAAAGAGAAGCCGTGATTAAACTCCTCCTGATGGCCGTCGTCGTCCTCTTCTTCCTGTTCCTATTCTTTTTCCTCCTCGCCCTGTTTTTTTCGGTGTTATTTAGTTTTTTCAACTGTATGGAGGAGAGACTTGGGGAGACACCCTCAAAACTCCTCCTTTCCCTATCAGGAACCGTCGGGTTTCTCCTCCTGGTTCTCAGCTGGTTTGAGATGAAAGTTCACTTCGTCCAGATAGGAGCTCTCCTCATAACCGTTTCAACGCTCAACTTCCTCTCTGAGCCCACTAAACTCCCAGCTTAACAACAACCTTACCCTTTTCAACGGTTATCCCCTTAACAAGGCGCGCCTTTTCACCCTCAAGCCTGTAAACCGGAATTCTCTTAAAAACAGTCCTGAAGAGAGAGGAGATTATCCTTCCTGTCTTTTCAGAGAGGAATCTTTTACCGTTAATGTCAAGCTCTTTAGTTTCAAGGTCTGTAAGGTAAATGGTTCTACTCTTTGGGTCGTACTGAAATTTTCCAACTGCATCAACCTTTCCTTTTATCTCAGGTCCTATGGGAGGCTCTACAGAGAGGTCAAGGATAACCTCTCCTTTGTTGTTTCCTAGAAGTTTCAGCTTGGGATCCTCAAGTTTAACCTTGCTTAAGTAAACCTCCTTCTCTACGGGAAACACCTTCTGAAGCCTGGCGTTCAGCTCAGACTCCGGAATGGTAAGGTTGTAGGCACAGGCAAAGGTAAAGAGAAGAAATGGAAAGAGAAGAAACTTCCGCACACTCCACCTCCGATAATTTTTCATCAAGTTTAACAGTTCCTTAACAGGTTAGGTAATAGACTTCTTTTAAGCAAAAAACGGAGGTGAGAAATGGGGATAAGAAAGACTCTCTTAACCGCAGCTTTAACAGTAGCAGGTTTATCCTCTGTAGCAGAGGCAGACACAATTCTCATCAACGGAACGCCTGTAAGCCACCTCTACGTTGACAGTGAGGGAAGGCTATACCTGACTCCGGGACCCGGAAGGAGACCAGTTGAGATAAAAATACCTTCACACAGTTCTGAGTTAACTCCTGTAGCTACAAAAGATGAAAAGATAAAGATAGGGGGAACGGCCTACATCCACTACGATGTAGATATGAGAAACCCTAACCATAACAATGCCTTCAAAATCACAAGGAACTACATAGAGCTCCGCGGCTACTTCAACGGTAAAGACTACTTCAGAACAACCTTAGACGTTAAACAGGAAGAAAATTCCGGCGGAAACATGGACGGTTCCTACGTTGCAAGGCTCAAGTACGCCTACGTTTATTTCCACAACGTGCTCCCCTACACTGGAGTTGAGTTGGGCCTTGCCCATAGACCCTGGATAGATTGGGAAGAGCACCACGGATGGCTACACAGGGACGTTGAAGAGACTCTCATTGAGAACCACGAAGGAGCAGGACTTCTAAACTCTGCAGACCTTGGAGTTAATTTTAAAGGAAAATACGGCATAGCTTCATGGTCTTTTGGAATCTTCAACGGAGAGGGCTACCACGGAACAGAAAACAGCGACCACTTTGGAAAGTCTATAGAGGCAAGGCTTTCTCTTAACCTCTTTGACGGGTTTACGCTCTCTGGCCACACAGCCCACATGTTTGATCTTAAGAATGAAGACATGGACAGGCACATTTACCAGATCCACGCCGTTTACAACAACCCTTACATCTTAGTTGCAGCCCAGTATATCTGGGACAAGGACGACTACTACCACTCCTCCGACATTGACCAGAAAGGTTACTCTGTAAACGCAGACCTTAAACTCAAACCGTTTACAGGTTACGCCTTAGGCCTCTTTGGAAGGTACGACCACTGGGATCCAAACGACGACCAACCAAACGACGAGAGAGACCACTTCGTTTACGGTGGATGGTGGGACTACAGCAAACACGTAAGGTTTACACTGGCTAACGACAGGCTTATAGACGATGCTGGAAAAGATAAAAACACTCTAATGGGAGTAGCTCAGGTTAAGTGGTAGGGGGCCTCCCCTCCCTTTTATATACTACTTAATAAAAATGCAGGAGGAAGAAGATGAGAAAGTTAATGGCCATATCACTCTCTTCAGCCCTACTCCTCTTTGGATGCTTTGGTGGAGGAGAGAAAAAGGCTCAGCAAGGGGCTGAGAAGGGAGCTCCCAAAAAAGAGAGCAAAATCGTAATCAACGGAGCAGGAGCAACGTTCCCATACCCGGTTTACGTTAACTGGGCAAAAGAGTACGAAAAAGCCACAGGAATTAAGGTCAACTACCAGGGAATCGGTTCCGGCGGTGGAATCAGACAGGTTACAGAGAGGGTTGTTGATTTTGGCGGCTCAGACAAGATGCTCTCTCCTCAGGAGCTTGACAAGAGAAGACTCTACCAGTTTCCTGCAATAATCGGTTCAATCGTTGTTGTCTACAACCTTCCCGGAGTGGGAGATACAGAACTTAAACTCTCTAACAGAGACGTATGCGACATCTTCATGGGCAAGGTTAAATACTGGGACAACCCTGAAATCAAAAACGATAATCCAAACGTCAAACTTCCCCACCAAAGAATAACTGTAATCCACAGGGCAGAGGGTTCCGGAACAACCTGGAACTTCACATACTGGCTCAGTCAGGTGTGCCCTGAGTGGAAAAAGAAGGTGGGCTACGGAAAGGTTGTTGAGTGGCCTACAGGAATCGGTGCAAAAGGAAACGCAGGCGTAACAAACTACGTTAAGCAGACCCCGGGGGCCATCGGCTACGTTGAGTATGCCTACAAGCTCCAGAACAACCTTTCAGCTGCACAGCTTCAGTCTAAAGACGGAAACTTCGTTAAGCCAACAGAGGAGTCTTTTAAAGCTGCGGCATCCCACGCAAGTTGGAAACCTGAAAGCCACTTCTACCTTCCCGGGAACCTTCTCCTCCAGCCAGGTAAAGACAGCTGGCCTCTAACTGCTGCAAGCATGATTCTCCTTCCGAGGGAGAAGAAAGAGAGGAACAAACTGGTTATAGACTTCTTTGACTGGTCATTTAAAAACGGAGATCAGATAGCTGTAAAACTTGGATACGTTCCGCTTCCAGAATCTACAAAGGAGATGATAAGGAACTACTGGAAGAACGTTGTTCTGAAATAAGAGTTTTAAGTGGAAGGATAGAAAGGGGGCTTAAAGCCCCCTTTTTTATTTGTTAAGAGAGGATGTCTTCTATTGTAACAACAGTTCCAACTTTTCCTGCGATGTCTGGACCGGGCTTAAGTGTCTTCTTGCCAGGCCTCCAGTTTGCAGGGCAAACCTCGTCTGGATGCTCGTAAACGTACTTCCAGGCAGCAAGCTGGCGGAGAAGCTCGTTAACGTTCCTACCAACAGGTGGGTTAAGAACTTCCTCAGCTACGATAACGCCGTCGGGGTTGATGATGAACCTACCCCTTCTTGCAAGACCGGCTTCCTCAATGTAAACGCCGTAAGCCCTTGCAGTTTCGCCCGTTGGGTCTGCACCAAGAGGGAACTTGAGGTCTTTGAGGAGAGGTTCAGTTTCGCAGAAGATCTGGTGGCTGAAGTGTGTATCTGTAGATACTGCGAGAACGTCTGCTCCAAGCTCCCTGATCTCGTCAATTTTTGCGTTTACAGCAGCGATCTCAGTTGGGCAGACAAAAGTAAAGTCTGCAGGATAGAAACAGAGAACTAAGAACTTTCCGGCGTAGTCGGAGAGTTTAACCTCTGTGTAGGTCTTCTTGACCGGGTCGTAAGCGTTAAGGCAGAAATCTGGGGCTTTCTGTCCGACGAGTGCCATCGCCTCCTCCTTTTTCAGTAGTTTGTTCTGTGTTAATGATAATAATTAGCAATTAAAAATTCAAGGCAACAAAATCTATATTACAGGAATATTCTATAGAAAATTTCAATAGATATAATTGGAAATGTTGGTCTTTTATTTCACACAAACGATTTCCAAGGGCTAATTTTTTAACGAAAACTCTTTTAAAGGAGCTCCATGAAAGACCGCATCGTAATAAGAGGCGCAAGGCAGCACAACTTAAAGAACGTTGACCTTGAAATACCGAAGAATAAGCTGGTTGTAATAACGGGAGTTTCTGGCTCCGGGAAGTCTTCTTTAGCCTTTGACACCCTCTACGCCGAAGGGCAGAGGAGATACGTTGAAAGTTTGTCTGCCTACGCAAGGCAGTTCTTACAGCTCATGGAGAAGCCGGATGTTGACCTGATTGAAGGACTTTCTCCGGCAATATCAATTGAGCAGAAGACCGTCTCTAAAAACCCCAGGTCAACAGTTGGAACGACAACTGAGATACACGACTACCTGAGGCTCCTCTTTGCAAGGGCTGGAACTCCTTACTGTCCAACCTGTAACGTTCCGATAGAGCCCCAAACTGTTCAGGAGATTGTTGACAGGATTTTAAAGCTTGAAGGTAAACGTGTAATTATCATCTCTCCCGTTGTGAGGGAAAGGAAAGGGGAGCACAGGGAGCTCCTTGAGAAACTGATAAAGCAGGGATTCAGACGTTTCAGGATAGACGGAAAAGAGTATAGAGCAGAGGAGGTTTTAAACCTTAAACTGGAGAAAAAGGTTAAGCACACAGTTGAGGTAATTGTTGACAGGCTGAAAGTCTCTGAGAAGTCAAAGACGAGGATTGCAGACTCTGTTGAGATAGCCGTTAAACTCTCAGACGGCCTCGTAATCGTTCAGGACTACGAAACGAAAAAAGAGGAGACCTACTCAACAAAGGGCTCCTGCCCAATTTGCGGCTTCAGCTACAGGGAGATCTCGCCGAGGCTCTTTTCATTTAACAGCCCCCTTGGAGCGTGCCCAGAGTGCGGAGGGCTTGGATTCAGGTTAGCAGTTGACCCGGAGCTCCTACTAGACTTTGATGCCCCTCTCATTGAATCTGTTGAGCTTGTAAACAGGGCAAAGTTTGAGTATCTGATTGATTTAATAGAAACGGGGTGCGAGGAGCTGGGGATTTCCCCTTACACCCCCGTTAAAGAGCTGAGCAGAGAGGAGTTTAACTTCCTCTTCTACTCAGAAAAACAGCCTGTAAGAGTGTATAACACGGTTCCCTACAGCCGGGGGAACTACAGGCCTTACTACTTTGAAGGAATAATCAGACACCTTGAGAGGCGATACCACGAGAGCGAGTCTGAATACGTCAAAGAGTTGATAGAGCCTTACTTAAGGGAAGTTGAGTGTAAGGCCTGCGGCGGAAAGAGGCTGAACAGAGAAGCCCTCTCTGTGAGGGTTGGCGGGAAGAACATAGCTGAGCTTGAGTCTATGACCGTTGAGGAGTGCTACAGGTTTTTTGAGGAGCTGGAATTCAAGGGACAGAAGGCCGTAATAGCCGAAAGGGTTTTAAAGGAGATAAAGAACAGACTGAAGTTCCTTTTAGACGTAGGCCTTGACTACCTGACCTTAGACAGGAGAACTTCAACCCTTTCAGGGGGAGAATCTCAGAGGATAAGGCTCGCAACACAAATAGGCTCAAGGCTTTCAGGCGTTCTATACGTTCTAGATGAGCCGAGCATAGGGCTCCACCAGAGGGACAACAGAAGGCTGATTGAAACCTTAAAGAGCCTGAGAGACCTTGGGAATACCGTAATCGTTGTTGAGCACGACATTGAAACCATAGAGAGCGCCGATTTCGTTGTTGACATGGGCCCTGGAGCGGGGGTTCACGGGGGAGAGGTTGTTGCAACGGGAACTCCTGAAGAGATAAAAGAAAATCCAAATTCCCTCACCGGTAAATACCTATCAGGGAAGCTGAAGATAGAGACTCCGAAGGAGAGGAGGAAACCAACGGGTAAGTGGCTGAGAGTAGTAGGGGCAGCTGAGCACAACCTGAAGAACATAACGGTTGAGTTTCCCTTAGGGCTCTTTGTCTGTGTAACGGGGGTTTCAGGTTCAGGTAAGTCAACGCTCGTTAACGAGATACTCTACAAAGCGCTGGCAAAGGAGATTTACGGAAGTAAGGTAATTCCAGGGAAACATGAAAGGATTGAAGGACTTGAGCACATAGATAAGGTTGTTCGGGTTGACCAGTCTCCAATCGGGAGGACTCCAAGGTCTAACCCGGCCACCTACGTTGACGTTTTTACTCCCATAAGGGAGCTCTTTGCAGCAACGCCAGAGGCAAGGGCAAGGGGGTATAAGAAGGGAAGGTTCTCCTTTAACGTTCCAGGCGGAAGGTGTGAGGCCTGCAAGGGAGACGGAGTTGTGAAGATTGAGATGCACTTTCTACCAGACGTTTACGTAACCTGTGACGTCTGCGGCGGAAAACGATTCAACAGGGAAACTCTGGAAATTACCTACAAAGGGAAAAACATCTACGACGTTCTTGAAATGACTGTTGAAGAGGCGATGGAGTTCTTCAGGAACCATCCAAAAATCTTTAACAAGTTGAAAACCTTATACGATGTAGGGCTGGGCTACATAAAGTTGGGACAGCCTGCAACAACACTCTCAGGTGGAGAGGCACAGAGGGTTAAGCTGGCTAAGGAGCTCTCTAAGAGGGGAACGGGAAGGACCGTTTACATATTAGACGAGCCCACAACGGGGCTCCACATCCACGACGTTAAGAAGCTTATTGAGGTTCTCCAGAGGTTAGTTGACAAGGGAAACACGGTAATCGTGATAGAGCACAATCTTGACTTTATCAAGTGTGCAGACTGGATTGTTGACCTCGGCCCTGAAGGTGGAGAGAGGGGAGGAAGGGTAGTTGCAGCGGGAACGCCGGAGGATGTTGCAAAGACCGATACCTGGACTGGTAAATTCCTGAGGGAAGTTCTTAAAACATAAGAGGGAGGTTGAAATGAAAGTTCTTCTCGTCCTCAACAGGCAGCCCTACGACGGAACGGACGTAACCTGGAACGCTTTAAGGCTTGCAGGAAAGCTCCTTGAAAAGGGAGCAGTTGTGAGGATCTTCCTGATGAACGACGCCGTTGACCTTGCAAGGAACGAAACTGTTAAGCCGGCTTCCTACGACCAAGACCTCGTTGCAATGCTGAAAGATCTGATTGCAAGGGGAGCTCCCGTTAAGGTGTGCGGAACCTGTATGGCAAGGTGTGGAATCCACAAGGGGAAACCTTATTACGAAGGGGCTGAGAAGGCCACGATGAACGACCTTGTTGAGTGGATCCTTGACAGCGATAAAGTTCTAACCTTTTAGAAGAGGTGAAGGGGAGCTCCCCCCTTCACCGGCCCACTAAAAGAGCCTGTTGTAGAGCTCCTTCCCAACAACCCGGGAGAGCTCCACAACTCCACCCCTCAGAACAAAAGTCCTATCAAACCCCAAAAGCCTCAGAGCAACAACAACTGCCGTTGCTCTTCTGTCTGTGTGGCAGAGAACCAAAACAGTTTTGTTCTTTGGAATTTTCTCTAAGTTCTCCTCCTTAAAGAGCTCGTGCATCGGAATGTAGAGGGTGTTCTCAAGGCGGGGTGCAAGGAACTCCTGCTCTAATGGTGTCCTGATGTCCAGAATAACGAAATCCTGCTTCTCCTTTATAAGGTCAACAACCTGCTCCGGCTCAACGGCACAGGGGTTGCTTGCAAGAACTTTCGGCGTAAAGTTTGAAAAGAGGAGCTGAATCCTCTTTAAAATCTCCCCGTTTACATCCATAACAGAACTCCTTTAATCGGTTAAGAGAGCTCGTGCATCGTTACTTCGTGACAGAGCCTGCAGTCCATCTTCGTCTTTTGAGCTCCTTTAACTTTGTAGGGTTTAAAGTTTCCAAAGTGATAGTCGTTCAGCATCTCAACTACTTTTGCCGCAACGGAAGCTGCAAGCCTTGCACACCTTTCAGAACGCTCTTTGCTGTTGTAGAGAATCGGCCTTCCAAACCTAACAGAGGCCATCTTGCACCACCTCTGAACTGAAACGTGGCAGAGTGGCGAGTGAGAAACACTTTCGGGGAAAGGTTGCCTACACCAGTTTCCTTTACAGGGAACGTAGGTAGGAAGTGGAGTCTTCTGGTACCAGTCGTAGAGGGTATCTATCATAGCTTTAAAGTCTTTCAGGTCACATGTAAGATTGAAGATCGCACCTGCAGCGTTAAGGGTTCCACATAATGTTCCCCAGCCTGCGGCACCGCCGCCGCCATACCAGAACATAAGGGTTGGAATCCCCAAATATGGCCCTCCAACCTTTTCCTGAAGCTCACTTATAACAGCGTTGAAAACTCCGTAGGCACACTCGTGCTGGTAGAAACCGTCGTAGGCCTTATCTGCCACTCTCTTTGGATCAAGCTTTACGTAAGGAAGCGGGAGCTCAATCTTCTTCTGAGACGCAAAGCTCATTGCAGAACCGACAGTTAAGCCTGCAACTGCTCCCAATCCTGCTTTTGCAACGTCTTTCAGAAACTTCCTTCTCTCCACGGCACCCTCCTTAACCACTATTTGGTGGTGAAACAGTTTTCATTATATCATAGGAGTATGGAAGTGAAAGAGGCGGTTAAACTACTTAAGGAATTCGGACTGAACTCTTACGAGGCAAAGGCTTACGTAGCCCTTCTGAAGCTTGGGAGAGCTCCCGCCACAGAGGTTGCAAAGGAGTCGGGCATCCCTCCCCAAAGGGTTTACGATTCACTTAGAAGCCTTGAAGAAAAAGGTTTTATTTATGTTCTGAATGGAAAACCTAAACTCTACGTTCCAGCTACAGTTAGAGACGCCCTTTTAGGAAGGATATACCAGCTGAAGACTGAGTTTGAGAAGAGAGAGAGGTTTTTAAGGGAACTCATCGGAGAAATAGAGGAAATCCTCTCCCGGTTTCAGGGGAAAAAAGAGGAAAATGAGAAAGAAGTCTTTTCACTGGAAGGAGAAAAAGCCCTCATATCAAAGGCACTTAACACAATTTCACAGGCAAAAGAGACGGTATGGATAGCAGGGGTTAAACCCCTCTTTAAATTCGGATGCCGGGGAAACCTTGACAAATACCTGCCGCCGGGGGTTGAGCTTATAGCTGTGGGTAAATTTGATACCCCCTGTAAAGAAGAGATAAAGAAATTGGGCGGGAAGTTCGCTGAGAAAAAGGTGAATATACCCTACCTCCTGATTGTTGATGGAAAGAAACTCCTTCAGATATACTCACCTGAAAAGGGGCTTTACACGGAAAACCCTTTAGTTGTCGCTCCCTTTATTTCCTACTTCAAGTCCCTACTTGGTTGAAGGGGCAGGCTGGCTGTCTACCGTGTACCAGCTTTCGTGGACGTGGATAACCTTTCCATCCTTAGTTTTAACATCGTACTCAGTATCTGCATTAACCGTGTGGGTGCTGGTCTGGTCGCTTCCAAAAACGTATCCTAAGATTCCTCCTGCAACAGCACCGTAGATGGCGGCGTCTTTGGCTTTAGCCTTGTAGTGCTTATGTGTTGCAGCTCCTACGGCAGCACCGCCAAGAGCTCCTAGCATTGCCGCATCTGTTTTTGAAAGCTGAGTTGACGCACAGCCAGAAAAAAGTAATCCTAAAACACTAACGCTCAAAAGAGCCTTTCTCATAGTACTTCTCCATAATCCGTTTATACTCGTCAAGAACTTTCCTCCTTATGTGGAGGTAGAGTTCTTTACTTAAAGGGTTCACTATCGGCACAAACTCTCCCGTTCTGCTCTTACGGGTAGGCATCTGTATAAAATAACCCCTATTTGAATATAGTATCTTTATGTCCTTGATTTCCAATACGTCGTTAATCCTTATGGTTGCAACGGCCTTAACATTACCCCCGGCAGCCGTTGTATCAAAAGGGTATATCTTCACGTCAGTTACCTCAAGGTTCATAACAGGCAGGCGTTCAAGCTCTTTCCTGCTCATCCTACAGAAACTCCTCTCTCAATTTCAGAGTAGATTCTGTTCTCCATCTCTCTCCACCTGTTCAGTCGTCTCTTTGATATAACCTGAAGGGGAAGGTATACACCCATCTCCTCGTAAACCCTAAGAGCCTCCTCCATGGCCGGACGGAGGGACGAGCTCTCGTCGTCAACAAGGACAAAAACTTCAAAACCACCATCTTTCTCAACAACTTTAACGTCGTTGTAGGAGACCCTCTTCTTCAGCCTCTCGGCGAAAACCTTCAGAGCTCTCTTCTTATTCTCCTCTAAAGAGAGGGAGTTCCACCAGGCAGGAAGCTCCCCTCCCTTCTCTTCTTGATAAACGACAATACCTTCTGTTCCCTCAGGGATGGAAAGAGGTTCAAGGGGAACGAAAACACCGTCTCTGAAGACCACTCTAACACTTTTCACAAAGCCCTTCCTCTAACATATTTCAATAGAGGGAATTTATTTGAAGGAGGGAGAGATGGCCATATTCAGAGACAGGATCCAAGCAGGCCTTGAACTGGCAGAGCGGCTGGAGCTCCCGGAAAACAGCGTAGTATTTGCGATACCGAGGGGAGGGGTTCCTATAGGCTTTGCCCTTTCAAAGGCAAAGCGGTTGCCCATGGACATCGTTGTAGTAAGGAAACTGCCTATCCCCTGGAACCCTGAAGCCGGATTTGGAGCCGTTACACTTGACGGAACCGTGTATATCAACCCGGAGTTTGAAGGGTACCTATCACCTAAAACAGTTGAAGAGATTGTAAGAATTGTTCTAAGCGAAGTTGAAAGGAGAAACAGAGTTTACAGAGGAGGAGCAAACTACAGGGACTTAACCGGAAAAGTTGCGGTTGTGGTAGATGACGGCTTTGCGTCGGGGTACACCGCAGGTGCAGCTGCAAACTTCCTGAAGAAGCTTAACCCGGAGAAAATATACGCAGTTGCTCCTGTCTGCCCGGTTCACACGAAAGAGCTCCTTGAGAACCACTACGACGGAGTTTACTGTCTGGTGGAGAGCAGGGAGCTCCCCTTTGCAGTGGCCTCGTTCTACGAAGATTTCCACGACCTTACAGACGAAGAGGTCTTAAACTACGTTGAAGAGCTAAAAAAAGAAAACCTTTTCTGGCCGGAGGTGAGATGAAAACTGTAGAGATGCTAAAAGTGGCAAAAGAGGTTCTTCAGAACTCCTACTCTCCCTACTCAAAGGTTAGAGTCGCAGCCGTTATGGTAGGAGAAGACGGCTCAATAACGGGAGTAAACATAGAGAACGCCTCGTACGGACTGACGGTATGTGCAGAAAGGGTAGCCGTTTTTAAAGCTGTATCTGAAGGAAAGAAAAATTTTTACAAAATGTTAATATACTCCCCAGACGTGATGCCTTACCCTTGTGGAGCGTGCAGGCAGGTGCTCTCCGAGTTCTTCCCTGAGGACTTTGAGATTATCGTAACAGACGGAAGGGAAGAGGAGAGCTTCACTCTGGGAGAGCTCCTTCCCTACAACTTCAAACTGTAAGGAGGTTTCATGGTAGAGGTTCTCCTCATAGAAGACGACGAGAACCTTGGAGAGCTTACAAAGGAAAGGCTTGAAGACCACGGATTCTCAGTAGAGTGGATACTTGACGGAGAGGAAGCCTTTAAAAGGCTGAAAGAGAAGAAATTTGACATTATACTCTTAGACCTCATGCTTCCAGGAATGAGCGGACTTGAGCTGTGTGAAAGGATAAGAAAAGAGACCGTAAATAGAGACACCCCCATAATCATCCTTACAGCTCTGGGAGATGAGGAAACAAAGGTAAAAGGTCTTACGTTAGGAGCAGACGACTACGTTACAAAACCCTTCAGCATAAAGGAGCTGATAGCGAGAATAGAGGCCGTTCTTAGAAGAGCAGGCTACGGGAAGAAAGAAATTCTGGAATTTGAGGGAATCGTTGAGAACAAAAAGTCAAAGTCTGTAACGGTTGACGGGAAACCTATCCATCTTACAAAGACAGAACTTCAGCTTCTTGAGTTCTTTCTTGAACACCCTGAGGAGCTCTTCTCAAGGGAGGAGCTCCTTGAGAAAATCTGGGGTAGCGACCACAACGAAACAACAAGAACAGTAGACGTTTACATAAGCAGATTGAGAAAGAAACTGGGAGAAAAGGGAAAATTCCTAAAAACCCTTCCCAGACTAGGCTACAAACTTACAAAGGAGATATAAACTAATGCCGGCCTGCAAAAGCCTCTCTTTCAAGAGCCGACACTAACCTGCTTCTACTGGTTTCAGCAACAAGGCCGGCCTCTCTACATGCGTGTAAAACGGTTTCGTCTCTTGAAATAGCAGCGATTGGCTTAAATTTTTTGTCTGTAATGAGAAAGTCAATTCTCTTTGACGCTACCTTTCCAAGAGCTCTAAAATCGTTTCTCTTCTCAGGAACTACAGCATCAAGAACTCTTACCTTTGGGAAAACAAGGTAATCTGAAAGTGCTTCTGAGAGAGCAGAGTACTCTTTTTCCTCTCTCTCATCAAGGAATCGGCGCTTTACCCTGAACCCTTTAACATCTTCACTTTTTTTGAGAAGAAGAATCAAAACGAAAAGAGCACTAACTACAAAAAGTAAAAGGAAAAACTTCACCTTTTTCCCCTCCCTGTAAACGAAGCTTTTCAAAGCAGATTTTATCTGAGAACTTTTAGCTTATAAACAAGAACTTCCTGTTCTGCCGGTGCAAGGTAGGGAATTGTCCAGACCAGAACTCTACCAGAACTTTTTAGACAGGAGAGTTTCTTTTCAGGAAAGTATTTCTTTTCCTCCGGAATTTTTACATTCAACTTCACATCCCTTAGAACAAAGAAGTAGTATTTTTAACACTTAAACGGCAGACTAGAACTCTATCTTTAAGAGAGGAAATATTTTCTACTATAATGTTATTATAGAAACAGATATTACTAACCTGAACCTCAGAAGCGAGAGTTTTCTCTGCATAAATCAAGAAAGCTAGAAACAGGCCGATAATTATCCCTACTGTTACTTCTAACAGAGTTCTTAAATGGTACTTTAACTCCATGATGTACCTCCTATTCTTATTTCTACGGGGGTAGAAATATATTTAGCAGGAATAGAGAAGCCTTAAACAGAATTTAACTCAGCAGGAAAATGCTACTTTGTAAAAATTTTCGCTAATTCTTCTTTAAGTTTATTAAAGGTACCCCTTTTAATTGCCTCTTTTATCTCCTCCATGAGTCGGGAATAGTAGTAAAGGTTGTGAATCGTATTCAGAACAATTCCATTGATTTCTCCCGAAACGTGGAGGTGGCGAAGGTAAGCCCGAGTAAAGTTCCTGCACGTATAGCAGTTGCAGTTGGGGTCTAAAGGGGAAAAGTCTTTCTTATACTTTGCTGCCTTTATGTTTATTTTTCCTTCACTTGTGAAAAGTGTTCCGTTTCGGGCGTTTCTTGTTGGCATTACGCAGTCAAACATGTCAACGCCGTTTTCAACTGCTGTAATAATGTCTAATGGGGTTCCCACTCCCATTAAGTAGCGGGGTTTGTCAAAGGGGAGCTCCGGCGCAACGAGGGCAGTTATCCTGTACATCTCCTCTTTCGGCTCTCCAACGCTTAAGCCCCCTATGGCGTAGCCGTCAAAGGGAAGTTCTGTTAGGAGCTCCACACATTTAAGCCTCAAATCTTCGTAAACCCCTCCCTGAACGATGCCAAAAAGAGCAGTTTTATCTGTTGTTCTCGCGTTTATGCTCCTCTCTGCCCAGCGAACAGTCCTCTCCATTGAGTGCTTTGCATACTCATAGGTTGCAGGGTAGGGAGTGCACTCATCTAAAACCATTCCTATGTCAACGCCTATCCTCTCCTCAAACTCAACAACAAATTCAGGAGTGAAGAAGTGCTTTGAACCGTCTATGTGGGAGCGGAACTCCACACCCTCTTCCGTTATTTTCATAAGTTTTCCCAGGCTGAAAACCTGAAAGCCACCGCTGTCTGTAAGTATCAGCTCATTCCAGCCGGTAAAGGCATGGATTCCCCCTGCAGACTCTATCACTTCAAGGCCAGGCCTTAAGTAAAGGTGGTAGACGTTTGAAAGGACTAAATGGTAGCCCATCTGTGAAATCTGTTCCCAGGTAAGCCCCTTAACGGCTCCAAGAGTTCCAACGGGCATAAAACAGGGGGTTTCTGTTACTCCGTGTGTCCCTTTTAAAAGGCCAAGCCTTGCCTTTCCGCAGGTTTTAAGGACTGTAAACTCCATAGCTACTTTTCCAGGCTGACAAGTGTAAAGGCTCCATCTTCCGTAACGTAGCAGTCGTCTTCTATACGAACTCCTCCAAGGTCGGGAACGTAAACGCCGGGCTCAACTGTAACAACGTTTCCTTTCCTTAGAACTTCGTTTGATTTAGGCGAAAGGGTGGGGGATTCGTGAACCTCCACTCCAATTCCGTGACCCAACGAGTGGACAAAATATTCACCAAGACCCTTTTTCTCAAGGAACTCCCTGACTGCCTTATCAACATTCCTGCACGATTTACCGGAGCGGAGCTCCCTTATTCCTACCTCCTGAGCTTCCCTTACAGCATCGTAAATCTCTCTTAGCTGTGAAGGAACGTTGCCGATGAGGAAGGTTCTGGTTATATCTGAAACATAGCCCCTATAAACCGTTCCAAAGTCAACAATTACAACATCTCCATCTTTTATCTCCCGCCTTCCCGTTTCCCAATGGGGAACAGACGAGTTGGGCCCTGAGGCAACAATTGTAGAGAAGGCCTCTCCCTCTCCGCCGAAACGGAAGAAGGCTGAGAGGAGCTCCCTCCTGAACTCAATCTCCGTTATTCCCGGCTTTAGAAGGTGAAGAACGCTTTTAATGGAGATTTCTGCAATCTGAACGGCTCTCGTTATAAGTGAAACCTCCTCTTCACTCTTAACAGACCTAAACTCAGAAAGGAAACCCGGTTCCTCTTCCAGTTGGAATAGAGAGAGCCTTTTAACAGTAGAGAGTTTAACCCTGTTCGGGTCAAGTATCAAAGTCTCTATACCTTCATCTTTCAGGAAACCTATAAGCTTTTCCCAACCTTCCCACTTTAGAACTCTAAATCCTCTTACTTCTCTTTTCGCCCTCTCAATGTACCGGCCGTCTGTAAAAAAGTAGAAACGGCCGTCTCCTGTAACTATAGCTATGCCGAAAGTTGACCTGAAGGATGTAAGGTAGAAGTTCTCGGCGTTGTCTATACTGAAGAAGGCCTTCTTCTTGTCGCTTACCTTTCTGACAACTGAGAAAAGCTTCTCCATTACAGGATGTACCTCGTCAGGTCTTCATCTTTTATTATTCCTTCAAGCCTTTCCCTTACGTACTCTCTGTCAATAACAACTTTCTGCCCTTTCATCTCAGGAGCGTTGAAGGAAAGGTCTTCAAGAAGCCTCTCAAGAACTGTGTGAAGCCGCCTTGCTCCTATGTTTTCAGCTTTTGAATTCGCCTCTTCGGCTATTCTAGCTATCTCTTCAATGCCGTCGGGAGTGAATTCTATGTCAACTCCTTCAGCGGCAAGAAGGGCTTTGTACTGTTTCGTAAGGGCGTTCTTGGGCTCTGTCAGAATTCTTACGAAGTCCTCTTTTGTAAGGGGTTTCAGCTCAACCCTTATGGGGAACCTTCCCTGGAGCTCCGGAAGCAAGTCTGAAGGCTTTGCAATGTGGAAAGCTCCGGCGGCTATAAAGAGCATGTGGTCTGTCCTTACAAGGCCGTAGCGGGTAGAGACTTTACACCCTTCAACTATGGGAAGAAGGTCTCTCTGAACGCCCTCCCTTGAAACGTCGGGGCCTCTTGCCCCGCTCCTTGCAGCCACTTTGTCTATCTCATCTATGAAAATAATTCCCTGATTCTCCGCCCTGTCTATCGCTTCCCTTATCACCTCGTCCATGTCTATAAGCTTCTGGGCCTCCTCCTGAGTAAGGTAACGGAGAGCCTCTTTTACCTTCATCTTCCTGAGTTTCTTGGGCTTTGGAAGGAGAGAGGAGAGCATGTCCTGAAGGTTCTGCATATCTCCGCCGAGGCCTATAACGTTAACCTTTGGCCCTTCAACCGTTACAGGTATTTCAACAGTCTCATCGTCAAGCTTTCCCTCTTTTAAGAGTTTCTTTACCCTGTTCCTTTCGTCTTTAAGGCGGGAGCTCTCCCTCTCAACGTCTGTCTGGGGTTTCTGTGGAAGGAAAACGTCAAAGAGGCTCTGAACGGACTGAGTCTGCTGGGGTTCGGGAACCATTATCTCTGCAAGTCTATCGTAGGCAAGCTCCCGTGCTCTCTCTTCAACTTCAGCAATTTTCTCCTCCTTAACCATATTAACGGCAATTTCAACCAGATCCCTTATTATTGACTCAACGTCCCTTCCAACGTATCCAACTTCAGTAAACTTTGTGGCTTCAACCTTTATGAAGGGAGCTCTCACAAGCTTTGCAAGTCTCCTTGCAATTTCAGTCTTTCCAACTCCAGTAGGGCCAATCATTATTATGTTTTTGGGAACAACCTCTTCCCTCATATCCTCAGGAAGCCTCTGGCGGCGCCACCTGTTCCTGAGGGCTATGGCAACGGCCTTCTTGGCCTCTTTCTGCCCTACAACGTATTTGTCAAGCTCCTCAACTATCTGCTTTGGCGTAAGGAAATCGTCGTTCCTGCCACTATCCCTTTTCCCGGTGTTTTCTGAATCGGAGCTCCCAAAGAGTTTTTTAAACATTCAACCTCCTTAAGGCAGTTCTTCAACAACTATGTTTGTATTGGTGTAAATACAGATGTTCCCCGCAATTTCCAGAGACTTGTAGGCAATATCTCTGGCCGAAAGGTCTGTATTCTGGTAGAGAGCAGTTGCAGCAGCCTGAGCGTAAGGGCCTCCGGAACCTATAGCCATAACGGGAATGTCTGGCTCTATTACATCTCCGTTACCTGAAATCAGTAAAATCCTGCTTGTATCAGCAACTAAGAGCATCGCCTCAAGGCGCCTTAAAACCCTGTCGGTTCTCCAGTCTTTTGCAAGTTCCACAGCAGACTTTAAAAGATTTCCTCCGAAAGTCTGAAGTTTGTCTTCAAACCGCTCTAAAAGGGCAAAGGCATCGGCAACAGAGCCGGCAAAACCGGTAAGAACTTTGCCGCCGTAAATCTTCCTGACCTTTCTTGCACCGTTTTTAAAAACCGTATTTCCAAGTGTAACTTGACCGTCTCCGGCCATTGCAACTTTTCCGTCTCTCAAAACGGCACAGATAGTTGTTCCTCTAAACTCCATTACTCCTCCAGGTCTAAAGTGGCAAACTGCTTTCTCCTTAAACGGGCCCCAACAAACTGTCCTAAAACGGCAATGGCTATGAGAAGGGGAGCAAACTTCCAGGAAACTCCAAGGCCTATTCTTAAAGCAATTATGAAAGGTATCGGCAGGTGAACATAGAGAAACCATAAGGGAGAAAACTTCCTAACGCCTTCTCTGAGCCAGCCAAAAGGCAAGTTGAGGAAAAAAGTAATGAGAACTACAAACATTAACGTTTCCAAAGCTCCAACCTCCATAGGGGTTTTAACGGTTAAGTAATTTAGTGTCTTTAACAAAAAGTGGCAAAATCTGTGTTCTCCCCCTTGACACCTTCCGATTCTTTTCCTATATTATTCGACAGCAAAGCTCCCCGGTAGCTCAGCTGGTAGAGCGGGTGGCTGTTAACCACCAGGTCGCTGGTTCGAGCCCGGCCCGGGGAGCCATTTTATTTTTAAGCAGAAAAAA
>WFYG01000029.1 GCA_015490195.1 Thermovibrio sp.
GGATACTTCTTGTGCCTTCCCTTGCAGTGAAAGGCAGTGGGTGATTGCTGCTGTAAGGGTTGTCTTTCCGTGGTCTACGTGGCCGATTGTTCCCACGTTCTTGTGGGGTTTCGTCCTTTCAAATTTCTGCTTCGCCATGGTTATTTCCTCCTGAATACCATATTGGTTTTTAAAAGACCAAACTCTTGCAGGCTGGTATTATATGCAAAGTTTCCCCTGTGTAAAGGGGAAAAGAGAAAGCCCCCCGAAAAGGGGGTTCTTCCTTACTTGTTCCTCTCTCCTACTATCTGCTCAGCTACATTTGGTGGAACCTCTTCGTAGTGGCTGAACCTCATTATGTAGGTAGCCCTACCCTGTGTCATTGAACGGAGGTCTGTAGCGTAACCGAACATCTCTGCAAGGGGAACCAGAGCTTTTATAACCTGAGCGTTACCCCTTGCCTCCATTCCCTGAACCCTACCGCGGCGCTTGTTAAGGTCTCCGATTACATCTCCCATGAACTCCTCAGGAGTTGTAACCTCAACCTCCATTATGGGCTCAAGGAGAACAGGGTTTGCCTTCTTGGCACCCTCTTTAAAGGCGATGGAGCCGGCAATCTTGAAAGCCATCTCAGATGAGTCAACCTCGTGGTATGAACCATCAAAGAGTGTAACCTTGATGTCTGTCATAGGATAGCCAGCAACAACTCCTGTCTCCATAGCTTCTCTAACGCCGGCCTCAACGGCAGGGATGTACTCTTTTGGAACAACACCACCCTTAATTGTTTCGTGGAACTCAAAGCCTTTTCCAGGCTCTAAAGGTTCAATCTTGAGCCACACGTGACCGTACTGACCTCTACCACCAGTCTGCTTGATGAACTTACCTTCAGAGGTTACCTCTTTCTTAATTGTTTCCCTGTAGGCAACCTGGGGCTTACCTACGTTAACGTCTACGCCGAACTCACGCTTTAAACGGTCAACGATGATTTCAAGGTGGAGCTCCCCCATTCCAGAGATAATGGTCTGCCCCGTTTCATGGTCCATTGAGACCCTGAAGGACGGGTCTTCCTTTGCAAGCTTCTGGAGTGCAAGTGAGAGCTTCTCCTGGTCTGCTTTTGTCTTTGGTTCAACAGCAACGGAGATAACGGGTTCAGGGAACTCCATAGCCTCAAGGAGAATCGGGTGCTCAGGGTCGCAGAGTGTATCCCCTGTGTAAGTCTCCCTCAGGCCAACAGCTGCAGCGATATCTCCAGCACCTAAAACAGGAATCTCCTCACGCTTATTGGCGTGCATACGGAGGATCCTGGCAAGACGCTCTTTCTTATCTCTTGTAGCGTTGTAGACGTAGGAACCGGACTCCATAAGACCTGAGTAAACCCTTACGAAGGTAAGCTGACCGACGTAGGGGTCTGTAAGGATCTTAAAGGCAAGAGCAGCAAACGGAGCATCGTAAGAGGCAGGCCGCTCTTCCTCCTCTCCAGTTTTTGGGTTGATCCCCTTAATTGGCGGAATATCAAGTGGAGATGGAAGATAGTCAACGATTGCGTCAAGGAGTGGCTGAACTCCCTTGTTCTTGAAGGCAGAACCGCAGAGCATTGGGAAGAACTGGAGCTCTATCGTTCCCTTCCTGAGGGCTGCCTTGATCTCGTCTTCTGTAATCTCTTCGCCCTCAAGGTACTTCATCATTATCTCTTCATCAACGTCGGCCAATGCTTCAAGCATCTTCTCACGCCACTCTTCAGCAACGGGAACGAGATCCTCAGGGATCTCCTCGTAGTGGTACTTGGCGCCGAGAGTTTCCTCTTCCCAGATGATTGCCTTCATAGCGATAAGGTCAACAACCCCTTTAAACTCATCTTCAGCACCGATTGGAATTTGAACGGGAACGGGCTTTGCACCTAACTTCTCCTCAACTTCACCGACAACCCTGAAGAAGTCTGCACCTATACGGTCCATTTTGTTGACAAAGATGATCCTCGGAACCCTGTACTTGTCTGCCTGACGCCATACAGTTTCAGTCTGGGGCTGAACGCCGCCAACGGAACAGAGGATAGTCACAGCACCGTCAAGAACACGGAGTGAACGCTCAACTTCAATTGTGAAGTCAACGTGTCCGGGAGTGTCAACGATGTTGATACGGTGGTCTCTCCAGAAGCAGGTCGTTGTAGCGGAGGTAATTGTGATACCCCTCTCCTTCTCCTGCTCCATCCAGTCCATCTCGGCCGCACCTTCGTGAACCTCACCTATCTTGTGGATACGGCCGGTGTAGTAGAGGATACGCTCTGTAGTTGTTGTCTTACCGGCGTCAATGTGGGCGATAATTCCTATGTTTCTAACCTTTTCAAGGGGAACCTTAATCTGTTTTATGAGAGCCTGTTGCTTGCTCAACTTCTCCTCCTGAATTGAGTTACTTACCACCTATAGTGGGCAAAGGCCTTGTTAGCCTCAGCCATCTTGTGGGTGTCCTCTTTCTTCTTGAAGGCACCACCCCTTTCGTTGTAGGCGTCAATAAGCTCGTTTGCAAGCCTGTTAACCATTCCGCGCTCAGAACGAGCACGTGCAGCGTCCACGATCCACTTTAAGGCCAGGTGAATCTGTCTTTCAGGCCTTACTTCCATTGGAACTTGATAGGTTGCACCACCAACACGGCGTGGACGTACTTCCATGAGCGGTTTTACGTTTTCAACTGCCTTGTGGAAAACTTTAAGCGGGTCTTCGCCAAGCTTTTCCTTGATAATGTCAAAAGCGCCGTAAACGATCTTCTCGGCCTTACTTTTCTTACCGTCTTTCATAACCTTGTTGATGAGCTTTGCAACGAGCTTGTCTCCATAAACGGGGTCTGGAAGAATCTCCCTTGGTGGAACAGGTCCTTTCCTGGGCATGTCACTCCTCTCCTAAATTATTTTTTCTCCTTAGGTCTCTTCGTTCCATACTTGGAACGGGACTGTCTTCTTCCCTCAACACCTGCAGCGTCAAGGGCTCCTCTGATAATCTTGTAACGAACACCTGGAAGGTCCTTAACCCTTCCGCCCCTTACGAGAACAACGGAGTGCTCCTGAAGGTTGTGTCCGATACCGGGGATGTAGGCTGTTACCTCAATGCCGTTTGAGAGCCTTACCCTTGCAACCTTACGGAGAGCAGAGTTAGGCTTCTTAGGCGTGGTTGTAAATACCCTTACACAGACTCCCCTCTTCTGAGGGTTCCCCTGAAGAGCTGGAGCCTTTGAGCGCTTTACCTTCTTCTCGCGCCCCTTCCTAACCAGCTGGTTAATTGTGGGCATACTACTCCTCCTTATGTAGTTTGACGGGCTGAATATAAGCAAAGGGGAAAGAGTTTGTCAAGGAAAGGATAGGCAGGAAGAAAAATAGGATTGATGAGAAAAGGAGGAAGGGGAGCTCCCTCCCCACCATCACTCTTTATCAGACTTTGTCAGCTTTTTGAGAACTTCTGCCGCAAAATCCTTACCGCCAAGCCCAAAGGCAAGGGCAAAGGCAAGGCCTACACCGAAGCAGATGGAGAGAACGACAATCTCAATTATCTGAGGCGATACTCCAACGTAGGGAAGTGCAATGAAAACGGCAGCGGTAATAAAGGCTACTTTAATAGTCTTTCCAAGGGTTTTGTTCTCAACCCTCTTCTCAAAAACATTTCCAAGGTAAGCACCGACAAAGAGGATAACAGAAGCAACAACTAACTTAAAGGCTATAACTGTAAACTGGTAGGTAAGCTGGTAGAGAGCTTCAGCCTCAAGGTAGTGGAAAGCCTGAGACAGACCTAAGAGAACGGCAAAAGTAAGAATTGTGTACTTAACGAGGTCTGCAAACTTAAGTTTATCCGAGGAGATTCCTATCTCTTTGGCAATCTCATCAATGTTCAGCTCGTCAACGATCTTCGCAGTGATATCTGCAACAATCTTTCCAACGTAGAAAATGATTCCAAAGACGATTAACGCAGCAACAATCTTTGGAATGGCATCAAGGATCGCCGTAAGCATAGAGACAGCAGGAGCTGTAATGGCGTTGATCTGAAGGGCGTTGAGTGCAGCAATAATCACAAAGAGGAGGATGAAGATGTAGACGAGGTTTCCGAGAGCTCCCCCAAGGTCTTCAATTCCGTACTTCTTGCCCAGCTCCTCAAGTTGAAAGGTCTCAACCAGAGAATTTGTAAACTCTTTAGCAATCTTCGCAAGGAGAATACCAACAACTAAGATTACCGTTGCTCCGATAACGTTGGGAATGTAGGAAGCGACTTTGTTAAGGAGATCTAAGAAAGGTTGTGTAACATACTTAAGGCCAAGGGCTTCAAGAACAGCAACAACCGTAATGAGGAGAATCAGGTAGTAGACGAGGCTTCCCGCACTCTTTACAAACTCCTCCTGCTCCTTCAGAGATTCCAGACTGCCAAGGAGCTTTACAGTTATCTTCTTACCGATAACGGCAGCTATGTAACCTACAACGGCTATCACCACTGCTTTAAAGGCCATCACTGCGTAAGGCATGATGGCAGCCGTAGAGAGCTCCATTTTCCACCTCCCTTCGTTTTGTTCAATTTTTCCGA
>WFYG01000030.1 GCA_015490195.1 Thermovibrio sp.
AATAGGATATTGATAGCAAACACAAAGCCTGGTGCCCATAGCGGCGGGGAAACACCCGATCCCATTCCGAACTCGGAAGTTAAGCCCGCCAGCGCCGATGATACTGCCCGCGGGAGCGGGTGGGAAAGTAGGGCGGTGCCAGGCTTTTTTTTATTTTTAATCCTGGTTTTTACACGGAATAAATGCGTTTATCCCTATTTCTCTGTTTTCCAGTTTTACCTTTAACTTCTCTGAAGGGGAATAGTTTCCGCAAATAAGGGATTGGGGTTCACGCATTATTTTTAGCGCGTAATCTTCGTTATCAATAAGGGCATTTTCTACAACTGTGTTGCATATTCCATCCTGTTTTGTATCTCCTCCAAGGCGAATTCCAGCTCCTCTGTTTCCAAATGAGATGTTTTTCTCTATCAAGTTGCTGTTACCTCTTACAGAAATTCCCCCAACTGTTGGCTGTAAGTTTCCAGAACATAAATTATTTAAAACTTTTACGTTCGTAGCTCCCTCTTTAACGTCTATACACTCGCTTCCTTCTGTTCTTATTGAGTTGTTGTGGATGTAGATGTTGCTGGTTCTATCCGGTTTTCCATTTGACTGCTCTGGAGCCGTTCCTACGTATATACCTTCTCCGTTTGTTCCTTTACCAAATTTAAAACTTGAAAGCCCGCAGTTTGATATTTGGGAGTATCCTATCTCTGAGTTTAGGGTATACTTGAGGCGGATACACTCTCCGAGGGCGTTTTCTACCTGAAGTGCTATAAGTTTTATTCCCGTAAGGTAGTCCCCTGGCTCTCCGTGAACGTAGATGAGTTCGTCGTGGTAACAGTTCTCTTGGTTACAGTCTTTGAAGTGACCGTCTATTTTCAGGTTTGAGAGGGTTATGTAGCTGTTTGTTATCTCTATTTCCCTTCCTCTAGGTCTGTTATTTCCTTTGATGACAGCTCCAGGCATTCCAACGACTGTTATAGGTTTTCCCGGAGCTCCATCCCTAACCGTCCTGACGTTTTCCCTGTAGATTCCCTTTAGAAGAACTACTGTGTCTCCAGGCTCTGCCTGTTCTAGAGCCACTTTAATGTGTTTGAGAGGATCCTGAAAGGTACCAGGATTGCTGTCGTTTCCCCTTGTAGGCGATACAAAGATTACCCTTCCTCCCGTGTAGAAATCCACTCCATAGGAGGATGAGGAGATAAAGAGAGCCGTTAGAAGTATGGCAGCAGTTTTAAGTAATTTTCTCATAACAGCTCCTGAATTCTGGTTTTTCCAGAGCCCTTTAGCTGACCCTTTCTTTTCTCTTTACAAGAATGTCTTTTATTCTCCTGTAGAGCTGTTCTTCTGTAATACCTGCCTGCTCTCTGAGCTGGTTCTGTGAACCGTGTTCTATAAATCGGTCTGGAATTCCTACGTTTATTACAGTTCCACCGTAAGCAGAGGCCAGAAACTCGTTAACTGCAGAGCCAAATCCCCCCTTAACTGTGTTTTCCTCAACTGTAAATATAAGGTCAAAGCGACTTGAAAGTTTTCTGAGGAGCTCCTCGTCAAGAGGTTTTACAAACCTGGCGTTAACGACTGAAACACTAAACCCTTCTTCTTCAAGCTTTTCAGCAGCTCTCAGCGCCTGATAGACAGGCCAGCCGGTTGCAAGGATTACAGCATCTCTTCCCTCTTTCAGGACTTCCCAGCTCCCTATGGGTATCTCTTTTAAGGGTTCCCTTATCGGAACTCCGTAGCCCTTTCCACGGGGATAGCGAACTGCAAAGGGTTTATTAGACTTTATAGCTGTATAAAGAAGGTGGCGGAGCTCCTCTTCATCTTTTGGAGCTGCAACTACCATATTTGGAACAGCCCTCAGGTATGAAAGGTCAAAGAGGCCGTGGTGGGTGGCTCCGTCCTCTCCAACAAGGCCTGCCCTGTCTATGGCGAATACTACGGGGAGTTCCTGTAGAGCAACATCGTGGATTATCTGGTCGTAAGCCCTCTGGAGGAAGGTTGAGTAGATTGCAACAACGGGCTTTAAACCCTTTCTGGCAAGGCCAGCTGCAAATGTAACTGCGTGCTGCTCAGCTATTCCAACGTCAAAGTACCTCTCCAGAAACCTCTCTTTGAACCTATCAAGGCCGGTTCCAGAGGGCATTGCAGCCGTTATTCCGATAACCCTTTCATCTTTTTCAGCTATCTCTATTAACGTTTTTGAGAAGATTTCAGTATAGGTTGGAACTTTTTTCTCTTCAGCTTTTGCCTTTTTAGGTGAAACTCCGTGGAACTTATCTGGCCTCTCCTCTGCCGGTTTGTAGCCTTTCCCCTTTTTGGTTAGAACGTGAACCAGCGTTGGCCCTTTCATCTTTGAGACATTCTGCAAGGTTGTTATAAGGGTTGGAATGTCGTGGCCGTCTATCGGGCCAATGTATCTAAAGCCCAGTTCCTCAAAGAGCATTCCAGGGGGAAAGAGACCTTTAACTATCAGGTCTTCAACTCTTTTTAATCCTTTATAGACCTTTTCTCCAAATATTCTCTTTGTTACTTCTTCTAACCTTTCCTTTGCCTTCCTCAGGTTCTCTCCCGTTGTCAGCTTTGTCAGGTAGTTTGAGATGGCTCCAATGTTCTTTGAGATAGACATCTCGTTGTCGTTGAGGATTACTATAAGGTCTTCTTTCAGCTGGCCTGCGTTGTTGAGCCCCTCGTAGGCCTCTCCTGCAGTGAGAGCTCCGTCTCCGATAACCGCTATTACGTGGCCTTCTTCTCCCTTTAGCCTTTTTCCAACCTTTATGCCGAGGGCTGCAGAGATGGAAGTTGAGCTGTGGCCCGTTCCGAAGGCGTCGTATGGGCTCTCCTTTATTGACGGAAAACCTGAGATTCCTCCGAACTGCCTAAGTGTGTGAAACCTATCCTTTCTCCCCGTTAGGATTTTGTAAGGGTAGGACTGGTGGCCAACGTCCCAGACTATCTCATCTTTCGGCGGGCTGAAAACCTTTAGAAGGGCTAAGGTAAGCTCAACAACACCTAAAGATGAGGCGAGGTGACCTCCGGTCTTCTCAACTACTGAAATGATGAACCGGCGGAGATCCTCAGCCAGCTGTTTAAGCTCCTCCTCAGAGAGCTTCTTAACGTCTTCCGGCGTGTTTACTCTATCTAAAATCAAAAAGTTTCCCTCCGGCTTTTCCTAAGCTCTTTAATAAACTTAATTTAATACTCCCTTTCAACGATAAAACGGGCTATGGCCTCTAAAGGCTCTCTCTTATCTTCGGGAAAGATTTTAAGGGAGCCGACGGCTCTCTCTATCTCTTCTTCAGCCCTCTTCCTTGCTCCCTCTACACCAAAGAATGTGACAAAGGTAACTTTTCTCTTTTCAATGTCTGAACCGACGTTCTTTCCGAGCTTTTCCTGATCTCCAACAACGTCTAAAACGTCATCTACTATCTGGAAGGCAAGGCCTATATGGTCTCCGTATCTCTTTAAGGCCTCAACCTCCTCCTCACTTCCTCCGCCTGTAATTCCACCAGAAACAACGGAAGCCGTTATGAGCCTTCCCGTTTTGTGTTTGTGGATGAAGAGGAGCTCCTCTAAAGTAACGTCATTCCTCCCCTCTGCGTCTAAATCGCACTGCTGGCCCAAAACCATTCCCAACATTCCTGAAGCCCTTGAAATTTCAGAGATAACCTGAACTTTTCTCTCACAGTCAAAGTCCCATTCGGATAGAACTTCAAAAGCCCTGTTTAAAAGTGCATCTCCGGCAAGAATTGCAACTGCCTCTCCAAACTTTACCCAGGTTGTAGGGTGGCCACGCCTTAAGGTATCGTTGTCCATTGCAGGAAGGTCGTCGTGGATGAGTGAATAGGTGTGTATCATCTCTATGGCGCAGGCGGGAGTAACGGCATCTTCTACTTTTCCTCCAACTATTTCACACCCGGCCATACAGAGGATTGGCCTTAACCTTTTACCTCCAACGGTTAAGGAGTATCTAACCGCCTCGTAGAGCTTCTTTCCAAACTCTGGCTCCGGCGGAAGGAACTTGAGAATCTCCCTGTCTATCAGCTCTTTTCTCTCTTTCAGGTAGCTCTTAAGCTCCATTTTTTAACCTCTACCTGTATTTCTTCTCCTCTCCCTTTAAAAGCCTTTTTATGTTTGAGTGGTGTTTACCAACCATAACAAGAGCTGTTAGGGAAACCAGTATGAAGGAGAGCTCCGAGGGTTTCTCAAGGAACCTGTAGAGGAGAGGGTATGAAAGGGCTGCAGTTATTGATGAGAGGGAAACGTAACGGGTAAGAATGAAAACTGTAAGGAATATAAAAAAGGCAAGAAGTGTAATTTTTGGAGAGATTACGATAAAAGCACCAAGGCCTGTAGC
The DNA here is from genome assembly GCA_015490195.1 of Thermovibrio sp. Lineage (GTDB taxonomy): Bacteria > Aquificota > Aquificia > Desulfurobacteriales > Desulfurobacteriaceae > Balnearium. The sequence continues at coordinate 4,340 of WFYG01000030.1, forward strand.
AACTCCTTTTCCGCCTCTAAACTTGAGAAAGGGTGAAAAACAGTGGCCTAAAACGGCAAAGAGACCTGAAAGGACCTGATACTCTTCTGGTAAACCGGCAAGTTTAACTATTAAAACGGGGAGAACTCCCTTCAGCGCATCTAAAAGAAGAACCAGAGCCCCATACTTTTTTCCCAGAACCCTTGAAACGTTTGTAGCCCCTATATTTCCACTTCCGTGCTGCCGAACATCAACCCCTTTCAGCTTTCCAACAACATAACCGAAGGGAATTGAGCCGAAAAGAAATGGAAGAACCGTTGTCAGTAGAATCAGGTTTACGTTCATACTACTGCTCCTTAAGCTCTTTCAGGAACTTTGCGAAGTAGTCAAAGCCAGTATATAGGGCAACAAAGGCAGAAAGTATCAGAAGGAGCTCCCCAATACTCCTAAACCCGGAAAGAAGCAGAACAACAGAAACCATTATAAGAACAGTTTTCAGCTTCCCTCCTTTAGAGGCTGGAATAACGAGCCCCCGGGAAGCTGCAATAGCCCTCATCCCCGTAACGGCCTCCTCCCGCCCAACTATGGTTATAACGGAGTAGGGGTCGCAGAGCTTCACGTAGGCAAGTGAGATGAGAGTTGAAGAGGTAAGGAGCTTATCTGCAACCGGATCTAAGAGAATTCCAAGGCTTGTTACAGACCTCTGCTTTCTGGCTATGTAGCCGTCTAAAAAGTCTGTAGCGGCTGAAAAAATGAAGAGCAACAAGGCCAGAAGGAAATGGCCCTTAACTATGAAAACAACGATAAACGGCAACAGGAGAATCCTTAAAAGGGTGAGGAAGTTTGGAACCGTCTTTACCCTTCCCATCAGACCTTCATCGGCATCACAACGTTTTTGAGCTGAGGCTCATCTTCACTGGCTATAAGAACAGGCGTCAGCTCTTCGCCGAACTTCATTGTAATGGTTTCTCCGTCAAAGGAGCTGATGGACTCAATCATGTGGATAATGTTGAAGTTGATGGAGAAGGACTCCCCTGAATAGTCAACGGGAATTGTTACTTCTGCCTCTTCAGGGGATTCTCCCTCAACGTTCCTCGCCTGAAGGGTGAGCCTTCCATCTTCAAGGTTAAAGCGAACAGCCATAACCTCGTCTTTGTCAAAGATGATTGAAACCTCTTTCAGGGCTGAGAGGAGCTCCTCCCTATCGGCAGACATTGTAATGGGATTATCCTCTGGAATAACCGCAGTGTAGTCGGGATACTCCCCCTCTATGAGGGATGTCCACATAACCGTATCTCCACTGTTGAAGTAGAGCTTGTTTCCTTGCTCCGCAACAGAGACCTCCTCACCCTCTCTGAGGACCTTCTTAAGCTCGCTGAGAGATTTTTTCGGAATAATGGCACTGAACCCTTCAGAAGGAACTAAAACTTCGTAGAGAGCCAATCTGTGGCCGTCGGTGGCAACTGCGTGGAGACGGTCTCCGAGGGAACGGAGAAGAACTCCTGTTAAAACGTATCTGGCTTCATCCCTGCTGGCTGCGTAGGAGACTTTCTTAATCGCCCTGTCTATCTCCTCTGAGGGAAGGGTTATTGGGTAGGAAGAGGGAAGCTCTATCTCGGGAAACTCATCAGGTGGAAGGGTGGCAAGTGAAAACCTTGAGTTGGCAGACTTCACAGTAAGCTTAGAGTCGGAAGTCTCAATGTCTATCTCATCTCCTGTAAGGGAAGAAAAGAGCTTTGCAGCTTTGTTGGCGTTAACTGTTACTTTCCCTCCCTCTTCAACTTCACAGTCTATAACTGTGGAAACTCCTATCTCAAGGTTCGTGGCGGTCAGCCTTAAAGTATTATCCTCAGCCTCAAAAAGGATGTTAGAGAGGATGGGAATGGTTCCCCTCCTATCGGCGGCAGATGAGGCCAGTTTAACCGCATCCCGAGCTTTCAGTTTGCTGACCCTAATTCTCATTCTTAATTCCTCCCTGTTATATATATACACTAGTTACTATATATAGTAATAATAATTAAGAGTGCACTTTTTTTGTGCACTTAAGATAAAAATTCTTGCCTCTCTTTTGCTTAAGCTCAAAAAGTTATCCACATAGTGTGGATAACTTGCCGATTTTCCTGTGGATAACTGGTGTGGATAACTTTTTCCTGTGGATAACTTCACATTTTCCTCCTGAGTTATCCACACCTTTTCAGTTATCCACATAATTATCCACATAGTTATCCACACCGGTGTGGATAACTCGGGTTGACCTATCTACCGCTTCTTTTATCTCAAGTTCTAACCTGTCTAACCTCTTCTTCAGCTCCTCGTCCTCTTTGAGGAGCTCCTCAACCTTCCTTACAGCGTGGATGACCGTTGTGTGGTCGTCCCTCTTAAATGCGGCTGCTATCTGTGTGTAGGGGTAGTTTCCCACTTTTTTGGCCATAAACATTGCTACCTGCCTTGCAAGGGCTACCTGCTTTTTCCGGCTGGGGCTGTCTAAGAGCTCCACGCTTACTTCAAACTCCTTTCCAACCATCTCCTTTATGATTTTCAGCGAAATCTCTTTAATTTTTCTCTCTTTTTTCTCCTTGTCGTCTTCAGGAAGAAAAAGCTCTTTCACCAGCTTTTCGTTTATAGGCCTGCCCTCTAATGTTGCCTTTGCCTTCAGTTTTACGAGAGCTCCTTCAAGCTGTCTTATGTTTGACTTTATCATCGTTGCAAGGAGCTTTATGACCTTGTCGCTTACCTCTATTCCCTCCTCTTCTGCCTTTCTCTTTAAAATGGCTACCCTCGTTTCAAAGTCCGGCGGCTGGATGTCTGCTATGAGCCCCCACTCAAAACGGCTTCTGAGCCTCTCTGTAAGGGTTGGTATGTCCTTTGGGGGTCTATCGCTTGTTAGAACAACCTGCTTTCCTGCATCGTAGAGGGCGTTGAATGTGTGGAAGAACTCAATCTGTGTTCTCTCCTTACCACCTATGAACTGGATGTCGTCTATGAGGAGAACGTCAACGCTTCTATACTGCTCTCTGAACTTGTGGATGTTGTCGGATTTTAACGCCTCTATCAGCTGGTTCATGAATGTTTCCGTTGTTGTGTAGACAACTTTTCTGTTTGGGTCTTTCTTCAGAATGTAGTTTCCTATTGCCTGCATCAGGTGGGTCTTTCCAAGTCCTACGCCACCGTAGATAAATAAAGGGTTGTAGGCCTTTCCGGGGTTTTCTGCAACGGCAAGGGCGGCAGCATGGGCAAACTGGTTGCTTGAGCCTACAACGAAGTTCTCAAAGGTGTATTTGGGGTTGAGGTTTGAGTTTATTTTAGGGGTTCCTTGAGGAAGTTCTCTCTTTTTCTTCTCTAACAGCTGGAAAAGGTCTGGCTGTTTGGGAGTTTCTGCCTCTTCGGGGGAGAGAAGCTCCACCTTCAGCTTTTTCTTAAAGGTCTTCTCTGCCGCCTCTTCAAGAAGTTTCAGGTACTGCTTTTCAAGAAGGCTCTTAACAACTTTATCTCTGGTTTTGAGCTTCAGGTTTTCGCCGGTAATTTCTATCAGCTTCAGGTCTTTAAAGAGGTTCTTGTAGACTCCCGGCTTTACCCTCTTCTTTATCTCCCCCAAAAATGCCTTGAAAGCTTCAGCCACCCTTTACCTCCCGGTAGAGCTCTACGTAAGAGTCTACCATCGCAGAGACTGAAAACTTCTTAAGGATAAGGGAGAATGCGTTTTCAGTTAACCTCTCTTTCAGCTCTCTGTCTTTTATGAGCTTTAAGATTTCCTCAGACAGGGCTTTTGGTTTTTCTGGGGGGACTAAAATTCCCGTTTCTCCGTTCTTTACGGCCTCCACAGTTCCACCAACGGCAGTTGCGACTACCGGAATTTTTAAGGCCATTGCTATTAGAAGGGAGCTCCCCAATCCCTCGTTCCTTGATGGTAGAACGAATAGGTCTAAAGCCTTTGTGTAGTTTGGAACGTCTTTAACAAACCCATAGAGAATGAACTTCCCTTTTAATCCCTTTTTTTCAATCAGCTTCTCTAACTGTTTCCTTAACTTTCCCTCCCCGAAAACTACGAACTTTGCAGAGGGGAGCTCTTTAAAGACTATCTCTGCAGCGTCTATTAGTTCGGGGATTCCCTTCTCTTCTGTCAGCGCAGCCAGCGTTCCTATCAGGGGTTTTCCTCCGATTTCTCTCTTTATCTCTTCAACCTTTTTGTGGTTTAGCTTTTCGTTTAGCTCTTTAACTTCAACTGAAGAGGGAATTACGGTAACTTTTCCTTTCAGGAAGGGGAGCTCCCTCTCAAGCACTTTCTTAACCGGTTCAGAAATGGCTACAATCCTGTCTGTTAGCCTGTACTTAAGCCTTGTTGGAAAGTTCTTTTTAGGCGGATAGTAGACGCGCCTTGTGTAAACTACCGGCTTTTTGTGGAACCTCTTTGAGAGAGCAGATATTGTGTGTGCCTTTGCAGCGTGGGCGTGGATTGCGTCAAACTCCTTTCCTACAGCGGCAATCCTAAAACAGTCTGAAGACTGGTTTCCCTTTAGTGGAATAACCCTGATACCCAGTTCCCTGCACCTTTTCTCAAGCTCATCACCAACCCTGCAGGCAACTGCCTGATTAAAACCTTTCTCTTTCAAGCCCTTAACCAGGTAGAGGAGCTGCTGTTCTCCTCCCCTCCATCCCTTTTCTGTGTCAACGTGTAGAATTCTCATGACTCACCGGTTAACTTAATTTTCCGCAGAGTCAAAATTTTGGAGGAGCCATGAGGTTTTCAAGGGCATTTATACCAACAAAGAAAGAGAGCCCTGCAGATGCGGAAATTCCAAGCCACAAACTTTTAATAAGGGCAGGATTTATAAGGAAGGTGGCCTCCGGCCTTTACGATATCTTACCGCTGGGAGCCCTTGTTATAAGGAAAATTGAGAGGATTATCAGAGAAGAGATGGACAGGGCCGGAGCTCAAGAAGTGATCCTCCCCATTATGCACCCGGCGGAGCTCTGGCTTGAGAGCGGAAGGTGGGACGTTTACGGGAAAGAGATGATCAAGTTCAAAGACCGCCACGAGAGGGACTACTCCTTAGCTCCAACGGCTGAAGAGGTTATAACAGACCTTGTAAGGAAAGAGGTTCGTTCCTACAAAGACCTTCCGCTGAACCTCTACCAGATAGGGAGGAAATTCAGAGATGAGATAAGGCCAAGGTTCGGCCTTATGAGGGCGAGAGAGTTCATAATGAAAGACGCCTACTCCTTCCACGCAACAGACGAGGATGCAGAAAGGGAATACTGGAACATGTATGAGACCTACTCCCGGATTTTCAGGAGAATGGGGCTTGAGTTTAAGGCCGTTGAGGCAGACACTGGAGAAATTGGCGGAAAGTTCTCCCACGAGTTTATGGTTATTGCAGACACGGGAGAGGGAAAGCTGGTCTACTGCGAGAAGTGCGGATACGCTGCAAGCACAGAGAAGGCCGAGCAGTTAAAACCTGAAGTTCCTAAAAATAGAGAGGAATTCTTTAAGCCTGTTGAGAAGGTTCACACCCCAAACGTTAAGAGGATTGAGGAAGTTTCGGAATTTTTAAGAGTTCCCCCGGAGAACATTTTAAAACTCCTCGTCTACATAGTTGACGGCCAGCCCGTTGCAGTTGCCGTAAGGGGAGACAGGGAGGTTGAGGAGACAAAGCTGAAGCAGTTTTTCAGAGGTAAAGAGGTTCGCCTTGCGACAGACGAGGAGATAGAGAGGTTCACCGGCCAGCCTAAAGGTTTCCTCTCTCCAATAGGACTGGAAATTCCTGTTTACGCGGATTACTCTGTTATCCCAATGGGTAATTTCGTAGCCGGAGCGGGAGAAAAGGACTACCACCTGAAGAACGTCAACTGGGGAAGGGACTTTGAAGTAAAGGAGTTTATAGACGTTGCCGAGGTAAGGGATGGAGACCCGTGCCCGAGGTGTGGAGCTCCCCTCATTGAAAAAAGAGGCATTGAGGTTGGTCACATCTTTAAGCTTGGAACGAAATACAGCGAGGCGATGGGAGCTCTTTTTGTTGATGAGAACGGCCAGGAAAAACCTATGATTATGGGTTGTTACGGGATAGGCGTAACCAGGGTTATGGCCGCTGCAGTTGAGCAGAACCACGACGAAAACGGAATAATCTGGCCTGTTGAGATAGCTCCCTTTGAGGTTATCGTTATCCCTGTAAACGTTAAGAACAATGAAATCAGAGAGGTTGCCGAGAGGATTTACGGGGAGCTCCAAAGGGCCGGCTTTGACGTTCTAATAGACGACAGAAACGCCCGCCCCGGCTTTAAGTTCAAAGATGCAGACCTCATAGGAATTCCATACCAGATAATCGTCGGCAAAGGCGTTAAAGATGGCCTTGTTGAACTGAAAGAGAGAAAAACCGGAGAGAGAAGAGAAATTAAAATTGAGTCAGTAAGAGATACTATTGAAATGCTACTTTAAACTTTAATTAGTAAATAATAAAACTTATTAGCTGATTTTATTTTCTTTGAATTCTGTTTAGTAATAAACTTTGAGTATTTTCTCCAAGAGAACGAGTAATTTTGAAATAATTTAATGGGAGTTTCTCTACCTTTTTTTGTTCCCTTACCGGTATTTGGAGACCAATCTAATACAGAACCGGCTTTTATTCTTCTTCCATTATGAATTCGGAAGTCTGAATCGTTAGTTTTCTTTTTTTCGTTAGGAGCTTTCCAATAAAGGGGGTCGTTTGTTAGAAATATTGCATATCCTAAGTC